>MESL01000045.1 GCA_001770955.1 Burkholderiales bacterium RIFCSPLOWO2_12_FULL_65_40 | reverse complement strand
ATCAGCGTCTGATCACGAAGCCCCACCGCACCGATGAACGCCCGGCCAACTTGACGGTGGCAGGGTGCTATAGGTGAATCAGGAAATGTGTCGAGGAGGCCGTCGCAAGCCGTCCAGGTAGGGCGCAGGGCCTGCAGATTCGGCGGTGACTGCCGGTGCTGGCGAGCGACCGACGTGAAACGGCGGTTGGGGAAACTGGAAAAGTGCTACCGCGCCAGATCCTGCATCAGCAAGCATGTGCTGGATCGACTCTTGAGAGTCATCCAGATGCGTGACCCCCTGCTCATCATGGTGGTGCGCTTCACTCTCCAGATGCAACTCGGCATGGGCGGCCTGAAATCCTCCCGCATGGTCGAGCGCTACCATCTGACCGGCTGTTACGTAGGCCTGGCAGAAAAAGGAAAGCAACAGAAAGACTGCGAGCAGTCGGCGCATGAGCAGAGGACGTGCAATTGAAAAGCAGGCTTGATCATAGCGGCTGCAGATTGACCAGGGACTCAAAAAATAAAAAACCGCGCCAGGAGGCAGGGACACTGCCATGGCGCGGAAAAGCGGGGGTTCTGAGGAGAAAACCGGGCCAACCTGCGGCCCGGCAGGGCTTACTTGGCGGCGGTGTTGCCCTTGAAGACGTTTTCCACCAGGGGCTTGGCGTCGATTTGCGGCACATGGCACGAGTTGCACTGCCAGCGCGACTTGTCGATTTCGGGCGCGGCGGCGTTGACCGGCTTGATCAGGTGGCTTTCCTTGACCTGCGGGATTTTCTGGCCGCGCACTTCCTTGTGGATGTGGCAATCCAGGCAGACGTTGTCTTCGTTCGTGATGTCGTCGAACCCCTCCACCTTGTGGGGAACCAGCGGGGGCTGCTGCAGGAAGGTGCGCTGGATCAGTGCGTGGCCCCCCGGTTTGCTGCCCAGGTAGGGCTGGACTTCCGGGGCTTTGTCCACGGCCGGCACTTCGCTGCTGCGCAGGGTGCTCACCGTTTGCGCGGCGCTCCAGCATGCAGCCACGGACAGGAGGGCGGCCAGCGAGATTTTGAGGGTCGTCTTCATGATGGGGATCTCCACGTTTGAAAGGTGTTTGGAATCATTGCGGCGGTTGTTGGCCCGCGCCGGTTGGGGTGACCTCGTTCGGCGCGAAGCGCGGAACAAAGGTGAATACGTCTTTCGAGCAGACATCGATGCAGCGCCCGCAACTGGTGCAGTTGCTGTCGAGGATCATGGGGCCCACGCCCTTGCTGGCGCCCTTGAGCGGCATGCGGATCACCTGCTGTTCGGGGCAGACGACGAAGCAGTCGAGGCAGTTGTTGCAGGCCTCGCGCTTCGTCGCCGACACGCGCACCAGGCTCCAGCGGCCCAGCAGGCTGTAGAAGGCGCCCACGGGGCAGAGGTGACCACACCAACCGCGCTTCATGACGAACAGGTCGAACAGGAAGATGCCTCCGATGAGCAGCCAGCCCGCGCCCATGCCGAAGATCAGGCCCCGGGGCAGGAGCGACACCGGGTTGACCAGCTCCCAGACGATGCCGCCGGTGGTGGCCGCCAGCACGAGGATGAGGGCCAGGATCCAGTAGCGCGTCTGGCGCGGCATGTCGCCGCCGCCACGGATGTCGAGTTTGCGGCGCAGCGCGCTGGCGGCGTCGGTGACGACGTTCACCGGGCAGACCC
Organism: Burkholderiales bacterium RIFCSPLOWO2_12_FULL_65_40; assembly: GCA_001770955.1. Lineage (GTDB taxonomy): Bacteria > Pseudomonadota > Gammaproteobacteria > Burkholderiales > Burkholderiaceae_C > Simplicispira. Next base: position 42,004 of record MESL01000045.1, on the reverse strand, counting down.
AGGCGCAGTACACCCGCCCGCCCACCAGAAGGTAGAACGCCAGCACGATGCACACGCCGATGATGGCATTGCGTTCGGGCACATGCCCGGTGACGAGCGATTGCAGCATCACCAGCGGGTCGGCCAGTGGCAGCGTGCCCAGCGTCAGGCTGTAGTTGAGGTTGCCCTTGACGATCCACCAGCCGAACCACGGGCCAACCAGGAACAGTGCCAGCACGCTGAGCTGTACGAGGCGGCGCAGCACCAGCCATCGGTGAGCACCCCACCAGCCCTTGGCCTCGATGGCTTCGCGGGCGAAGGCATTGTCGGCGGGCTTCATCGGGGGGCTCCGTCGGGGAGTTTGCCTTCGGAGCCGAAGGGGCTGGGCAGACCTTTGCTGCTGCCCGGGTCGAAATGGCCGGGCAGGGTCACGCCCTCGGGCATGCGGTCGGGCAGGTCGATCAGACCCTTGTCTTCCACCAGCGACTGACCGGCCTTGCGCTTTTCTTCCCAGCCCAGGCGGTAGTGCGAGCCCAGCTCACCCTTGGCCTGCGCTACGGGATAGACCTTGATGGCTGCCACCTCCAGCACGCAGGAGGCCTCGCACTTGCCGCAGCCCGTGCAGTGCTCGGAGTGCACCGTGGGCAGGAACATGGTGTGCTTGGCCGTGCGCGTGTTGTGCTGCACTTCGAGCGTGATGGCCTTGTCGATCACCGGGCAGACGCGGTAGCACACATCGCAGCGCAGGCCGAGGAAGTTGAGGCAGGTTTCGTGGTCCACCAGCACTGCCAGGCCCATCTTGGCCTTGTTGATGTCGGTGAGGCCATGGTCCAGCGCGCCCGTGGGGCAGGCCTTCACGCAGGGGATGTCCTCGCACATCTCGCAGGGCTTGGCGCGCGCCACGAAGAAGGGCGTTCCCGTGGCCACCTGCTGGGCTGGCGTGGCCAGCTCCAGGATGTCGTACGGGCAGTCGCGCACGCACAGGCCGCAGCGGATACAGGCCGATTGAAAATCCTCTTCAGTCCCCGCGCCGGGCGGCCGGATGGCTCCCGCCGGCAGGGCCTTGGCCTGCTTGTTCAGCAGCCCCAGCCCGAGGCCGAGCACGCCCATGCCGCAGGCCATCTTCGTGGTGTCGAGGATGAACTGGCGGCGCGCGGCGGCTTTCGCGGGGTCGGGAGCGGTCATGGCGATGGGGCGGGTCAGGGGCGGGCGACCCGGGCGCATGTCACCATGCGCCCGGGGTGGGTCAGGCCTTCACGACCTTGCAGGCGCACTTCTTGAAGTCGGTCTCTTTCGAGATCGGGCAGGTGGCGTCCAGCGTCAGCTTGTTCACCAGGCGGTGCTCGTCGAAGAAGGGCATGAACACCAGGCCTTGCGGCGGCTTGTTGCGGCCCCGGGTTTCCACCTTGGTGCTGACTTCGCCACGGCGCGTGGATACCTTGACGGTGTCACCGCGTTGCAGACCGCGTTTTTTCGCGTCCTCGGGGTGCATGTAGAGCCAGGCGTCGGGCATGGCGCGGTACAGCTCGGGCACGCGGCGCGTCATCGACCCGGTGTGCCAGTGTTCCAGCACGCGGCCGCTGGAGAACCACAGGTCGTACTCGGCGTCGGGCGCTTCGGCGGCGGGGGCATAGGGCAGGGCAAAGATCCAGGCCTTGCCGTCGGGCTTGCCGTAGAACTTGACCACTTCGCCTTTCTTCACGTAAGGGTCGTAGCCTTCGCGGAAGCGCCACAACGTTTCCTTGTTGTCCACCACGGGCCAGCGCAGGCCGCGAGCCTTGTGGTACACGTCAAACGGTGCCAGGTCGTGTGCATGGCCGCGGCCGAATTCGGCGTATTCCTCGAACAGGCCTTTTTGCAGGTAGAAGCCCAGTTCCTTGGATTCGTCGTTGTCGAAACCCTTCTGCAGATCAGCGAGCGGAAACTTGTTCACCTGGCCGTTGGCGTAGAGCACGTCGTACAGGGTCTTGCCCTTGTACTCGGGGTTCTTGTCCAGCAGTTCGGCGGGCCACACTTCATCGGTCTTGAAGCGCTTGGAGAACTGGATGTATTGCCACAGGTCGGATTTGGCCTGGCCTGGGGCCTGGACTTGCTGGCGCCAGAATTGCGTGCGGCGCTCGGCGTTGCCAAAGGCGCCTTCCTTCTCCACCCACATGGCCGAGGGCAGAATCAGGTCGGCCGCCATGGCGGACACCGTGGGGTAGCAGTCCGACACCACGATGAAGTTGGCCGGATTGCGGAAGCCGGGCCAGATTTCGCCGTTGATGTTGGGCCCCGCCTGCATGTTGTTGGTGGTCGTGGTCCAGTAGAAGTTGAGCTTGCCGTCCTTCAGGGCGCGGCTCTGGGCCACGGCGTGCAGACCGATCCAGTCGGGCACGGTGCCGGCGGGCAGCTTCCACAGTTTCTCGGAAATTTCGCGGTGCTTAGGGTTGGTCACCACCATGTCGGCGGGCAGGCGGTGGGCAAAGGTGCCCACTTCGCGCGCCGTGCCGCAGGCCGAAGGCTGACCCGTCAGCGAGAACGGGCTGTTGCCGGGTTCGGAGATCTTGCCCACCAGCAGGTGGACGTTGTAGATCATGTTGTTGACCCAGGTGCCGCGCGTGTGCTGGTTGAAGCCCATGGTCCAGAACGATGTGACCTTGGTCTTGGGGTCTGCGTAGGTCTTGGCCAGTGCTTCGAGCTTGTCCTTGGGCACGCCCGAAAGCTCATGCGCCTTGTCGAGGGTGTATTCCGAAACGAACTGCTTGAATTCCTCGAAGCTGATGGGCGCGGAGGCATCGGGGGCGCCCTTGGGCTTGCCATCGGCGCCTGGGTAGCCGTTGTTGCCGGCAGCCTGCTCCAGCGGGTGACTGGGGCGCAGGCCATAGCCGATGTCGGTCACGCCTTTGCGGAAGTTCACGTGCTTCTTGACGAAGTCCTCGTTCACCGCGCCGCTCTGGATGATGTAGTTGCAGATGTAGTTGAGGATCGCCAGATCCGACTGGGGCTTGAAGATCAACTCGCTGTCGGCCAGCTCGCACGAGCGGTGCGTGAAGGTGGACAGCACATGCAGCTTGACATGCTTGGCCGTCAGGCGCCGGTCGGTCACGCGCGACCACAGAATGGGGTGCATCTCGGCCATGTTCGAGCCCCACAGCACGAAGGCGTCGGCGTGCTCGCAGTCGTCGTAGCAGCCCATGGGTTCGTCGATGCCGAAGGTGCGCATGAAGCCAGCCACGGCCGAGGCCATGCAGTGGCGCGCGTTCGGGTCGAGGTTGTTGGAGCGGAAACCGGCCTTGAACAGCTTGGCGGCCGCGTAGCCTTCCCAGATAGTCCACTGGCCGGAGCCGAACATGCCGATGTTGCGCGGGCCGCCTGCCTTCAGGGCGGCCTTGCACTTCTCCTCCATGATGTCGAAGGCCTTGTCCCAGGAGATGTGGGCAAACTCGCCGTTCTTGTCGAACTTGCCGTCCTTCATGCGCAGCAGCGGCTGCGTGAGCCGGTCCTTGCCGTACATGATCTTGGAAAGGAAGTAGCCCTTGATGCAGTTCAGGCCCTTGTTCACGGGTGCATCGGGGTCGCCCTGGGTGGCCACCACGCGGCCGTCCTTGACGCCGATGAGCACACCGCAGCCGGTGCCGCAGAAGCGGCAGGCGCCCTTGTCCCAGCGAACGCCGTCGCTGGAGGCGGTTTGCGCCAGCGCCTGCGCACCGGGGACGCTGATGCCGATGGCGGTGGCAGCAGCGGTGACAGCATGGGCCTTGATAAGGTCACGACGGGTTACTTGCATTTCACTAACTCCTGATCAGGGTGGGATTCGGTTTGCTGGAAAATCATGGCGACGTTCAGAACGCCATCCAGCCGGCCAATGGCCTCATAGGTATCAATGGCGTCGCGATCGTTTTCGGCTTCGATCGTGACGATGATCTTTCCGTCCTCGGTGGAGGCGTGAACCTCGACGCCCTGCACCTGGAGGAGTTGCTCGCGCAGATCCGGCTCGCGGTCTGACTTGGCATAGACGATGGCGCTGGAGATATTCAAGGCGTTGCTTTCAATGGTTTTCTGCGTGCACTGCAGTAATGCCCCAGAGCTTGATATTCATTACCATGGCATTGATTCGGTCAAAACTAATCTCTGCACAAATGGTTTGCGCATGGCTTCGGGCAAGAGGAATGGGGAACCCGACAAAATTAGTCGGAGATTTTCTTCGGCCGGGTAACTACATATTGATTTGATTACTAGGTATTTCCCCGATACTGAACTTGAATGCCGAGTTCCTCTTTGAGCAGGATCAATGACCTGCACAAATTGGGGTTTTTCAGACAGAAGGGCCTGCACGTCTGTCGCCACGTTGGCGGAGTCCGTCCAGGGCATGGCCCAGCCCCCGTCGCCATGGCAAGCCGCCTGCGGATGCAGGGCATGCGCGATGATCGATGGTGGATTGCCGACAGAGCTTCTGCGCAGTTGCGGCAGGGACAGTGCAGTGGTCTCGTGGTGTGTCAAGCCATCCCGCTGGATGAGTCTCCTGCGGGATGCTTGGATTCAGGCGCCTTCTATGGAAATCGTGGTGCCTGAAGCTTCCAACGGCTCTTGGAAACCATCAAGAAATGCAGCATTTTTGACATATGCCAAAAAATCGGTTTCTGAAATCCGGATGCGTTCCGAATATCGCACCTGGTTGGTGCAATTATCCGAGTAATTTATTCGGGATTTTCTCGGTGTTTCTGGCGTGAAAACCAGGATTTTCCCGCCTGTTGCCCTGATGCGCGCAGTCAGCGGCTGGCCCACGGCAGCGGAGGGGACGCAATACGCCGGCCTTCTCCGCCCGCGACGGGACCGAAGCGGGGGGCATTGCTTTCCCATGCCTGCTGCGACTGAACAATGGCCTGCCGGCTGAAATCGACAAAATTCCACCACATGACAATGGTTTCATTCATCGGTTCACCACCCAGCAGCAGGATCCGGCTGCCCGGGGACAGTTCGAGCGAAATGCCATTCCGGTGCAGCCCCAGATAGGCCAGCTCGTCAGGACCGAAGCGCTCTGCGTCGATGCCGACGCTGCCCTCCAGCGGCAGGATGCCGTACTCGAACGCCGGATGCAGCGGCAATGTCAAGGTGCTTGCTTGCGGGCTGGTGATGTCCAGGCCGACCAGGGGCGAATAGAGCCGGGTGGGTGCGGTGTACCCGGCATGCTGCCCGGCCAGGAGGGTCAGCGTGCATCCCTGTTCAGTCCAGAGGGGAAGCTCGGCATAGTGGTCGAAGGCCGGCGCACAGTCGGCAAAGCGGGGTGGCAGGGCAATCCACAGCTGGGCGGCATGGATGCGGCGGGTGCCTGGCAACGAGTCTTCCGTGTGCACGATGCCGTGTCCGGCCGTCATCAGGTTGACCTGACCGGGGCGGATGACCTGTTCGCTGCCCAGGCTGTCCCGGTGCAGAATTTCCCCTTCGATCATCCAGGTGAAGGTCTGCAGGCAGGTGTGCGGGTGGGCGCCGACATGCATGCCCTGTCCCGCTGAGAATGTGACGGGGCCGATATGGTCCAGAAAACACCAAGCCCCTACCATGCGCAGTTGCCGTGTGGGCAACGCGCGGTGGATCATCAAACCCTCTCCCAGTTCGGCTGCGCGTGCCGTGATGCGTTCCACCGCCGTGGGGCCGGTGTTGCCCGGAGTGTCGGGAAATGAAGCGGTCATGGTGTGTCTCCGGACAGAAAGAACTGTTGCAGACTGTCTGCTCGCCCGCCCGCACTACGCAACGAGGGACGGAACGCAGCGCGGACTGCGCACCACTGTGCCACAGTGGCCGATGGCGTGCCTGCCCGCCCCGCCCGCAGCCGGTTACCGGGTTGACTTGCACCCGGATCGGGTCGATAGTTTTCAGTTGGCCATCTGCACCGACACCCCCGAGGAGACAGCTCATCGAGACCGCCACCCAAGAACAGGCCTGGAACAGCCTCCAGATGGCCGAGCCCGTGACGCAGCCGCGCTTTCGCGTCTGGACCTACCGCGATCCCGCCATCGTTCTGGGGTGCTCGCAGCGCGCCCGGCAGGCCGATGCAGCGGCACGGCTACCGCCCGGAATGGGCATCATGGTGCGCCCTTCGGGAGGGGGCGCGGTGTTGACCGGGCCCTGGATGGTCAGCGCTTCGGTGGTGCTGCCGCTGGCGCATCCGTGGGTGCAGGGGCGCCTACCCGAGAGTTACCGGGGTCTTGGACAACTGCATGTGGATGTGCTGGCCGAGCTGGGCGTGAGCGCACGGGCGCTGCCCGAGGCGGAGGTTGCTGCGGTCAATGAGCGACGGGGGCCTGTGGTGGGCTGGGCCTGCTACGGCAGTCTGGCGCCGTGGGAGGTGGTCGATGCGGCCGGGCGCAAGCTGGTGGGCCTGGCGCAGCGTCGCCAGCGCACGGGCGTCCTGCTGGTGGCGGGCACCCTGGTCACGGTGCCCGACTGGGCGCTGCTGTGCGATGCGATGGGACAGCCCGGTGATGCCAGCGCCATGCTGCGCCGCACTGTATCGTGCGATGTGCTCGCCGGGCGGCCCTGGGATGGCGCGTTGCTGGCGCAGAAGCTGCACCAGGCGCTGGAGCGCGTGCTGGGCCAGCCAACCTGAGCGGGGTACCCGGTCGGCCTTGCGCCCGCTCAGGCCGCCTGCTGGGCCCGTGCCTGGTTGGCGGCTTCGCCAATCTGCACCTGGGCGGTGCTCAGCGCGCTGGCCTTGGCGGCGTCGCCCATGGCCACGCCCTCGGCGCGCACAAAGCGGACGTCGGTCACGCCGAAGAAGCCCAGCACGGTCTGCAGGTAGCTCTCCTGGTGTTCCATCGCGCGGCCGCCTTCGCTGGTCGAATACACACCGCCGCGGCTCGACACGATGATCACGGTCTTGCCCTTGGCCAGGCCTTCAGGGCCGTTGGCGGTGTACTGGAAGGTGCGGCCGGGCTGGGCGATGCGGTCGATCCAGGCCTTGAGCTGCGTGGGAATGCTGAAGTTGTAGAACGGTGCGCCGATCACGACCACATCGGCAGCAAGGAACTGGCTCACGAGCTTTTCAGACACGGCGTTCTCGCGCACCTGCACCTCGCTCAGGCCGTCGGTCTGGCCGGTGCGCGGTGCCATGGCATCCATGGTGAAGTGCGCGGGGGCGTTGGCCACGAGGTCCAGGTAGTCCACCTGCGTGCCCGGATGGGCTGCGCTCCAGGCGGACACCACTTCTGCGGTGAGCTGGCGGGACACCGAGTGGGAACCGGTGATGGCGGAATCGATGTGAAGCAGTTGCATGGTGATCTCCTGAAGGGGTAAGCCACGGTGTGTGGCGATGGATAGATTGTCGAGATCGCGCCAGTTTTTGATAAGTCGGCAAAATTGCGATAGATTGTCCTGTTTGTGGAACGATGAATTCGCAAGGAGCCGCCATGCAAGACCTCAACGACATGCTGTATTTCGCCGAAGTGGTGGAGCGGGGCGGCTTTGCCGCCGCCGGCAGGGCGCTGGGCATTCCGAAGTCGCGCCTTTCGCGCCGGGTATCCGAGCTGGAGGCGCAACTGGGTGTGCGTCTGCTGCAGCGCACCACCCGCAAGCTGTCCCTGACCGATGTGGGCGAGGCCTTTCTGCGCCATTGCCAGGCGGTGCGCGAGTCGGCGCTGGCAGCGCAGGATACGGTGGCCCAGGTGCAGACCGAGCCGCGCGGCACCATCCGCGTGAGCTGCCCGGTGACACTGGCGCAGACCGTGCTGGCCGAAATGATGCCGGGTTTCCTCGCGCGCCACCCGCTGGTGCGCGTGGAACTGCAGGTGAGCAACCGCGCGGTCAACCTGGTCGATGAAGGCGTGGACGTGGCGCTGCGCGTGCGGCCCACGGTGGAGGACAGCGGCAGCATGGTGGTCAAGCGCCTGGATGTGGCACGCCAGGTGCTGGTGGCCAGCCCCGAACTGCTGATCCGCCAGGGTACACCCAACACGCTGGCGGACCTGGCGCGCATGGACAGCATCGCCATGTCGGCCCCCGACGGAAAGGCCACCTGGCAGCTCATCGGCCCCCACAACGCGCAGCAGGTGGTACAGCATACGCCGCGCTATGTGGCCGATGACCTGCTCACGCTCAAGTTCGCGGCATTGGCCGGCACCGGCATCTGCTGGCTGCCCGACTACATGTGCCACGAGGAAATCCGTGACCGCCGCCTGGTGCGCGTGCTGCCCGAATGGGCGCCCACACAGGGCATCGTGCATGCCGTGTTCCCTTCGCGCCGGGGCTTGTCACCCGCAGTGCGGCATTTCCTGGATTTTCTGGGGGAGGCCATGCCCGGGCGCAGCAGTCTGGCCACGCGCGAGCCTTTGCAGGCGCGGTAGCAACAACGGGTTTTGTGGGGTTTCCCGGTCGGGAGGGCGTTTTCCCGCCACAATGCAACCAATTGAAACAAATGGGCGCAGCGGCGGTTGCGTCCAAGGCATTGCCGGGGAAGCGCCGTGACCACCCATCCCATCGACCAAGACATCCAGAAGGTCCGCCTGCTCCCCGCCGTGCGGGCCATCGTGATCCCGCCGTGCCCCGAGTCGCTGCTGCGGCTGCAGGCCATTCTGGCCGCGCCCGAACTCGATGCGGGCGCCATCGACCAGCTGGCCTCGTCCGATGTGGCCATGGCGGCGGCGCTGATCCGCCAGGCCAACAGCCCGCTGTACGCGCTGGCGCAGCCCGTGCAGACCGTGGGCATGGCCCTCACCGTGCTGGGGCTGCGTCCGGCCGTGGAACTGCTTTCGGCCTTCATCACGCGCCATGCGCTGCAGGTGCGCTCGCCCCTGCTGGAGCATTTCTGGGAAAGCTCGCAACGCCGCGCCATCGCCTGCGAGCACATCGGCCGCCAGCTCTACAGCTTCGATCCCGGGCTGGGCTACAGCTTCGGCCTGTTCTGCCACGTGGGCATGCCCGTGCTGGTGAAGGCTGTGCGCGGTTACGCCAGCACCGTGACAGAGGCCCTGGCGCGGCAGGACCGCACCTTCACCCAGACCGAGAACGCCAACCACCGCACCGATCACGCCGTCGTGGGGGCCATCGTGGCGCGCACCTGGCACCTCACGGGCGATGTGGCGCAGGCCATCTGGTTGCACCACGATTTCAGTTGCCTGCAGGAAGGGCAATTCAGCCCCACGGTGCGCCACCTGGTGGCGCTGGGCCTGCTGGCCGAGTACCTCGTGCACCACCACGAGGGCCTGGAGCCCTCGCGCGAATGGCGCCAGCATGGCGAAGCGTGCATGGCGTCGCTCGATGTCACCCACGACGAACTCAACCACTGGGTGGACGACCTCTTCCCGGCGTTCGAGGCGGTGCGCTTCTGAATGCGCCGCCCCGGCACTGCGCCGGGGCATTGGGCAGCCGGGTTCAGCGGGCGGGCGAGGGCAGGGCCGGCGATGCCCCGCCGCCATCCACCTGAAAAACTGCCACCAGCGCGTTCAGGTGCTGGGCCTGCGCCTGCAGGTTGTCGGCCGCCGCGCTGCTCTGCTCGACCAGCGCGCCGTTCTGCTGGGTCATCTGATCGAGCTGGCTGACGGCCACGTTCACCTGAGAGATGCCGTCGCTCTGCTCGCCCGCGGCAGTGCTGATCTCGCCAATGATGCCGGAGACCCGCTGCACGCCTTGCACGATCTCGTTCATGGTGGTGCCTGCGCTGGTCACCAGCTGGCTGCCCGATGCCACCTTCTCCACACTGGCCTGGATGAGCGCCTTGATCTCTTTGGCCGCTTCGGCGCTGCGACCGGCCAGGCTGCGCACCTCGCTGGCCACCACGGCGAAGCCCCGGCCCTGCTCACCGGCGCGGGCGGCTTCGACCGCAGCATTGAGCGCCAGGATGTTCGTTTGAAAGGCGATGCCATCGATCACGCCAATGATGTCGGCAATCTTCTGGCTGCTCTGGTGGATGTCCTGCATGGTGTTGACCACCTGCTGCATCACCTCACCCCCCTTGCTGGCCGTGGATGCGGCCTGCGTGGCCAGCTGGTTGGCGGTGCGGGCCGAGTCGGCGCTCTGGCGCACGGTGGCGGTCAGCTCCTCCATGCTGGCGGCGGTCTGCTCCAGGCTGCTGGCAGCCTGTTCGGTGCGCTGGCCCAGGTGCTGGTTGCCGCTGGCAATGTCGGTGCTGGTGGCGCGCAGCTGGCCGATGTTGTCACGCACGGCGGACACCAGTTCGTGAAAACGCTGCTGCATGTCGCGCACCGCCACCATCACGCTGGTGGAGTCGCCCGGCTTCACCGGCACCTGCACGCGCAGGTCGCCTTGCTGCATGGCCTGCACCACTGCCCGCACCTCGCGGGGCTCGGCGCCCAGCTCCCGGGCGATGCTGCGGGACACCAGCACGGTGGCACCCACGCCAATCAGCACGGCCAGCAGGGTGATGGCCAGCATCACGCTGCTGAACTGGTTGGCATCGCGGTTGGCGTCGGTACTGTTCTTGATGATGCGGGTTTCTTCGTAATCAATCAGCTTGTTGATGGTGGCCAGCCATTGCTCGTACTGCGGTTTGGCCTCGGTCCACAGCAGGGCTTCGGCTGCGGCACGGTCGCCCGTCTGCATGAGCGCCACCACCTTCTGGGTTGTGGCGACGGTGCGGGCCTCGATGTCCTTGATGGCCTGAATCATGGGGCCCACCTCCGGAGGCACCGCGCCTGCGCCCTGCAGTACTTTGTCCAGCTGCTGTCCCGACGCGGCATAGAAGGCTGCCAGCCGGTCAATGGCTTCGATCTCGCGCTTGCGTGCACCCTCATCAGGGGCCAGGACCACGTCGCGCACGGCAATGGACCGGTCGTGCGCCGATCCGCGGAAATTGATGGCGGCCCGCTGGATCACCGCATTCTGGGTGGCGTTGGCCGTGAGGGCAGCATCAATGCCGCGGGCGATGTACACGCTGTACACCGACATGCCCAGCAACATCACGATGACCAGGCCAAAGCCCGCCATCAAGCGTTGGCTAATTTTCCATGTCTGCATAGGGTTCTACCTTGGTTGGGTGGGCTGGGGTCCACCCCTCCAGGAGAAGGATGGATGTAATTTATTACATTTCAGGTGTAATTGTGTCGGGCCGGGTGCCCCAGCGGCAAGATCGTTGTCTCTATCGCTGCGATAGTCCCCGGCGAACAGGGTTGGGGCAGCGATGCAGTTGTTTTCTGAATAAAGTAACAACTATTTATTCGTTTGGGTTTTAAAGAGGGGGTCGCAGAATCCGTCGCACCTCAACCCACAGGCAGATGCATGGACGTTTGAAGGCCGCTTCAACTCTGGGCGACGGAGCGGCCATCCATGTCTGCCGGAGCCTCGCAGCGTGTCCACCCTCTCCATCATCATCGTGCCCGGCTGGCGTGACTCCGGCCCTGGCCACTGGCAAAGCCTCTGGGCTGAACGCCTTCCGCAAGCCTGCCGTTCCGTGCAGGACGACTGGATCACCCCGACGCGCTCGGCCTGGGTGGGCCAGCTGGAGAAAACCGTACTGGAAGCCCCGCACCCGGTCGTGATCGTGGCACACAGCCTGGGCTGCATCGCCACCACCCACATGGGCCCCGAGGCCGCTGCCCGTGTGCAGGGCGCCCTGCTGGTGGCACCCGCTGACCCGGAACGCCGCGCCATCCTGAGCGATTTCGCCCCGGTTCCCCATGCCACACTGCCGTACCGCAGCATCCTGGTGGCCAGCAGCAACGACCCGTACTGCCCCATCCGGCTGGCGGGGGCCTATGCCCGCGCCTGGGGCAGCGAGTTCGTGCGCCTGCAGCGGGCAGGGCATATCAATATCGGGTCGGGCCATGGTGAATGGCCTTTGGGATGGGCGCTGCTGCAGTTGCTGCAGCAGGCCGGCTTCGATGGCGTGCCCTCTTTCGCTCCGCGCCCGGCGGAGCTGCACGGCGCCTGATGTGCTACTGATAAGATAGCTTGAGACGCTTTATCCATAAGCGATAGAGCCGATTTTCGCTTGAAATTAATGGTGCGCTACTCAACGACCAGCGAGAGGCTCGCAGTATGCGCGTGGTTTCTTTATGCGATTTATCGATAAATTAAGAAAAATATATTCTTTTGAGTTTTATAAGCTGGTTTGCACAATGTGCCATCCTCCGCTTTACCGGGCTACGACCATGAACTCCCTGAAAATCAAGACCCTCCTGGCCTCCCTGGCCCTGGCCGCCAGCGGCGTGGCATCGGCGCAGAACCAGCTGCTCAACGTGTCGTACGACGTGGCGCGCGAGTTCTACAAGGACTACAACGCCGCTTTTGTCGCGCACTACAAGAAGACCACCGGCCAGGATGTGAAGATCGACCAGTCGCACGCCGGCTCCAGCGCCCAGGCGCGCGCCGTGAACGACGGCCTGGCCGCCGACGTGGTGACCATGAACACCACCACCGACGTGCAGTTCCTCGCCGACAGCGGCGTGGTGGCGAAAGACTGGACGAAGAAGTTCCCGCACGACGCATCGCCCACCACCTCGACCATGCTGTTCCTGGTGCGCAACGGCAACCCCAAGGGCATCCGTGACTGGGACGACCTGATCAAGCCCGGCGTGCAGGTGATCGTCGTCAACCCCAAGACCGGCGGTAACGGGCGCTATGCCTACCTGGCCGCCTGGGGCGCCGTGCGCGAGAAGGGCGGCACCGAGCAGCAGGCCGCCGACTTCGTGGCCAAGCTCTACAAGAACGTGCCGGTGCTCGCCAAGGGCGGGCGTGACGCCACGGCCACCTTCCTGCAGCGCAACCAGGGCGATGTGCTGATCACGTTCGAGTCTGAAGTGGTGTCGATCGACCGTGAATTCGGCGCCGGCAAGGTCGATGCGATTTACCCCTCGGTCAGCATCGTGGCCGAGAACCCCGTGGCTGTGGTCGAGCGCACCGTGGCCAAGAAGGGCTCGGCGCAGCTGGCCAAGGCCTATCTGGATTACCTGTATTCGGACGAAGCGCAGGAAATTGCCGCCAAGCACGCCATCCGCCCGCGCTCGGAAAAGGTGCTCAAGAAGCACGAAGCCACCTTCAAGCCGCTCAAGCAGTTCACCGTGGCCAAGTACTTCGGCAGCCTGACCGAAGCGCAGAAGGTGCACTTCAATGATGGCGGCCAGTTCGACAAGCTCTACAGCGCCAAATAAACCATGACCGCCGCCACCTCCGTGGCCGCGCAGGGGGCTTTTCCTGCGCAGGCCGGTCGGCGCGCGCCCAAGCGGGTTCTGCCCGGCTTCGGGCTGTCGCTCGGCTACACGCTGTTCTATCTGAGCATCATCGTGCTGATCCCGCTGTCGGCATTGATCTTCAAGACCTTCACGCTGACCTGGGAGCAATTCTGGGCCGCCATCAGCGCGCCGCGCGTGCTGGCTTCGTACCGGCTGACCTTTGGCGCCTCGTTCCTCGCGGCGCTGGTCAACCTGTTTTTCGGCCTGCTGATCGCCTGGGTGCTGGTGCGCTACAAGTTCCCCGGCAAGAAGATCGTCGATGCGCTGGTGGACCTGCCTTTTGCGCTGCCCACGGCCGTGGCGGGCATTTCGCTGACCGCGCTGCTGGCCAGCAATGGCTGGATCGGCAGCATTCTGGAGCCCATGGGCATCCAGCTCGCATTCAAGCCCGCCGGCATCGTGATCGCGCTGATCTTCATCGGCCTGCCTTTCGTGGTGCGCACCGTGCAGCCCGTGCTGGAAGACGCCGAGAAGGAGCTGGAGGAAGCCGCCACCTGCCTGGGCGCCACGCGCTGGCAGACCTTCCGGCTCGTCATCCTGCCGTCCATCACGCCGGCGCTGATGACCGGCTTCGCCATGGCGTTCGCACGCGCCGTGGGTGAATACGGCTCGGTGATCTTCATCGCGGGCAACATGCCCATGGTGTCCGAGATCACGCCGCTCATCATCATCGGCAAGCTGGAGCAGTACGACTACGCTGGCGCCACCGCCGTGGCGGTGGTGATGCTGGTGATCTCGTTCATCCTGCTGCTCGTCATCAACGCGCTGCAGGCCTGGCAGCGTCGCCACGCAGGGGCTCCAGCATGAGCGGCAACAACTCTCGAACGGTTCGCCGCGCGCACGCCGGCACCACCGAGGCCACTTGGGTGCGCTGGACGCTTATCGCGCTGGCGCTGGGCTTCATGCTGCTGTTCCTGGTGCTGCCGCTGGCCGCCGTGTTCGCCGAGGCGCTGCGCAAGGGCCTGGGTGCCTACCTCGAAGGCCTGCGCGAACCCGATGCCTGGTCGGCCATCAAGCTCACCTTGATCACCGCCCTCATCGCCGTGCCGCTGAACCTGGTGTTCGGCGTGGCGGCGGCCTGGTGCATCGCCAAATACGAGTTCAGGGGCAAGGCCTTTCTGACCACGCTGGTCGATCTGCCGTTCTCGGTCTCGCCGGTGGTGGCGGGCCTGATCTATGTGCTGATGTTCGGCGCGCAGGGCTGGTTCGGCCCATGGCTTGCCGAGCACGATATCAAGATCATCTTCGCAGTGCCGGGCATCGTGCTGGCCACCATCTTCGTGACCTTCCCGTTCATCGCCCGCGAACTCATCCCGCTGATGCAGGCGCAAGGCAACGACGAGGAGCAGGCGGCCATCGTGCTCGGCGCCACCGGCTGGCAGACCTTCTGGTATGTGACGCTGCCCAACATCAAGTGGGGCCTGCTGTACGGCGTGATCCTGTGCAACGCGCGCGCCATGGGCGAGTTCGGCGCGGTGTCGGTGGTGTCGGGCCACATCCGGGGGCAGACCAACACCATTCCGCTGCATGTCGAAATTCTCTACAACGAATACCAGTCGGTGGCGGCGTTTGCGGCGGCTTCCCTGCTGGCGCTGCTGGCGCTGGTCACCCTGGTCATCAAGTCGATTGCCGAGTGGCGCAACGAGCAGGAGATGAAGGCCATTGCCGAACTCCCGCCGGAGCGACCCGCGCCCGCCGTGGCCTCGCGCTGAAGGAACAAAAAACATGAGCATTGAGATCCGTAACGTCAGCAAGCAGTTTGGCGACTTTCAGGCCCTGCGCGATGTCAGCCTGGACATCCAGTCGGGCGAACTCATCGCGCTGCTCGGCCCCTCGGGCTGCGGCAAGACCACGCTCTTGCGCATCATCGCGGGGCTGGAGACGGCCGACGTGGGCACCATCCACTTCAGCGGCGAGGACACCACCGACGTGCATGTGCGCGAGCGCAACGTCGGCTTCGTGTTCCAGCATTACGCGCTGTTCCGTCACATGACGGTGTTCGAGAACGTGGCCTTCGGCCTGCGCGTGAAGCCGCGCGGCGAGCGCCCGAGCGAAGCGCAGATCCGGCAGAAGGTCATGGACCTGCTCAAGCTCGTGCAGCTCGACTGGCTGGCCGAGCGCTATCCCTCGCAGCTCTCGGGCGGGCAGCGCCAGCGCATCGCCCTGGCGCGCGCGCTGGCCGTGGAGCCCAAGGTGCTGCTGCTCGACGAGCCCTTCGGTGCGCTCGACGCCAAGGTGCGCAAGGAACTGCGCCGCTGGCTGCGCCGCCTGCACGACGAGCTGCATGTCACCTCGATCTTCGTGACGCACGACCAGGAGGAGGCGCTGGAGGTGGCCGACCGCGTGGTCGTCATCAACCAGGGCCGCATCGAGCAGAGCGGCTCACCGCAGCAGGTCTGGGACCATCCGGCCAGCCCTTTTGTTTACGGCTTCCTGGGCGATGTCAACCTGTTCCATGGCCGCGCGCATGAGGGGCTGGTGCACCTGGAGGGCATGCAGATCGATTCACCCGAGCATGCCGACACCCAGGACACCAAGGCGTTCGCCTATGTGCGGCCGCACGACCTGGATGTGCAGCGCTATGTGCCCGGCGCCGGGCTGGATGCCGGGGGGCGCCCACGTGGCATCGTGGCGCAACTGAGCCGCGCCATTGTCGTGGGGCCCATTGCGCGGCTGGAACTTATTCCCGTGGACGACCACAAACCAGCGGACAATGCGAACCCCGAGTCCCTGATTGAGGCACAGATTCCTGCGCAGCAGTACCGGGACATGGGTCTGACCGAGGGAGACACGCTGGTGGTGACACCGCGTCGTGCCCGTGTTTTTCTGGACCAAGCCGCTGGAATTTGACCCCCCTGAGCCGCTTCGCGTCTTCCCCCCGTGGGGGACGCACCCAGTGGCCTGGCAGAGCCAGTTCCACGGGTGCACTGGCCTGGGCCGCGCCGGTTTTGTGGGCAATGCCTGCGGCAATCGCTATGAGGAGAATGAATGAATTGGTTGACTACGTCGCCCCGCCGGGTGCTGGCGCTGATCAGCGTGGCCTGTGTGGCCATGCTGGCTTTTGGCATGTATCTGCAGCATGTCGTGGGCCTGGAGCCCTGCCCGATGTGTATCGTGCAACGGTATGCTCTTATTTTGGTAGCTGTTTTCGCAGGATTGGCAAGCCTTAGCGGCAAAAAAGGCTGGTGGATGTCGTTCACCGTGCTGGCGGTGGTGTCGGGCGGTTTTGGGGCCTTCACGGCTGCGCGCCAGAGCTGGCTGCAGTGGTATCCGCCCGAAGTGGCCACGTGCGGACGCGACTTCTACGGCATGATCGAAAACTATCCCGTCAGCCGTGCCATTCCCATGATCTTCCGTGGTTCAGGTGACTGCTCGGCGATTGACTGGACCTTCCTGGGCGGGTCGATTGCCAACTGGTCCTTCGTCTGGTTTGTGGTGTTCGGCCTCGCCATGCTGTGGCTGCTGGTGCGCGGCATGCGTGCCGGCCGGGCCTGAAGCCCCCCATGACGGCCATGGCCCAGCCTCTGCGCCTGCTGCTTCTGGGCGCCACGGGCGCGGTGGGCCGCGAAGTGCTGGCCCAGGCCCTGGCTGATTCCCGGGTGGCTGAGGTGGTCGCCCCCACGCGCCGCCCGCTCGGGGCACATGAGCGGCTGCGCAATCCCGTCACCGATTTCACACCACTGGATGCGGCTGCTCCTTGGTGGCAGGCCGATGCCGTGGTCAGTGCACTGGGCACCACCATCAAGGTGGCGGGCTCGCAAACGGCTTTCGCTGCTGTGGACCGTGACCTCGTCATCGAAACCGCACGCCTGGCCAGGCAGGCCGGCGCCACGCGGCTGGCGCTCAACTCTTCGCTGGGAGCCAGTGCCCAGGGCAATTTCTATCTGCGCACCAAGGCGCAGGCCGAGGAGGGCGTGCGTGCGCTCGGCTACCCCTCGCTCACCATCGTGCGCCCCTCGTTGATTGCTGCAGAGCGCGAGACGGTGCGCCCGGGCGAGGTGGCCGGCCTGTGGCTGTCGCGTGCGCTCGGGCCCTTGATTCCCCGGCGCTACCGGCCGGTGGCGGCAGCGCGCATTGCGAGCACCCTGCTGGAGGCCGCACTGCAGGGCGCGCCGGGCGAGCACATCATCGAATCCGAGCGGCTGTAACCACACTGCGTGCGCTTTGGATACCATGGCAGTCTTGTCGGCCCGGGAGCGGCTGGCAGAAAAGGCCCGCCATGCTCAAGACCACCGCAAACCACCTTTTTCGACGCCTGGAGCAGCTCAACGGCATCGGCGCCGCGCTCTCGCGTGAGCGCGACATCGAGCGCCTGCTGGAGAACATCCTGGAGGCCGCCAAGGCGCTCACGGGGGCCGACGGCGGAACGCTCTACCGTGTGACGGACGACCAGGCGGCCCTGCGGTTCGAGATCATGCGCACCGATTCGCTCGGTATCCGCCAGGGGGGCACCACCGGGCAGCGCATCCATCTGCCCGAACTGCCGCTGCGCCGTGCCGATGGGACGCCCAACGACGCGCTGGTGGCCGCCTATGCCGCCATCCACGACCGCACGGTGAACATTGCCGATGCCTATGCGGAGGAGGGGTTCGACTTTTCGGGAACGCGGGCCTTTGACCAGCGCACGGGCTACCGCTCCCAGTCGTTCCTGACCGTGCCGATGAAGAACCACGACGGCGAACTGATCGGCGTGCTGCAGCTGCTCAATGCCCTGGACCCGGACACCGGCGAGGTGGTGCCGTTTTCCGAGGCCGACCAGAGCCTGACCGAGTCGCTCGCCTCGCAGGCCGCCATTGCGCTGAGCAACCGCCTGCTCATCACCCAGCTCGAACGCCTGTTCGAGTCGTTCGTCAAGCTGATCAACGTGGCCATCGACGAAAAATCGCCCTACACCGGCGGGCACTGTGAGCGGGTGCCCGAGCTGACCATGATGCTGGCCGAGGCGGCTGACGCCACTACCACCGGGCCCCTGGCGGACTTTCGCATGACCGAGCGCGATCGTTACGAGCTGCAGATGGCGGGCCTGCTGCACGATTGCGGCAAGATCACCACGCCGGTGCATGTGGTGGACAAGGCCACCAAGCTGCAGACCCTCTACGACCGCATCGGTCTGATCGATACGCGGTTTGAGGTGCTCAAGCGCGACGCCGAGCTGGCCGCGCTGCGCGCGCAGCTGGCGCTGCGGCCGGTGGTGGATGCCGAGGCCGAAGGCATGGCCCTGTCAGGCCTGCAGCGCGAGATGCAGTCCATCGAGTCCGACCGCGCCTTCCTGCGCCGCTGCAACCAGGGCACCGAGGCCATGCAGGAGGCCGACCAGCTGCGCGTGCGCGTCATCGGTACCCAGCGCCACTGGCGCAACGTGGACGGCGTTCATACGGCCTTTCTGACGGCCGAAGAGATGGAGAACCTTACCATTCGCTCGGGCACGCTCACGCAGGCAGAGCGCGACACCATCAACTACCACATCGTCGCCACCATCAAGATGCTGGAGACGCTGCCCTGGCCGCGCCACCTGCGCAACGTGCCGGAGTATGCGGGCGGCCACCACGAGCGCATGGACGGCAAGGGCTACCCGCGCGGCCTCACGCGGGCGCAGATGTCGGTGCAGGCGCGGATGATGGGGATTGCCGACATTTTCGAGGCGCTCACGGCCGCAGACCGGCCCTACAAGAGCGGTATGAAGCTGTCGCAGGCGCTGGCCATCATGCAGAAGATGAAGGACGGCGGCCACATCGACCCGGACCTGTTCGATGTGTTCGTGCGCGAGCGCGTGTACCAGCGCTACGCGGAGCGCTTTCTGGACGCCGCGCAGATCGATGCCGTCAAAGGCATCGTGGTCTGAGCCTCAGGCGGTATCGGTCTGCATCGGTAAAACGGGCGCCTGCGGCAGCGGCCGCCGCTGGCGCGCTGCGCGCAGCTTGAGCCCCACGCGCCGCCAGCCGATCACCACCCCCGTCAGGCTCATGGCCACGCCGCCCAGGCTCAGCACGATCATCACGATGTCCCACAGCGGGCGCAGGGTGATCAGGGGCAGCCAGTCCCAGCTGTGCAGCATGCCGAACAGCCAGCGGGACAGGCGCCGGTAGCTGTCGATGCGGCCGAGCACCGTGCCGGTGTGCGGGTCCACATGCACCCAGCTGGCCTGCGCATCGGCAAACACCACGCGCAGCACGGGCAGCGGCTTGTCGGCGCCGCCGCCCATGGTGTGGGCATCGCGGGTGTAGTAGTAGGTGTCGTAGGCCTGCAGTGTGTCGATGCGCGCGACCGGGGCGGGCAGCAGCCGTGCCACGGCGGCTTCCAGTGCGCCTTTGTCCCAGGTGTGGACCTGGGCCGATGCCGCATCGAGCAGCGCGGTGCGCACGCCCGGGGCCGTGGCCTGTACCAGCGTGTGGCCCGCCGTGCGCGTCCAGCGCAGTTCGCGCACGCTGGCCGGTGCGGCGGCCAGCAGGGCCTGCACGCTGGCGGGCTGCTCCGGCAGCAGGAGAGAGCCGCCATGCATGGCCTCCATGCGCAGTGGCGCCGCGCCGCTGTCGAAAATGCGCCAGGGGTTCATCGACATCAGGCCGCTGAAGATCCAGGTGAAGGTGATGACCGCGAACAGCAGGCCCGCAATGTGGTGCCAGCGCATCATGGCGCCAGGGTAGGGCGAGCGCGTGCCGTTGCGGTAGGTGCCGGAAAAGCGCCAGCGCATCACGCCGACCACGGTGCCCAGCACCGTCACCGCGATGCCCAGGATGGACAGCCAGTTCACGATGTCGGTCCAGTAGGCATTGAACACATTGCCCCGGAAAGGGTAGAGCCAGTGAATCCAGGCGCCCGCGTAGTTCCAGACGCGTTCGGTGCGTGTGGCGTCGCGCACCACCTCGCCGGTCTTGCCGGAGATGTAGAGCACCGTGCCCTCGGCGTCGTCCAGCCGCACCCGGTGCAGCGGCCGGTGGGCATCGAGCGCGCGCGAGTGGGTGAAGGCGTCTTCGTCCACCGCACCTTCATGGGTGACAGCGATGCCCGTTCCTGCATAGGCGGCGGCGCTGGCCAACGCGTGCGCTGTGTCCACGCTGGTGAGCACCGTGCCGGTGGTGGCGTCGATGACCACCGCGCTGGGGCGGGGAGCGCGGGCATTCTTGGCGCGTGCGCCGGGCGCCTCGTGCGCGGGCGTGGCCAGGTATACGGCCCGGCCGGCGCTGGCCAGGGACAGGCGCAGGTCCTGCAGTGGGCCGCCGTGCAGCCCGGCCGCCGCCAGCGCCTGCGCGGGCTCCAGCACCACTGGTGCCGAGCGCAGGGGCGGCAGGTGCTCCA
The DNA here is from genome assembly GCA_001770955.1 of Burkholderiales bacterium RIFCSPLOWO2_12_FULL_65_40. Lineage (GTDB taxonomy): Bacteria > Pseudomonadota > Gammaproteobacteria > Burkholderiales > Burkholderiaceae_C > Simplicispira. The sequence continues at coordinate 21,566 of MESL01000045.1, read as the reverse complement.
GCCGCTCTGCGGGCGTGAGCTTGGGGTAGCCCACGTACATCATCACCACGCCCGAAACAAACCACATGGCAAAGAAGGCGCACAGCAGCACGCCCAGCCAGCGGTGGATCAGGAACAGCCAGCGTTTGGCATGGACCATACGGTGCTCCCGTGCGTCAGAAAGCGACGTGCAGCGTCACGTCGGCCGTGCGTGGTGCGACGAGGTAGGCCTGGCTGCCCAAGTTGGCGGCATAGACGCGGTCGGTGGCGTTGCGGATGCGCCCGGTGAGCGTACTGGTCTTGTTGATCTTCCAGGCCAGGCCCAGGTCGAGCAGCGTGTAGGCCGCCTGCCACTGCGTGTTGGCCGCATTGGCGTACACCTTGCCCACATGGCGCACGCCTGCGCTGGCCTGGAGCTGGGGCGTGAGGGCGTAGCCCACCCAGAGGTTGGCCACCGTGGCTGGGGTGTTGGTGGGCACCTTGCCAGCCAGGGACACACCGCCCTGCATGAAGTTCTCGTAGCGCGCATCCACATGCGTCAGGTTGGCTTGCAGCTGCCAGCGCGCCGATGGGCGCAGGCCGACCGACAGCTCGGCGCCTTTGGACGACTGCTCTCCCACCAGAATGGTGACACCCGGGTTGTTCGGGTCCTGGGTGGCTATGTTGCGCCGGGTGATCTGGTAGAGCGCCAGGGTGGCGGTGCCCTTGCCGCCCCAGAAGTCGAGCTTGCTGCCCACCTCAGCCTGGCGGCCGCTGGTCAGTTCGCTGTTGTTCATGACGTCGGCGAACGAGGCCGTGGACAGGATGCCCGACGGTGGATCAGCGGCCGTGGAGTACTGTGCGTAGAGGTTGGCCCCCGGGGCGATGTCCCACACCACTCCGATGCGGCCCGTGGTCGGGCTGTAGCCACGGCTGTAGGTCGCGGGCATGGCGGCGGTGATGGCGCGGCGGTTGGTCAGGTCCAGGTCGATGCGTTCGTGCCGCAAGGCGGTGATGAGGTTGACCTTGGGCGCCACGGCGGTGCGGTTCTCCAGGTACAGCGCGGTGGTGGTGACCTTGTTGTCACGGTCGGGCTTGAAGCCCGGAACCATGCCGGGGATGTCGAAGAAATTCTCCGTGCCGAAATGGTAGGGATCGACCGTGCTCACCGTACCCGATCCGCTGTTGGGGAAGCGCGTCTGACGGTTCACACTCACGTCCAGGCCGAAGGCCCAGTCGCTCTTGTGGCCCGCGATGCTGCTCTTGTAGGTTCCTTCGACGCGGTCACCCACCACCTCGTGGTCGTGGCGCTGCAGGAACGCGGCCGAGCGGATCACCTGGCTGTTGCTGGCGTTGAAGCGGTAGGTCTCGACATTGCGGTAGTCGCGCAGGGCGTCGTACACGTAGAAGGTGTTGCGCAGCTCCAGCGCGTCGGATGCGCGCCACTGCGTGACCGAGCGCAGCCACTGCACGCGCTGGGCGTACAGACCATCGGCGCTGTTGTAGTTGGCAAAGCGCGTGCGCGGGTCGATGCGCAGCTCGCCCGCTACCGGGTTGAGCAGCGGCGTGCCCCAGTAGGGGCGGTCCACATGCTCGTTTTGGTACTCATAGGCCAGCGTGTGGGTGAGGCCGCCGCCCAGGTCGGAAAGCAGCGAGGTGGCGAGCTGCGTGGAGCGCGTGTGCATGCCATCGACCCAGTGGCCGGCATCGCGGTGGTTCAGGTCGATGCGCGCGAAATGCTGCGGGCCGGCCGTGCCGTCGCCGCCGGCGATGCGGCGGTTCAGGCCCAGCGAGACTTCCTTGAGGTTGTTCTGGCCTAGGCGCAGCTGGCCTTCGGTGAAGTCGTGCCGATCGGCCGTCTTGGTGATGTAGTTGATCGAGCCGCCCACGGCGCCCGAGCCGAACAGGAAGCTCGACGGGCCACCAATGGCCTCGACCCGGTCATAAATCCAGCTGTCCACGGGGCGCGCTGCGATCGAATACTGCACGCTGATGCCGTTGAATAATTGGCCAATGGAGCCACTGCCAAAGCCCCGGTAGCTCACGCCGATGCTGCCCGGCGCGTTGTGCGCGGTCACGCCGGGGATGGCGCGCAGGATTTCCTGCGTGTCCTGGGCACCGCGCGCCTCGATGGTGGCGCGGTCCACCACGGTGACGGAGGCGGGCGTCTCGCGCGGGCTCAATCCCAGGCGGCTTCCGGTTTCGACCGGGGTGTCGAGGTTGAGGCGGCCATTGGGTGCGGGCGCGGTGTCAACCACCTGCACGGATTGCAGGGTGGGCGTATCCGTCGCGGGGTTCTGTGCGGTGGCCGTCAGAGGCGCGAAGGCCAGGCCTGCCAGCAGGCTGGCGTACAGCGGGGACAGGGTGAACGAAGGGGTCTGGGCGCGCAGGGCGGGCACACGGGCGGGGGCGGCGGAACGGATCATGAAAACTCTCTCTGACGGATGGCTCGGAGGCACGCCATGGCGCCGTAGCGCTTGTCCCGGGTGGGCAAGGCGGTATGCGGGCCGTGGGCATGCAGGCCGGCCGCCGCGCGCAGGGCGTAGCGGATGGGCCGGAGGGGCAAGGGTCAGGAGAGCGCGGGGGGGCCGCGCGCCGGAAGCGGCGCGGCGGTGGCTGCGGCAATGCGCGCCGACTCGATGGGCAGCAGCGCGTGGGCCAGGGGGAGCGGAGGGATCAGCGTGCCGATAGTGGCGGCTGGTGGCGCGCCCGCAGGGGAGCACAGCGGGCAGTCCATGCCCACGCTGCCCATTTTCTCGACGGTGCCGTCATCGCTCTGCATCATCAGCATGAGGGTGCCGGTGCTGGAGCAGATGATCTGGATGGGCTGCGGGTGCACGATGGGTGCGGCGATGGCGACACCCAGCGACGCCATGAACCATGCCAGCACCCACAGGCGCATTGCAGCAAAGGTTCTTGGCATCTTCATGTTTGTCATCATACCTGCCTGCGCCCCGGATGCAGCCCGCCGGGGCGGCCGACGCAAGTCTCATCAGGGACTGTACCCAGTAAAGACGCTACGTTTTTAATAGCTATTAGCGCTTTATGGTATTGGGCTATACCCCAAAAACGCTTAAAGTTTTTTGACCAGCACCTGGCTGCGTCGGTCCCAGTTGTACTTGCGCTTGCGTGCCTCGGGTAGCCAGTCGGGGTCCACCTGAACGAAGCCACGCTTGATGAACCAGTGCATGGTGCGCGTGGTGAGCACAAAGATGGATTCGAGTCCCAGATTGCGCGCGCGCTGCTCGATGCGCTTGAGCAGCTTCTCGCCATCCCCCGTGCCCTGGCTTTGCGGCGAGACGGTGACGGCCGCCATTTCGGCCGTGCGCTTTTCCGGGTAGGGGTAGAGCGCGGCGCAGCCAAAGATCACGCCATCGTGCTCGATGATGGTGTAGTTGGCGATGTCGCGCTCGATCTCGGTGCGGTCGCGCTTGACGAGGGTGCCGTCCTTCTCGAAGGGTTCGATCAGTTGCAGAATGCCGCCCACGTCGTCGGCGGTGGCTTCGCGCAGTTCTTCGAGCTTCTCGTCCACGATCATGGTGCCAATGCCATCGTGCACATAGATTTCAAGCAGCAGCGCACCATCGACGGCGAACGGGATGATGTGGCTGCGCTCCACGCCGCCCTGGCAGGCCTTCACGCAGTGCTGCAGGTAGAAGGCCGTGTCGGTGGGGCGCTGGCTGGGCGGCACGCGCGCCAGCAACTGCTTGGCCTGGGCCAGGGGCAGCTCGGTGTCGATCGGATTGTCGTCGCCCTCGGGGGCTTCGGGGTCGGTGCGGATGCCGGGCACCTCGGACAAAAACAGCAGCTTGTCGGCCTTGAGCGCAATCGCCACCGAGGTGGCGACTTCTTCCATGTTCAGGTTGAAGGCCTCGCCCGTGGGCGAAAAACCGAACGGCGAGAGCAGCACCAGCGCATCCATGTCCAGCGCGCGCTGGATGCCCGCCACATCGACCTTGCGCACCAGGCCCGAGTGTTCGAAGTCCACGCCGTCGACAATGCCCACCGGCCGCGCCGTGATGAAGTTACCCGAGATCACGCGCACCGTGGAGTCGGCCATGGGCGTGTTGGGCAGGCCCTGGCTGAACGCGGCCTCGATCTCGTAGCGCAGCTGGCCGGCGGCCTCCTGGGCGCAGTCGAGCGCCACCGAGTCGGTGATGCGGATGCCGTGCGAATACTTGGCCTGGTGCCCCTTGGCCTGCAGCTGCTCGTTCACCTGCGGGCGAAAGCCGTGCACCAGCACGATCTTGACGCCCATGGCCTTGATCATGGCCAGGTCCTGCGCGATGTTGTGCAGCTTGCCGGCCGCGATGGCTTCACCCGTGAGCCCCACCACGAAGGTCTGGTGGCGGAACTTGTGGATGTAGGGCGCCACCGAGCGGAACCAGGGCACGAAGGTGAAGTTGAAGACGGTGGACATGCGGCAGGGGCGTGGCAGTCAGAGGGGTGAAATGGAGAAACACCGGCCGACTGCCGGTGTGCAATTTTCACCGATATTGCCGCGCCGGGTGGGTTGCGGCTGCTGCGGGCACCTCAGGCGGCCCGGGTGCAGCCCGCCAGCATGTCAAGGCCGGCGTTCTGCGCGCTGGTGTGGACGCGGGCGAGGTCCAGCAGGGTGTGGAACAGATTGTCGTGTGACCAGGGCTGATGGGCCCTGGCCTGCAGGCAGGCCATGTTCCAGTGCATGTCGCGCTGCAGGGGCTTGGAGGCCCAGGCCAGCATGGGCACATGGGTTTGCTCGGCTGGTGCCATGCGGTACGGCATGCCGTGCAGGTAAAGCCCTTTTTCGCCCAGCGATTCGCCGTGGTCCGACACATAGAGAAGGGCCGTGGGGCGCTTTTGTGCCTGCAGCCAGCGCACCGTGTCGGCCAGGAAATGGTCGGTGTAGCGCAGCGAGTTGTCGTAGGCGTTCTGGATATGTTCTACCGGGCATTCCTGCAGGGCGTGGCTGGTGCATTCGGGCAGGAAATGCTTGTCGGACTCGGGCGAGCGCTTGTAATAGGCCGGCCCGTGGCTGCCCATCTGGTGCATCACCACCACCGTGCCTTTGGCGCGGCGTTCGGCGGGTAGTTTGGCCAGTTCCTGGGGCAATTGGTGCAGCATCACCTGGTCAAGGCACTGGCCGTCCGGGCACAGGCCTGCAATGCCCAGGGTGCGCGTGTCCACATTGGGCACGCGCTCGCACACCCCCTTGCAGCCGGACTGGTTTTCCATCCACAGCACAGCCAGGCCGGCGCGCTGCAGCACGTCGAGCAGGTTTTCGTACCGGTCGTTCGAGTCTTCAAAGCCCTGTTTGCCCAGATGCGAGAACATGCAGGGCACGGAGGCCTGGGTGTTGGTGCCGCAGGAGCTGACGTTCGAGAAATACACCATGTCGCCCTGGCCCTGGAGCTCCTTCAGGCGCGGCGTGGTGTCGCGCGCGTAGCCACCCAGCCCGAAATTGGCGGCGCGCGCCGTTTCGCCCACCACCAGCACGATCAGGGGGGCGCTCTCGGGGTCGGTGGCGGTGGCAGCAGCTTGCGCGTCCGTGCCCAGAGGTTGCAGGGGCTTCTGGGCCTGCGCGGTGCGGCCCACCGCGACCCGGCCCACGGCGTACACCGAGTTGAACGGGTTGATCATGTAGCGCAGCTGCTTGTGGTTGCGCATGAGCGAGGCCACGTCCTGGAACGACGTCCATAGCAGTGCCACCGCCACCAGCAGGCCCAGCAGGGCGGCGCCGAGCTGGTGCGCCATCAACCGGACTTTGCCCACTGGGCGCACAGGCTGGCGCCACCACCAGATGCCCGGCAGCACCACACCGAGCGCCAGGGTGACCAGCAGCGGCCAGGACAGCAGATCGAGCGCCTCGCCTGCGTCCGTCTGGACCACATTGGTCACCATGGTCGGGTCGATCACGATGCCGTAGCTGGCCATGAAATAGCTGCTCGATGCCGTCACGGCCAGCAGCAGCAGGCCCGCGGGCTTGCGCCAGCGCGGCCAGACCAGCAGGCTCAGCAGCAGCAGCGTGGCCGCCAGAATCACCAGCACCAGGATGCCAAGGGTTGCGATCGCCTTCAGGCCGTGCGTCTCGGGCAGCTTCCAGAGAGCCGTCCAGAGCGGAAAGTTGCCGATGGTGGCCAGCCAAGTGGCCAGAATCAGCAGCAGGGCAGTGGGGTGCCAGGCGGGCTGGCGCAGGGAGGAGGGGGTCATGTACCAGGAATCGGTGCTTTGGGTTGCACGATTCTTGGATGCCCGCCTTATCGCAGCATTAACGATTTAAGGTTGGCCGGGCGGTCGGGTGTGGCCAGGTCAGGGTCCAGCGGTGGGGTGTTGACGGGCTGCCGGTGGTGTGCTCCAGGGCAACGCCCTGGGCGTCGGCAATGCGCTGCACCAGCGTCAGGCCCACCCCCATGCCCGGGTTGTCGCTGGGTTGGGCGCCCTCGCGTGCGCCGTTGTCGCTGACGGACAGCATGGCATGGCCTGCGGGGGTGTGCCCGATGCACACCTCGACCAGCGTGCCGGTGGGTGTGTGCCGCAGGGCGTTGTCAATCAGGTTGCGCAGTGCCAGTTCGAGGATGGTTCTGTGGCCCGGTACGCACACGGGGTCGGTCGGGGCTTGCAGTGCCAGTTCCTGCCCCCGCTCGTAGGCGATCGGAGCATGGGAGGCCAGCTCCTGCTGCGCCAGGGCGCACAGGTCCACGGGCTCCAGGGCCAGGTTGTCCAGGCTCTGGGCCCGGGCCAGGTCGAGCAACTGCCCCAGGATGTGCCCGGCGCGCAGGGCGCCCTGTTCAACGGCCGCCAGGGCCTGTGATCGCTCTGCAGGGTTGTCGCAGGCGCGTGCCAGGCGGGATTGCAGGAGCATGGCGGTGAGCGGGGTGCGCAACTCGTGCGCCACATCCGAGGTGAAGCGGCGCTCGCGCTGGAGCTGCGCCTGCAGGCGCTGCACCAGCGTGTTGATGGCGTGCACCGTGCTGGACAGTTCTTTGAAGGGCTGCTTGGGGGGCAGCGTCTGCCCCGTGTCGAGATCGAGGGCCAGGATTTTTTCCGACAGGCGCTCGACAGGCCGCACGCCCCGGCGAATGCTCCATGCCAGCAACAGCGCGACCAGCGGCAAGAGCACCAGCGCGGGGCGAATGATGTGCTCGGCAATGTCCCGTCCGAGCGTCTGGCGCCAGCCCATCTCGATCAGCACCGCAACGCGCCGGGCCGGGCCGCTGGCCGGCGCAGCATCGGCCACAAAGGCGCGCCAGGTGTGGGCGGGGCGCGTGGGGTCGGGGGTGAGGGTCTGGTGGCCTGGTGCCAGCGGGTCGGGCAAAAGCGCTGCCATGCCGTGTGAGTCCCACACGACGCGGTCATCCTGCCAGGCCACGATGCGCAGTTCGGGCGCATAGCCCGTCGCGTGGGGGCTTCTGCCCGCAGGGAGCGACAGGGGCTGGTCGTGGGCGCCCAGGCCCATGCCCGGGCGCAGCAGCAGTTCAGCGGTGGATACGAGCTTTCCGTCGGTGATTTCGTCCGCCTCATGCAGGCCGGTGTAGTACGCGACGCCGGCCAGGGTGAGCCAGATAGACGCCAGGGTGAGCAGGGTCCAGGTCCAGAGATAGCGCCTGAGAAGGCGCTGTGGCCCGGCGGGAGGGGTGAGGGCGCTCACGGTGGACCCGAATGGGTGGCCCCCGCACCGGCCTGCCCTGTCTCGGGACGCGGTACGAAGTAGCCCACGCCGCGCACCGTCTGCAGCAGCTCGCTGCCCAGTTTGCGGCGCAGGTGGTGGATGTGCACTTCCAGGGCGTTGCTTTCCAGGGCGTCGTCAAAGCCGTACAAGGCTTCTTCCAGGCGCTGGCGGCTGAGCACCTGGCCGCTGGCACGCAGCAGGGCCAGCAGCAGCGCGAATTCCTTGGCGCGCAGGGGTACCAGGGTGCCCGCCTTGCGCACCGTGTGCGCGGCAGGGTCCACTTCCAGGTCGCCGTGGTGCAGCAGCGGCGAGGCGCGCCCTTCGCTGCGGCGCAGCGCCACGCGCATGCGGGCGAGCAGCTCTTCGGGGGCAAAGGGTTTGACGAGATAGTCGTCCGCCCCCTGGTCCAGGCCGGCCACGCGGTCGGGCAGGGCGTCGCGGGCGGTCATGATGATCACGGGGAGCGTGCGGCCTTCCTGGCGCAGGCGGCGCAGCCAGTCGATGCCGTCGCCGTCGGGCAGGCCCAGGTCGAGCAGCACCAGGTCGAAGGCTTCCACCCGCAGGGCGGCTGCCGCATCGGCCAGCGTGCCGCAGACATCCACGGCATAGCCGACGGAGCGCAGCGTGGCCTCCAGGCCGCCCGCAATGCCCGTGTCGTCCTCGACAATCAGAATCCGCATGTGTTTCCTTCTTCGACCTGCCGCCGGGCATGATTGTCTCTGCAGTGGCCCGATTGTGCGGTTAAGCCTGCGTTAAAGCGCGCTTGTTCCAATGGCAGGCATGTCACAGACCTCTGTCAGCACGCGTTTCCTGGCCGATCTTTCCCCTGCCGCACGCCTGTGGCTTGCCACACCGGTGTTGTTCATGATTCCTCTGTTCTGGGATCTGACGGGGCTCGATGGGTGGGTCATGCAGCAATTGGCGGACAGCAGCGGCTTTCCCCTGCGCCACCAGTGGTGGCTGGAGAAGGTCATGCACGATGCGGCACGCCACCTGGCCACAGTGGTGTACATCGGTGTGCTGGTGATGGTCTGGCGCCCGGTGGGGCCGTTTCGCAGACTTTCGCGCATTTTTCGAGTGGAAGCGGCCGTGGGGGTGACGCTGGGCTTGCTGGCGGTGCGCTGGATGAAGCGTCTGAGCATGACCAGTTGCCCGTGGGATCTGCAGGATTTTGGCGGCGTGGCGCGCCACGTGTCGCACTGGAACTGGGGCACGCTCGATGGCGGGCCCGGGCAGTGCTTCCCCGGAGGGCATGCGTCGGCCGCGCTGGCCTTTGTGGCGCTGGCGCTGCCCTGGTTGACCTCGGTGGTGGGCGAGGAGCGGCGCATGGGGCGCCAATGGCTTCTGGCCGTGCTGTGGGGCGGGCTGGCCCTGGGCCTGACGCAGACCCTGCGCGGCGCGCATTTTCCGAGTCACACCCTGTGGACGGCCCTGGTCTGCTGGGGCGTGGCGCTGGCCAATCACCAGGTTTTCCGGTGGGTGCGGCGCGCCTGAGGGTCAGGCGGCTGTGGCCCAGTTGTCCAGTTGCAGGCCGGGCACCTTGGCAAATTCGCGGGTGTTGTTGGTGACGAGCAGGGCCTGCTGGCTCAGCGCGTGCGCGGCAATCATGGTGTCCAGCGAACCAATGGGGGTGCCACGCCGCTCCAGGTCTGCGCGCAGGTCGCCGTAGGCCCACACGGCGGCGGTGTCGAAGGGCAGAACAGTGAGCGGGGCCAGAAACATCTCCAGCGCGTGGCGGTTGCGTGCCGAACCGCTTTTGGCTACACCAAAGGCAAGCTCTGCAGCCACCACGCTGCACAAGCCGATATCACCCATGCGGTATTGCTGAAATCGCGCCAGAACCTCCGGGGGCTTGGCGTTGATGATGTAGATGCAGATGTTGGTATCGAGCAGGATCATGGACTGATCTCGGCACGTTCCTGCGCGTCAGGCTGCTGGCGCGTCAATACAAATCCGGGCTCAAAAGCGGCCAGCCCGGCTTGCAGCGTTTGCCAGGGGTCGTCTGCGGGCAGCAGCAGCACGCCGTTGCCAAAGTGCTGCACCACCACCTCGGTACCCGCAAAACGGTACTCTTTGGGTAGCCGAACGGCTTGGCTGCGGCCGGATTGGAAGAGGCGTGCGGTGTCCATGGTGGGCTTTCTCGTTGATGGTCACCAATGGTAGCTACCAAGTGCTCTGTTGTCCAGCACGCAGTGCAAGCGGTGCTCCCTGTGTCCGGTATCCCAGCACCTGGCCGGTCAGGGCCGTCGCGCCTGCCGATAATGCAGGCCTATGTCTTTTTCCGATCCGCGTCCGTCCGAGCCGTCCCGTCCCTTGACCCTGGAGTTTCCCGAATCCTTGCCGGTGTCGGGCCGGCGCGACGAGATCATGGCGGCGCTGCGCCAGCACCAGGTCATCATCGTCTGCGGCGAAACCGGTTCGGGCAAGACCACGCAGCTGCCCAAGATCGCGCTGGCGCTGGGGCGCGGAAAGTGCAATGCCCCCGCAGGCCAGAAGGGCCAGCTGATTGGCCACACGCAGCCTCGCCGCATTGCCGCCAGCAGCGTGGCCAAGCGCATCGCCGAGGAGCTGAAAACCACGCTGGGCGAGGTGGTGGGCTACAAAGTGCGCTTCCAGGACCGCCTGAGCCGCGACGCTTCGGTCAAGCTCATGACCGACGGCATTCTGTTGGCCGAGACGCAGACCGACCCGCTGCTCAAGGCCTACGACACGATCATCATCGACGAGGCGCACGAACGCAGCCTGAACATCGACTTTCTGCTGGGCTACATCCGGCAGATCCTGCCGCGCCGGCCCGACCTGAAGGTGGTCGTCACTTCGGCCACCATCGATGCGGACCGCTTTGCCAAACATTTTGCAAGCGCCCGCCCGGCGCCGGGCCGCCCCAAGCCGGGCGCGGCCCCCTCGGGGGGCAGCGACCCACACGCAGTGGGGGAGCGTGGGGGCGAACTGATTCCGGCGCCGATCATTCAGGTGTCGGGGCGTACCTTTCCGGTGGAGCAGCGCTGGCGGCCGTTCGAGGAAAGCCGTGACTACGGGCTGAACGAGGCCATTGCCGATGGCGTGGACGAACTGTGGCAGGGCAACGTGGGCGGTGACATCCTGGTCTTCCTGCCCGGCGAGCGAGAGATCCGCGAGGCTGCCGACCACCTGCGCAAGCACCTGGCGCACAACGTGATCACGCGCAACGCCGAGGTGCTGCCGCTGTTCGCGCGCCTGAGCCAAGCCGAGCAGGACCGCATTTTCGACGGCCATACCGGCCGCCGCATCATTCTGGCCACCAACGTGGCCGAAACCTCGCTCACCGTTCCGGGCATCCGTTACGTCATTGACGCAGGCACAGCGCGCGTCAAGCGCTACAGTTTGCGTAGCAAGGTGGAGCAGTTGCTGGTCGAGCCCATCAGCCAGGCGGCGGCCAACCAGCGTGCCGGGCGCTGCGGCCGCGTGGCCAACGGCATCTGCATCCGGCTGTATGACGAGAAAGATTTCATGGGCCGCCCGCGCTTCACCGACCCCGAAATTCTGCGCAGTTCGCTGGCGGGCGTGATCCTGCGCATGAAGTCGCTGCACCTGGGCGTGGTCGAAGACTTTCCGTTCATCGACGCGCCCTCGGGCCGGGCGATTGCCGACGGCTACCAGTTGCTCGTTGAACTGGGCGCGGTTCATGAGAACAACGAGCTGACGCCCTTGGGGCGCGAACTCTCGAAACTGCCGCTGGACCCGCGCGTGGGCCGCATGATCCTCGAAGCGCGCACGCGCGGTGCCTTGCACGAGGTGCTGGTCATCGCCAGCGCCCTGAGCCTGCAGGACGTGCGCGACCGCCCCATGGACGCGCAGCAGCAGGCCGACCAGCAGCATGCCAAGTTCGACGACGACAAGAGCGAATTCAGCGGCTACCTCAAGCTCTGGCAGTGGCTGCAGGAGGCGCGTGGCGGCGCCCCCCAGTTGCCTTCGGCGCGCGTGCAGCAGGCCCAGGCGCGCGCACGCGGCCCCTCGCAGGCCGTGTTGCCGGTGGCGCAGCGCAAGGCCGCTGCCGCACCCGCAGTTGTGCCTGCGGCCGTGGTTCCCACGCACAAGCTCAGCAACCGCCAGTACGAGCAGCTGCTGCGCCAGAATTTCATCAACGTGCGCCGCGTGCGCGAGTGGCGCGACGTGCACAGCCAGCTGCTCACCGTGGTGGCCGAGCATGGCTGGGCCATCAACGCCAACCCGGCGGGCTACGAGCAGCTGCACCTGTCGATGCTGGCCGGCCTGCTGGGCAATATCGGCTTCAAGCCCGAAGAAGACGATGCGTACCTGGGCGCGCGCGGCATCAAGTTCCACCGCCATCCGGGCGCGCACCTGCGCAAGAAGCCGGGGCGCTGGATCGTCTGCGCCGAACTGGTGGAAACCACGCGCCTGTTCGGCCGGGGCATCGCCGCCATCGAGCCGCAATGGCTGGAAGAGGTGGGCGCGCACCTGCTCAAAAAACAGGTGCTCGACCCGCACTGGGAGAAAAAGGCCGCCGAGGTGGTGGCCTTCGAGCGCGCCACGCTCTACGGCCTGGTGGTCTACAGCGGGCGCCGCGTGGGCTACGAAAAGGTGGACCCGCACGCCGCGCGCGAGCTGTTCATCCGCGAGGCGCTGGTGGCGGGCGAGGCGCCGCAGGACTGGGAGAAGCGCCTGCCCTTCCTGGCCGCCAACGAGAAGCTGATTGCCAAGGTGCAGGAACTGGAGCACAAGTCGCGCCGCCAGGACGTGCTGGTGGACGAAGAACTGATCTTCGCCTTCTACGACCAGCAGGTGCCGCAGGACGTATGCAACGGCCGCAACTTCGAGAACTGGTACCGCGCCGAGAGCAAGGCACGCCCCGACCTGCTCAAGCTCACGCGCGACGAGCTCATGCGCCACGAGGCGGCGGGCATCACCACCAGCGCCTTTCCCAAAATGGTGCGGCTGGGCGGCGTGGACTGCCAAGCCAGCTACCTGCACGAGCCCGGCGACCCGCGCGACGGCATCACCGTCACCATTCCGCTGTTCGTGCTCAACCAGGTGCAGGAGGAGCGCTGCGAGTGGCTGGTGCCCGGCATGCTCAAGGACAAGATCCAGGCCCTGCTCAAAAGCCTGCCGCAGCGCCCGCGCAGCCGCTTCGTGCCTCTGCCCGAGAGCGCCACGCGCCTGGCGGCTTTGCTGGGCACGCCCGACCGCGTGGGCCACACCGGGCTGGTGGACGCGCTGCTCAAGCAGGTGCGCGACGAGACCTCGCTCGACGTGAAGCGCGCCGACTTCAAGCTCGACATGGTGCCGCCGCATTTATTCATGAACTTCCGCGTGGTGGACGAGCACGGCCGCCAGCTCGGCCAGGGGCGCAACCTGGGCGCGCTCAAGGCCGAACTCGGGGCCAAGGCGCGTGGGGCCTTCCAGGCACTTGCTTCATTAAAGATAGCGCCTGGCGCTTTATCCAAAACAAATTCAGATATAAAACAATCTGAAAATTCCGTAGATAAAGCGCAAGCAGCTCCTGAAAAGAGAGCGAAGCCCGCGCCTGCCGCGCAGGCCGAAGCGCGCTACATCGCCTGGACCTTTGGCGAACTGCCCGAGCTGATGGAGATCGGCAAGGGCGGGCAGACGCTGATTGGTTTCCCGGCGCTCATCGACGCAGGCGATGCCGTCAGCATCGAGGTGTTCGACGAGCCCGAGGTGGCGGCGGCCAAGCACCGCGCCGGCCTGCGCCGCCTGTGCGCGCTGCAGATCAAGGACGCGCTCAAATACCTCGAAAAGAACATCCCCGACCTGCAAAAAATGGCCGTGGCGTACATGCCGCTGGGCACGCAGGAAGAATTGCGCCAGCAAATTCTGGACGTGGCCATGGACCGCGCCTTCCTGCTCGACCCGCTGCCTACCAACGCCCCCGATTTCGAGCGCCGTGTGCAGGAAGGGCGCGGCCGCCTGACGCTGATCGCCAACGAGGTGGCGCGACTGGCGCTCACCATCCTGCAGGAATACGCCGCTGCGGCGCGCAAGATCAAGGACACCAAGGGCGCGCCCGAGGCCGCGCAGGATGCGCAGCAGCAACTGCAGCGCCTGGTGCCCAAGAACTTTCTGGCGGCGGCGCCCTGGCCACAGCTGGCGCACTTTGCGCGCTACCTCAAGGCCATCGTGCTGCGCCTGGACAAATACCGGGCTGACCCGGTGCGCGACGCTACAAAATTGGCCGAGCTGCGTCCGCAGGAACAGCGCTACTGGCGCCTCGTGGCCGAACGCAAGGGCCAGGTGGACGCGCGCATGCAGGAGCTGCGCTGGCTTCTGGAGGAACTGCGCGTGAGCTTCTTCGCACAGGAGCTGCGCACGCCGCAGCCCGTAAGCACCAAGCGATTGGACAAGCTGTGGGCCCAGATCAACAGTTGAAGTCGCGCAACCCGGCCTCGCTCATGCGCTGGGGCACGCTGGGCATCCTGGCGTTCTGGCTGGCCGTGATGGCCGTGCTGTATGTGGTGATGGATCGTGTTCGCCAGCCGCGTGCAGCGGTGGTGGCGGCCGATGGCGCGCTGATCATTGCGCGCGGCAATGACGGCCACTTTCGCGTGCCGGGCAGCATCAACGGCCAGCCGGTGGTGTTCATGGTGGACACCGGCGCCAGCCTGATCGCCGTGACCGATGCGCTGGCGCAGCGTGCGGGCCTGACGGGTGGCGAGACGACGCAGTTTCGCACTGCCAATGGTGTGCGCCAGGGGCGCACTGTGGCGGCGCAATCGGTCGTGGTGGGGTCGTTTGTGGTCTCGGGTCTGCGCGTGGGCACGGGTTACACCGGCGATGCGGTGGGTGACGCGCTGCTGGGGCAAAACTTTCTGCAGCACTTTGATGTGCAGATGCAGCGCGACCGCATGGTGCTTCGGCCGCACCCGTGAGGGGTTGAAAAGTTCAAGCGATTTAGGCCTCCAGCGCTTGCTGTAAAAGCGCTAGCAGCTATACCTTTTGAATAGTTTCGGTGTGCCTTCATGGCTGATTTGCATAGAAACGGAGTGTGCAGCGAAGGCAGTTTGGCGGGATTTGGGAAATTTTAAATAAGAGTTATTCTCATTTATACTGTCTCAAAATTCTTGATCCGTCTTTGTCCATGCCTATGCCCAGCTTTTGCCCTCTTGCCGACCCCATACCCGCCGAGCACAGTGCCCTGTGCCGCGAGTACGCAGCGGTGCAGGAGCGCTGCAGCCGCATGCTGGCCCAGCAGCGGGCTGAAATCGACCGCCTGCAGGCCCAGGCCATGCGGCTGCGGGCGGCGGTCATCGTGCGTGAGACGGCGCTGGCGCTGGCACGCGAGGACCATGCGCGCCTGGTGGCACGACTGGCCGGTGAGCGAGACACCGCAGCCGTGGCGGCCGATCTGGTGATCTGCCAGACGGGGTGCCTGGGCCATGGTGACTATTGGCGCGAGCAGGACCAATGCCGCCGAACCGGGCTCAGCTGTGTCCTGGTGGACGCAGCAAAGCTCACAGCCTGATATCGACGCTGTTGCGCAGGGCGGCCTCGGCCACCGCGTCCAGGGCGCCTTCCACCACCGTCTGCTGCGAAATCACGCGCATCGAGCCTTGCGCCACCAGCTTGTCAAGCAGCCGTTTCGTCATGGACTGGGTGCGGCCATAGGCGCTGGTGAAGAGGAACAGGGTGCCATGGGGACCGATCCAGGACAGCTGGGTGCGCTCCCACTTTCCGGACACCAGCAGATCCACCCAGGTGCCGATGGTCATGCCCTGCAGGTCGGCAGACCGCGCCTCGCCGGTGGCCTGTGCGCCGGCCGGGGCGAAGCTGTCGCCGGAGGCCTCGGCAGTGGTTGCCTGGGGCTCACCCGGTCCGGGCTCCGCGCCGACATCCATGAACCCGGACTGCTGCGCTTCGGAAGGGGCGATCCAGGGTTCCTCGGCGTCCCGTGCGGGTGCGTTGCGGGGGGGGCTGGGCGGTGGTGGGGCTGAAGGCCGTGCCGAGGCAGGTGCGGGCCGGAAGGCTTGCTGGTGCAGCTTCATCAGCAGGTCGAAAAAAGCAGCGGTCTTGGTGGCCGGGTAGTCGATGGTGGCCAGCCCCTCGCGCAGTTTGCTCAGCAGCTTGGGCACCAGGCGCGCCAGGCGGCCCACGTTGATGCGTGTCTGTTCGGGTTGGGCACTCCAGAGCAGCGCGTCCACCAGTTCGCGGTAGCGCCCCGGGTCGTTGCTGCCACTGTCGTCGGTCAGGCGCGCCTGGGCCATCACCTGCGCCCAGGGGCCTTCCAGAAAGCGGTGAATTTCTTTCGGAACATGGTCGATCTGGGGAAGCAGCCAGAGGTCGCGCACCATTTTGGCGGCCAGCAGGTTGCGCTGTTCGGCGCGGCGCAGGGTTTCGATGGCCTGCAGGCGCTCGCGTGCGCGCTGCTGTTCGCGTTCTGCCCAGGTGGCGAGCAGTTGCTCCAGCGCATGTTCAAAGGGCTCTTTGCTGTCGATGTGGGCGTTGGCCAGAGGCCGGGCGACGTCGATCAGCGGCTGCATGAAGCTCTCGAATCCATGGGATTCCAGGCTGTCAAAGGCCAGGCTGCGGTCGGTCATTTCTTGGAGCAGGCGGCGTGCGGGGTGCTCCTTGTCACTGAAAAAGCGGGGGTCGGCCAGGGCCAGCTGCAGCAGTGCGGGTTCCAGTTCCTTCACCAGTTGCTGCACGGGCCAGAGCAGGCGTCCATCGTGCGCAATGTTGTCCACCATCAGGGCCACCACTTCCAGGCTCAGGGCCTGACCGAGCCCGGTGGCGCTGCTGCGCATGGCATCGCGCCCGGCGCTGCCCGGGTTGGGCGTCGCATCCGGCGCGCCGGGCTGGCGCTGGGCTCCCAGGCGCTGCACCATGTGGCTCACCTGGTTCATTTCCTGCAGGGCCTCGAATGCCGCCGGAACCGTGATGTCGAAATCCGGCGGTGGCGTATCCGCCAGAGAGTCCGGGCCTTCAAATTCGCGTGAAAACCGTTCGGCAAACGATTCTTCGGGCATCGGCGAAGGGGCGTCGGACAGTTCACCCGCCAGCAGGCGGCGCAGCCGGTCCAGCGTCAGCAGGGATTCGTCGTGGGCGACAGTGGCGGCCTGTGGGCCCGGGGATGCGGATGCCGATGCGTCCTCGATGGGCCCGGCTGCAGTCTCCGGCCCGAAACCGGGGGCATGGCCGTGCGGACCCGTGGGCTTCATGTAGACATAGTCGCCGCCGGCCTGGCGCACGGCGTATCCGGCGGGCTGGACGCCGCCGTCCTGCAGCCGGTCGATCAGTTCGAGGTACAGCACCCGCAGCTCATGGCCCAGGGCCTGGGCCAGGTGCCACATCCAGTCGCGCCGCACCGTCTCGGAAACCTGCATCTGCCCCACCACGGCCTGCAGAGCCTGCAGGAATAGCTGGGGGTGCAGGGGGTTGTGATCGGTGCTGACGGTGGCCTGGCCCTGGGCTGCGCTCAGGAGCGCATTGAGATCGGCCAGAGGGGTCTGCACCGCCTCGGCCACCACCTGCCCGGCGCGGGCACGTTCGACGCTGTCGTTGATCTGCGACTCGTCCATCAGCTCCAGTTCGTCGAAATGCACCGCGAACAGCGAGCGTGTGCTTTTCTGCTTCTGCACGGCCCCTTCGGCCAGCGCCTGCTGCAGCGCGGCGGGAAAGCGATCGCACAGCACGAATGTCAGCCGGGTGAGGTGCTGGCGGGCATCCATCACGCTGTGGCGCTCGCCCGGGGTGCGCGCGAGGTCTTCGCGGGCCTGCAGGGACTGGCGGGTGGATTCGACGACGCGTTCCATCAGGTGGCCGGAATGCGCCAGTGCGTCCTGGATGACGCGCTGGTACAGCGCGGCATGGACTCCGGTGGCAGGCGGTGCAGCGGAATTCAAGGGTGCATCCTTATGGGGTATCGATACAAACGGGGCAAGGCAGATCGACCAGCGTGGGCATTGTGGCGCCCGAAGCAAGAAAGGGGGCGCAATGCCCCCTTTCGTCGGCCGCCATTGTCGGAGGCCATTGCTCGGCGTTCAGCCCCCGTGGAACTTCACCACCAGCGGCACGATGAGCAGGGCCACGATGTTGATGATCTTGATCAGCGGGTTCACGGCCGGGCCGGCGGTGTCCTTGTAAGGGTCGCCCACGGTGTCGCCCGTGACGGCGGCCTTGTGCGCCTCGCTGCCCTTGCCGCCATGGTGGCCGTCTTCGATGTACTTCTTGGCGTTGTCCCAGGCGCCACCGCCGGTGCACATGGAAATCGCCACGAACAGGCCGGTCACGATGGTGCCCATCAGCAGGCCGCCCAGTGCTTTGGGGCCCAGGGCCAGGCCCACCACGATCGGCACCACCACGGGCAGCAGGCTGGGGATGACCATTTCCTTGATGGCGGCGGTGGTGAGCATGTCCACGGCCTTGCCGTACTCGGGCTTGCCGGTGCCGTCCATGATGCCGGGAATGTCGCGGAACTGGCGGCGCACTTCCACCACCACGGCACCGGCGGCACGGCCCACGGCCTCCATGGCCATGGCGCCGAACAGGTAGGGAATCAGGCCGCCGATGAACAGGCCGACGATGACCATGGGGTCGGACAGGTCGAAGGTGATGGCGCGGCCGTAGCTCTCGAGCTTGTGCGTGTAGTCGGCAAACAGCACCAGCGCGGCCAGACCGGCCGAGCCGATGGCGTAGCCCTTGGTCACGGCCTTGGTGGTGTTGCCCACGGCGTCCAGCGGGTCGGTGATGTCGCGCACACTGCTGGGCATCTCGGCCATTTCGGCGATGCCGCCAGCGTTGTCTGTAATGGGCCCGTAGGCGTCCAGTGCGACCACGATGCCGGCCATGCTCAGCATGGAGGTGGCTGCCACGGCGATGCCGTACAGGCCCCCGAGCTGATAGGCCGCCAGGATGGCGATGCAGACAAAAATCACCGGCCAGGCGGTGGAACGCATGGAGACACCCAGGCCCGCGATGATGTTGGTGCCATGGCCTGTGGTGGAGGCCTGGGCGATGTGCTGCACGGGCGAATACTGCGTGCCGGTATAGAACTCGGTGATCCAGACCAGCGCCGCCGTGAGGACGAGGCCCGTGGCGCAGGCCCCAAACAGACGCATCTGCGCGCCCGTGCCGCCCAGCGCGTTGTCGGGAATGATCCAGGCGGTGACGAAGTAAAACGCGATCAGCGAGAGCACGCCCGCAATGGCCAGGCCCTTGTAGAGCGCGGGCATCACGTTCTTCATGCCGGGCGAGGCCTTGACGAAGAAGCAGCCGATGATCGATGCCACGATGGACACCGCGCCCAGCGCCAGCGGGTACAGCACCGCGTTGACCGGTGCGGCCGCCACCAGCAGGGCGCCCAGCACCATGGTTGCAATCAGCGTGACGGCGTAGGTCTCGAACAGGTCGGCCGCCATGCCGGCGCAGTCGCCCACGTTGTCGCCCACGTTGTCGGCAATCACGGCGGGGTTGCGCGGGTCGTCTTCAGGGATGCCGGCCTCGACCTTGCCCACCAGGTCGGCGCCCACGTCGGCACCCTTGGTGAAGATGCCGCCGCCCAGACGAGCGAAGATGGAGATCAGCGATGAGCCGAAGGCGAAGCCGATCAAAGGGTTGAGTAGACCGGCCAGGGTTTTGTCGGCCACCGGGTTGCTGCCCACCAGGAACCAGTAGAAACCGGCCACGCCCAGCAGGCCCAGGCCCACCACCAGCATGCCGGTGATGGCGCCACCCCGGAAGGCCACGTCCAGTGCCGGGCCAATGCCTTGCGTGGCGGCCTGGGCGGTGCGCACGTTGGCGCGCACCGAGACGTTCATGCCGATGAAGCCGCAGGCGCCCGAGAGCACGGCACCAATGACAAAACCGATGGCAGTCTTGCCGTCCAGGAAGACGCCGATCAGCACCGCCAGCACCACGCCCACGATGGCAATGGTCTTGTACTGCCGCGCCAGATAGGCGGCGGCCCCCGCCTGGATGGCGGCGGCGATTTCCTGCATGCGGGCGTTGCCCGGGTCTTTTGAAAGAATCCAGCCACGGGCCCAGATGCCGTAGGCCACTGCAATCAGCCCGCAAACCAGGGCCAATATGAGAGGGGAAGTCAGCGCTGTATTTCCAGCCATTCTTTTTCTCCAGGGTGTTGTTTCGCACGGGAGGAGACACAACGCACGGGAGTGTCTCCGCTGCGTTGCTTCCTCGTGCTCCATGCCTGAAGACGATTGGCCAACTCGGGCAATTTACCCCGAAAAAATGACATGCAAGCGTCGAGAAAGGGGGCGACCGGTAAAATGAGGGTTAATCCTGACGTAAATCCTTAACCACCATCAACAACGCGAACGACAACATGTCTCTCAACAGCGTCACCCCCGGCAAGAACCTTCCCGAAACCTTCAACGTGGTCATCGAGATTCCGGCCGAATCCGATCCCATCAAGTACGAAGTGGACAAGGAGTCGGGCGCCGTCTTCGTGGACCGTTTCCTGACCACGGCCATGTACTACCCGTGCAACTACGGCTATGTGCCGCGCACCCTGTCGGGTGATGGCGACCCGGTGGATGTGCTGGTGATCACCCCGTACCCGCTGCACCCCGGCGTGGTGGTGCCCTGCCGTGCCCTGGGCATCCTGAAGATGGAAGACGAGGCAGGCATCGATGGCAAGGTGCTGGCTGTTCCCACCACCAAGATCCTCAAGATGTACGAGCCCTGGAAGACCGTGGCGGACGTGAACCCCATGCGCCTGAAGGCCATCAGCCACTTCTTCGAGCACTACAAGGACCTGGAAGAAGGCAAGTGGGTC
This sequence comes from Burkholderiales bacterium RIFCSPLOWO2_12_FULL_65_40, assembly GCA_001770955.1. GTDB lineage: Bacteria > Pseudomonadota > Gammaproteobacteria > Burkholderiales > Burkholderiaceae_C > Simplicispira. Next base: position 1,212 of record MESL01000045.1, on the reverse strand, counting down.
AAGGTGCTGGGCTGGGAAGGCGTCGAGGCCGCCCACCAGGAAATCATGGAAGGTCTGGCCAGCTACCAGAAGTCCCTGGGCTGAAGTCCTGGGCGTTCCCAGGTTGACAGCGCCCTGACAACCCCACCCCAAAGCATGCCCACCGCGACGTGGGCATGCTTTTTTTATGGATAACCCGCAGCGCTCTCCGGGAGGGCGTCGCTAGACTGGGCCGCATTCTTTGAAGCGGTACGGTGAAGGGGGAGGGTCATGAAAATTTCCGATCTGCGCATTGGCGTCAAGCTCGGGCTGGGGTTTTGCATTCTGGTGCTGTTTACGGCGTTGCTGGGGGCGGTTGCGCTGGTGCAGATGTCACGCATCCACAGTACGGCCGATGAGATGGCATCCCGTGTTCTGCCCATCGTCTCGCAGACGGGCGAACTGCGCGTGCTGCTCAACCGTATGCGGCGCTCCGAAGCCGGGATGATCACGGCCAACAGCGCAGCGGAGGTGACGGCCTTCGTAGACCAAGTGGCAGCACGCACCAAAGACATTGCCAGCGTCGAGGCCCGCTACGAAACGTTGCTGACCAGCGCCGATGAGCGCAAGGTTTTTCAGACCTATCTACAGCGCAAGGGCAGCTACCTCCAGCAACAGGCCAACTTGATTGAAATTGCCAAGGGGGTGGATTTCAGCAGTTCCGAAACTATGGAGCTGACGGGCAGCACGCTGGGCCAGCTCTACACAGGTGACTCCGAAACCGCCTTCGTGGCCACGGCCGAAACCCTGGGAGAGCTGCAAAAACTCAATGCCGATGCCGCGCGCCGCGCCAGCGAGAGTGCGGGTGATGTCTTTGCCCAGGCGCGCCTGTGGGTGATGGCCACATTGCTGGCCTGCGTGGTGCTCGCCGTTTTTCTGGGGGTGGCAATCGCACGCGCCGTGGCCCGGCCTGCGCAGGGGGCCATGGTGGCTGCACGGGCCATTTCGGAGGGCAATCTGGCCGTTCACATCCCTGCGGGGGGCCGGGACGAGATGGGCCAGTTGCTGCGTGCGTTGGGCGACATGCGTGACAACCTGGCCCGCGTGGTTCTGGGCGTGCGCACCAACGCCGAGGGTGTGTCCACGGCGAGCGCAGAGATTGCCCAGGGCAACAACGACCTGTCGGCCCGCACGGAGCAACAGGCCAGTGCGCTGGAAGAGACAGCAGCGTCGATGGAGGAGCTGGGCAGCACG
>MESL01000044.1 GCA_001770955.1 Burkholderiales bacterium RIFCSPLOWO2_12_FULL_65_40 | reverse complement strand
AAGAACAACCCGGCCTCATCATCCTGGGCAAACAAGCCATCGACGACGACGCCAACCAGACCGGCCAGATGCTCGCCGCCCTGGCAGACCTGCCCCAGGCCACCTTCGCCTCCAAGGTCGAAGTGGCCGGTGACAAAGTCAACGTCACCCGTGAAGTGGACGGCGGCCTGGAAACCCTGCAGCTCTCGATGCCCGCAGTCATCACCACCGACCTGCGCCTGAACGAGCCGCGCTACGTCACGCTGCCCAACATCATGAAGGCCAAGAAAAAGCAGCTCGACACCGTCAAGCCCGAAGACCTCGGCGTTGACGTGGCCCCGCGCCTCAAGACGATCAAGGTGGCAGAGCCCGCCAAGCGCGGCGCCGGCATCAAGGTGGCCGACGTTGCCACCCTGGTCGACAAGCTCAAGAACGAAGCCAAGGTCATCTGAGGCCACAGGCAAAGGAAACGAACATGACCGCACTCGTCATCGCAGAACACGACAACGCCAGCCTCAAGGGCGCCACCCTCAACACCGTCACCGCAGCCGCCCAGTGCGGTGGTGACGTGCACGTGCTCGTCGCCGGCCACAACGCTGGCGCTGCCGCTGCAGCCGCCGCCCAGATTGCTGGCGTTGCCAAGGTGATCCACGCCGACGGCGCAGCCCTGGAACAAGGCCTGGCCGAAAACGTCGCCGCCCAGGTGCTCCAGATCGCCGGCAACTACAGCCACATCCTGTTCCCCGCCACCGCCGGTGGCAAGAACGTGGCTCCGCGCGTGGCCGCCAAGCTCGACGTGGCGCAGATCAGCGAAATCAGCAAGATCGACAGCCCCGACACCTTCGAGCGCCCGATCTACGCCGGCAACGCCATCGCCACCGTGCAAAGCAGCGACACCGTCAAGGTCATCACCGTGCGCACCACCGGCTTTGACGCCGCAGCCGCCACCGGCGGAGCCGCCGCTGTGGAAACCGTGGCTGCTGCCGCTGCCAACGGCAAGACCAGCTTCGTGGGCCGCGAAGTGACCAAGAGTGACCGCCCCGAGCTGACCGCCGCCAAGATCATCGTCTCCGGTGGCCGTGCGCTGGGCAGCAAGGAAAAGTTCGACGAAGTCATGACGCCGCTGGCCGACAAGCTGGGCGCCGCTTTGGGTGCCAGCCGCGCAGCGGTGGACGCGGGCTACGCGCCCAACGACTGGCAAGTGGGCCAGACCGGCAAGATCGTGGCACCGCAGCTGTACATCGCAGCGGGCATCTCGGGCGCCATCCAGCACCTGGCGGGCATGAAGGACTCCAAGGTGATCGTGGCGATCAACAAGGACCCTGAAGCGCCGATCTTCAGCGTGGCCGACTACGGCCTGGAGGCGGACCTGTTCACGGCCGTGCCGGAACTGGTCAAGGCCCTGTAAAGCACTTTCGTGCGCGAAAAGGCATCGCTTGCGATGCCTTTTTTTTGACGTTTGCATCCCCCGGAGAACCCCATGAGCTACACCGCCCCCGTCAAGGACATGCTGTTCAACATGCAGCACCTGGCCCACATCGAACAGATCGCGCAGATCCCCGGCTTTGAAGACGCAGGCTTTGATACCGCGCAGGCCGTGCTGGAAGAGTGCGCCAAGTTCACCGAGGGCGTGCTGGCTCCGCTGAACTTCGAGGGCGACAAGAACCCGTCATCCTGGAAGGACGGCGTGGTCACCGCCACTCCGGGCTTCAAGGAGGCCTTCCGCCAGCTCACCGAGGGCGGCTGGCAGGGCCTGCAGCACCCGCAGGATTTTGGCGGCCAGGGCCTGCCCAAGACCATTGGCGCGGCCTGCATGGAGATGCTCAACAGCTCCAACATGAGCTTCGCGCTGTGCCCCTTGCTGACCGACGGCGCCATCGAGGCGCTGCTGACGGCCGGCAGTGACGAACTCAAGGCGATCTACCTCGAAAAGCTCATCTCCGGCCAATGGACCGGCACCATGAACCTGACCGAGCCGCAGGCCGGCTCTGACCTGGCGCTGGTGCGCACCAAGGCCGATCCGCAGCCCGATGGCACGTACAAAATTTTCGGCACCAAGATCTTCATCACCTGGGGTGAGCACGATATGGCCGAGAACATCGTCCACCTGGTGCTGGCCCGCGTGGCGGGAGCGCCCGAGGGCGTAAAGGGCATCAGCCTGTTCGTCGTGCCCAAGTTCCTCGTGAACAAGGATGGCTCGCTGGGCGCGCGCAATGACGCGCACTGCGTGAGCATCGAGCACAAGCTGGGTATCAAGGCCAGCCCCACGGCCGTGCTGCAGTTTGGTGACCACGGCGGCGCCGTGGGCTACCTTGTGGGCCAGGAGAACCGTGGCCTTGAATACATGTTCATCATGATGAACGCCGCACGCTACGGCGTCGGGCTGCAGGGTGTTGCCATCGCCGAGCGCGCCTACCAGAAGGCCGTGCAGTACGCCAAGGACCGCGTGCAGAGCCGCCCGGTGGACGGCAGCATCAACGCCAGCGCCGCCATCATCCACCACCCCGACGTCAAGCGCATGCTCATGACCATGCGCGCCTACACCGAAGGCTGCCGCGCCATGGCCAGCACGGCGGCGGCCGCCTACGACGCGGCGCACCACCACCCCGATGCACAGGTGCGCAAGGACAACGCCACCTTCTATGAATTCATGGTGCCGCTGGTCAAGGGCTACAGCACCGAGATGAGCCTGGAGGTCACCAGCCTGGGCGTGCAGGTGCACGGTGGCATGGGCTTCATCGAGGAAACGGGCGCAGCGCAGTACTACCGTGACGCCAAGATTCTGACCATCTACGAAGGCACCACCGCCATCCAGGCCAACGACCTGGTGGGCCGCAAGACGGCGCGCGACGGTGGCCAGTCGGCCCGCGCCATCGCCGCGCAGATCGAGAAGACCGAAGCCGAGTTGCAGGCCAGCGGCACGCCCGCGGCCCTGGCCATGGCCCGGCGCCTGGCGGCCGCGCGCCAGGCCTATCTGGACGTGGTGGACTTCGTCTGCGGCGGCGCCAAGGCTTCGCCCAACGCCGTGTTCGCGGGCAGCGTGCCCTACCTGATGCTCGCGGGCAACCTGGTGGCTGGCTGGCAACTGGGCCGCTCGCTGCTGGTGGCCCAGGACCTGTTGCAGAAGGGACAGGATGAGGCTTTCATGCCTGCCAAGATCGCCACGGCGCAGTTCTATGCCGAGCACATCCTGGTCAAGGCGCCGGGCCTGCGCGACAGCATCGTCGAAGGCGCCGAGAGCGTGACAGCGCTTGCGCTGGACTCGTTCTGAGCCCGTACCCTGGCCCCCTGCATCGCAGGGGGGTAGGGTTGCTATATAAATAATAGCTAATAGCGCCCGTTGATAAAGCGCTTGAGGCTGATTTGACTCATATTTTCGATTCAACGGAAAGCCACCATGTCCAAGCTGCCCCCGGTTCTGCAGAAGCTCTCGCTGCCCGTCATCGGCTCGCCCCTGTTCATCATCAGCAACCCCAAGCTGGTCATCGAGCAGTGCAAGGCAGGCATCGTGGGTTCCATGCCCGCGCTCAATGCCCGTCCGGCCGAGCTGCTGGACGACTGGCTCGCGGAAATCACCGAAACCCTGGCTGCCTGGGACAAGGCGCACCCCGAGCAACCCTCGGCCCCGTTTGCCATCAACCAGATCGTGCACAAGAGCAACGACCGCCTGGAGCACGACATGCAGGTCTGCGCCAAGTACAAGGTGCCGATCGTCATCACCAGCCTGGGCGCGCGCGAGGATGTGAACCAGGCCGTGCACGCCTGGGGCGGCATCGTGCTGCACGACATCATCAACAACAAGTTCGCGCACAAGGCCGTGGAGAAGGGCGCTGACGGCCTGATTGCCGTGGCGGCCGGTGCGGGGGGGCATGCAGGCGTCAAGAGCCCGTTTGCGCTGATCCAGGAAGTGCGTGAGTGGTTCGACGGCCCGCTGGCGCTGTCCGGTTCCATTGCCTCGGGTGGTGCCATCCTGGCGGCCCAGGCCATGGGCGCCGACTTCGCCTACATCGGCTCGGCCTTCATCGCGACGCACGAGGCGCGTGCCGCCGAGGCCTACAAACAGGCCATCGTCGAAGGATCTTCCGACGACATCATCTACAGCAACCTGTTCACCGGCGTGCATGGCAACTACCTCGCGCCATCCATCCGCGCTGCCGGGCTCGACCCCGAGAACCTGCCCGTGTCCGACCCGAGCAAGATGAATTTCGGCACCGACCGCAAGGCCTGGAAAGACATCTGGGGCTGTGGCCAGGGCATTGGTGCCATCCGCGCCGTGACCAGCGCTGCCGAGCTGGTGGCACGGCTGCGCAGCGAGTACGAAGCGGCCCGCGCGCGCCTGCTCGCGCGCTGATCCACAGGGCGCAACCCCGGCGGGTTGTGCCCGGTCGCTTCTGTAAGATTCGTGCCAGTCAGTGGCATGTAAGTGCGTGCGCTGAAAGTGTCGGGGCTTTACCGACCTTCAGGAGACAAAACATGAGCGCGCCATCGAATGCCATCGAATCCAGCCTGGTGGAAAACCGGGTCTTCCCGCCTGCCGATGCCGTGGTCAAGGCGGCCCGCATCTCAGGCATGGCCGGCTACGAGGCCCTGTGCGCCGAGGCAGACCGAGACTTCGAAGGTTTCTGGGCCCGTCTGGCCCGTGAGCATCTGCAGTGGAACAAGCCATTCACCCAGACGCTCGACGAATCCAATGCCCCGTTCTTCCAGTGGTTTGCCGACGGCGAACTCAATGCCTCGGCCAACTGCCTGGACCGGCACATGGGCACGCCCACCGAGAACAAGACGGCCATCATCTTCGAGGCCGACGACGGCGCCGTCACCCGCATCACCTACAAGGAACTGCTGGGCCGCGTGAGCCAGTTCGCCAACGCGCTGCTGTCGTGCGGTGTGGGCCAGGGCGACCGTGTGCTGATCTACATGCCCATGACCATCGAGGGCGTGATCGCCATGCAGGCCTGTGCCCGCATTGGCGCCACCCACAGCGTGGTGTTCGGCGGCTTCTCCGCCAAGGCGGTGCAGGAGCGCATCATTGACGCTGGCGCGGTGGCCGTGGTCACGGCCAACTACCAGTTGCGCGGCGGCAAGGAACTGCCGCTCAAGGCCATCATCGACGAAGCCCTGGCCATGGGCGGCTGCGACACCATCCGTAACGTGCTGGTGTACGAACGCACCAAGACGCCCTGCAACATGGTGGCAGGCCGCGACCGTACCTTCGCCCAGGCACTGGAAGGCCAGAGCACCGAATGCCCGCCGGTGGCCGTGGGTGCCGAGCATCCGCTGTTCATCCTCTACACCTCGGGCTCCACAGGCAAGCCCAAGGGCGTGCAGCACAGCACGGGCGGCTACCTGCTGTGGGCCAAGCTCACGATGGACTGGACCTTCGACCTGCGCCCCAGCGACATCTTCTGGTGCACGGCTGACATCGGCTGGATCACCGGCCACACCTACGTGGCCTACGGCCCGCTGGCCGCAGGTGCGACGCAGATAATCTTTGAGGGCATTCCCACCTACCCGAATGCCGGCCGCTTCTGGCAGATGATCGAGCGCCACAAGTGCACCATCTTCTACACGGCGCCCACCGCCATTCGTTCGCTCATCAAGGCGGCCGAAGGCGACGCGGCCGTGCACCCTGCGCGCTCCGACCTCTCCAGTCTGCGCATCCTGGGCAGTGTGGGCGAGCCCATCAACCCCGAAGCCTGGATGTGGTACTACAAGAACGTCGGCGGCGAGCGCTGCCCGATCGTGGACACTTTCTGGCAGACCGAAACCGGTGGTCACGTCATCACCCCGCTGCCCGGGGCCACGCCCCTGGTGCCTGGTTCATGCACGCTGCCGCTGCCAGGCATCACGACCGCCATCGTCGATGAGGCCGGGCAGGACATGCCCAACGGCGCTGGCGGCATCCTGGTCATCAAGCGCCCCTGGCCCAGTATGATCCGCACCATCTGGAACGATCCGGAACGCTTCAAGAAGAGCTACTTCCCTGAAGAACTCAAGGGCTACTACCTGGCGGGTGACGGCGCCGTGCGCAGTGCAGACCGGGGGTATTTCCGCATCACCGGCCGCATCGACGACGTGCTCAACGTCTCGGGCCACCGCATGGGCACGATGGAGATCGAATCGGCCCTGGTCGCCAAGACCGACCTCGTGGCCGAAGCCGCCGTGGTGGGGCGCCCTGATGATGTGACCGGCGAGGCCATCTGCGCTTTCGTGGTTCTCAAGCGCTCGCGCCCCACGGGCGAAGAAGCCAAGCAGATCGCCAACGAGCTGCGCAACTGGGTGGCCAAGGAAATCGGGCCGATTGCCAAGCCCAAGGACATCCGCTTTGGCGACAACCTGCCCAAGACGCGCAGCGGCAAGATCATGCGCCGCCTGCTGCGCTCCATCGCCAAGGGCGAGCAGATCACCCAGGACACCAGCACGCTGGAGAATCCCGCAATTCTGGATCAGTTGGCCCAGACCAACTGATCCAGAAGGGCGCCGCAAGGCGCCCGCGCGTGGCTCTTGCGGGATTCGGGGACACTCATGTCGCGTAGCGACGTGATGTGACCACAGAATCCGGCGGAAATCTGTTTGGCCCAGACCAACTGATCCAGAAGGGCGCCGCAAGGCGCCCGCGCGCAGCGCTTGCCGGATACGGGGTCACTCATAGTGCGCATCCATATGAGTGACCGCAAAAGCCTGTCAATCGGGCTGAGTGCGTGCTCAAAGTCGTGGCCCCATATATATCCAGAACGGCGCCGCAAAACACCCGCATGCAGTGGTGTGCGTGACGACAGCTTTCCGCTTCAATACCCCGGCCTGGTATTCATGCCCGGGGTTTTTGTGATTGCGGGGGCACAAAACAAAACGGCCACATCACGCAGGCGATGTGGCCGTGGGTGCAAGGCGCTGTGCGCCCTGAACGGAATGCTTACTTGGTGGCCAGAACCCAGGTCGCCAGCTTCTTGGCGTCGGCTTCGTTCACTTGCGTGTTGGCAGGCATGGGCACAGGACCCCAGACGCCCGAACCACCCTTGATGATCTTGGCAGCCAGCTTGTCCACGGCGTCCTTCTGACCCGCGTACTTCTTGGCAACGTCCTTGTACGAAGGACCCACGAGCTTCTTGTCAACAGCATGGCAGGCCATGCAGTTCTTCGACTTGGCCAGCGCTTCGTCAGCCAGTGCGGGGGCTGCAACAGACAGCGTCATGGCGAGGGCAATCAGAGTACGCTTCATCGTGGTCTTTCCTGTGGGTTGAGTTACATTGCTAATAACGGAATTGTAGTGATTCAGGTTGACCGCATCCGATAATCTCCGCACTTTTTTTGAGGGATAACCATGTACATGCTGGGTCTGGGGATCATTCTGGCGCTTCTGAAGTACCTTGAAATCGGGCCCGTGGCCGCCTGGTCGTGGTGGTGGGTTCTTTCGCCCTTCGCGCTCACCATTCTGTGGTGGGCCTGGGCGGATTCAACGGGTTACACCAAGCGCAAGGCCATGGAAAAAATGGACGAGCGCAAGCAGGAGCGCATCGACAAGCAGAAAGAGGCCATGGGCATGCGCCCCCGCAAGCCTCGCTGACTGCGGCTTTCTCGTCTGGCGCACGCTGTGGCGCCATGCGCCCTCCCGTGCACGGAGGGCGGGCAGGCCAACTGGACCCCAATCCGGCTGCGAGCGCGCTGTTTGTCCCTGTTTGCGGTGTGCCGGGCCACGGGCGCATCCCTCCCGCAACAGGCCTGTGGGACATAATCCATCAGATTTTCCATCTCAATTCCCCAGTATTCCCACGGACGAAGAATCACCATGCCAGCCTACCGTTCCAAAACCTCCACCGCCGGGCGCAACATGGCGGGTGCGCGCGCGCTCTGGCGTGCCACCGGCATGAAGGACGATGATTTTCAGAAGCCCATCATCGCGGTGGTCAATTCCTTTACGCAATTCGTCCCCGGCCATGTGCACCTGAAGGACATGGGCCAGCTCGTGGCGCGCGAAATCGAGGCCGCGGGCGGCGTGGCCAAGGAGTTCAACACCATCGCCGTGGACGACGGCATTGCCATGGGCCACGATGGCATGCTGTATTCGCTGCCCAGCCGTGACATCATTGCCGACTCGGTCGAATACATGGTCAATGCGCACTGCGCCGACGCCATGGTGTGCATCTCGAATTGCGACAAGATCACCCCCGGCATGCTGATGGCCGCCATGCGCGTCAACATCCCCGTGGTGTTCGTCTCGGGCGGGCCGATGGAAGCGGGCAAGGTCCAACTGGCCACGCCCGGCACCCACGCCCTGACGTTCAAAAAGCTCGACCTGATCGATGCCATGGTGATGGCGGCCGACGATTCAGCGTCCGATGCCGATGTGGCTGAGGTGGAGCGCAGCGCTTGCCCCACCTGCGGCTCCTGCTCGGGCATGTTCACAGCCAACTCCATGAACTGCCTGACCGAGGCCCTAGGCCTCTCGCTGCCTGGCAACGGCACCACGCTGGCCACGCACTCCGACCGCGAACAGCTCTTCAAGCGCGCCGGCCGTCTGGTGGTGGACCTGTGCAAGCGCTACTACGAGCAGGACGACAGCCGCGTATTGCCGCGCTCGGTGGGCTTCAAGGCCTTCGAGAACGCCATGACGCTGGACATCGCCATGGGCGGCTCGACCAACACCATCCTGCACATCCTCGCCATTGCCCAGGAGGCCGAGATCGACTTCACCATGGCAGACATCGACCGCCTCTCGCGCGTTGTGCCCCAGCTGTGCAAGGTGGCGCCCAACACCGACAAGTACCACATCGAAGACGTGCACCGCGCCGGCGGCATCATGGCGATCCTGGGTGAGCTCGACCGCGCCGGCAAGCTGCACACCGACACGCCCACCGTGTACGCCCCCACGCTCAAAGACGCGCTGGACGAGTGGGACATTGCCCGCAACCCGTCCGAAGCCGTCAAAACCTTCTATCTGGCAGGCCCTGCCGGTATTCCCACCCAGACGGCGTTCAGCCAGAGCACCCGCTGGCCCAGCCTGGACCTCGACCGCGCGCAGGGCTGCATCCGCTCTGGCGACCACGCCTTCTCGCAAGAGGGCGGCCTGGCGGTGCTGGTGGGCAACATCGCGCTGAACGGCTGCGTGGTCAAGACCGCTGGTGTGGACGATGCCCTGATGGTGTTTGAGGGCCCGGCCCATGTCACCGAATCTCAGGATGAGGCCGTGGCCAACATTCTCGATGACAAGGTCAAGGCCGGCGATGTGGTGATCGTGCGCTACGAAGGCCCCAAGGGCGGCCCCGGCATGCAGGAAATGCTCTACCCCACCTCGTACATCAAGTCCAAGGGCCTGGGCAAGGCCTGCGCGCTGCTGACCGACGGCCGCTTCTCGGGCGGCACCTCCGGCCTGTCAATCGGCCACTGCTCGCCCGAGGCAGCAGCCGGCGGCGCCATCGGCCTGGTGCGCAACGGCGACCGCATCCGCATCGACATCCCGAACCGCCGCATCGACGTGCTGCTGTCCGACGAGGAATTGGCGCGCCGCCGCGCCGAGCAGGACGCGAAGGGCTGGAAGCCCGCGCAGCCCCGGCCCCGCAAGGTGTCCGCCGCCCTCAAGGCCTACGCCAAGCTGGTGATGTCGGCCGACAAGGGCGCGGTGCGCGATCTGTCGCTGCTGGACTGACACCCGCCCGGCGCCCAGGCGCTGTGCATACAGACCCGCCGGCTTCTCCACCGGCGGGTTTTCTTTTTGCTCTGTTGTTGATAGCTGCTAGCGCTTTATTTGCAAGCGCTGGAGGCCAATTTGACTTGAAATTGCAAGGGTTGTTCAGCGTCACTGCATACGCTGAAAAGTCATCACATCATCGCCTGCGCCACAGGGTGAGGCACAGGTGATGCCTGCTGTTCAGTTGCGTGACTGAACCCAGTTTTCCACCTGCAGTGCAGGGACGCGGGCAAACTCGCCGACGTTGTTGGTCACCACAACGAGCCCCTCGCTGCGCGCATGGGCGGCGATGTGCAAATCGTTGACGCCAATCGGCTGCCCGGTCTTCTCCAGGCCCGCACGAATGGCGCCATAGTGCTGCGCAGCCTTGGCGCCATACGGCAGAACCTCCAGACGACTGCAAAAGTCTTCAATGGCGACCAGGTTGTCGCTCACCCGTGTGCTTTTTTCTGCACCGTGGAAAAGTTCCGACAGCGTGATTGCCGAAATCGCCATGCGGCTGGCATTCTCGTTGAAGAGCGAGAGCACCTCGATGGGGCGCCGCTTCAACACGTAGATGACGATGTTCGTATCGAGCAGGTAGCGCAGCATCAGAGAGGCTCCCGCTCACCGAGGGGCTGCGGGGCGCGCTCTGGCAAAAAATCTTCACTGACCGCCGGGCCATCCAGAAAAAAGCTGTCCCAAGTCTGGCCCACGGGCGAGATGATGCGTTCATTCCCCCTGGCGCGCACTTCCACCTTGCGCACGCCCTCCGGCAGGCGCAACTCGACGGGCAAGCGCACGGCTTGCGTGCGGTTGTTGATAAAGACGGAGCTGATGGCCATGACAATCCTTTCGGGATGTATATGGCGCTAGTATATTGCGATGGTTGTAGTTAAGCTGGGCAGGTCGAAAAGCAGTACAAAAACCATAGCCGCTCGCGCTTATCTAGAAAGCTCCAGATGGCTTTTTGATTGCAAATCAAAGCAAGCCCGTCCCCGTGGACAAATACCGGGGCTTACTTCACCGCAGACCCCTCGACCAAGCTCTTTGCTTGGGCTTACCTTCGGTTCGGCAACTTCGGCAACTTGCATTAGGAATTCTTGCAAGTTGCGGACCTGACAGGGTTTGGATAGGTGGGGTATCAATCGGTCTTCATCATGAGCAGGTCATTGATGAGCATCTCGATATTCTTCTTGATGGATCCCTCGGTTGCAATGCGCACCCGGGTGGCCCCCAAGGGCGAGTCGGAAAAACCAGCGGTAAATGGTGCGCGGATCAGCCGTGAGTACACGTCCTTGCCGGTTTTGGTATCGACGACGGTGTACTTGATGGATGACGTCACGGTCATGTCAATGCCAAAAGCAGGCTGTTCCAGCTGGTTCAGGTTTGCAATCAACCGGTATTTGCTGGCAGACAGCACGCGTTCGAACACACCTGCGTTTGCCAGGGAGTCTTCCAGTGCGCTGCGGAAGGCTTCGCTGGACACCTGCGATACCCACAGCGGATTCGTTTCCCGGCCACCTGTCACATCGGCCACGGAGATGGCGTTTTTTAACGAGGCAGGCGCTGTGCGTTGGCTGGAGTAGACGCTCATGTTGCTGACTGCTGCGGGCGTGGCGCAGCCTGCGAGCAAGGCCAGCAATGACGCGCCTGCTATCAGGTGAAGGGCTCGGGTCATCATGCTGCGCATTTCTTGGTTGTAGCCGTCGCCTCGATCGCGTCGTATTCACCCTTCAGGCGTGACAGTTCCGCTTCTTGCTGTTTGGTACCCCCCAGAGCGAAGAGCGCAGGCCAAAAAAGGATGATTCCGACTCCAGCGATCGCCTTGTCGTTGCTGGCGGCCTCATCCAATCTGCCTGTGAGCTGGTTGACACGGCCGCTGATGCGCATGGACTCCGAGCGCAGTTGTTCGCAGTCGTAATTGGCGTACTGCATGGGCGACACATAGCTGGCCGAGATATCTTTGCCGGCCGTAGCGCAGGCGGTCAGGATACCGCTGGCGACCAGGACGGCAATGGATTTGCTGAAAGGAATCATGTGAACTCCGAGAGAAATAATCAGATGGCCGCCTTGGCCTGAAAAGTGCTGTTACTACTTTTTGCTTCTATTGTTTTTGCAACAAATAATTCAGCAAATAGTACAACTAACAGTTCAATACAAATTTAACAGAAATTTAACGTCCCGGCATGGACCAAAAGTTGGAATTTGCCGAGCGTTTGCGCGCCGCCATGCTGGCTGCGGGTCTGGAGGCGCGCCCCGGCGTACTGCTCAACCTGTTCAACACGCACTACTGGGGCCGGTCAGTGACGTTTCAGGCGGTGTCGCGCTGGTTGCGGGGTGAGGCGATCCCTGCGCAAGACAAATTGATCACGCTGGCAGATTTGCTCAAGATCGAGCCCGAAGTACTTCGCTTTGGAGAGGTGGTTCGCAAGTCGGTCCGGGTCAGGCGGCAACGCTGGGACGAAGGCGTGGGCTACCTGGAGCGCGAAACCTTTGACGCCTTCCTGCAGTTGCCCGCCCCGCAGCGCAAACTGATCCGCGAAGTCATCCTGACTTTTGCCAAAGTGCACCAGGGCGGCGCGGCGCCACGCGATGCCTCGGCAGGCAAGGCATCGTCGGATTAATCAAAAACCATAGCTGCTTGCGTATGCTGCATAAGCGCTAGAGCCATATTTTGCTCAAAAACCCGGGGATTGCCGCTGTGGTTTCCGCCCCGGCCCGCGGCGCCGGGCACAATACCCGCCACCATGCTGACCTATCCCCACATCGACCCCGTCGCGCTGCAGCTCGGCCCCGTGGCCATTCACTGGTACGGGCTGACGTATCTGGCGGCCTTTGGCCTGTTCATGTTTCTGGGGCTGCGGCGCCTGCGGCATGAGCCTTTTGCCTCCATTACCGGCCCGGGCGCCTGGACGCGCCGGGATGTGGAGGACATTCTTTTCCTCGGCGTGGTGGGCGTCATCGTGGGTGGGCGCCTGGGCTACTGTCTGTTCTACAAGCCGGGTTATTACGCCACGCACCCGCTGGAGATTTTTGCCATCTGGCAGGGCGGCATGAGCTTTCATGGCGGGCTGCTGGGCGTGATTGGTTCGTTCTTCTGGTTTGCGCGCACGCGCCAGCGGCCGTGGCTGCAGGTGGCTGATTTTGTGGCGCCCTGCGTGCCCACGGGGCTGGCGGCAGGGCGCGTGGGCAATTTCATCAACGGTGAGCTGTGGGGGCGTTTTTCCAGCCCCGACCTGCCCTGGGGCATGGTGTTCCCGCACAGCGGATCGATGCTGCCGCGCCACCCCTCGCAGGTGTACCAGTTCCTGCTGGAAGGGCTGCTGCTGTTCGTGCTGCTGTGGCTGTATGCGCGCAAGGAGCGCCGTCAGGGGCAGGTGGCGGCGGCCTTTCTGGTGGGCTACGGCGTCTTCCGTTTTATCGCCGAATACTTCCGCGAGCCCGACAGCTACCTGGGCCTGCTGTCGCTGGGCATGAGCATGGGGCAGTGGCTGTGCCTGCCCATGATCGTTGGCGGCGCCGCGCTGTGGCTCTGGAGCGCCAAGCGCGGCTGAAGCTCAATGCGCCGCGCCGGGGCCGTCGCGGTACAGGGCCTCGATTTCCTCGGCGTACTGGCGCTGCACCACGTTGCGCCGGATCTTCTGCGTGGGCGTGAGGCAGCCGTTGTCGATGGTGAAGGCACTCTCCAGCACCGAGAACTTGCGCACATGCGCCACGCGCGCCTGCTTGGCGTTGACCGCGTCGATGCCGCGCTGCAGTTCCTCCTGCACCGGGCTGCTGCGCGCCCAGTCGGCGGGGGTGCCGGGTAGCTGGTGCTGCTGCGCAAACGCCTGCAGCACATCGGGCTTGAGCGTGAGCAGCACGCTGAGGAAGTGGCGCGAATCACCGATGACCACAGCGTGCTCCACCAGCGGCAGGTTCATCAGGTCGGCCTCGATGTTGCCGGGCGAGATGTTCTTGCCGCCCGAGGTGATGAGCAGGTCCTTCTTGCGGCCGGTCACGTAGATGAAACCGTCCTCGTCGATGTGGCCCAGGTCGCCGCTGTGCAGCCAGCCGTTCTGCAGCGCCTCGGCGGTGGCCTCGGGGCGGCCCTTGTAGCCGCGGAATACGTTGGGGCCTTTGACGAGGATCTCGCCGTCCTCGGCAATGCGCACCTGCATGCCGGGTAGGGTCTTGCCTGCCGCACCCAGGCGGATGAAGCCGGGCAGGCTGATGGCGGTGGGGCCGCAGTCTTCGGACTGGCCGTACACCTCGCCAATCAGCAGGCCCAGGCCGGTGAAGAACTCCAGGTTTTCCACGGCGATGGGCGCAGCGCCAGAGATGAGGATGCGCGCCTGGTCAAAGCCCAGCGCCGCCTGCACTTTGCTGTGCACCAGCCGGTGGGCGATGGTGTTTTTCAAGTTCAGCAGCGTGCCGGGCTCGCGTCCCTGCAGGGCTTCGGCGTGCCAGGCTCGCCCGGTGCGCAGCGCCCAGCGCGCCAGCCGCGCCTTGACGCCTGTGGCGCCCGCCAGCTTGGTGGCAATGGCGGCCTGCATCTTCTCCCACACGCGCGGCACGCCGAAGAACACCGTGGGGTGCACCTCTTTCAGGTGGTCCCCCAGGCTCTCGAGCGAGCGCGCGAAGTACAGCTGGTAGCCCGCCAGCGCATGGTTGCAGATAGAACCGTGCTGCTCGGCGATGTGCGCCAGCGGCAGGTAAGAAATCAGCCGGTCCTGCGGGCCCACCTGGAAGGCAGCTGACAGCGCTGCCGAAGTCCAGCTCAGGTTGGCATGCGTCATCTCCACCGCCTTGGGGTGGCCCGTGGTGCCCGAGGTGTAGATCAGCGTGCCGATGTCTTCCTCGCGGATCGCGTCCATGCGGCGCTGCACCTCGGCATCGTGCTCCAAGCCGCCCAGCGCCACGAACTGCTCCCAGGTCATGGGCGCGGCCACGCCTTCGGGCACCTGAGGCTGGGCATCGCCCGGCGCTTGGCGCATGAGCACGGTGGCGCGCAGGCGTGCCAGCGCCTGGGGCTCTGCCGCTGCCTTGGCCCATTGCGCTTCGTTTTCCACCAGCAGCACGGCGCAGCCGCTGTGTTCGACGATGTAGGCAATTTCGTTGGCGGCGCTGCTCCAGTAGATGCCGGCGGCCACGGCCCCGACCATCATTGCGGCCAGGTCCGTGGTGGTCCACTCGGGGCGATTGAAGCCCAGGATGCACACCGCATCGCCCGGCTGCACACCCAGCGCCACCAGGGCGCGGGCGGCCTGGCGCACCTGCTGTGCATAGTCCTGCCAGCTCGTGGGCAGCCAGCCCTGGGCGTCGCGCACGAAATAGGCGGGCGCCTGAGGCTGGCGCTGGCTGGTGGCCACGAAGCGGGCCGGGATGCTCTGGAAGCGCTGGTCGCGCGCGGCCTGCGGCCCGCTTTGCGCTGGGGAGGTTGGCATGCTCTTGTCTCCATTTTTTGGGGGCTGCAGCGTTGCGTGCAGGCGGTGCGCCGACCCCTCTGGCGGGGGCCTGTCGCGCGATTCAGGTCGGTGACTTCACCGCGCTACATGTCCTGCGCGGCGCACGAGACGGGCGCGGCCCAGGCCTGGGCTCCCGCGCAAGGGCCGCCCCGCCGCGCCGGGAGCGTCCCCCTGCCCGCATTGCCCAGCAATGCGAGAGCGGGGGGAAGGCCCGCAGGGCCTCAGGGGGGTGTCGCTTCATGTCAGGCCGAGCAGTTCGCGGGCTTCGGCTGGGGAGGCGATCTCGCGCCCGGCATTGCGTGCGCACTGCGCCAGCGCCTCGATCAGCACGCCGTTGCCGGTGGCACGGCTGCCGTCGGGCAGGTAGAAGGTGTCTTCCAGGCCGGTGCGCAGCATGCCGCCGAGGTCGGCCGTCTTCTGGTGCACGGGCCAGATTTCCTGACGGCCGATCAGCGTGGCCTGCCAGACGGCGCCCGGTGCCATCCACTGGGGCAGCAATTCGAGCAATTGCGCATCGCAAGGCATGCCCGAGGCCACGCCCATCACCAGGTTGTATTCGGGGCGGCCCATCTCGGGCTTGAGCATGCCGTTCTTGATGTACATGGTGACCGAGCGCACGATGCCCACGTCGAAGCACTCGAACTCGGGGTGCGTCCCGCACTCCTGCATCACGTCCAGGAACTGCTGCACCTTAGCCACGGGGTTATCGAACACCATGGGCGGCCAGGCCCAGGTGCCGTCTTTCTTGAGCTTGAGGTAGTTCAGGCTGCCGGCGTTGCAGGCGGCGATTTCAGGCTTGACGCGGCGGATGCAGTCCAGCGGGCCACTGATGTCCTTGCCGATGACGCCCGTGGTCAGGTTGATGATGACGCCCGGGCAGGCCTGGCGGATGGCGTCCACCACTTCCTGGGCCACGTCCGGGTCCCAGCTGGGCATGTGGCCCAGGCCCGGCTGCTGCGAGCGGATGTGCACGTGCATGATGCTGGCACCCGCATCGAACGCCTGGCGCGCCTGGGCGGCCATCTGCTCGGGGGTCACAGGCACGGGGTGCTGCTGGGGGTTGGTCAGCACGCCGGTGAGGGCGCAGGTCAGGATGGCCTTGTTGTTGCTCATGGGTTGGTCTCTTCGTTGGTGAGTTCGAGTTCTGCCAGCACGCTGCCTGCGGCAACACTGCCCTTGAGGCCGGCGTGCAGGGCGGTGACGGTGCCGTCGGCGCGGGCGTTGAGCCACATTTCCATCTTCATGGCCTCCACGCACAGCAGCGGCTGGCCGGCCTTGACCTGGTCGCCCACGGCCACGGCAATGGCGCAGACGGTGCCCGCCACGGGCGAGCGCAGCTTGCGCGGGTCCAGGGCCTGGTCGGTTTGCGGAAAGGGCGACTTTTCGTCGAACACGAACACCGTGGCGCCCAGGGCCAGCGTGACCTGGCCACCCTGCACCTGGCAGATGGCATGGCGCTGCACGCCGTCGATCTGGTAGCTCAGCCGGTGGTCGTGCCAGCCCAGCTGCTCGAAGGCGAACACGGTGCCGTCGGCCAGCTGAACGCTGGCCTGTGCCCCGTGGGGGCGGATGCGCACGGCCTGGCTCTCCGGGGTGCCGGCCAGCGTCAGCGTGGTGCTCCATGCCGCCACGCTGTCCGGACGCAGGACGCTGGGTTCCTGGGCCACCAGCGCGGCGGCGGCCAGGGCCCAGGTCAGTGCATCGGGCCGGGGGCGCTGCAGCAGCGGCTCGCCGTCCTGCTGCCACTGGTCGATCAGCGTGGTGTGCATGCGCGCTTCGCGGAAGGCCGGGTGGTCGAGCAGGTCGCGCAGAAAGCGCGCGTTGTGCCGCAGGCCCAGCAGCGGGGCATCGTCCAGCGCCGCCATCAGGCGGCGGATGGCGTCCTGGCGGTCGCGCCCGTGCACGATCAGCTTGGCCACCATGGGGTCGTAATACGGGCTGACCTGGCCGCCCTCGCGGATGCCCGCGTCGATGCGCACCTCGCCAAAGGCGCACTGGCCCTTGGCGCGGCCGGCCAGGGCCCACTCGGGCCGCCAGAACTGCACCGTGCCGGTTTGCGGCGCGAAACCGTCGTAAGGGTCTTCGGTGTACAGGCGCACTTCAATGGCGTGGCCACTAAGGTGGACTTGCTCCTGTGTGAGCGGCAGCGGCTCGCCTGCGGCCACGCGCAGCTGCCACTCCACCAGATCCTGGCCGGTGATGCACTCGGTCACCGGGTGCTCGACCTGCAGGCGGGTGTTCATCTCCAGGAAATAGTGGTGGTTCTGCGCATCGACGATGAATTCCACCGTGCCTGCGCCCCGGTAGCCCACGGCCAGCGCGGCGGCCACGGCGTCGGCACCCATCTGCGCGCGCATCTGCGGCGAGACCACGGGGGAGGGCGCTTCCTCGATCACCTTCTGGCGGCGGCGCTGCGCCGTGCAGTCGCGCTCGCCCAGATGCACGGCGTTGCCGTGCGCATCGGCGAACACCTGGATTTCGATGTGGCGGCCGTTCTCGATCAGGCGCTCCAGCATCAGCGTGCCGTCGCCAAAGGCGCTGGTGGCTTCGCGCCGTGCGCCCTCGATGGCGGCCTGCAATTCGCTGTCGTGGCGCACCAGGCGCATGCCGCGCCCGCCGCCGCCGCTGACGGCCTTGACCAGCAGCGGGTAACCGAGCTTTTGGGCCTGGGCCACCAGCGTGGTATCGGCCTGGTCCGCGCCCAGGTAGCCCGGCGCGCAGGGCACGCCGGCCTCGATCATGCGCTGCTTGGCCAGGGCCTTGTCGCCCATGGCGGTGATGGCGCTGGCGGGCGGGCCGATGAAGACCACGCCCGCATCCTCGCAGGCCTGGGCAAAGGCAGCGTTCTCGCTGAGGAAGCCGTAGCCGGGGTGCAGTGCATCTGCGCCCGTGGCCTTGCAGGCGCCGAGGATGGCGTCGAACTTCAGGTAGGACTCGGCCGCCGGTGCAGGGCCGATATGCACGGCCTCGTCGGCCAGCGCCACATGGGGGGCATCGCGGTCGGCGTCGCTGTACACCGCCACCGTGCGGTAGCCCAGTGCGCGGGCGGTGCGGATCACGCGGCAGGCGATTTCTCCGCGATTGGCGATCAGTATCTTGTTAAACATGTTGTGCCCCTTTCGCGGAGAAATCGCCTGCGTGCGCTGCGCGCACCACGCGATGTGGCTGCGCCGCTGCGCCGCAGTGCGGCTGGTCTCCGCGATTGGCGATCAGTATTTTGGAAAAACTCATGCGGGAACCCAGTTCGGTTTGCGTTTCTGCAGGAATGCGCCCGTGCCCTCCTGGCCCTCGGGGCCCTGGGCTGCGCGCGAGAAGATGGCGGCGGCCTCATCCACCAGCGCGGCGGGGGCGTTCCAGCGTGCCTTGGCCATCAGCGTCTTGGTGGCGGCCAGTGCGCCGGGGGCGCAGGCCAGGATGTCCGCCAGCACGGCCTGCAGCGCGGCGTCCACATCGGCGGTGGCCACCTGCTGGTGGACCAGGCCGATCTGCAGCGCCTGCGCTGCATCCAGCTTGCCGCCGGTCACCGCCAGGCGCTTGGCCTGCGAGTAGCCCAGGCGCTCGACGAGGAAGGGCGCGATCTGCGCGGGCACCACGCCCAGCGAGGTTTCGGGCAGGCGAAAGCTCGCCGTCTCGGTGGCGATGGCCACGTCGGCCACGCAGGCCAGGCCCAGGCCGCCGCCCATCACCGTGCCCTCCAGCACCGCCACCACGGCCAGCGGCGTGTCGGCAAAGGCCGCGCACATGCGGCCAAAGGCGGCGTTGACCTCGGCGATGGGGTCGGTGCCCGCCGGGGCCTCCATGGCGCGCATGCGGGCTATGGCCATATCCTTGAGGTCGCCCCCGGCGCAGAAATGCCCACCCGCGCCGCGCAGCACCACCACGCGGGTGGCTTCTGGCGTACAGATAGTGCTTTCGGCCTGCGCGAGCGCCTGGCGCAGCTCGCTCACCATGGCCAGTGACATGGCGTTGCGTACTTCGGGGCGATTTAAGGTAATTTCGAGCACAGCGCCTGTATTCACGGCGCTAATAGCTATAAATGTCATAGCAATTAATCTTTGCTGTTAGCGCTTCTTGCCCGGCAGCGTGCCTTCGAGCTTGCAGATGATGCCGAGCATGATTTCGTCGGCCCCGCCGCCGATGGAGATCAGGCGGCTGTCGCGGTAGGCCTGCGAGATCGGGTTGTCGGCCGTGAAGCCCATGCCGCCCCAGTATTGCAGGCAGGCGTCGGCCACTTCGCGCGACAGGCGCCCAGCCTTGAGCTTGGCCATGGAGGCGAGCTTGGTCACGTCCTTCCCGCTCACGTACGACTCCACGGCGCGGTAGGTAAGGGCGCGCAGCGCTTCGACCTCGGTGCGCAGCTCCGCCAGGCGGAAGTGCACCACCTGGTTGTTCAGGATGGGCTGGCCGAAGGTCTGCCTGCTCCGGGTGTATTCAATCGTCTGGTCGATCAGGTTGTCGAGCGATCGCAGGCTGCCGGCCGCGCCGTACAGGCGCTCTTCCTGGAACTGCAGCATCTGGAACATGAAACCCGCACCCTCCTGGCCGATGAGGTTGCGCTGGGGCACGCGCACGTTGTCGAAGAAGAGCTGCGCCGTGTCGCTCGAATGCATGCCGATCTTCTCGATCTTCTGGCGCGTGACGCCAGGGGCATTGAGCGGCACCATGATGAGCGACTTGTTTGCGTGCACCGGCCCCTCGCTGGTGTTGGCCAGCAGGCAGCACCAGTCGGCCTGCATGCCGTTGGTGATCCACATCTTGGAGCCGTTGATGACGTAGTCGCCACCGTCCTTTTTGGCCGTGGTCTTGAGCGCGGCCACGTCCGAGCCGCCGCTGACCTCGCTCACGCCAATGCAGCCGACCATGTCGCCCGCGATGGCCGGGGCCAGAAATTCCCTGCGCAGCTCGTCGCTGCCAAAGCGCGCCAGCGCCGGGGTGCACATGTCCGTCTGCACGCCAATGGCCATGGGCACGCCGCCCACGTTGCAGTCGCCCAGTGCCTCGGCCATGACCATGGAGTAGCTGAAGTCCAGCCCCATGCCACCAAATTCGGTGGGGTACTTGATGCCCAGCAGGCCCAGGTCGCCCATCTTCTTGAAGAGCTGGTGGGCGGGGAAGATGCCGGCCTTCTCCCATTCGGCTGTGAAGGGGTTGATCTCGTTGGCGACGAATTTGCGCACCGTGTCGCTGATCTGCTCGTGCTCGGGGGTGAATTGCATGGTGTGTGCTCCGGATGAATGAGGGGGGTGGCGGCTTACAGGCGCGCCACGCCGAAGGTGTTGGAATGCAGCACGCGGGCTCTGGCGTCGCGTGCCATCGCCAGGCATTGCGCGAGCACGCTGCGCGTCTGGCGCGGGTCGATGATTCCGTCGTCCCACAGGCGCGCGGTGCCGAACAGCACGTCGGATTCCGCGTCGAGCCTGCGCTTGAGCTGCTCGCTCATGGCCTGGATGCCGGCCTCGGCCTGCTCGCCCAGGGGCACGCCCGCGCGCTCCAGCTTGCCGCGGCTGATCATCTCCATGACCATGGCGGCCTGGGCGCCGCCCATCACGGCGGTGCGTGCGCTGGGCCAGGTGAAGATGAAGTCCGGGTCGAAGCCGCGCCCGCACATGCCGTAGTTGCCAGCGCCGAACGAGCCACCCACCACGATGGTGAACTTGGGCACGCGCGCATTGGCCACGGCCTGGATCATCTTGCTGCCGTGCTTGATGGCGCCGGCGCGCTCGGCTGCCGTGCCCACCATGTAGCCCGTGGTGTTCTGCAAAAAGACCAGCGGCGTGCCGCTCTGGTCGCACAGCTGGATGAACTGTGCCGCCTTGACCGAGCCCGTGGGCTGGATGGGGCCGTTGTTGGCGATGATGCCGACGCGGTGGCCATCGATGCGTGCATGGCCGCAGACGGTGTCGCTGTCGAAGGCGGCCTTGAATTCGAGGAAGTGCGAGCCATCGACGATACGCGCGATGATCTCGCGGGCGTCGTAGGGCTCGCGCTCCTCGGCCGGGACGATGCCCAGCAGTTCTTCCGCGTCGTACAGCGGCGCGCGCACGCTGCCGTCGGGGCCGCCAGCCTCGTCCCAGGGCAGGTGATCCATCAGGTCGCGTGCGATGGCGATGGCGTGCGCGTCGTTCTCGGCCAGGTACTCGCCCAGGCCGGTCACGCTGGCGTGCAGGTCGCTGCCGCCCAGTTCGTCATCGGTGGTGTCCTCGCCAATGGCGGCCTTCACCAGCGGCGGGCCGGCCAGGTAGATGCTCGATCGGTTCTTGACCAGCACCACGTAGTCCGACAGGCCCGGCAGGTAGGCCCCGCCCGCCGTGGAAGAACCATGCACCACGGCGATCTGCGGAATGCCCGCCGCCGACAGGCGCGCCTGGTTGGCAAAGCTGCGCCCGCCGTCCACAAAAATATCGGCCTGGTACATCAGGTTGGCGCCGCCCGATTCGACCAGCGCAATCAGCGGCAGCTTGTTCTGCAGCGCGATGGCCTGCGCGCGCAGGCCTTTTTTCAGGCCCATGGGCGCCACGGTGCCGCCCTTGACGCCGCTGTCGCTCGCCGAGATCAGCACGCGCTTGCCCGCCACCTGGCCGATGCCGACGATGGAGCCGCCGCCGAGCACCGACTTCTTGCCGTCGTCGTCGTGCATGCCTAGGCCGGCCAGGGCGCTGAGTTCCAGAAAGCTGCTGCCCCGGTCGAGCAGGCGCGCCACGCGCTCGCGCGGCAGCAGCTGGCCTTTTTTCTCGAACTTGTCGCGCTTGGACTCGGACTCGGTCACTACCTTGCCCTGCAGCGCCTGCACCTGCGCCAGGCGCTCGGCCATGCGCTCGGTGTTGCGGCGAAACGCATCGCTGCGCGTGTCGATCAGTGAACGGATGGCGGTCATGGCTTGAGGGCCTCCGGGGTCTGGGCGCGGTGGAAGCCTTCAAAGGCCTGCGAGCGCTGGTGTTCCATGATGGGGAAGAGTGGAGCGCCGAGCGACGCCGCACCGTCGATCTGCACCGTGATGCCGGTGATGAAGGCCGCGCCGGGGCTGAGCAGGAAGACGATGGCTGCGCTGATTTCGGCCTCGGTGGCCAGGCGGCGCAGCGGCACATGCTCGCGCAGCTTGGGGATCAGCGCCTTGACTGCGCCGCCGTAGCTGTCCATGCCCGACGAGGCCACCCAGCCGGGCGCCACCGCGTTGACGCGCACCCCACTGCTGGCCCATTCAAAGGCGGCGCTCATGGTCAGGTTGCTCATGCCCGCGCGCGCCGCGCCCGAGTGGCCCATGCCGGGCATGCCGTTGCGGAAGTCCGCCGTCATGTTGACTATTGAGCCGCCGTGCTCCTCCATGCTCTGCAGAAACACCTCGCGCATCATCAAAAAGCCGCCCGTGAGGTTGTTGCTCACCACGGCCTCGAAGCCGCGCTTGCTGATGGCCTGCAGTGGTGCTGGGAACTGCCCGCCTGCGTTGTTGACCAGGCCGGTGATGGGGCCCACCTGCTGGACCATGGCGGCCACGGCGGTCTTGACGGCTTCCTCGTCGCGGATGTCAAAGGCGATGGTTTCGCACAGGCCGCCGTCCTCGCGGATTTCCTGGGCCACGCGGTCGAGCTTCTCCTGGGTGCGGCCGCTGATGATGACGCGCGCGCCAAGCGAGGCCAGTTCGTGGGCCACGCAGCGGCCGATGCCGCTGCCGCCGCCGGTCACCCAGAAGGTGCGGCCGCTGAACAGGCCGTCCCGGAAGACGCTGTGGTAGCGGCCTTGCGGGTGGGCCGCGCTCTGTGGAGATGTGTTGGGCTGGTTCATGGATGGTTGAATCTGCATGGGTAACGCATTAGATTTCAACATGACGTTAACGTCAACATGCTTTCTTTTAGGCATTTTCCCTTGTGTAAGCGGAATGGCTTTGTCTTATGATGCATGCCGTACTTTCACAACCCCTTCAAGGAACACCATGAACATCCAGGAATGCACCGAAGCCATCCGCGCCAAAGTGGGCGACAACAGCGGCCTGAACGCCGTGCTCAAGTTCGATTGCGGCGATGACGGCCAGATCCTGATCGACGGCGTGTCTGCACCCAACACCGTGGACAACAACGACCGTGACGCCGACTGCACTGTCGCCATCACGCTGGAAAACCTGAACAACCTGCTGACCGGCAAACTCGACCCCGTCACCGGCTTCATGGGCGGCAAGTTCAAGGTCAGCGGCGACATGAGCGTCGCCATGAAGCTGCAACGGGTGGTGTGACCATGATGGCCGGCCCCACTGCGGCTTCCGCCGACCGGCAGGCCGCCACCACGGCGGCCGCACGCCAGGTGCTGGCCGATCACTATTCCGACGACAAGAATTCGGAACTGTTCGGCGTGACGGAGCTGTGCAACGCCTTCGACGTGACGCCGCGGACCCTGCGCTTCTACGAAGACAAAGGTCTGCTGGGCCCGCGCCGCATCAACGGCACGCGCGTTTACAGCCGGCGCGACCGCGCCCGGCTGGCGCTGATCCTGCGCGCCAAGGCCATCGGTTCGTCACTGGCCGAGATCAAGCAGTATCTCGACATGTACGGCCAGGCCGGCGAGGGCCGCGAGCAGCAGTTGCGCTACGTTCTGCAGCGCACCGACAACGCCATCGCCGAGCTGGAGCAAAAGCTCGCCCACATCGAGAGCAGCCTGGCCGAGTTGCGCATCATCAACAGCAATGTGCGCAAGAACCTGGGGCTGCCGCCGCTGGAACCTGGCTGACCACCACGATGGCCGGTTTTTGAAGCGCCGGATGGCCCAGGCCATGCCGGCGCTTTGTTTTGGCTGTGGTACACAATCGGTGTGTCCACCCTATGACTTGATGGAGCCCATGGCCACCGCACCCGAATGGATCGCCCGCAGCGTTTCGCGCCTGCGTGGTTCCCGTCCCGTTGACAACGCCCCACCCCCCGCGCAAGCACCCAAGCCCGAGGGCGCGCGCAGCACGCACGAGCGCCTGCAGGCCACCCTGCGGCGCGGCGAGGAGGCGCTGACGCCGCGTGCCCTGCGCCGCCTGCTGGCCGACCTGCAGGAGGTGGTCGCCCCGCGCGTGAGCGAGGTCGAGGGCGGCGCCCGTGCGCAGGCCGTGGCGCAGTGGTATGCGCAGGCCGAGCCGGGCGAGCGGCGCGACATGTGGCTGCTCATGAGCGAGCAGTTCGCGCCCGATGCCACGCGATTCAAGTCGGCGCGCGTGCGCTATGAGGCGGCCGCAGGCACCGAAGAAGAGGGCCAGGCCGAGATCCACCTGCGCCGCGCAATGGTGTCGCCGCGCACGCGCCTGCTGCAGCGCTTCGCGGTATTCCCGCAGGGCATGCGCTTCCTGGTGGACCTGCGCGCCGAGCTGCTGCGCGAGATCAAGGGCGACAAGCGGCTGCTGGCGCTGGACGCCGAGCTGGAACATCTGTTCTCCACCTGGTTTGACGTGGCCTTTCTGGAGCTGCGCTGCCTGTCGTGGGATTCGCCGGCCTCGCTGCTGGAAAAGCTCATCCAGTACGAGGCTGTTCACGACATCCGCAGCTGGGCCGACCTGAAGAACCGCCTGGACAGCGACCGCCGCTGCTACGGCTTCTTCCACCCGCGCCTGCCCAATGAGCCGCTGATCTTCGTCGAGGTGGCGCTGGTGGACCGCATCTCCGACAGCATCACGCCGCTGCTCGACGAGACGGCCGCGCTGTGCGATATCACCAAGGCCACCACCGCCATCTTCTATTCGATCAGCAACACCCAGACGGGCCTGCGCGGCGTGAGCTTTGGCGACTCGCTCATCAAGCATGTGGTGGAGACACTGCAGCAGGAGTTTCCGCGCCTGCGCACCTTCGCCACGCTCTCGCCCATCCCGGGCCTGCGGGCCTGGCTGGGCAAGCATGCCGGTGCCATGCTGGAGCGCCTGGACGAGCGCCGACGTGCCGAGCTGGGCCGGGCGGTAGGTTTCGAGCCGCCGCAGGCCTCGCACCTGCTGGCCGCTTTTGACAAGGCACAGGGCCTGGACGAGCGCTCGCCGGTGCGCCAGATGCTGCTGCAGTGCGCCGCGCACTACCTGGCGCGCGAACTGGTGGACGGCAAGCCCGTGGACCCGGTGGCGCGCTTTCACCTGGGCAACGGCGCGCGCGTGGAGCGGCTCAACTGGGCGGGCGATCCGTCTGCCAAGGGGCACAAGCAGTCCTACGGGCTGATGGTGAACTACTTGTACGATCTCAAACGCATCGACAGGCACCGCAGCCAGCTGGCCCAAGGCCAGGTGGCGGTGTCGCGCGACATCGAAGGCCTGCTCGCCGCACGCTGAGGGCGGCGGGGCCATGAAGGAATCCATGAACATGACAGCAGAAGTGGTGGCGGCCCCGGCCGCCGGAGAAGCCGGCGCCGCCGGTGTGGTGGTGGTCACGCTGCGCCACACCGGGCGGCTCAACGCCATGTCGCGCGCCATGTGGCGCCAGTTGCGCTCTGTTTTCGAGAGCATCCAGCGCAGTGCGGAAGCGCGCTGCGTGCTGATCGAAGGCGCGGATGGCGCGTTCTGCGCGGGTGGCGACATCTCCGAATACCCGGCCTTCCGGTTCGATGCGGCGCAATTGCGCGACTTCCATGAAAACGACGTCTGGGGCGGCCTCTCGGCCATGCTCGATTGCGACGTGCCCATCGTCGCGCGCATCGACGGCGCCTGCATGGGCGCGGGCGTGGAGATTGCCAGTTGCTGCGACATCCGCATCGCCGCCGCGGGCGCGCGCTTTGGTGCGCCCATTGCGCGTCTGGGCTTCCCCATGGCGCCGCGCGAGGCGCAGTTGGTGGCGGGCGCCGTGGGCGAACTGACGGCGCGCCAGATGCTGCTCGAAGCCGCCACCTTCGCCGCGCCCGACATGCTGGCGCGCGGCTTCCTCAGCCGCGTGGTGCCCGACGAGCGCCTGGCGGCCGATGCCCTGGGCACAGCCCAGCGCGTGGCGGGCCTGGCGCCGCAGGCGGCGCGCCTGAACAAGCAGATGCTTCGGGCATTAAAAGTGCCTCCAGCCCTTGATGGAAAAGCGCAAGCAGCTATTGAAACCATAGTAAACGGCGCCGTGGACCCCTACGCCTACGCCGACAGCGCCGAACACCGCGAAGGCATCAACGCCTTTCTTGCCAAACGCCCCCCCGCCTTCTGAAATCGCCATGAACGCACCCCGCAACGACAGCCTGTTCGCCGCCCTGCGCGCGGCCTTTCCCGCCGACCTGGACGCCACCGCCATCGAAACCACGGCGCCCGATGGCACGCCGCTGTACTACACCTGGCGCGACATCGACCGCGCCAGCAGCCGCATCGCCAACCTGCTGGCCTCGCTCGGTCTGCCCGAAGGCAGCCGCGTGGCGGTGCAGGTGGAAAAATCGGTCGAAGCCATGCTGCTGTACCTGGCCACGCTGCGCGCGGGCTATGTCTTCTTGCCGCTCAACACGGCCTACCAGAGCGCCGAAATCGAATACTTCATCGGCAACGCCGAGCCCGCCGTGGTGGTGTGCACGCCGGGCAACTTCGGCTGGGTGTCGAAGATCGCCTTCATGGCCGGCACGCGCCATGTGTTCACGCTGGGCGAGAACCGCGACGGCAGCCTGCTGGAGCGCGCCGCGCACCATGCCGACACGCACGAGGCGGCGCGCAAGGGCGCGGACGACCTGGCCGCCATCCTCTATACCAGCGGCACCACGGGCCGCAGCAAGGGGGCGATGCTGACGCACGGCAACCTGATGTCCAACGCGGTGATGCTGAATGAATACTGGGGCTGGCGCCAGGGCGACGTGCTGATCCACGCGCTGCCCATCTTCCATGTGCACGGGTTGTTCGTCGCCATCCACGCGGCGCTGCTGGGTGGCAGCAAGATGATCTGGCTGGCGAAGTTCGACCCCAGGGCCGTCATCGCCGCGCTGCCGCGCGCCACCGTGTTCATGGGCGTGCCCACGCTGTACGTGCGCATGCTGGGCGAGGGCGCGCTCACGCGCGAAGTTGCGCGGAACATGCGCCTGTTCATCTCGGGCTCGGCGCCGCTGCTCATCGAGACCTTCCGCGACTGGCAGGAGCGCACCGGCCACACCATCCTGGAGCGCTACGGCATGAGCGAGACCATCATGCTCACCTCCAATCCGTACCAGGCCGATGCGCGCCATGGTGGCCAGGACGAGCGGCGCGGCGGCACCGTGGGTTTCCCGCTGCCCGGCGTGGGCCTGCGCGTGGTGGGGGACGACGGCCAGGGGCTGGCTGTGGGCGAGACCGGCCACATCCAGGTGCGTGGCGCCAACGTGTTCAAGGGCTACTGGCGCATGCCCGAGAAGACGGCCGAGGAATTCACCCTGGATGGCTGGTTCAAGACCGGCGACGTGGGCGTGGTGGACGAGCGTGGCTACGTGCGCATCGTTGGCCGCAGCAAGGACCTGATCATCAGCGGCGGCTACAACGTCTATCCGGCCGAGGTGGAGGCCACCATCAACGAACTGCCCGGCGTGATGGAGAGCGCGCTGGTAGGCGTGCCGCACCCCGATTTTGGCGAGGTGGGTGTGGCTGTGGTCATTGCCCGGCCGGGCGCACAACTCGACGGCGAGGCGATCATTGCGCAGCTCAAGTCGCAGCTGGCCAACTTCAAGATTCCCAAGCGATGCTTCGTGGCGGCGGAGCTGCCGCGCAACACCATGGGCAAGGTGCAGAAGAACCTGCTGCGCGCGCAGTACCAGGGCCTGTTCGCCTGACGCTGCCATGAAAAAACGGGCCTGCATGGCCCGTTTTGCTATGGTTTCAGAAGCTGTCAGCGCTTGATGGTAAAGGGCTGAAGCCTTGTTTTATGCTTAACGCAGCACCAGCACAGGAATGTGCGAATGCGTCAGCACATGCTGCGTCTCGCTGCCCAGCAGCAGGCGCTTGATGCCTTTGCGGCCGTGCGAGGCCATCACGATCAGGTCGCACTTGTGCTTCTTGGCGGCGGCAATCACGGCTTCGGCCACCAGGTCGGACTTGGCGATCACGGCCTTCACGTTCAGGCCCTGGGCCTCGCCCTGGGTTTTGACAGCATCCACCATCTGCTGCGCGGCGTCACCCCATTGCTTCTCGATACGGCGGACGTCGCTGGCGTCCACCGGCATGCCCCCTTCGAAGTAGCTGCGCGGATAGCGAGGAACCACTTTCAGTGCCACCACTGCAGCGCCGGTGAGTGCGGCCAGCGACAGGCCGCTTTCCACGGCTTTTTCGGACAGTTTGGAACCGTCGGTGGCGATCAGGATGCGTTTGTACATGGGGGCTCCTCGGGTGGATATGCCTTGATTAAAGTAAAAAACAGGGTTTTAGAATTGATACAAGTCAATCGCTGCACTGCACAAAAACGGTAAGCTTGCGCCATGTCAATGATTTTCGCAGCGGCTCAGGATACCCGGGACGCAGCCATCGCATCGCAGGTGCATCGTTCGCCTGCCGATCCGGAGGGCGAGTCGCTGCTGGACGATCCGCAGGAATGGGCCTCGTTCGGGCGCCCCAGCGCGCCAGCGGGTGCCACGGCCGACCTGTGGGAGTCGCATGTGGTCGTCGAGGGCATGCACTGCGCGGCCTGCGCCCTGACCATCGAGGATGCCTTGCGCTCGGTTCCGGGTGTGGAGCGCGCCGAGGTCAGTGCGGCCACCCAGCGCGCGCGCGTGGTGTGGCAGCCGGGCCAGGTGCTGCCATCGCAATGGCTGGCGGCCGTGCGCAAGGCCGGCTACCGTGCCTTGCCCGCCATGGACGCCATGGCGCGCGACCAGCGCGTGCGCGAACACCGCAAGGCCCTGTGGCGCTGGCTAGTGGCGGGCTTTTGCATGATGCAGGTGATGATGTACGCGTGGCCCGCCTATGTGGCCGAGCCGGGCGATCTGTCGGCCGAGATGGAGCAGTTGCTGCGCTGGGCCTCCTGGGTCATCACGCTGCCGGTGGTGTTTTTTGCCTGTGGCCCCTTCTTTGGCAGTGCGCTGCGCGACATCCGCCAGCGCCGCGTCAGCATGGACCTGCCCGTGGCCCTGGGCATGGCCATCACCTTCGTGGTCAGCACGGCGGGCACCTTCGAGCCTGACGGGGTGTTTGGTCAGGAGGTCTATTACGACTCGCTGACCATGTTTGTTTTCTTTCTGCTCACCGGCCGCTGGCTGGAGTTGCGCCTGCGCGACCGCACCGCCGGTGCCCTGGAGGCGGTGATGAACCGCCTGCCCGCCAGTGTGGAGCGGCGCATGCCCGATGGCGCCTTCGAGCGTGTGGCGGTGCGCCGGCTCGGGCCAGGCGATGTGGTGCGCGTGCTGCCTGGCGAGGCCTTTCCGGCGGACGGGCGCCTGGTCGAGGGCCGCACGCTGGTGGACGAGGCGCTGCTCACGGGTGAATCAACGCCCGTGGTCCGGAATGTGGGAGAGGTCGCCACGGCCGGCAGTTACAACCTCCAGTCGGCCGTGCTGATGCAGGTGCAGGGCGTCGGGGCCGACACGCGTTTCGGCCAGATCGTCGCCCTGATGGAGAGCGCTTCGCTGCAAAAGCCCCGGCTGGCGCAGCTGGCCGACAAGGTGGCCCGCCCCTTTCTGCTGCTGGTGCTGCTGGCGGCGGGACTGGCGGCGGTGTGGTGGTGGCCTACGGACCCCGGGCGCGCGCTCATGGTGGCGGTGTCGGTCTTGATCGTGACCTGCCCGTGCGCATTGTCCCTCGCCACCCCCGTGGCCATGTTGTCGGCGGCGGGCACGCTGGCGCGCCATGGGGTGCTGGTGCGCAACCTGCAAGGGCTCGAAGCCCTGGCCTCGGTCGACACGGTGGTCTTCGACAAGACCGGGACCCTCACGCGGGATGGCATGGCGGTGCGCAGCGTGCGCAACCACACCGATCTCGATCCCGATGAAGCGCTGTCGCTGGCCGCTTCCTTGGCTCGGCATTCGCTGCACCCGGTCTCGCGGGCCTTGGCGGCCGCTGCAAACGACCCGCAGCGCGCGCAGCCGCAGCAGTGGCAGGTGGAAGAACTGCAAGAGCACAGCGGCCTGGGCCTGACGGCACTGGTACGGGATGCCGAAGGCCGTTTGCCGGCCCGGCGGCTGTTGCTGGGCTCGGCCCGCCATGCCGGCGCGCCCGGCGAGCAGGGAGGTGGCGTGGGGCAATGGGTGTTTCTGTCCTGGCAGCCCGAGGGCGGGGCGCCGCAAGAGCTGGCGCGCTTCGAACTGACGGAGGATCTGCGCCCCGAGGCGCCCAGGGTGGTTGCCGCGTTGCGCCGCGCCGGGGTGGATGTTCAATTGCTGTCGGGCGACCGTTCGCCCGCCGCCGCACGCCTGGCGGCCCAGGCAGGCATCGAGCATTGGCGCGGCGATTGCTCACCCCAGGACAAACTCGATGTGCTGCATGGCCTGCAGTCGCAGGGCCACCGGGTGGTCATGGTGGGGGACGGGCTCAATGACGGACCGGTGCTGGCCGGCGCGCATGTGTCGTTTGCGTTTGGTCGTTCTGTTCCGCTGGCACAATCGCGTTCCGATTTCGTTGTGCTGGGGGATGATCTCTCTCTGGTGGCGCAGTCCATCGCGCTGGCGCGCAAGACCCTGCGCGTCGTGCGCCAGAACCTCTGGTGGGCAGCCGGCTACAACGCCCTGAGCGTGCCGCTGGCGATCGCTGGTTACATGCCCGCCTGGCTGGCGGGACTGGGCATGGCGCTCAGTTCGCTGCTGGTGGTTCTGAATGCGGCACGTCTGTCCTTCGGTCTGCAGGCACTGGCCGAGACCGGCCTCCAAGGCACGGCAGACCTGCCTTTGACCCAAGCCGCCCCGCGGGCTGTTTGATGATTGGAAGAATGGCGCACCATGGACATCCTTTATCTCCTGATTCCCTTGTCGGTCGTTCTGGTTCTGCTGGTGTTGCTGGGCTTGTGGTGGGCCGTTTATCGGGGCCAGTTCGAGAACGTGGAGCAAGAAGGCGAGCGCATTCTTAGGGACGGTTGACCAGCGTCAACATAACAATGTCCCCAGTAAGGTTAATATTTCCGCAGAACTAAGAGGTGACCGATGGATTCTCCAAAACAAGCAAGTGCTGCGCATTACAACGATACCGTTGTGCGCCAGTTTTCAATCATGGCCGTGGTCTGGGGGGTGGTGGGCATGCTGGTCGGCGTGTTCATTGCTGCCCAGCTAGCGTGGCCTGAACTCAACTTCGGCATTCCATGGCTTAGCTATGGGCGCCTGCGGCCGCTGCACACCAATGCGGTTATTTTTGCCTTCGGTGGTTGCGCGCTGTTCGGCACCAGCTACTACGTCGTTCAGCGCACCTGCCAGGTGCGCCTGTTTGCCGGTCCGCTGGCATCGTTCACGTTCTGGGGCTGGCAGCTGGTGATTCTGGCTGCAGCCATCAGCCTGCCCCTGGGTTACACCAGCGGCAAGGAATACGCTGAACTCGAATGGCCCATCGACATTCTGATCACGCTGGTCTGGGTGTCCTACGCCGTCGTGTTCTTTGGCACCATCGGCATCCGCAAGGTGCGCCACATCTATGTGGCCAACTGGTTTTACGGGGCCTTCATCCTGGCGGTGGCCGTGCTGCACTTGGTGAACAGTGCCGCCGTTCCGGCCGGTCTGATGAAGAGCTACTCGGCCTACGCAGGTGTGCAGGACGCCATGGTGCAATGGTGGTACGGCCACAATGCCGTGGGCTTCTTCCTTACGGCCGGCTTCCTGGGCATGATGTACTACTTCATCCCCAAGCAGGCAGGCCGTCCGGTGTACAGCTATCGCCTGTCCATCGTTCACTTCTGGGCGCTGATCTTCACCTACATGTGGGCGGGTCCGCACCACCTGCACTACACCGCGCTGCCTGACTGGACGCAGTCCGTGGGCATGGCCTTCTCGCTGATTCTGCTGGCACCCAGCTGGGGCGGCATGATCAACGGCGTCATGACCCTGTCGGGCGCCTGGCACAAGCTGCGTGACGATCCTATCCTGCGCTTCCTGATCGTGTCGCTGTCGTTCTACGGCATGTCCACGTTCGAAGGCCCGATGATGTCCATCAAGACCGTCAACGCGCTGTCGCACTACACCGACTGGACCGTGGGCCACGTGCACTCGGGCGCTCTGGGCTGGGTGGGTCTGATCACCATGGGCTCGCTGTACTACCTGGTTCCCCGCCTGTTTGGCCGCGAGAAGATGCACTCCATCAAGGCCATCGAAATCCATTTCTGGCTGGCCACCATCGGCATCGTGCTGTACATCGCCGCCATGTGGATCGCCGGCGTCATGCAGGGTCTGATGTGGCGCGCCGTCAACACCGATGGCACGCTGACCTACACCTTTGTGGAGAGCGTCAAGGCCACCTATCCCTTCTACGTGATCCGCGTGGCCGGTGGTCTGCTGTACCTCGGCGGCATGCTGATCATGGCCTGGAACGTCTGGATGACGGCGATTTCGGGTCGCTCGGTGGCTGTGGCCATCCCCGCCATCAAGCCTGCCCACGCCTGAAACTCGAGGTAACCCTACATGTCTCAAAACAATACTTCGACAGGTTTCACCCACGAGAAGGTGGAAACCAACAACTTCCTGATGATCGTCCTGATCGTCCTGGTCATCGCTGTCGGTGGTCTGGTGGAAATTGTTCCGCTGTTTTTCCAGAAGTCGACGACGGAAGCCGTCAAGGGTGTGGAGCCCTACGCTCCGCTGCAGCTGATGGGCCGCGACGTGTACCTGCGTGAGGGTTGCTACAACTGCCACTCGCAGATGATCCGTCCCTTCCGTGCCGAGACACTGCGCTACGGCCACTACTCCGTGGCGGGCGAATTCGTGTACGACCATCCCTTCCAGTGGGGCAGCAAGCGCACGGGTCCTGACCTGCACCGCGTGGGCGGCAAGTACAGCGACGAATGGCATCGTATCCACCTCGTGAATCCGCGTGACGTGGTGCCCGAGTCGAATATGCCTGCCTATCCCTGGCTGGAAAAGAATGCCGTCGATCCGGCCGATGTGGCGCCTCGCATGAAGGCCTTGCGCACGGTGGGCGTTCCTTATACCGATGCCCAGATTGCAGCGGCTGCTGACGAAGTCAAGGGCAAGACGGAGATGGATGCACTCGTCGCCTACCTGCAGGTCATGGGCCGCGCGCTCAAGTAAGCCGGGAGATTCCAGCCATGGACATCACCGCAATGCGCATCGTATTTACGTTGCTGTCGTTTGCCTGCTTTATTGGCATCTGGGTGTGGGCGTATTCGCGCCGCAACCAGAGCCGGTTTGACGAGGCCGCGCAGCTCCCCTTTGAACAAGAATGATCACCACCAGAACGAGAACACACCATGAGTGACTTCACCAGCAATTTCTGGTCGGTTTATGTGGCCGGGCTGACCATCGTTAGCATCATTGCCTGCCTGCTCCTCCTTTGGATCACGGCGCGCAAGAAGGTCGTGTCTTCCAGTGACAACACCACAGGCCACGTCTGGGACGAGGACCTGACCGAGATGAACAACCCCATGCCACGCTGGTGGATGTGGATGTTTGTCATCACCATTGTTTTTGCGTTCGCCTACCTGGCCTTGTACCCCGGCCTGGGCAGCTTCGCGGGCAAGCTTGGCTGGTCACAGCAGAGCGAATACCAGCAGGAAATGGAAAAGGGCCGCGCCGAAATCGAGCCTGTCTATGCGCGTTTCGCATCCATGAAGCCGGAAGAAATGGCTGCGGATACCCAGGCCATGGCCATTGGCGAGCGCTTGTTCATGAACAACTGCGCCCAGTGCCACGGTTCTGACGCGCGTGGCAGCAAGAGCTTTCCCAACCTGACGGATGGTGACTGGCTCTATGGCGGTACGCCCGAAAAGATCAGCGAGACCCTGCACCAGGGCCGCATCGGCAACATGCCTCCCATGGCTGAAGCGGTGGGTTCTGCGGAAGATGTGCGCAACCTGTCGCACTATGTGCTGAGCCTTTCGGGCAGCCCGCACGACTCTCTGCGCGCCTCGCTGGGCAAGCCCAAGTTTGGTGCCTGTGCGGCCTGTCACGGTACCGATGCCAAGGGCAATCAGGCTCTGGGTGCCCCTAATCTGACTGATGACATCTGGCTGCATGGCTGGGGCGAGGAAGCCATCACCGCTATGATCAACAAAGGCAAGGTCAACCAGATGCCCGCCCAGGCAGAGAAGTTGACCGAGGCCCAACTCGGTGTGCTGACTTCTTACGTCTGGAGTCTCTCCAACAAGTCGGGTGCCGCTGCCCGCTAAGACTGCGCTGGCAACGGTGGCGCCCACGGCGCCACCGTTTTTCATTTTCAAGCCAGTCTGTTCCGAGAAAAGCCCGCCATGAATACCCCCAGCGGTAAACCCCGCAAGGTCATTCCCATCGCACCCGCCGCGCCTGATGGCGCCGCCGTCTCGCTGTACGAAACACAGAAAAAAATCTACCCCCGGTCCATCAGCGGCTTTTTTGCCCGCTGGCGCTGGGCGTTGGTGTTTTTCACCCAGCTCGTTTTTTACGGTCTGCCGTGGCTTGAATGGGGGCAGCGCCAGATGGTGCTGTTCGATCTGGGAGCGCGGCGCTTCTACATTTTTGGCCTGGTTCTTTATCCTCAGGATTTCATCTACCTCACCGGTTTGCTGATCATTTCGGCGCTGTCGCTGTTCTTGTTCACGGCGGTGGCGGGGCGGTTGTGGTGCGGGTTCGCCTGTCCCCAAACGGTCTACACCGAGATCTTCATGTGGCTTGAGCACAAGATCGAGGGTGATCGCAGTGCCCGCCTGCGCCTGGACGCCAGCCCCTGGACGTTCGAGAAGATCTGGAAGAAGTCCCTCACGCAGTTCTCCTGGATTGCCGTGTCGGTCTGGACGGGTTTCACATTCGTGGGCTATTTCGTCCCGATCCGTGAGCTTGGCGCCGAACTGATGGCCCTGCAGGGCACCTGGCAAATTTTCTGGGTGGTGTTCTACGGTTTTGCCACGTATGGCAATGCCGGCTTCCTGCGCGAGCAGGTTTGCAAATACATGTGCCCCTATGCGCGCTTTCAAAGCGCCATGTTCGACCCGGATACCCTCATCGTCACTTACGACGAGGCACGGGGTGAGCAGCGTGGCCCCCGGGTGAAGACTGCCGACTACAAGTCCAAGGGCCTGGGTGATTGCATCGACTGCACACTGTGTGTGCAGGTCTGCCCTGCAGGCATCGACATTCGCGATGGATTGCAGTACGAGTGCATTGGCTGCGGTCTGTGCGTGGATGCGTGCAACACCGTCATGGACAAGATGCACTACCCCCGCGGCCTCATCCGTTTCTCCACCCAGAACGGTGTGGCCAAGGGTTGGGGCAAGGCCGAAATCCTGCGCCGCGTACTGCGGCCCCGTGTGCTCATCTACACAGCGATTCTGGTGGCGCTGTGCGTAGGCATGCTGGCAAGCTTGGTAGTGCGCTCACCGTTGAAGGTGGATGTCGTGCGTGACCGGGCGGCACTGTCGCGCATCGTGGCAGGAGGCAAGCTGGAAAACATTTACCGCTTGCAGATCATGAACGCCACCGAAGCGCCTCAACGGTACCGGATTGCGGCCAAGGGCCTGCAAGGTTTGGAGCTGGCGTCGGAGGCCGAATTCGAGATCGATGCGGCACAGTCGCGCTGGGTGGTTGTGCGCTTGCACATCCCCTACGGGTCGGCTCCCGCAGGTTCGCATGCGGTTCACTTCGATATCCAGTCGCTGGGCACGGGGGCCATGGTCAGCGAGAAATCGGTGTTTCTGGTTCCACGACAGTAACCCTGGCCAGCAGCGGATGCCGCTGCTGGCCCCCCTTGGAAGGCACATGCATGTCAACGAATCCTGAAGCAAAACCGGTCAGTCCGCCCTGGTGGAAGTTTGGCTATATGTGGCTGGTGGTGGGCGGCCCGGCCATCGTCGTGGTGGCGGGTTTCGTCACACTCTGGCTGGCGATCCGAACCCCCGATCCCGTGGTGGCAAACGACTACTACCGGCGTGGCGTTGAAATCAACAAAACACTGGAAAATCCGGATGCCAGCCTCGTGCCGGCGCTCAAGGGGCGCAATCACGCGGCCACGCCGGCCCAGGACAAGCCTGCGCAGTAAGGGCGATTGCACGCCCGAGAAGCCACGGTTACCGTCACACAACAACAAAGGAGACGATTTCAATGTGGAGCCAACGTTTGATGTGGATTGCCTGGCCCGCCTTTCTGATGGCTGGCGTGTTGGAGATGCTGGTGTTTGCCATGGTGGACCCGCAAGACCTTCACTGGTTCGGTCAGCCCCTGGCGTTGTCGCGCCAGGGGGTATACACTGCCGCATTTTTTGTTTTCTGGGCCATTGCCATGGCATCCAGTGCGCTCACCACGCTGCTTTCCATGTCTCCTTTCGAGGTCAACCGGTGCCCTGTTCCGGCGGGTGAGCGCCCGGACGACTGCCGCAAATCCAACCCTTGTCATTGAACTGATTCGCGCGCTGCAGAGGGCTTTGTGCTCTCGGGCCGCCCGAGCGAGAGCCTGCCATGTCTGCTTCTGCCCCCATCTCCTTCAGCACCTGCGATTTTTGTGATGCGCACAAGGGTGACGACACCGGTTCTTTCCGTGTCTTGCCGCCGGTTTTCGTGCCGTTTGGTGCTGTGTCGGCGTTTGCCGGCCCGGTGCGAACGGTGAAATGCCACGAAGACAACACCCTCGTCAAGGCGGCGGTGGACTCTCCGGGAGAGGGTCATGTACTGGTCGTTGACGGCGGGGGATCGTTGCGCCGTGCGCTGGTGGGCGGCAATCTGGCGGCGGCTGCGGCTCGCAATGGCTGGGCCGGCATTGTCGTCGATGGTTGCGTGCGGGATGTGGCCGAACTCAATGCCACTGCGGTGGGCATCCGGGCGCTGGCTTTGATGCCCTTGCCGACCGAGAAGCGCAATGAAGGCCAGAGCAATGTGGTGGTGCAAATCCAGGGGGTGACAGTGCGCCCCGGCGACTGGCTGTATGCCGATGCCGACGGCATCGTCGTCCATTCGAGCGCGTTGCACTGATCGTCCCCGGTGGGCACCGGGCAGGGCAGTGGATCGAAAAGATTTCGGTTGTTTTGGCCCTTTGGCGCTTTCTCATAAAGCGCTGAAAGCTATTTTTTTGATAGCAAAAATGCTTGACAGCGTAGCAGCTGCCAGCTCCGTTGTTCCCCTTTTTCGCGGCAATGCGGGCCGCTGAAACTTCCACATGCCGGGGCTGAGCGGCCCCAGCGGACGTCGGTCACCTGATACGCAGCGATCGGCTGCTGACAGCGGCGTCCTGAACGCCGGATTTCCCATTGACGAGACCCTTGATGGCACCCAATGGCGATAAGTTTTTCTACATGGTGGAATGATTGTTTTGCAATGTGGAATGTTGAGATGTTGCGAAGCGCCTAATTTTCTCAATGCAAGAAAATAAATTTCACATGGAGAAAGTAACTTTGTAAGTCATTGATTTTCAAGAAGAAAATTTATGTCTTCTATAAGACATAAGATATTGCACAAGTCTTATAGAAGACTTAAAGTACACCCCATGGACAGCAGCTTTGTTGTTCGAGATTTTTCAATCAACCGACGGAGTCATCACATGCCCCAATCCCTGACCCAACAACTGAGCCGCGAACAGCAAATTGCCGCCCTGGAAAAAGACTGGGCCCAAAACCCCCGCTGGAAGGGTGTCAAGCGCGGTTACACCGCTGCTGACGTGGTGCGCCTGCGCGGCTCGCTGCCCATTGAGCACACGCTGGCCCGTCGCGGTGCTGAAAAGCTCTGGGAAAAGGTCAACGGCGGTGCCAAGAAGGGCTACGTGAATGCCTTCGGCGCGATCTCCGCCGGTCAGGCCATGCAGCAGGCGAAGGCTGGCCTGGAAGCCGTGTACCTGTCGGGCTGGCAAGTCGCCGCTGACGGCAACACGTCGGAAACCATGTACCCCGACCAGTCGCTGTACGCCTACGACTCGGTGCCCACTATGGTGCGCCGCATCAACAACACCTTCAAGCGCGCTGATGAAATCCAGTGGGGCCGCGGCATCAACCCCGGCGACAAGGAATTCATCGACTACTTCCTGCCCATCGTGGCCGATGCAGAAGCCGGTTTCGGTGGTGTCCTGAACGCCTTCGAACTGATGAAGAACATGATTGCCGCTGGCGCAGCCGGCGTGCACTTCGAAGACCAGCTGGCGGCAGTGAAGAAGTGCGGCCACATGGGCGGCAAGGTGCTGGTGCCCACGCAGGAAGCCTGCGAGAAGCTGATTTCGGCCCGTTTTGCTGCCGACGTGATGGGCGTGCCCACCATCATCCTGGCCCGTACCGACGCTGAAGCCGCCAACCTGATCACGTCCGACCACGACGCCAACGACAAGCCCTTCCTGACCGGCGAGCGCACGCAAGAAGGCTTCTACCGCGTCAAGAACGGCCTGGAGCAGGCCATCAGCCGTGGTGTCGCCTACGCACCCTACGCTGACCTGGTGTGGTGCGAAACCGGCGTGCCCGACATCGGCTTTGCCCGTGAGTTCGCGCAGGCCGTGCTGGCCGCCAACCCCGGCAAGCTGCTGTCGTACAACTGCTCGCCTTCCTTCAACTGGAAGAAGAACCTCAACGACTCGCAGATCGCCTCCTTCCAGGAAGAACTGTCGGCCCTGGGCTACAAGTACCAGTTCATCACACTGGCTGGCATCCACATCAACTGGTTCAACACCTTCCAGTTCGCCCACGCCTATGCCCGCGGCGAAGGCATGAAGCACTACGTGAACATGGTGCAGGAGCCCGAATTCGCAGCCCGCGAAAAGGGTTACACCTTCGTGTCGCACCAGCAGGAAGTGGGCGCAGGCTACTTCGACGACGTGACCACCGTGATCCAGGGCGGTTCTTCCAGCGTGAAGGCACTGACCGGTTCTACCGAAGAAGAGCAGTTCCACTGATCTGCCGCGCTACTGCGCAAAAGCCCGAAGCAGCCGCTTCGGGCTTTTTTGCTGGCGCAGGGTAAAATGCGCGCATCGATCAATGCACAAGGGCGAGAAAGGCATGCTGGTTATGACACCGCGAACTACATCGGAGATGTTCACCGGCCGTTGAGGCTGGCCGTTCGCGCCTGCACGAGATTTCACTCTCTCACCCTTGAAAAGCGCGGACCCGTACCGCGCTTTTTTGCTTTTGGGCCCCGGCAAGCGCACACCCCACCTGAAAAGAATTGACAAGGATTCCCATGATTCACATCACGCTCCCCGATGGTTCCCAGCGCGAATTTCCCGGCCCGGTCACGGTGGCCGAGGTGGCCGCTTCGATTGGCGCTGGCCTGGCCAAGGCCGCGCTGGCCGGCAAGATCGGCGACAAGGTGGTGGACACCAGCCACCAGATCACCCAGGACAGCCCGCTATCCATCGTCACGGCCAAGGATGCTGATGGTCTGGACGTGATTCGCCACTCCACGGCCCACTTGCTGGCCTATGCGGTGAAAGAGCTGTTCCCGGACGCGCAGGTCACCATCGGTCCGGTGATCGAAAACGGCTTCTATTACGACTTTGCCTACAAGCGCCCCTTCACGCCGGAGGACCTGGTGGCGATCGAGAAGCGCATGACCGAACTGGCTGCCAAGGACGAGCCCATCGTGCGCCGCGTGCTGCCGCGCGACGAGGCCGTGCAGTATTTCAAGGGCCTGGGCGAGCACTACAAGGCCGAGATCATCGCCAGCATTCCAAGCAACGAGGACGTGAGCCTGTACCGCGAAGGCGCATTCGAGGATCTGTGCCGTGGCCCGCACGTGCCGAGCACGGGCAAGCTCAAGTTCTTCAAGCTCATGAAGGTGGCGGGTGCTTACTGGCGTGGCGACCACCGCAACGAGATGCTGCAGCGTGTCTATGGCACCGCCTGGACCACGAAGGACGAGCTCCAGCAATACCTCACGATGCTGGAAGAGGCCGAAAAGCGCGACCACCGCAAGCTGGGGCGCGAACTCGACCTGTTCCACATCGACGAGCACTCGCCCGGCACGGTGTTCTGGCACCCCAAGGGCTGGACGCTGTGGCAGGAGGTGGAGCAATACATGCGCCGCGTGTACCGCGACAACGGCTACCAGGAGGTCAAGGGCCCGCAGATTCTGGACAAGACGCTCTGGGAAAAGACGGGCCACTGGGACAAGTACCGCGACAACATGTTCACGACGGAGAGCGAGAAGCGCGACTACGCGCTCAAGCCGATGAACTGCCCGGGTCACATCCTGATCTTCAAGCAGGGCATCAAGAGCTACCGCGACCTGCCCCTGCGCTACGGCGAGTTCGGTCAGTGCCACCGCAACGAACCCACGGGCGGCCTGCACGGCATCATGCGCGTGCGCGGCTTCACGCAGGACGATGGCCACATTTTCTGCACCGAAGAACATATCCTGCCCGAGTGCACGGCGTACACGGCCCTGCTGCAGAAGGTGTACAAGGACTTCGGCTTCGAGAACATCATCTACAAGGTGGCCACGCGCCCCGAGGCGCGCATCGGTTCCGACGAAAGCTGGGACAAGGCCGAGCACGCGCTGATGGAAAGCCTGCGGGCATCGGGCTGCGAGTTCGAGATCGCCCCGGGCGACGGCGCCTTCTACGGCCCCAAGATCGAGTACACGCTCAAGGACGCGATCGGCCGCCAGTGGCAGTGCGGCACCATGCAGGTCGATTTCTCCATGCCCGAGCGGCTGGACGCCGAGTATGTGGGCGAGGATGGTGCGCGCCACAGGCCCGTGATGCTGCACCGGGCCATCGTGGGCAGCCTCGAGCGCTTCATCGGCATCCTGATCGAGCAGCACGCCGGGGCACTGCCCGCCTGGCTGGCGCCGGTGCAGGTGGCGGTGCTCAACATCACTGACGCACAGGCCGACTACTGTCGCGAAATTGCCGAAAAACTCGAAAAAGCACTGCCCCAGCACCCCTTGCGGGTGGCGCTGGATCTGCGTAACGAGAAGATTACGTATAAAATACGGGAGCATTCCATGCAAAAGCTGCCCTTCATCCTCGTCGCTGGCGACAAGGAGCGGGCATCCGGTGCTGTCGCAGTGCGCGCCCGTGGCAACAAAGACCTCGGCGTGATGCCTGTGGATGAGTTCATTGAACTTGTCGTCAAGGCCATTGCATCCAAAGCCTGACTTTTGATGAAAATACGCTCCTGCGTAAGCAGGACGTGCCTAAGCAGCTACGCTTTTTGTAGCGTTTTGATTTAAGGGTGAGAGCCATAGCTACTGAATTTCGTGATCGTCGCCACCGTGAAGAGCGCAAGCACCGCCTGAACCGTGAAATCATGGCACCGGAAGTCCGTCTTTCCGGTCCGGACAACGAGCCCTTGGGTGTGGTCAGCCTCATGGAGGCGCTGCGCATGGCGGGCGAGCTGGATGTGGATCTGGTGGAAATTGCCGCCACGGCCAATCCGCCCGTGTGCCGCCTGATGGACTACGGCAAGTTCAAATACATTGAACAGAAACGTGCCGCAGAAGCCAAGGCCAAGCAGACGGTCATCGAGATCAAGGAAGTCAAGTTCCGTCCCGGGACCGACGATGGCGACTACAACATCAAGTTGCGCAACATCCGTCGTTTTCTGGCGGAGGGCGACAAGTGCAAGATCACGCTGCGCTTCCGTGGCCGCGAGATCACGCACCAGGAGCTGGGTCTGGCATTGCTCAACCGCATTCGCGATGACTTGGCCGATACCATTCTGGTCGAGCAGTTCCCGCGGCTGGAAGGGCGCCAGATGATCATGATGATCGCCCCGGCGCGCAAGAAGGTGGCTGCGGCCAAGCCGACAGCAGACGCTGCGGCGGGCGCAGATTCGGCGGACTGACATAGACAAGGATTGACGGGCGGCGCCTGCCAAGGCGCTGTCTGGCATGGGAAGGGTGCTTGCACCCTTTCTCGGCGGGCGTAAGGCTTGCCGGTAAAAGTGGCTCGGGGCCAACAAGTTTGCAAGCCGGTTTGCAAACGCCTCACGAGCACAAAAAAGAGGAGCATTCACATGCCCAAAATGAAGACCAAGAGCAGCGCTAAAAAGCGCTTCCGCGTTCGTCCAGGTGGTACCGTCAAGCGCGGTCAGGCCTTCAAGCGTCACATTTTGACCAAGAAGACCACCAAGAACAAGCGCCACCTGCGTGGTGCAGTGGCTGTGCATGAGACCAATATGGGCTCTATTGCACAAATGCTGCCCGGTGCCGGCCTTTAATAACGACGAACAAGGAGTACTCACATGCCTCGCGTCAAACGTGGTGTAACGGCTCATGCCCGTCACAAGAAGGTTCTGGCCCTTGCAAAGGGCTTTCGCGGTCGCCGCGGTAACGTCTTCCGTATCGCCAAACAGGCGGTAATGAAGGCGGGGCAATATGCCTACCGTGACCGCCGTGCCAAGAAGCGCGTGTTCCGCCGCCTCTGGATTGCCCGTATCAACGCCGGTGCGCGTGAACTGGGTCTGACCTACAGCCAGTTCGCCAACGGCCTGAAGAAGGCATCCATCGAGATCGACCGCAAGATGCTGGCCGACCTCGCGGTGCACGACAAGGCTGCCTTCGGCAGCATCGTGGAACAGGTCAAGGCCAAGCTGGCTGCCTGAGTTCACGGCGAGCAACTATCTTTTTGATAGCTGCAAGCGCTTAAACAACAAGGGCTAGGGCTTGAAAGGGCACTAGCCCTTGTTTCTTTTGAAGAATGCATATGAACGAGTTGGACTCTCTGGTCGAAAGCGCACAGCAGCTGTTCGCGCAAAGCGCCACGCCGGCCGATCTGGAAAACGCCAAGGCCCAGTTCCTGGGCAAGTCCGGTCGCGTGACCGAACTCATGAAGGGCATGGCCCAGCTGTCCGTGGACGAGAAGAAGTCGCGCGGCGCAGCCATCAACGTGGCCAAGCAGGCCATCGAGGCCGCGCTCACGGCGCGCCGCCAGGCGCTGCAGGACGCCGAGTTGCAGGAGCAGCTCAAGGCCGAGGCGCTGGACGTGAGCCTGCCAGGGCGCCAGCGCGGGCAGGGCGGATTGCACCCGGTGTCGCTGACGCTGGA
Organism: Burkholderiales bacterium RIFCSPLOWO2_12_FULL_65_40; assembly: GCA_001770955.1. Taxonomy (GTDB): domain Bacteria; phylum Pseudomonadota; class Gammaproteobacteria; order Burkholderiales; family Burkholderiaceae_C; genus Simplicispira. The sequence goes on along the minus strand of MESL01000044.1, from coordinate 53,249 downwards.
GCGTATTGAGGGCATTTTCGGCTCCATGGGCTTTGACGTGGCCCAGGGCCCCGAGATCGAGACCGACTGGTTCAACTTCACCGCATTGAACACGCCCGAGGACCACCCTGCGCGTTCCATGCACGACACCTTCTACGTCGAGGGCGGCACGCCCGAGGCGCCCAACCTGCTGCGCACGCACACCAGCCCGATGCAGATCCGCCACGCGGTGCAGCATGTCAAGCGCCACCGCGCGCTGCTCGACGCCGGCCAGCCCATGCCCGAGATCCGCGTCATCGCACCGGGCCGCACCTACCGCGTGGACAGCGATGCCACGCACTCGCCCATGTTCCACCAGTGCGAAGGCCTGTGGATCGGCGAGAACGTCAGCTTCAAGGACCTGAAGGTCGTCTTCACGGACTTTTGCCGCACCTTCTTCGAGAGCGACGACCTGGTGCTGCGCTTCCGCCCCAGCTTCTTCCCGTTCACCGAGCCCAGCGCCGAGATCGACATCCAGTTCCAGGACGGGCCCCTGGCCGGTCGCTGGCTCGAAGTGGCCGGCTCCGGCCAGGTGCACCCCAACGTGGTGCGCAACATGGGCCTGGACCCCGAGCGCTACATCGGCTTTGCCTTCGGCATGGGCCCCGACCGCCTGACCATGCTGCGCTACGGCGTGAACGACCTGCGCCTGTTCTTCGACGGCGACATCCGTTTCCTGTCGCAGTTCCAGTAATGCAAAAAGGTGAGCTGCCAGCGCTTTATAGGCTTGGTTTTCAAGCAGTTTTCATTCTGAAACACCCTAATGACAAGCGCCAGCAGCTCTCTTTTCAAGAGCACGCCAAAGAAGTCTGACTATGCAATTTCCTGAATCCTGGTTGCGCGAGTTCTGCAACCCGCCGCTTTCCACACAAGAACTGGCCGATACCCTGACCATGGCAGGGCTGGAGGTTGAAGAGCTGCAGCCTGTGGCGCCGCCGTTCACGAAAATTGTCGTGGGCGAGATCAAGGACGCGCAGCAACACCCCAACGCCGACCGCCTGCGCGTGTGCCAGGTGGACGTGGGCCAGGGCGAGCTGCTGAACATCGTCTGCGGCGCGCCGAATGCGCGCGTGGGCATCCGCGTTCCCTGCGCCATGGTGGGCGCCGAGCTGCCGCCCGGCGAGGACGGCAAGCCCTTCCTCATCAAGGTCGGCAAACTGCGCGGCGTGGAGAGCCAGGGCATGCTGTGCTCGGCGCGCGAACTCAAGCTTTCCGAAGACCACGGCGGCCTGCTGGAGCTGCCACTGGACGCGCCGCTGGGCCAGGACATCCGCCAGTACCTGAATCTGGACGACACCCTGTTCACGCTCAAGCTCACGCCCAACCTGGCGCACTGCCTGAGCGTCTATGGTGTGGCGCGCGAGGTGGCGGCCCTGACCGGCGCGCCCCTGAAGACGCCCGCGTTCCCCGCCGTGCCCGTGGCGCTGGGCGACAAGCTGCCCGTCAAGGTCAGCGCCCCCGACCTGTGCGGGCGCTTTTCCGGCCGCATCGTGCGCAACGTCAACACGCAGGCCAAGACCCCGCAGTGGATGGTCGACCGCCTGGCGCGCTGCGGCCAGCGCAGCGTGGCGCCGCTGGTGGACATCTCCAATTACGTGATGTTCGAGCTGGGCCGCCCCTCGCACATCTTCGACCTCGACAAGATCCACGGCGGCCTGGATGTCCGCTGGGGCAAGGCGGGTGAACAGCTCAAGCTGCTCAACGGCAACACCGTCGAAGTGGACGAGAAGGTCGGCGTGATCGCCGACGACCAGCAGGTCGAGTCGCTCGCCGGCATCATGGGCGGCGACGCGACCGCCGTGTCCGATGGCACGCGCCACATCTACGTCGAGGCCGCGTTCTGGTGGCCCAAGGCCATTGCCGGCCGCTCGCGCCGCTACAACTTCTCCACCGATGCCGGCCACCGCTTCGAGCGCGGTGTGGACCCGCAGCTCACCGTGGAGCACATCGAGCGCATCACCCGGCTCATCATCGAGATCTGCGGCACGCCCGAGACCGCCTGCGGTCCGGTGGTGGACCAGCAGGTGGCCATGCCCCAGCCCCAGAGCGTCACGCTGCGCGTGGCGCGTGCGGTCAAGGTCATCGGCATGCCGCTGACGCAGGCGCAATGTGCCGATGCCTTGCAGGGCCTGGGCCTGCCGGTCACGCTGGGCGAGGGCACGGTCACCGTGGCGCCGCCCTCGTACCGCTTCGACCTCGCCATCGAGGAAGACCTGATCGAGGAAGTGGCGCGCATGGTGGGTTACAACAACCTGCCCACCACGCCGCCGCTGGCGCCCATCACGCCCAAGCTGCCGCTGGAAAACCAGCGCAGCCCGTTCGCGGTGCGCCGCCAGCTCGCGGGCCTGGGCTACCAGGAAACCATCAACTTCAGCTTTGTCGAAGAGCAGTGGGAGCGTGAGCTGGCTGGCAACGCCCACCCGATCAAGCTGCTCAACCCGATTGCCAGCCAGATGAGCGTGATGCGCTCGTCGCTGCTCGGTTCGCTGCTGCAGGTGCTGAAGTTCAACCTGGACCGCCGCGCCGAGCGCGTGCGCCTGTTCGAAGTGGGCCGCGTGTTCTTGCGCGACGCCTCCGTGCAGAATACCGACACCACTGTCGAAGGCTTCCACCAGCCCATGCGTGTGGCGGGCCTGGCCTGTGGCAGCACCGACATGCTCCAGTGGGGCCGCAAGGAACAGGCCATCGACTTCTACGACGTCAAGGGCGATGTCGAGGCGCTGCTGGCGCCGCTGCAGCCCAGCTTCGAGCCCGCCAGCCACCCGGCCATGCACCCGGGCCGCTGCGCGCGCGTGCTGCTGGACGGCCGCGCCATTGGTTTTGTGGGGGAACTGCACCCGCAGTGGCGCCAGTCGTGGGAGCTGCCCCAGGTGCCCGTGCTGTTCGAGCTGGAGCTCGACGCCGTGCTGCGCCGCGCGGTGCCGCGTTTCGCGCCCGTGCACAAGCACCAGGCCGTCGAGCGCGACCTGGCCGTGGTGGTGGCCGAGAAGGTCACGCACGCGGACATCATGGACGCCATCCACGCGGCTCTGCCGGCCACGCTGCTGCGCGGTGCCGTGCTGTTCGACGTGTACCGGCCCAAGGTGGCCAAGGACGGCAGCGTCACCGGTGGCCTGGCCCTGGGCGAGAAGAGCCTGGCCGTGCGCCTGACCCTGGGCGGCGAGGCCACGCTGACCGACGCCGAAATCGACGCTGCCGTGCAGTCCGTGCTGGCACGGCTGGCGGAGCAAACGGGCGCGAAGCTGCGCGTATGACTGCCATGCAGGATCGGAGCAATGACGTGATCGAATTTGCCGTAGAGAGCCTGGAAACCCCGGCCCTGACCAAGGCGCAGCTGGCGGATCTGCTGTTCGAGCACATCGGCCTGAACAAGCGAGAGTCCAAGGACATGATCGATGCATTTTTCGACCTGATCGCGAAAAGCCTGGTCGATGGCGAAGACGTCAAGCTCTCGGGTTTTGGAAATTTCCAGATCCGCACCAAGGCGCCGCGCCCCGGTCGCAACCCGCGCACGGGTGAGGCGATTCCGATCGGCGCGCGCCGCGTGGTGACGTTCCACGCCAGCAGCAAGCTCAAGGAGCAGATCCAGAACGGCACGGGGTCCTGAGAGCGACCGCTCGCCTGGCGTCCGGGCCGGTGTGGCTCAATTGCCGCATGCGGCTGGCGCTGCGTTCGCGCCTGCGGTACCCTCACAGGTTTTCCGCTGCATTGTTCCTGCCATAACCCATGGGTACGCTGCTTCCCTCCATCCCGGCCAAGCGCTATTTCACAATTGGTGAGGTCGCCGAGCTGTGCGGCGTCAAGCCCCATGTGCTGCGCTATTGGGAGCAAGAGTTCACCCAGTTGCGCCCCATGAAGCGGCGCGGCAACCGGCGCTATTACCAGCACCATGAAGTGCTCATGATCCGCCGCATCCGCGATCTGCTGTACGACCAGGGTTTCACGATCAGCGGTGCGCGCAACAAGCTGCAGGAAATCCTGCATGGCGTGCGCGAAGCGGGGGATGCCGATGCCTCCCCATCACTCTCCATCAGTGACACCGACGCCGTGGCAGGCGAGCTGCCGCAGACGCCGGTGCACAGCCTGGGCACCGTGAAGCAGGAATTGTTGGAAATTCGTGCGTTGCTCTCTTTGGATGCCTGAGATTCAGTATATAATTGCGGTCTTGTCGGTGTGTGGCGCAGCCTGGTAGCGCACTTGCATGGGGTGCAAGGGGTCGAAGGTTCGAATCCTTTCACACCGACCATTTTTTCGACATGTCCACGGGTTACAGTAGCGATGCTGTAACCCGTTTTCATTTTTGAGCCCCTGCTGCATGGGGCCAATCCACTCGGCCTGGGCCCTGCCGGTGGTGCAAGGTTTTGTTGGAGCTGACCATGGATAAGCATTACCTCACCCCCCTTTTCGCCCCCGAGACCATCGTCGTCTTTGCCGGTCGCCAGGAAGACGAAGCCAGCCTGACGCCCCACGCCAGAGCCGTCCATGAAGCCCTGCGGGCGCAGCGCTACACCGGCCGTCTGGTTTTTCTCGATATCCATACCACCGGCACCCTGGCCGACCTGGCACAGACGCGCGCCGATCTGGCGGTCATTGCATTGCCGCCCGACGATGTGGCGTCTGCCCTGGAAGTGGCCGGGCGCATGGCCTGCCGTGCCGTGCTGGTGATTTCAAGCGGGATCGGACCGGAACTGGCCGCCGATCTGAAGAAGATCGCTCAGCGCGAAGGGGTTCATCTGCTTGGCCCCAACTGCCTGGGCATCCAGCGCCCGGCGCTGCAGCTCAATGCGAGTGCCGCAGGTCCGCTGGCCCGACCGGGCTCGCTGGCACTGGTCTCGCAGTCGGGGGCGCTCACGGCGTCCATTCTGGACTGGGCACGCAACAATGCCGTGGGTTTTTCCTCCGTGGTGTCGCTCGGGCCCAATACAGCGGTGGACATTGCGCAGGTGCTGGATTTCCTCGCCAACGACCCGCAGACCCACAGCATCGTGGTGTACCTGGAAGGCATTTCGAGTGCGCGCACTTTCATGAGCGCGCTGCGCTCGGCCGCCAACGCCAAGCCGGTGGTCGTGCTCAAGGCAGGGCGCAAGCCTGCAGGCAACGAGGCGGCTCAAACGCACAGCGGCACCATCGTCGGCAGCGACGATGTGTTCGACGCCGCCCTGCGGCGCGCGGGCGCGGTGCGCGTGCGCTCCTTTGTGGCCTTGTTCTCGGCCGCCAAGTGCCTGGCATCCCGCTACCGCCCGGTGGGCCGCAGGCTGGCCATCGTGACCAATGGCGGGGGGCCGGGCGTGCTGGCGGCGGACTGGGTCAATGAAATTTTCCTGGATCTCGGCAAGCTCTCGCAGGAGTCGGTCAAAGCCCTCAAGCCGCAGCTGCCGCCATTGGCGTCGCTGGCGGACCTGATCGATTTGTCAGAGGACGCGTCTCCCGAGCATTACCGGCTGGCCGTCGAGGCCGCCTCCAAGGACCGCCAGATTGATGGCGTTCTGGCCATCCATTCACCCAAGTCGGGCGTGGATACCGCGGAGGTGGCGCGCGCGCTGGCCGAGGTCAAGCGCCAGATGACCAAGCCGCTGCTGGCGTGCTGGATGGGCGACGCCACGGTGGTTCCGGCGCGCGGCATTCTGCTGGAAGCGCAGATTCCGAGCTTTCGCACGCCCGAGGCAGCCGTCGGCGCCTTCGGCAACATCGCCTCGTTCCACCAGAACCAGCAGCTCCTTCAGCAGACGCCGCCGCCCCTGTCGGCGCTGGCCAAGCCTGATATTGAAGGTGCGCGCCTGGTCATCGAGAGCGTGCTCGCCGAGCGCCGCAAGGTGCTGACCGAGATGGAGTCCAAGACCCTGCTCGCGGCCTTCCACATTCCCGTCACCAAGACCATCCTCGCGCGCAGTGCCCATGAGGCCATGATGATTGCCACACAACTGGGCTTTCCGGTGGCGCTCAAGATCGACTCGCCGGACATCAGCCACAAGTCGGATGTGCAGGGCGTGGCGTTGAACATCATGGACGGCGCCAGTGCGCGCGACACCTACACCAACATGGTCGAGCGCGTGGCGCGCCTGCAGCCGGGTGCCCGCATCAACGGTGTAACCGTGCAGAACATGGCCGGCGCCCGGCGCGGCCGCGAGGTCTGCATCGGGCTGGTGACCGACGATCCGTTCGGCCCGGTGATTGCCTTCGGCGCTGGCGGCACGATGATCGAGCTGATCAACGACCGTGCGATGGAACTGCCGCCGCTGAACCAGTTTCTGGCACGGCGCCTCATCGAGCGTTCGCGGGTGGCCGAAACATTGGGTGAATGGCGCGGCGCCAGCGCCGTGAACATGGAGGCCCTGGAGCAGGTGCTGCTGCGCGTGTCGGAAATGGTCTGCGAGCTGCCCCAGCTGCGCGAAATGGACATCAACCCCCTGATCGTCGATGCGTCGGGGGCTGTGGCCGTCGATGCGCGCATCGTCATCGACCATGCCCCCCAGGCCACCAGCGGCAGCGCCAACCACTATGGCCACCTGGCCATCCTGCCGTACCCCGCTCGATTCGAGCAGGTCTGGCCCTTGCGCGGAGGTGGCGAATACACCGTGCGCCCGATCCGGCCGGACGATGCGCAGATGTTGCAGGCCCTGGTGCAGAGCCTGTCTCCGGAAAGCCGTTATTTCCGCTTCATTTCGTCGATGGCACAGCTGCCTCCGATGATGCTGGCGCGTTTCACGCTGATCGACTACGACCGCGAAATGGCGCTCGTGGCCGTCTTCAAGGAGCGCAAGGCGGGGCCCGATGGGGAGATCACCGAAACCGAGCGCATCGTCGGTGTGTCGCGCTACATCACCAACCCAGACCACACAAGTTGCGAGTTTGCGCTGGTGGTGGCCGACGATTTCGCCGGCAAGGGCCTGGGCTCCCGGTTGATGCTGAGCATCATGGATGTCGCCCGCGAGAAGGGCCTCTCCGACATCGAAGGGCTGGTGCTGGCGAACAACCCCGACATGCTCAAGCTGATGCGCAATCTGGGGTTCTCGATCAAGCCTTTTGCCGACGACCCCGAGTTCAAGATGGTGTCGCACACGCTGTAAAAAGCGTGCACGACACCGCCTTGCTGGCGTTCAGTGGGGCATCTGGATGGCTTTCCAGCCAGCGTGGTCGAAATGCTTTCCGTAGGCGTTGGCGGCCTGGGCCACCTTGACGACGCCCGAGGCGCGTTTCTTCTCGCCGTGCTTGCCCTGGGCCGCTTCGACGCCGGCCATGAGGTCGGCCACGATGATGTGGAGCTGGGCGTCAGCCTGGGGGTCGAGCTTGCAGTTCTCCACCATGTAGGTGACCTGCGCCGTCACGTCCTTGCCGAAGGCATCGTAGTCGGCGGCCGAGGCCTTGCCGGCATGGGCGGCGGGCAGGGTCTGCGTCACCGACGTCTGGATGCCCGACATGGCCTTGCGCAGCGCATCGTCGGTGCCCCACTTCTTGCCGGCGTTGAGTTCGAGCTTGTGCGGGGCGGACTTGCCGTGGTCGTGGGCGTCGCTGGCGGCCAGCACGGCCAGGGGGGACGACAGGGCAAGGGCGAGCATCAGGGCGATGGGTGATTTCATGGAAACTCCTTGAGGGTGGATGGAAACAGGGGCACCGCTGCTGCGGGGCCTTGTAGGTTTCAACGAACCGCCCCCGCAAATGTTCCATCTTTATTGCATCTTTCTCGGGCGCCATGCCTGCAGCGGCTTGCAGGATTGCCCCCTCAGTCGCGGTGCAACTGTTCTTCCTCCGTGGTTTCCTGGGCATAGCGGTTCAGCAGCAATTCCATCAGGCGCGTGCGCTGGCGTTCGTCCAGCAGGGCACGCTCTGCCAGCAGCTGCGTGATCACGCGTTGCTGCTGCGCCCCCTGCAGGCGCGCGATCGCGGCCTGCTCCGCGTCGATGGCGGCACGGTCGGGTGTGGTGGCGAAGATGTGCCGGACCAGGGCTTCCCGGTGCTGGCGGATGGCCTGCCAGTTGGCCGCCAGTTCCTGGAGGAATGCTGGCTCCAGCGCCTGCCAGCGTGTGCGCTGCTCGGTGTTCAGTTCGAGGTGGTCCTGCAGGTTCAGGGGTGCCGGGCTCGCCGGGTTTCCCGCCGGCTGGGGCTTCGACGGTGGCCAGAGCAGGGCGCCGACAATCCCCAGATTGAGCGACAGAGAGACGATCAGCAGGTAGCGGGTCCAATGGCGGCGGTTCATGGCATTCCTTTCGTCAGGCGGCACAGTTCGGCGGCGGCGCACAGCCCGCCCGGTGGCACCGGGTCGAATACGCGCACCATGGCTGCCGGCTGGGTGGCCGCGCCAGCGCCGCCGAGCAACAGACCGCCGAGCCAGACACCCGATGCCAGCGCCATGCTGGCTGCGAGGCCCGCCGGTACCCAGCCAGACCAGTCGCCCAGCCAGCGTCGGGTCGGTGGGCGCTGCGGCCGGGGCCGCAGGCGGCCTTCCAGGCGGGAGGCGAGGTCAAAGCCCAGCGTGGGCGACGGCAGAGCGCGCAGGGCGTGTTGCAGGGAGGCCAGTTCGCCAAGCCGGTGCTGGCACGCAGGGCAGCCCTGCAGGTGCTGCTGGAGCCGTGCGTGATCGCGCGGTGTGAGCATGTGGTCGGCGTAGGCGGAAAGTTCTTCGGTTCCGGGGCAAGTCATGGCATTTCCTCCTGTCAGCGCGGCATTTTTTCCAGCAGTCCGGTGCGTGCCCGGGCGATGCGTGATTTCACGGTGCCCAGGCTGATCTCCAGCACGGCCGCGATATCCTCATAGGACATTTCCTCGATCTCCCGCAGCAGCAGGATCTCCCGGTGCTCGGTGGGCAGGCGCGCCAGCGCCCGCTCCAGGCAGTGAAAGCGCTGCCGGGTTTCCAGGGCCGCATCGGGCGCGGGGGCCGGGTCGGGCAGGGTGGCCTCGTCGTCCTCCTCCAGCGCCACGAATTCAACCCGCTTGCCGCGCCGCAGCCAGTCAAAGGCCTGGTTGCGTGCGATGTGGAACAGCCAGGTCGTGAAACGTGCCTCGGGGCGCCAGCGTTCCAGCGCCTCATAGGCGTGGAGGAAAGTTTCCTGGGTCAGCTCCAGGGCGTCGTCCTGGGAGCGCGTGAGCCGCACCAGGAACCGGTAGATGCGGTCCTGGTAGCGCCCCACCAGCTCCGAGAACGCTGCGCGATCGCCCCGCTGTGCGTGGGCGATGCAGTCGTCGTCATCGAGATGGCGAAAGGATCTCATGGTGCTTGCCAGTGTCAACGAACGGGACGCGCAAAAGTTCCATATTTTTGCGCGCAGCAGGGGTCATGAGACTACTGTGTACAGGCCGCCTCGCCCATGTGTCCCGGCCGTGTGGGTCTAGCCCAGGTTACCAACAAGAATCTGGCGGGCGCGCTGGGCAGCGGCTGCCTCGGTCCGAACCACCTCGCGATTGGTCCGGGAAGGGGTATCCATGCTTGGCGGGGCGGATTCGTTCTTGAAATGGGGTGCTGCCATCCGGGCTTCGGCCCGTACTGCGACCCTGTCGCGATAGGGCGTGAAGCGTGCTTCGAAATCCAGGCCGTAGAGGTCACCCTGTGACGCGGCCGAGTGCCGGTCCATGGCATCCGGGCTGTGCGGGGGGGCGGCAAACGAAACCATTGGTGCCGCGATGGCGAGGGTCCAGATAAGGAAGCGGGGAGATCGCATGGTAATTTCCAAGAGTTGAAGGATGGGGACCGACGTAGGCCGGCCCTTGTCTGATTCAACGGTCGGCCACTGGAGTTGTTCCCACTATTTTTTTCTGCATGCGACCACCCGGACTGTTTTGTCTGTTGGGCGGGGGATCAGCCGATGGTCATCAGGCTGGCATTGCCGCCGGCCGCTGCCGTGTTCACGCTGAGCGAGCGTTCCAGCACCAGGCGCTCGAGCGGCACCTCCGTGCTGCCCGAGGGCAGGCCGGTCACGGTAACGATGGGGCCGGAGCGGGTGGCAATGGCGCGGCAGGCGGTGCGTAGTGCGTCACTGTCGCCATGGTGCAGCACGGCGTCGAGCCACACGCCGTCGGCCTGCCATTGCGCCACCAGCGCCACGCGCTCCTGCAGCGCGGCGGGCAGGCGCGCATGCAGGGCCTGGTGCTGCACAGGCCACAGGGCCTGGCCGCCCGTGGCCAGCACGCAGGCCAGCTGGGTCAGCAGATCGGCATCTTGCGTGGCCAGGCACAGCACGCGCTCGCGCGGGAGGATCTGGTAGCTGTTGTTCTCGCCCGTGGGGCCGGGCAGGGAGCGCAGCACCCCGCTGGGCGTGGTGGCGGCCAGGCGCTGGCAGGTCTGCTCAAGTGTCTTGTTCTGTTGGCTGCGGGCCCAGTCCTGCAGCACCTTCAGCGTGGCCTGCAGGGCACGGCGCTGCGTGTCGTCGCAGGGGCGCAGCGCATCGGCGGGTGCCAGCGTGCTGGCCAGCGCGCTTGCGGGATAGCGTGACAGCATGCGCAGCAGATACATCGGCCCGCCCGCCTTGGGGCCGGTGCCCGAGAGGCCTTCGCCGCCGAACGGCTGCACACCCACCACGGCGCCCACCATGTTGCGGTTGACGTAGATGTTGCCAGCGTGCGCCTGGTCCACCACCTGGGCGATGGTCTCGTCGATGCGCGTGTGCACGCCCAGCGTCAGGCCGTAACCAGTGGCGTTGATCTGCTGCAGCAGGCGCGGCAGGTCCTTGCGGGCGTAGCGCACGAAGTGCAGCACGGGGCCGAAGACTTCGCGCTCCAGCTCGGCAATGCTGCCGATCTCGATCAGCGTGGGAGGGACGTAGGTGCCCTGTGCCAGGTCCGGGGCGTTGCTGGCCATGGGCTGGAACACGCGGTGGCCCTTGGCGCGCAGGGCATCGATGTGGGCCAGGATGCCGGCACGTGCCTCGGCGTCGATGACGGGCCCCACGTCCACGCGCAAGGCATCGGGGTTGCCCATGCGCAACTCGCCCATGGCGCCTTGCAGCATGGCCACCACGCGGTCGGCGGCGTCTTCCTGCACGCACAGCACGCGCAACGCCGAGCAGCGTTGGCCCGCGCTGTCGAAGGCCGAGGCCACGGCATCGCCCACCACCTGTTCCACCAGGGCCGAGGAGTCCACGATCATGGCGTTCTGACCACCGGTCTCGGCGATCAGCGCCACGGGGTTGCCATGTGTGTCAAGCCGACCCGCAATGGAACGCTGCAGAATGCGCGCCACCTCGGTCGAGCCGGTGAACACCACGCCCATGGTGCGTTCGTCGGCCACCAGTCGGGCGCCTACGGTTTCGCCCTGGCCGGGCAGCAGCTGCACGGCGGCGCGTGGCACGCCGGCCTGCCATAGGGTGCGCACGGCCTGGGCCGCGATCAGCGGCGTTTGTTCGGCCGGTTTGGCCAGCACGGTGTTGCCGGCGGCCAGCGCCGCGGCTACCTGGCCCATGAAGATGGCCAGCGGGAAGTTCCAGGGGCTGATGCAGACCACAGGGCCCAGGGGCACATGGGTGGCGTTGGTGAAGCTGGCTTGGGCCTGTGCGGCGTAGTAGCGCAGGAAATCCACGGCCTCGCGCACTTCGGCGATGGCATTGGCGGCGGTCTTGCCCGCCTCGCGCATCAGCAGACCCAGGAGCTGGGGCATCTGCTCTTCCAGCAGGTCGGCGGCGCGCAGCAGGGCGGCGGCGCGCTCGACGGGCGCCGTTGCGGCCCATTGCGGCGCGGCCTGGTGGGCCCAGGTCAGTGCGTTGTCCACATCGGCCTCTGTGGCTTCCTGTACCTGGCCCACCACGTCGCGGTGGTCGGCGGGGTTGTGCACGGGCACGGTGGCCCCGGCGGCGGCGTCCTGCGCCAGCAGCGGGGCAGCGTGCCACGGCTGGCGCGCGCTGGCCTGCAGGGCGGTGGCCAGGTCGGTGAGCACCTGCTCGCTGGCCAGGTCCAGCCCGCGCGAGTTGGCTCGTTCGTCACCGTAGAGCTGGCCGGGCAGCGGGATGCGCAGGTGGGGCTGACCGGCACGGCCCTCGGCCTCGGCCGCCTTTTGCACCGTGGCCACGGGGTTGCACACGAGTTCCTCCAGCGCGATGGAGCCGTCGGCGATGCGGTTCACGAACGAGGTGTTGGCACCGTTCTCCAGCAGGCGGCGCACCAGGTAGGCCAGCAGCGTCTCGTGCGTGCCCACCGGGGCGTAGATGCGGCAGGGCCGGCCCAGCTTGCCGGCCGTGACGGCACCCACCACCTGTTCGTACAGCGGCTCCCCCATGCCGTGCAGGCATTGGAATTCATACTGGCCGGCGTAGTAGTTGTTACCGGCCAGGTGGTAGATGGCGGCCAGCGTCTGCGCGTTGTGCGTGGCGAACTGCGGGTAGATGGCTTCGGGCGCGCCCAGCAGCTTGCGCGCGCAGGCAAGGTAGGAAACATCGGTGTGCGCCTTGCGCGTGTAGACCGGGTAGTCGGCCAGGCCATCGACCTGGGCGCGCTTGATTTCGCTGTCCCAGTAGGCGCCCTTGACCAGGCGCACCATGAGGCGGCGGCGCGTCCGACGGGCCAGGTCGATGACGAAGTCGATCACGTAGGGACAGCGCTTCTGGTAGGCCTGGATCACGAAGCCGATGCCGTTCCAGCCCTGCAGGCTGGGCGCCTGGCACAGGCGTTCGAGCAGGTCGAGGGAGATTTCGAGGCGTTCGGTTTCCTCGGCGTCGATGTTCAGGCCGATGTCGTACTGGCGCGCCAGCTCGGTCAGGCGCAGCACCTGCGGGAACAGTTCATGGGTCACGCGGTCGTATTGCGCGCGGCTGTAGCGCGGGTGCAGGGCCGAGAGCTTGATGGAGATGCCCGGGCCTTCGTAGATGCCGCGTCCGTTCGAGGCCTTGCCGATGGCATGGATGGCCTGCTCGTAGGACGCGTAGTAGCGCGCCGCGTCCTCGCTGGTGAGCGCGGCCTCGCCGAGCATGTCGTAAGAGTAGCGGAAGCCCTCGGCCTCCATCTTGCGCGCGTTGGCCAGGGCCTCGCCAATGGTTTCGCCGGTGACGAACTGCTCGCCCATCATGCGCATGGCCATGTCCACGCCCTTGCGGATCAGCGGCTCGCCGCCCTTGCCGATCAGGCGGCCCAGGGAAGCGGAGAGGCTGCCTTCGTTGTGCGTGGTGACGAGCTTGCCCGTCAGCAGCAGGCCCCAGGTGGCGGCGTTGACGAACAGCGAGGGGCTCTTGCCCAGGTGTGGCTCCCACTGGCCGCTGCTGATCTTGTCGCGGATCAGCGCGTCGCGCGTGGCCGCGTCGGGAATGCGCAAAAGCGCTTCGGCCAGGCACATCAGCGCCACACCCTCCTGCGATGACAGCGCGAATTCCTGCAGCAGCCCCTGCACGATGCCGGCGCGGCCCGCTGAGGCCTTGCGCTGGCGCAGCGTGCCGGCGATGCGCAGGGCCAGGGCCTGGGCGGCGTCCTCCATCGGCTGCGGCAGGCGCGCCTGCTCCAGCAGCGGCGCCAGGGCCTCGGGTTCGGGCACGCGGCAGGCGGCGGTGATGGCCTTGCGCAGCGGGCTGTCGAGGGTCGGGCGCGGGGCGAAACCGGCGAAGGGCTGGGCAGCAGAGGCGGTGGAATTCATGGCAAGGCTCTCGGTGGGTGGAAGGGGGCACGGTTTCAGTGGGGTGCCCCGCAATGGCGAGATCATGCGTGCAAGAATGACGAATTAATATCTGAAAATTGGCAGTAAAGTAGAATAATTCGCTATCTATGACTGTATTCGGAACTGATCTGGACCGCATCGACCGCAAGATTCTGGCGATCCTGCAGGACGATGGGCGCATCGCCAACCTCAAGCTCGCCGAGAGCGTGGCCCTCTCGCCCACGGCCGTGCTGGCCCGTGTGCAGCGGCTCACGCGCGAGGGCTATATCCTGGGCTATGAGGCGCGTCTGAACCCCCTGAAGCTGGGTGCGGGCATGCTGGTGTTTGTCGAGGTGCTGCTCGACCGCACCACGCCCAACGTGTTTGACCAGTTCAAGGCGGCGGTGCAGGTGCGCCCCGAGATCATGGAATGCCACATGGTGGCGGGTGGCTTCGACTACCTGCTCAAAACCCGCACCGCCGACATGAATGCCTACCGAGAGTTTGCCGGTGCCGTGCTGTGGCAATTGCCCGGTGTGCGCGAGACCCGCACCTACGCCGTGATGGAAGAGGTGAAACACACCACGCGATTGCCGCTGTGAAGTCGTGCGCCGCGTCGGCATAATGGGTCGCAAACCATCCATCCAGCGAAGGAGAAGAACCATGCGCGCACTTCGTTACGCCACTGCCACCGTGCTGGCGTGCCTTTTCAGCCAGCCGGCCCTGGCCGCCTGCTATGTCGTCTATGGCCCCGATCAGGAGGTCATCTACCGCTCGGTGGAGCCACCCGTGGATCTTTCGCGCCCGCTGCACGAAACCCTGCCGCGCGTGGCACCGGGCGGCAAGCTGGTTTTTTCGCTTGATTCCCAGGGGTGTGAGCTGGAGATCAACAAGTTGCCCCAGCAGCCCCAGGCCCGTGCCCCGCAGCGCCCCGCGCAGGGCGTGCGCAACCCGGGCTGACCTGTCTTTTCGGGCAGCGGGCTCGGGGGGCGGGCGGGCCTGAGACAATCGGGGGATGAGCGAACCGACCGAACTTTCCCCCTCCTTTGAGCCCTCTGAACAATCCCAGGACGCCTTGCCCGAGGGGCAGTTGCTGGTGCAGTCCCTCGACCTCGATGCCCAGGGCGTGGCGCGCAAGCCCGATGGCAAGGTGGTTTTCATCGACGGCGCCCTGCCGTCCGAGGTGGTGACTGCCAACACCCACCGCAAAAAGAACAACTGGGAGCAGGCCAGTCTGGTGGCCATCCACCGCGAATCGTCGCAGCGCGTGCGCCCGGGTTGTCCGCATTTCGGCCTGCACGCAGGTGCGTGCGGAGGCTGCAAGATGCAGCACCTGCATGTGGGGGCCCAGGTGGCCGTGAAGCAGCGCGTGCTGGAGGACAACCTTTGGCACCTGGGCAAGGTCAAGGCCGAGATGCTGCTGCGTCCCATCGAAGGCCCTTCCTGGGGCTACCGCTACCGCGCGCGCCTCTCGGTGCGCCATGTCATCAAGAAGGGTACGGTGCTGGTGGGCTTTCATGAGCGCAAGAGCCGCTACGTGGCCGACATGGAAGTCTGCCCCGTGCTGCCGCCGCATGTCAGCGCCATGCTCATGCAGCTCCGCGCGCTGATCGCCTCGATGGAGGCCCGTGACACCTGCCCGCAGATCGAACTGGCCTGCGGCGACACCGTCACCGCGCTGGTGCTGCGCCACCTCGAACCCCTCAGTGCGGGCGACGTGGGCTTGCTGCGCGCCTTTGCTGCCGAGCAGGGTGTGCAGTGGTGGCTGCAGCCCAAGGGGCCGGATACCGTGCACCTGCTCGACGAAGGCGGTGAGCCGCTGGCCTATGCGCTGCCCGATTTCGGCATCACCATGCCGTTCAAACCGACCGATTTCACCCAGGTCAACCCGCACATCAACCGCGTGCTGGTCTCGCGCGCGCTGCGCCTGCTCGACGTGCAGGGCGATGAGCGCGTGATCGACTGGTTTTGCGGCCTGGGCAACTTCACACTGCCGCTGGCCACGCAGGCGCGCGAGGTGCTGGGCATCGAGGGCAGCGAGGCGCTGGTGGCGCGTTCCCGTCAGAATTACGCATTCAATCAGGCCTCCAGGCAGGATGGACAAGCGCTGGCAGCTACGCAATTTGTAGCGCGAAATCTTTTTGAGATGACCCCAGAGATGCTGGTGCAGGATGGCGTTGCCGACAAATGGCTGGTCGATCCGCCGCGCGAGGGGGCCTTTGCGCTGGCCAAGGCGCTGGCCGACATTGAACAGGCACGGCTCGGCGCGGAAGGGGCCTTGCCCCTGCCTGCCGGCGCAGAAGGCTGGACACCGCCCAAGCGCATCGTCTACGTGAGCTGCAACCCGGCCACGCTGGCGCGCGACGCGGGGCTGCTGGTGCATCTGGCGGGCTACCGCTGCACGGCGGCGGGCATGGTCAACATGTTCCCGCACACCGCGCATGTGGAGAGCATGGCGGTGTTCGAGCGGGACTGAAGGGAACGGGGCCGCAGCGCCCCGAGAATCAGGACTTCTTGCTCGCGGGCGTGCTGCGGGATTCGGTCTCGATGTTGTCGGAGGCCGCAGGCTTGGCCGGTGCGCTGATGACCGAGGGCGTGCCTTCGATCTTGTTGTCGCGCATGTACTGGTCCATGTCCTTCCAGCCCGTGAACACGGCCGCCTTGTTGGCCTTGGGGTTGAGCATGTAGCAGTCCTCCAGGCCGCGCAGGGCATGGCGGCAGGCGCCGCCGATGGCCTTGGCCTCTTCCTCGCGCTGGGCAATCCGGGGGTCGGGGCCCAGGCCCGGAATCGCGGAAATCTTGTCACAGCCCGCCAGCAGCGAGACCAGGGCAACGGCAAGGAGGATGCGGCGTGGCATGGCGGGTTCTTTCGGAAACATCTTCTTTCATTATCGGCACGCTGCCGACCCGATTGAGCGCTACCGGACGAAATGTGCAACAAAAAGGCTCCCGAAGGAGCCTTTTGCCTGTGGAGAAGCGCCGCTCAGTCGCGCTCGCCGCCCATGATGCCCAGCAGGGCCAGCAGGCTCTGGAACACGTTGAAGATGTCCAGGTACAGCGCCAGCGTGGCACTGATGTAGTTGGTTTCGCCACCGTCAAGGATCTGCTTGAGGTCGTACAGCATGTAGGCGCTGAAGATGCCGATGGCGGCCACCGAGATGGCCATCATGCCGACCGACGAGCCGACGAACACATTGATGATGGCGCCGACCATCAGCACCATGGCGCCCACGAACAGCCATTTGCCCATGCCCGAGAGGTCGCGCTTGATCACGCTGGCCAGGCTGGCCATGACGAAGAACACGCCTGCCGTGCCGGCAAAGGCCGTCATGATGAGTTCGGAGCCGTTCTTGAAGCCCAGCACCATGCCGATCATGCGCGAGAGCATCAGGCCCATGAAGAAGGTGAAGGCGAGCAGCACCGGTACACCGGCGGCCGAGCGCTTGGTCTTCTCGATCGCGTACATGAAGCCGAAGGCGCCGCCCAGGAAGACGATCAGGCCCACGCCGCCGCGCAGCGACTGGGTGATGCCCGTGGCCACGCCGATCCAGGCGCCCAGCACGGTGGGCAGCAGGCTCAGCGCCAGCAGCCAGTAGGTATTGCGCAGCACCTTGTGGCGCTGCTCCTGCGAAATGCCGTAGCCATAGTCCGCAGAGGGGAGGGTGGTGACCCGGTCGTTCATCGTTGCTCTCCTGAGTGACCTGCACAGCGCAGGTGGGAGCATTCTAGATGGGGATGCATACAGTGCTTGCAATACCTTGCCGCAATACCCCGCTTTTGCGCAAGGTTCTTTTGCCTTGCAGGCGGGTGACGCGCACCGGTGGCGGCGCTATGCTTGCCAGCTTACCCCTCCCCGGCCGCCTGGGCCGATCCATCTCCGGCCCACCAGGCCGCATGCACCATGAAAACCACCTCTGAACTCGAACTGGCCGATGTCAAGACGATCGCTGCCGCTGCCGAAGCCGAAGCCCTGAAACACCAGTGGGCCGTGACGATTGCCATTGTGGATGCCGGCGGACACCTGCTCTGGCTGCAGCGCCTGGATGGCGCCGCACCCGTGTCCGCACACATCGCCCCGGCCAAGGCCCGTACGGCGGCGCTGGGCCGGCGCGAGAGCAAGGTCTACGAGGACATCATCAACAATGGCCGCACCTCGTTCCTGAGCGCGCCCGAGATCGAAGGCCTGCTTGAAGGCGGCGTTCCCATCCTGCAGGGCGGTCAGTGCCTGGGCGCCGTGGGCGTGAGCGGCGTGAAGTCCACCGAGGATGCGCAGATCGCGAAGGCCGGCATCGCCGCGCTGGGCCTGTAAGCGGCCCATTTGCTTTCGAAATGATAGCTGCTGACGCTTTATGTATAAGCCTCTGAGCCACTTTTGATCAAAAAAAACCGGCCCTGGGCCGGTTTTTTTATCGGTGCGTGAAAAAAAGCCTGGCTACGCGGGGAACCCGTTGGCTGGCAAAAAACGACCCTTGCGGACGGTGGAACCCGTCCGGGAGTCGCCCCACGATGAACTCATTTGGTCAGGATCAGCTTGCCCAGCCGGGTGGCCTGCAGGCGGTAGAGGGCGCCGTTGTGGTGGATGGTGACGGCCTTCTGGCCTTGCAAAAGTGAATGGCTGTCCACGGAGGGCAGCCGGTCCTGGGCGCCTTGTGCCGCATCGGCGGGCTGGGCGCCGGCGGTGCTCAAGAGCGTGGAAAGGTGCAGGGTGGCTTGCATGGAAAAGATCCCGAACGGTACGATGCGTTAATGATAACGATTCTCAATAACTTATCCAGTCTTTTGGGATGTTTTTTTACTGCGGGTCGGTGACGAAACCGATCTTGCGCAGCCCGGCGCGCTGGGCTGCCGCCATGACCTGCGCCACGCGCTCGTAGCGCACTTCCTTGTCGCCGCGGATGTGCAGGTCGGGCTGCGGCTCCTTGATCGCCTCGGCCTGCAGGCGCGTGGCCAGTTCGGCGTCGGCGATGGCCTGGCCGTTCCAGTAGTAGCTGCCGTCGGCGGCCACGCTCAGGCGCAGGGTTTCGGGCTTGACCTGCTCGGGCTGGTTGGTGGCCCGGGGCAGATCGACATTGACCGAGTGCTTCATCACTGGCACGGTGATGATGAAGATGATGAGCAGCACCAGCATGACGTCGACCAGCGGCGTCATGTTGATCTCGTTCATCACCTCATCGGCTTCGTCCTGGGTTCCGAAGGCCATGGTCAGTTGCCTTTCTTGAGCGGACGCACGTTGCCGTTGTCACCGCTGGAGGTGACGCGCGCACCGGTCACGAAGTAGGCGTGCAGGTCGTGCGCGAAGCTGTTGAGGCGGATCAGGATGTGCTTGTTGCCACGCACCAGCGCGTTGTAGCCCAGCACGGCCGGAATGGCCACGGCCAGACCGAGGGCCGTCATGATGAGCGCCTCGCCAATGGGGCCGGCCACCTTGTCGATGGTGGACTGGCCCGAGGTGCCGATGGCCAGCAGTGCGTGGTAGATGCCCCAGACCGTGCCGAACAGGCCGATGAACGGCGCCGTGGAGCCCACCGATGCCAGGATGGCCAGGCCCGACTGCAGGCGGGCGGTGAATTCGTCGATGCAGTTGCGCAGGCAGCCGGTGACCCAGTCGCTCACATCCAGGCTGTCGTGCAACTGGGCCTTGGTGTTGCGGTGATGCTGCGTGGCTTCGCGCCCTTCGATGGCGAGCTGGCGGAACGGGTTGGACGGATCGGCGCCCAGGCGGATCAGGCCGTCGGCGAAGTCTTCGCTGTGCCAGAAGGTGTGCACGGCGCGGGCGTGCTTCTTGAATTTGACGATGTCCAGCGCCTTGATGAGGATGACGATCCACGACGCCAGCGACATGCCCAGCAGCAGCACGGCCACGGCGCGGGTGACGAAGTCGCCCTGAAGCCAGACGTTGGCAAGTCCGAATTGCGATTCCATGAAAACTCCTGAAGATTATTCGAGAACAAAATTGATGGGGACCAGGTACCACATGGCCTCGGGCACGCCATTGCGCTTGCCGGGCACGAACTTCCAGCGCAGGACCGTGTCCTGTGCCTGGCGATCCAGGCGGTCGAACCCGCTGGACTGGTTGATTTCGATTTTTTGCGGTAACCCGTCGGTGTTGATGAACACGCGCAGCACCACCTTGCCTTGCTCGCCCATGCGCTTGCTGATGGCCGGATAGGCCGGGGCCGGGTTCTGCAGGTAGGCGGCGTTGCTCGAAGGCAGCTCGATCTTGGGCGCGGCCGGCGCCGGTGGCGCTGCGGTGGGCGTCGCGGGGCCTGCAGCCGTGATCGGTGCGGGGGGCTCCGGGTCAGCCTTGGCGGGGCTGACCGTGAGGGCATTGGGCGACGGGGTGGTGTCGGCGATGGGCAGCGGCTCGGGGGCGGGGCGGGGCGCAGGTGCCTTGACCTGCGTGGGGCGCTGGGGCTTGGGGGCCGGTGCCGGGGGCGGCGGCGCGGCCTGGGTCACGGGGGCGGGCGGGCTGACGTATTCCGTCAGGAGCGTGGCGGGGACGATGATTTCCACGGCACGGCGCAGCAAACCCGTTTGCAGCGCCCACAAGGCCCCGACATGCAGCAGCACCACGCCAATGGCAATTAGGGCGTTGCGGCTCAGTCCCCGGGGTTGCGCGAAACGGTCGTAGGTTGACATAAAAATGATAGCTGCCAGCGCTTGATGGTATTGCGCTAGAGCCGTATTTGTTCAAAAAACTATGGGCGCAGGACCCACCCAGCGGAACCTGCCACGATCAGCAGACCTGCCAGCAGTGTCGTGACGTAGGCCATGGAGGGTTTGCCAGTCAATCTGGATGGGCCTGCAAGCAGGCAGTATTGTGCAGTGCGGTAAACGCTTGGCATAGCACAAAAGCGTTCATCACATCCCGGACCTGGCGCAAAAGCCCTGGAGGCAAGGCGCAGTGGCGCGGCAACAGGGTGCCGGGAGCGGTTGCCATGCCCGCAAAGGGGGCAGGGGTAATGGGCTGGCTCTGGAGGATGAAAGGGAAGTGCGATGCCATGGTGCGCTGCTGCAGTCCGATAAACCCCATTGTAAATGAGAATCTATATTATTTGCAATGGCTGTGGGCTCTTCGGGCGGCTGTGGTTCTCAGGTATCGGCCCACATGCGCAGGAGGTTGTGGTAGGTGCCGGTGAGGGCCACGGTCTGGGGCGAGTCGCCATGCTGTTCGCGCAGGCGCAGCAGGGCCATATCCATCTCGTAGAGCAGGCGGCGCTGCTCATCGCTGCGCACCATGCTCTCGATCCAGAAAAAGCAGGCCATGCGCTGGCCGCGTGTGACAGGGCGGACCTGGTGCACGCTGGTGCCGGGGTAGATCACGGCGTGGCCGGCGGGCAGCTTGATCTGCTGCTCGCCGAAGGTATCGGCGATGCAGAGTTCGCCGCCCTCGTATGCCTCGGGCTCGGACAGGAAGACAGTGCAGGAGATGTCGGTGCGCAGGCGTTCGTGCCGCCCGGGCATCTGGCGGATGGCGGCATCGACATGGTCACCATAGTGGTTGGCAGCGCCGCCGTAGCGGTTGATGCGCGGCGGGAACACCCGTTTGGGCAGGGTGGCGGTGAGGAACAGCGCGCTGCGCTCCAGTGCTGCCATCACCATGGCGGAGATGGCTTGCGCGGCCTCGCAGTCGCGCGGCAGCTGTTCGTTGTTCTTGGCCAGGCGGGCCTGTGGCCCTGCGCTGTCACTTCCATCGGCCCAGGGGGCGTTGGCCAGGAGTTGTCGAGCGGTGTGCAGGTCGGTGGGTGTGAGAAGCTGGGGCAGTGTGAGCAGCATGGCGGAATGCAAAAAGCCGCCCCGGGCGGGGCGGCAAACCTTGGAGGAACGGGAGCTGCCGGTCAGAACTTCATGCTGGCCGTGATCTGGAAGATGCGGCCTGCGCCGGGCACGTAGTGGCCGCTGTACACCGCATCGGCATAGAGCTTGTTGGTGACATTGCTCAGGTTGGCCTTGAGTGTGAAGTTGTCGCTCAGGCTGTATTCGGCCATCAGGTCGGCGGTCACGTAACCCGGCGCTTTCCAGCCGGGGTTGCGGTTGGGTGTCTGTGCGCTGCGGAAGTTCAGGCCACCGCCCACGCGCAACTGCGGCGTGAGCTGGTAGGTTGTCCAGATCGTGCCGCTGTGGCGCGGGGTGAGCGAGGGACGGCTGCCCTGACCTTCCGCACCCTCGGCGCCAATGTCGATCCTGGCGCTGGGCATCCACATATAGGAACCATAGACCTCCCACTTCGGTGTGAGGCGCCCCGTGATGTCGATTTCCGCTCCAGCGGCATGGCGCTTGCCCGAGAGCACGGCGATGTTCAGATCGGGGTCGACGTTGCGCTCATGCAGCTTGGTCGAATGGAACACGGCCAGGCGCGTGGTGAAGCGCTTGTCGCTGGAGTCGATCTTGGCGCCGATCTCGATGTTGCGGCTCGACTCGGGGGGCGTGTTCACCGTCTGCGGGCTGTACGAATACGTGTCACCCGACGTGTTGAACGAGGTGCCGTAGGAGAAATGGTACGACTGCAGCGGCGTCGGCTGGTACAGCGCGCCCAGGCGCTTGCTCCACACCGAGATCTTCTGGCGGTAGCTGGTGGTGGTGACGGGACCCGGTGCGTTGTTGGGAATGGCGAAGCTGTTGTAGCTGCCGTCCATGCTGTCGTAGCGCAGACCGCCCAGAATTTTCCAGTGCGGAGCCACCTGCACCAGGTCCTGGGCGTACACCCCCCAGCCCTTGGCGTCGAAATCGCTGGTGGTGCGTCGCACACGTCCGGCCTCATCCACGCTGGCGCCGTCGTTGGGTGTGCCCGCGGTGGTTGTCGGTTTGGTGATGTTGATACCGCCCTGGGCGGCGCTGAGCGCCCCGTAGACGCGCTTCTTTTCGTGGGAAAAATCGGCCCCCGTGAGCAGTTCGTGGCGCACGCCCAGGGCTTCAAACTTGCTGCTGAAGTCGCTTTGCAGGTGCACGGTGTCCATGTCCTGCATCTTCAGGTGGTTTCCGCGTGTCAGGCGGGTACCGGGGCCGAAGTTCGACAGGTTGGACGCCACGCCTCCGGGTTGCTGGGCCGCAGCGGCCAAGCGCACCGCTCCGGCACGCTGGTCGCGTTCGAAGCTGCCGGCTCGCAACTGGGTCTTGAGTTCGCTGTCGCCATCGAAGCGGTGCACATGCTGCAGCGTGGCCATGGTGGCACTGCCCGCGTTGTAGTCGCTGGCGGCGCCGTAGTAGGCCGTGGGGTCGAGCGGCAGCATGGTGGTGTCGCTGACGGCCGAAGTCGCGGTACGGCGGATCCAGGGCAGCCCGTAGTTCATGCCGTTGTTGTTGTCCAGGTGGTAGAGGCTCACCGCGAACTCGTCGCGCGTGCCGATGCCCCAGGCGTAGCTGCCGGCGATCCCTTTTTTCTCGATGCTGCTGCCGGCACCGTTGTTGTCGGCGGTGGTGCTCATGGCGTTGATGCGCAGAGCCGCGTTTTCACCGGTGTGGATGTTGAAGTCGCCGGTGATACGCCGGTGCTGGTGGTTGCCCAGCGTCAGGTCCACCTGGTGTGCGTCGATGAGCCGTGGCGCCTTGCTGACCTGGTTGACCGCGCCGCCGGTGGAGCCTCGCCCGAACAGCATGGACGCCGAGCCGCGCAGCAACTCCACGCGGTCGAGGTTGAAGGTGTCGCGGTCGTAGAAAGCTGGGTCGCGCATCCCGTCAATGAACATGTCGCCCGTGCTTTGCAGCGCAAAGCCGCGCAGGCGGATGTCTTCCTCGCCGCCTTCGGCCGCCAGAAAGGTGATGCCGGCGGTGTTCTTCAGGGCTTCCTTGACGGTGTCGAGGTTGCGGTCATCGATGAGCCGCTCGGTCACCACGGTCACCGATTGAGGGATATCGCGCAAT
Source organism: Burkholderiales bacterium RIFCSPLOWO2_12_FULL_65_40 (assembly GCA_001770955.1). Lineage (GTDB taxonomy): Bacteria > Pseudomonadota > Gammaproteobacteria > Burkholderiales > Burkholderiaceae_C > Simplicispira. The sequence goes on along the minus strand of MESL01000044.1, from coordinate 29,827 downwards.
TGCTGCCGGCCCTTGCCGATGGTGGTCTCGGTCGCGCGCACGCTGTCCTTGCCCTCGGGGGCCTCGGCCTGTTCCTTCACCGTGACGGTGGCCAGGGTTTTGTCCGCAGGTGTGCTGCCGGTCTGGGCCTGTACGCCGACAGAAGCTGCCAGCATCAAGGCGCCCAGCGGCAGGAGTCGTTTGTCGGATGGTGGGGTCTGCAGGGCTGTGCCGCTGCGGCGCTGAGCGCGTGAATGTGCCAATCGGGCCTCCGTCGGATGGTTCGTTGCAGTGGATGCCGTTCAAGGGCGTCCCGGTCAGGCGAGGGGCAGTGGCTGGCAATGGCATGGCTGTGCAATGTCTCGCACGGCAATATTAAATCAAATGATAGTCATTCCTATTCGTATTGATGTAATTTCGCAACAATCATGGAAAAACAGGCAAAAAAAAGGCCGGCGGAGCCGACCTTGGATGGGATGCCGTGCAGCGCGCTTATTTGACGTGCTTGCCGATCAGGCCGGCCATCTCGAACATCGAGACCTGGGGCTTGCCAAAGACGTCCTTGAGCTTGGCGTCGGCATTGATCATGCGCTTGTTCGCCGCGTCTTGCAGGTTGTTGGCCTTGATGTAGACCCACAGCTTGCTGATGATTTCAGTACGGGGCAGGGGAGCTGCTCCAACCACGGCAGCAAGGGCGGGGCTGGGTGTCAGGGCCTTCATGAAAGCTGCATTCGGGGTGCGCTTCTTGGCGGGGGCAGCGGTCTTGGCAGCAGCGGCTGTTTTTGCCGGAGCTTTTTTTGCAGTTGCCATGTTGGGTTTTCCTTTTTGGGAGTGGTCATTTCACCAGCGAAAACCTGCTTCTCCACTGGCACGGTGATGCTACTGGTAAAAAAACGGCTTTCCAAGCTGCGAATGCCTTTTTTTGCGTCTCCATGTTGCAGCGGCGCCATGGAATCCGTCATAAACGCGCGCCAGCACCATCTGGCGGCTGCAAGGAGCCCTTTCTCAGTGGCAGGCTTGCTGGTTGTTGACGATGCGCTTGAGCGCCTCAGGGCTGAGGATGCGCACGTGGCGCTGCTTGACCTCGACGATGCCGTCGTCCACAAATTTCGAGAACGTACGGCTCACGGTTTCGAGTTTCAGGCCAAGATAACTGCCGATTTCCTCGCGGGTCATGCGCAGCACCAGCTCAGACTGCGAGAAACCGCGCGCATGCAGGCGCTGCACCAAGTTCAGCAGGAAGGCCGCCAGACGCTCTTCGGCACGCATGCTGCCCAGCAGCAGCATGACGCCGTGTTCACGCACGATCTCACGGCTCATGATCTTGTGCACATGGTGCTGCAGCGCATTGACTTCGCGGGAAATGTCCTCGATGCGGTCAAAGGGCATCACGCACACCTCGGCGTCTTCCAGTGCCACGGCATCACAGGTGTGGTGGTCGTTCACGATGCCGTCGAGCCCGATGATCTCGCCCGCCATCTGAAAACCCGTGACCTGGTCGCGCCCATCCTCGGTGGCCACGCAGGTCTTGAAAAACCCCGTGCGGATGGCAAACAGCGACGTGAACTGTTCGCCATTGCGAAAGAGCGTGCTGCCGCGCTTGATTTTGCGGCGAATGGCCACCACGTTGTCGATGCGCTTGATCTGGTCGTCCGTCAGTCCGACGGGCATGCACAGCTCACGCAGGTTGCAGTTTGAACATGCCACCTTGATGGTCTGCTGCGTCATGTGTATAGGCACCTGACCGACTTCGGTCGGGAGATCCGAAGCGCTTTCGGTAGGGGCCGGAACGATGGGGATGCGAGGTGGGGCTGACATGGGTCAAATTATCACTCATTCTTCCCCTTTGCTCTAACGCCCTGTTCTCCTGCGGGGTGCTTGACTGGAATCAAGAGATGGGTCTGAAAAGTCGGGCACATTACCAAGCTTGTGAGGAGCCTACATGACAGTTGTAACCCCTGAATTGCTGACCCGGTTTGATGTATCGGGCCCCCGCTACACGTCCTACCCTACTGCAGACCGTTTTGTGGATGCCTTTGGGGAGGATGAGTACGTGCTGGCCCTGCAGCAGCGTCGGCAAAGTGCCGTGGGCAAGTCCCTGCCGCTGTCGATTTATGTTCACATTCCTTTTTGCGAATCGCTCTGCTACTACTGTGCCTGCAACAAGATCATCACCAAGCACCATGATCGGGCCGATGTCTATCTGCGCTACCTGAGCCGCGAGATTGATCTGCACACGGCCCATTGTGGTGTCGGGCAGACGGTCAGCCAGATCCACTTCGGTGGTGGAACGCCGACGTTTCTGTCCGACGATGGTCTGCGCGAGCTCATGGGCATGCTGCGCAGCAACTTCACGCTCGTGCCGGGGGGTGAGTACTCGATCGAGGTGGATCCTCGCACGGTAGACGCCAGCCGCCTGGCCCTGTTGCATGAGCTGGGGTTCAATCGGCTGAGTTTCGGTGTGCAGGATTTCGACCCCGAAGTCCAGAAGGCCGTGCACCGCATCCAGCCTGCGGAGCAGGTGTTTGCGCTGGTCGAGTCGGCCCGTTCCATCGGATTTGATTCGATCAACGTGGATCTGATCTACGGCCTGCCCAAGCAGACCCCCGATTCGTTCGACCGCACGCTGGCGCAGGTTGCGCAACTGCGCCCGGATCGCATTGCCCTCTATGCCTACGCCCATCTGCCGGACCGCTTCAAGCCCCAGCGGCGCATCATCTGGGCCGATCTGCCCATGGCGTCATCCAAGGTGGCGATGCTGTCGCGGTCGCTGGAGGCTTTCAGCTCCGCAGGCTATGTGTATGTGGGCATGGACCATTTCGCATTGCCCGAGGACGCGCTGGCCATTGCCAAGCGCCAGGGGCGCCTGCACCGCAACTTCCAGGGTTACAGCACGCAGCCCGACTGCGACCTGATTGGTCTCGGGGTCTCGGCCATTGGCCGGGTGGGGGCCACCTACAGCCAGAATGCCAAGACGCTCGACGACTATTACGACAGGCTCAATCAGGGGCGGTTGCCGGTGGTCCGTGGGCTGGCGCTGACGCGCGATGACCTGGTCCGGCGCGCAGTCATCATGGCGCTGATGTGCCAGGGCGAACTGTTGTTTGAACCCCTGGAGACCTCTTGGCTGATCGATTTCCGCAAATATTTCGCACCGGAGCTGGAGCAGTTGCAGGAAATGGAGCAGCAGGGTTTGGTGAAGCTCAGCGCTGAGGGGATCGAGGTCACGGCCATGGGATGGTATTTCGTGCGCGGCATTGCCATGGTGTTTGACAAGTATTTGCAGGCCGACAAGAACCGCGCGCGGTTTTCCCGCATCATCTAGCTTCCATGTTGGTATCCATGGCCTCCACCGCGTTGCTCATGGGGCTCGCGGGCGGGTCCCATTGCCTGGCCATGTGCGCAGGGCCCTGCGCGGTGGTGACAGGGCAGGGGCGCTCGCAGGAACACGTCGTGCAGTGGTTGCCCCGAGGCAGCCAGTTGCGCCGGCTTTTGGCATATCACCTGGGGCGTCTGCTCGGCTACGCCGCTGTGGGCGCGCTGGCCGCCATGGCCATGCAGAGCCTGGCGTGGCTGACGCAGCAAAGCATTGCGCTGCGCCCCCTCTGGACGTTTTTTCACGTAGCCATGCTGGCCTGGGGTGCCATGATGGTGCTGCAAGCCCGGCAGCCGGCATGGGTCGAGAACGCCGGACGATCGGTATGGGGCCGCGTACGCCCTCTGGTCGAGGCGCCCGGTGGTGTTTTCGCGACAGGCTTCCTGTGGGCATTGATGCCCTGCGGATTGCTGTATTCCGCCTTGCTGGTGGCTGCGCTGAGCGGCGGCATCTGGCAGGGGGCGCTCACCATGGCGCTGTTTGCTGTGGGCGGTGGGGTCTGGTTGCTGGCGGGGCCCTGGCTCTGGCAGCATCTGCGCCATCGCGTGAATGCCCTGCGTGCCAGTTGGGGGACGCGCCTGGCGGGTCTGCTGCTGTGTGGTGTCGCGGCCTGGGCGTTGTGGATGGATCTGGTCTATCGACCATCATTGATCTGCCAATAGCGATTTGTTGCACAAAAGCGCCATCGGGGTGGTGTTGGCCAAAGCGGTGCCCGATGGGCGACATAATGCACCGAGAAACCGCCTGCGGATGAAATACCGCGAGACTTCCCGCGATGGATGAAAACACTGACGTATTGATCGATATAAGCCAGTTGCGCATTGGCATGTATATCCAGCTCGACCTGAACTGGATGAGTCACCCTTTCCCGGTCAGCAGTTTTCGTATTGCCTCAGAGTCCCAGATTGAAATTTTGCGTGAGCTGGGTTTGACCCAGATCCGCTACCACCCCTCCAAAAGCGACCTGCCGCCGCCCGACTCGCAGCTGGACCCGGCTGCCTCCGATGAATCGGCAGAGGATGCGGCTCTAGCGCAAGCAGCTAGCCATGGTGCGTCGGAGCCTTCGGTGGCCCCCGAGAGTGATTCGCGGCGCGCCGCCCAGCAGCTCAAGCGCAAGCTGCTGGAGCAGCAGCGCCGCCTGGACGCGTGCGACCAGCGTTTCATGGCCATCACGCGGCAGTACCGCAAGCTCGCCGAAAGCGCGGAGGGCAGTCCGGCGATGGCCCGGGTGGAAAGCGAGGCACTCGTCACGGACAGTGTGCAGGAGCTGCTGGGCAACACCGAATCCGTGATCAGCCTCCTGTCCGACGGGGTGGGCGAGCGCAACGCGCTGCATCCCGTCAATGTCATGGTGCTGTGTCTGCTCATGGGCAAGGCACAAGGCCTGTCGCCCATGGCCATGCAGGACCTCGGCATGGCGGCGCTGCTGCACGACATTGGCAAGCTGCGCCTGCCTGCGGACCTCAGTAGCCCATTTCCGGGCATGACCCCCGCAGAAGAGACGCGCTACCGAAGCCATGTGGGCGAATCCGTCCGCCTGGGGCAGAGCATGGGATTGTCCAAAGGCGTCCTGCTGGCCATGGCTCAGCACCATGAAATGGCCGATGGCAGCGGATTTCCCCTCAAGCTCCGCGGCGAGGAGCTGTGTCTGGCCGGGCGCATTCTGTCGCTGGTCAACCATTACGAGCGCCTGTGCAATCCCGGGCGCAGCGCCCAGACGATGACGCCGCATGAGGCGCTTTCCGTCATGTTCGCTCAGCAGAAAAACCGTTTTGACGCAGTCGAACTGGGTATCTTCATCCGGATGATGGGGGTTTATCCGCCGGGTTCGGTCGTGCAACTGGTCAACGACCGCTTTGCCATGGTCGTGTCGGTCAATTCATCGCGCCCCTTGCGTCCCCGGGTGATCGTGCATGACCCACGGGTGCCCAAAGACGAAGCGCTGGTGCTGGACCTGGAAACCGTCCCCGAGCTGGGTATCCGGCGCAGTCTGCGGCCTTCCCAGCTTCCCAGGGAGGCACTGGAGTACCTGTCTCCGCGCAAGCGAATCTGTTACTTTTTTGAAAGGGCCGTCAATCCGGCCGCAGTCGAGGCGGGGTTGTGAACGTCAACGTCCGTTCGCAAGATGTTCTCTGGCAAGCCACCTTTGATGGGCTGCAGGAGGCCATCTGGCTTGTGGATGCGCGCACGCGCTCCATCCTGTTCGCCAATCTGAGTGCGGCCGCGCTGGTCGGCATGGCGCGCGAGGAGCTGACGGGCCTGCCCGTCCAGCGTCTGGCGGCAACGCCCCAGGACCAGTGCTTCTGGGCCGACAGCGAAGAGGCGATGGCCCTGGGTATCCATTCCATGACCAGCCTGCTGCGCGCTGACGGACAGCTCGTCCCGGTGGAGCGCCGGGTGGCACCGTTTTCGCTGGCAGCGAACGGGGCGGCGCTGTTGGTGACCATGATCGATTGCAGTGCCCGACAGGCCGCAGAACGCGGGTTGGAAACCTTGCTGGCCGAGCTGCGGGCCACGCTCGATTCGGCAGCCGATGGCATGCTGGTCTGCGGGCTCGATGGCGCGGTGCGTGCCTTCAATCAGCGTCTGGTACAGATCTGGGGCTTGCCCCAGGATCTGCTGCTGCAGCGCAACGATGCATCGGTGCATGCTTTCCTTGTGTCGCGCGTGGGCGATCCCCGGCTCTACAAGGCGCGGCTCGACGCCATTGCGGCCGATGTGCAGGGCAGCAGCCATGACGTGATCGAGCTGCATGACGGCCAGGTGATCGAACGGCGCAGCGTGCCTTTGTGGAACCATGCCAGCGTCACCGGACGGGTGTATTCGTTTCGCGATATCACCCAGGAGGTACAGGCCCAGGCGGCGCTGCGACTGGCGGCCCGGGTCTTCGATTCCAGCCCATACGCCATTTTCATTGCCGACCGCCAGAACCGGCTGGCACGCCTGAATCCGGCCTGCGAGCAGCTCTCGGGGCGCACCAGCCAGAGTCTGCAGGGCCAGGAGGTCACCGCATTCTTCGGCATGGGCGTGGCGCAGCCGTTCCTGGACTCTGTGCGGTCGGACTGGCAGCACAGTGGACTCTGGAATGGCGAACTGTGGCTTCCCCGCGAAGGGGAAAACGGGTGTGCGGTGCATCTCTCCTGGGTGGCCTTGCGAGGAGAAGATGGGGGCATTGAACAAAGCATCGGCTTTGTGAGGGACCTCACGCAACAGCATGCGGCGCAAAAGCGCATTGACGAACTGGCCTACAGCGATGTGCTGACCGGTCTGCCCAACCGCCTTTTGCTGTCGCAAAAGGTGGAATCAGCCATACGGTCGGCGAGCCCCGAAGGTGCCGGTTTTGCCATTCTCTTTCTCGATCTGGACCGGTTCAAGGTCATTAACGATTCGCTGGACCACCTCTTTGGCGACCGCGTTCTGCAGCTCGTGGCTTCGCGCCTGCAGACCTGTCTGCGCCAGACCGACATGCTGTGCCGCATCGGAGGCGATGAATTTGCCATGTACCTGCACGCGGGCGACGCCATGGGGGCCGAGCAGGTGGCGCGTCGCATGCTCGATGTGATGCGGCGCCCCTTCACGCTCGATGGCGTGGGCTTTTCCATCCAGTGCAGCATTGGCGTGGCACTGTATCCGCAGGACGGCCGTACGCTGGACGAGCTGATCAAGCAGGCCGACACGGCGATGTACCGGGTCAAGGAGCGCGGGCGCGGCAACTTCGGCTTTTATCAGCCGCAGATGAATGCCAACCTGCTTGAGCGCATGCAGCTGGAACATGCCATGCGACAGGCCCTGGGGCGCCAGCAGATGAGTGTGCACTACCAGCCGCAGGTGGACATGGCGTCGGGCCGCATCATTGGTGCCGAAGCCTTGCTGCGCTGGCAAGACGCAGAGCTTGGGGCCATTGCTCCGTCGGTTTTCATCCCGCTGGCCGAGGAGACCGGCTACATCATCACCCTGGGGGCCTGGGTGCTGGAACAGGCGGTGCAGGAGGCTGCGCGCTGGATGCAGGCCGGCACGCCGATCGTGGTGTCGGTGAACGTCTCGGCACTGGAGATGCGTCAGCCCGATTTTCTGGAGCGCCTGACGCGGTTGTTGCAGGAAAACAGCCTTCCTCCGGAACTGCTCGAACTGGAGCTGACCGAATCCATCCTGCTGCAGGATGCCCAGGAGGCTGCCCAGCGGTTGGGGCTGGTGGCGGCAATGGGGGTGGGGCTGGCAATTGACGACTTTGGCACGGGCTATTCGAGCCTGGCGTACCTCAAGAATCTGCCCATTCACAAGCTCAAGATCGATCAGTCCTTCGTGCGCGGATTGCCGGACCACGACGGTGACCGCGCCATTGTCAGCGCCATCGTGCATCTGGGGCGGGCACTGCACCTGTGCGTGGTGGCCGAAGGGGTGGAAACGCCGGCACAGCGCGCCGCCTTGCAGGAAATGCAGTGCGACCACTACCAGGGCTACCTGTGCGCGCCGGCCTTGCCTGCTGCGGACTTTGCCCTCTTGCTGGTGGAGGGCGCCCTGGCGCCCTTGACGGGGGCCGAAGGCCCCGGCCTCAGAGGCTGAAAGACTCTCAGCCCGCCGTGAAGCTCTTCCAGAACATGTAGGCGGCCAGGGCCATCAGCAGCGTGGCGAACACCTGCTTGAGCCTTGCCACAGGCAACTGGTGCGCCGCGCGTGCCCCCCAAGGAGCGGTGAAGACACTGCACAAGGCGATCACCCCGAGCGCCGGCAGCCACACATAACCCAGCGACGCCGGAGGCAATCCGGTGACCGACTGGCCGCTCAGCACATAGCCTGCGGCGTTGGCCAGGGCGATCGGAAAGCCCAGTGCCGCGCTTGTGGCCACGGCGTTGTGGATGGGCACGTTGCACCACACCATGAAGGGCACGCTGACGAAACCACCACCAGCCCCCACCAGCCCCGAGAGAAAGCCGATGGTGCCGCCTGCGGCCAGTTGCCCTGCCGTGCCCGGCAACTGGCGTGAGGGTGCCGGCTTTTTGTTGCGCAGCATCTGCCAGGCCGAGAAGCTGACAAACATGGCAAAAACGAAGGCCAGAACCGAGCCCTTGAGCAGCGCAAAGACGCCCAGGCTCGCGGCCATGCTGCCCAGCACGATGCCGGGGGCCAGACGCCGGGCGATGTCCCAGCGCACGGCGCCACGCTGGTGGTGCGCGCGCACGCTGGAGATCGAGGTGAAGACAATGGTGGCCATCGAGGTGGCAATGGCCATCTTGACGGCCAGCCCCGGTGCCACCTGCTGCTGGCCGAGAAAGTAGGTCAGGAAGGGCACCAGCACCATGCCTCCGCCAATGCCCAGCAACCCGGCCAGAAAGCCGGTGCACAGGCCCAGCAGGGCCAGTTCGGTGATCAGGAGTGGGTCGAGCATGGGGCTTGGCACAGAGGCAAGGCGCGTGCCTTGCGGAGGCTATGGGGTGCCGTGGCACCCGCACGAAAAAAGGGTGTCTGCGAATGCCACCGGACCGTCATCCTGAACCGGGGGTTCAGGTGGGCGAGGGCAGCCAGGCGTTGGGTTCATCTGACGTGAGATGATCACGCTCACCGGGCGATGTACCAAGCCCGGGCTCAATGAGCATTGGTTCAAGGAAATTAAATCCGGCAGCACCGCAGACAATGCCATTGTAGGCCTTATGGGCCCCTGCGTCTGTGGTTCAGATCAGGCGGCCGTCATTGCCCAGGGCTTCGTCGAGACGCCGCACCAAGGCCTGCAGGCGCTCGTCTTCACCGGTCAGGATGCCACTGTGATCGGTATCTGGCCCGAACTCCGTGCTGGCCGGTGTCGGGACCGCAGGCTGGGCGGCCGCAGCCAGCTCGGCGGCCTCGCGGTCGGCCAGTTCGAACGCCAGGTTCAGCGCGGCCAGCACGGCGATGCGTTCGCGGGCGCGCACCTTGCCGGCGTCGCGGATGCGCGTCATGGCCGTGTCCACCCGTTCGACCGCATCGAGCAGGCGCGCCTCGCGGCCTTCGGGGCAGCCCAGCAGATAGCTTTGCTGCATGATCTGCACCTCGAGCTGTTTCATGCGTCGTCTTTCGGTTCGGGCGTGGCGGGCAGGCGCTCGATCAGGGCGTCGATCCGGTGGCGGGCGGCCTGCAGGCGCGAGCGCAGGGAGTCGCGCTCCTGCGTGAGCGCCGCGACCTGTTCGGCCATCAGTTCGTTGGTGCGCTGCAGTTGCTCGTGGCGCACCAGCAGGCGCTCCACGCGCTCGGCGATCTGGTCGAGGGGAGACAAAGAGGCCATAGAGCCACAGATTGTAGGCAGTTGCATTGCAAAGCGCCGTAAAATCCTCGTTGTTGGTGCTCGCGGTGTGGTTCACATGCCGCAGTTCAACGGGAAGCAGGGAGGTCGCCGTCAGCCATGACGGCACCGAGCCTGCGCTGCCCCCGCAACGGTCAGCGGACGAATCACCCGATTCTCTCTTCAACACTCAGCCACTGGGCGCCTTGAACAAGCGCCTGGGAAGGCGTTGGAGGGCGTTCCGCCAGCCCGGATACCGGCCAACACGGTGGCCGTGCGCGCCTTGGATGGCGGGCACGGCCGTATCACCTATTTGCTGGCGGGGAAGCCGGCGCGGGTTGTTTGCTGACACTGATTTCCATGAAAAACCGTTCCCTTCGTGCGCGCCGAGCCGTGCCGCTGCGCCCTGTCGTTTTGGCAGCCCTTTCCCTTTTTGCCGCTGCTTCGGCCCGCTCGCAGGAGCCGATGCAACCCTTGCTGCTGGCGCAGAACGCCCGCATGCCGTCGCTGCAGGACATGGTGGTGACCGCCACCCGCACCGAGCAGCCCCTGGCCGACCTGGTGGCCGACGTCTCCATCGTCGACCGCGAAACCATCGAGGCCAGCGGCGCCACCGGCCTGGCCGATGTGCTGGCGCGCCTGCCCGGCGTGGAGATTTCGCGCAACGGCGGTGTGGGCAATGCCACCAGCCTGTTTGTGCGCGGCGCAGAGACGCGTTTCACCGCCGTTTACATCGACGGCGTGCGCGTGGACTCGCAATCCACTGGCGGCGCGCAGTGGGAGCAGATTCCGCTGGCGCAGATCGAGCGCATCGAAGTGCTGCGCGGCCCCGCTGCCGCGGTGTATGGCTCGGACGCCATTGGCGGCGTGGTCCAGCTGTTCACGCGCAAGGGCGAAGGCGCCGCCGCGCCCTACGTCGGCGTGGGCCTGGGCAGCCAGGGCACGCGCAAGCTGGAGGCGGGCATCAGCGGCGCCGCAGGGGCCGACAAGGCGCTGGACTATTCGCTGGGCCTGTCGCACGAGCGCAGCGACGGCTTTGACGCCAAGACCAGCGGCGCGCACAACCCCGACCGCGACGGCCACCGCAACACCGCAGGCCATGCGCGCCTGGGCTACCAGATCAACGCGCGCCACAAGCTGGATGCCACGTTGCTGGCCAGCCGCCTCAATGCCGGCTACGACAACTCGGGCTTCAAGCCCGCCAACCTGGTGGATGACCGCAGCCTGCAGCGCCTGCGCACTGCGGGGCTGCACTGGGCCGCGCAATGGACCGACGCCTACAGCACCCGTGTGTCCGTCACCGATTCGGCCAGCCGCTATGAAACCAACCCCTCGCCCTACCGCACCGAAACCGACCTGCGCGGCTACCTGTGGCAGAACGAATACCGCCTGGGCGCGCACCGCTTCAGCGCCGCGCTGGAGCGCCGCGAAGACCACCTGAACAATCCCGCCCTGGACGCCTGGAGCACCACGCTGGACCGCAGCCGCTCGCAGGACGCGCTGGCGCTGGGCTACGGCTACAACGCGGGCGGCCACACGGTGCAGCTCAATGTGCGGCATGACGACGACAGCGAATTCGGCGGCAAGGGCACCGGCAGCCTGGCCTATGGCTACGCCATCACGTCGCAATGGCGCGCCACGGCATCGGTGGGCACGGCCTTTCGCGCGCCCACGCTGTACCAGCGCTTCAGCGAGTACGGCGTGGCCACCCTGCGGCCCGAAACCAGCCACAACGCCGAACTGGGCCTGCGCTACGCCGAAGGCCGCAGCAGCTTCTCGGCCGTGGTCTACCGCAACCGCCTGAGCAACCTGATCCAGTTCGGTGCCGCGGGCACCTGCGCCTCCAGCTTCGGCTGCTACGCCAACGTGGCGCGTGCGCAGTACGAGGGCGTCACGTTCGCCGCCTCGCACCACTGGGCGGGCCTGCAGTGGCACGGCTCCATTGACCTGCAGAACCCGCGCAACCTCGACACCGGCAAGCAACTGCGGCGCCGCGCCAAGCACCACGCCAGCTTCGGCGCCGACACGCAGGTCGCCGGCTGGACGCTGGGCGCCGAGGTGCAGGCCTCGGGCCGGCGTTTCGAGAACGATGCCAACACCCAGGTGCTGGGCGGCTACACGCTCGTCAACCTCTACGCCAGCACCCGCCTGGCGCGCGACTACACGCTGCTGGCACGCATCGACAACCTGGGTGACAAGGCCTACGAACTGGCCCGCACCTATGCCACGCCAGGCCGAACGCTGTATGTCGGCCTGAAATGGGCACCTCAGTAAGCCCCGCCATGTCCACGCACGCATCCTGCCCCGCCTTGCTGGTGGCTGCCCCGGCCTCGGGCCAGGGCAAGACCACGGTGACGGCCGCGCTGGCGCGGCTGCATGTCCGTCAGGGCCGGCGTGTGCGCGTGTTCAAGTGCGGGCCGGACTTTCTCGACCCCCACTGGCACCAGCTTGCCAGCGGCGCACCGGTGCACTCGCTGGACCTGTGGATCAATGGCGCGCCCGACTGCGCCCGGCGCCTGCACGACGCCGCGTGTGAGGCGGATCTGATCCTCATCGAGGGCGTGATGGGCCTGTTCGACGGCGACCCGAGCGCCGCCGACCTGGCCCAGCGCTTCGGCGTTCCGGTGCTGGCTGTGGTCGATGCCTCGGCCATGGCGGGCACCTTTGGCGCGCTGGCCCATGGGCTGCGCGACTACCGGCCCGGCTTGCCCTGGGCCGGGGTGCTGGCCAACCGCGTGGGCAGCCCACGCCATGCCGGGATGTTGCAGGCCGGCCTGCGCGACCCGCAGGACTGGCTGGGTGCGCTGGCGCGCGTGTCATTGGGCGAAGGCGGCGCTGCATTGCTGCCCGAGCGCCACCTGGGCCTGGTGGCCGCGCATGAACTGGGTGATGCCCTGCTGCGCCTGGACGCCGCCGCTGACGCGCTGGCCGCCACACCGCTGGGGCAGATGAGCGCTTCCGACCTGCAACGCTGGGCCGTGGACTTTGCCGCGCCGGAGGCTTCGGAGGCCGTGCCGCCGCTGCTGGCCGGCCGCAGCGTGGCCGTGGCGCGCGATGCGGCCTTCAGCTTCATCTACGCCGCCAACCTGCAGACGCTGGAGCAGCTCGGCGCGCGCGTCAGCTTCTTCTCGCCGCTGGATGGCGACCGCTTGCCGCCCTGCGATGCCGTGTGGCTGCCTGGCGGCTACCCCGAGCTGCATGCCGCGCAGATTGCCGCCAACACCGGCCTGCGCGCTGACCTGCAACGCCACCTGGAGGCCGGCCTGCCGCTGTGGGCCGAGTGTGGCGGCATGGTGGCGCTGTGCGAAGCGGTGCAATTGCGCGATGGGGCGGTGCAGCCTTTGTGGGGCCTGCTGCCCGGCCAGGCCACGCTGCACCAACGCCTGGCCGCGCTGGGGCCGCAGCAGTTGCCTGTGGCGGGCGAGGTGCTGCGCGGCCACACGTTTCATTACTCCACGCTGGTCAGCGGTGCGCCGGTCATCGCGCGCAGCAGCCGCCCTGGCGAAGCCAGCGCGCCCGATGGGGGCGAGTCGCTGTACCGGCAGGGCAGCCTGCACGCCAGCTACTTCCATGCATGGTTCGCTTCCAGCCCCCGCGCCGTGGCGCACCTGCTGGGCGGGGAGGGCGCATGAACGCCCGCATTGCGCGCAGCGAACTCATCCTGGGCGGGCAGAAAAGCGGCAAGTCGCGCCGCGCCGAGCTGCTCGCGCGCGACTGGCTGGCGCGTTCGCCCTCGCACCGCGCGCTGCTCATGGCCACCGCCGAGCCCTGGGACGACGAAATGCGCGCGCGCATCGCCCGCCACCAGCGCGACCGTGCCGAGCGCGTGCCGGGCCTGGCCACGCTGGAAGAACCGCGTGACCTGGCCGGTGCCATCACCCGCCACAGCCAGCCGGGTACCCTGCTGGTGGTGGACTGCCTGACGCTGTGGCTCACGAACTGGACCATGCCCGCCGGGCAGGAGGCCATGGATTTTGAACAAAAAGAGGCTCTGGCGCACAACTGGCAAGCGCAAGCAGCTCTTTTTTTTATAGCACTTGAGCAGGCCCCCGGCCCCGTGGTTCTGGTGGGCAACGAAATCGGCCTGGGAGTGATTCCGCTGGGGCGCGAGGTGCGCGCCTTTGTCGATGCGCTGGGCCTGCTCAACCAGCAGGTAGCGCAGGCGTGCGAGCGCGTCACGCTGATGGCGGCCGGGTTGCCGCTCACATTGAAAGAGACTGGATGAAACCCACCCCCATCAAGCGCATTCTGATCGTGGTGGCGGTGCTGCTGGCGCTGCTGTTGCTCATGTTCGGCACCGCGCAGGCGCAGGGCGTGCAGCTTACCGACGACCGGGGCCGCGCCGTTGCGTTGGCGCGCACGCCGCAGCGCATCGTCAGCCTGCTGCCCTCGCTGGCCGAAACCGTGTGCGCGCTGGGTGAATGCCAGCGCCTCGTCGGCGTGGACCGCTACACCAACTGGCCCGAAAGCGTGCGCAAACTGCCCCAGGTGGGCGGTGGGCTGGACCCGAACATTGAAGCCGTCGTCGCGCTGCGGCCCGACGTGGTGCTCATGGCCACCTCCTCGCGCGCGGCGGCGCGGCTCGAAGCCCTGGGCATTGCCGTGGTGGCGTTGGAGCCCAAGACCCATGCCGACATGCAACGCGTGCTCGGCAAGGTGGGCCAGCTGCTGGGCGTGCAGGACGCGCAGCGCGTCTGGCGCGCCACCGACGCGGGCGTGCAGGCCGCTGCGCAGTCGCTGCCCCCGGCCGCACGCGGTGCGCGCGTGTATTTCGAGGTCAACCCCGGGCCGTATGGCGCCGGGCCGGGCTCCTTCATCGGCGAGACGCTGGCGCGCCTGGGCGCCCGCAACATCCTGCCCGCCACGCTGGGGCCGTTCCCCAAGCTCAACCCCGAATTCGTGGTGCGCGCCAACCCCGACCTCATCATGGTCGGCGCGCGCAGCGCCGAGGGCCTGGCCGCGCGCCCGGGCTGGGCGAGCATGCGCGCGCTGCGCGAGCAGCGCCTGTGCGTCTTCTCGCCCGAACAGTCCGACGTACTGATCCGCCCCGGCCCGCGCATGGCCGAGGCCGCGCGCCTCATGGCGGCCTGCCTGGCCGAAAAGACGGCCGGCCAGGGCGCGCGATCATGAAGGCTGCCGTGTCTTCACCACCGGTGCGGCAGGGGGCCTGCGGCCTCTGGCTGGCTGTGGGCCTGGCGCTGGCGGGCGTGGCGCTGGTGTTGCTGGGCACCGGCGTGGGCAGCATGGGGCTGGAGAACCTCTGGCCCGCGCTGATGGATGCGCAGGCCGACCCTGCGGCGCACGCCATGGCGCTGCAGATTGTGTGGGACATCCGCCTGCCGCGCACCATCGGTGCCTGGGCCGCCGGCGCGCTGCTGGGGCTGGCCGGCGCCGTGGCCCAGGGGCTGTTTCGCAACCCGCTGGCCGACCCGTACCTGCTGGGCAGCGCCTCGGGCGCCTCGCTGGGCGTGGCCACCGTGCTGGCGCTCATGGGCGGCGGCGCGGGCATGGTGGGCGGGGCCAGCGCGGCCATGGCCGTGTCGGTCTATTCCAGCCACTGGCTGGTGCGCCTGGGGCTCACGGGTGCGGCTTTCGTGGGCGCCGTGCTGGCGGTGCTGCTCACGCTGGCACTGGCGCGCGGCGTGCAGCACACGCTGCGCCTGCTGCTGGCGGGCGTGGTGGTGGGCGTGGTGCTGGGCGCATTCACTTCGCTGATTTTGCTGATGTCGCCCGACTCGCTGCAGGCCATGCAGGCCTTTCTGCTCGGCTCCACGGGCTTCGTGGGCTGGACGGCCTGCCTGCTCATGCTGGCCGTGTGGCTGCTGTGCCTGGCGGCGGCCTGGCTGCTGGCGCGCGTGCTCGACGGGCTGGCGCTGGGTGAATCCACGGCGCTGAGCCTGGGCCTGCGGCTCGCGCCGCTGCGCGCCGCGCTGGTGGTGGTGTTGGCGCTGGCCACCGGCACCGCCGTGGCGCAGACCGGGCTTATCGCTTTTGTCGGCCTGGCCGCGCCGCACCTGGTGCGCGCCATCGTCAGCGTGCGCCACGGCCGCCTGATGCTGCTGGCCAGCTTCATGGGCGCGGCCCTGCTGGCCGGCGCCGACCTGCTGGCGCGCGGCCTCATGGCGCCGCAGGAGCTGCCCGTGGGCGTGCTCACCGCTGTGCTTGGCGGCGGCTACCTGCTGTGGCTGATGCACCGGCGAACGGCGCCCGGGGGGCTGTTGTGACTGCTCCTGAAAACATAGCTGTCAGCGCTTGTTTCATAAGCGCTGGAATCGGAAAACACCCCATACTGCACAGTGTGACCCTGCCGCTCGCGGCGGGCCGCTGGACCAGCATCGTCGGCCCCAACGGCGCAGGCAAGTCCACGCTGCTCAAGGTGCTGGCGGGCCTTATGCCGGCCAGCAGCGGGCAGGTGCTGCTGCATGGGCGCGCGCTGCACGCCTGGCCCCGGCGCGAGCGTGCCTTGCAACTGTCCTGGCTCGGGCAGAACGAGGCCGCCGCCGACGACCTGACCGTGTACGACGTGGCCATGCTCGGCCGCCTGCCGCACCAGGGCTGGATGCAGCCCGCCAGCCCGCAGGACCACGCCGCCGTCGAGCAGGCGCTGCGCGCCACCCAGGCCTGGGAGTGGCGCGCGCGCGCGCTCGGCCAGCTCTCGGGCGGCGAGCGCCAGCGCGTGTTGCTGGCACGCGCGCTGGCCGTGCAGGCGGGCGTGCTGCTGATGGACGAGCCCCTGGCCAACCTCGACCCGCCGCACCAGGCCGACTGGCTGCTGCTGGTGCGCGAGCTCGTGGCGCACGGCCGCACCGTGGTCAGCGTGCTGCATGAGCTGTCGATGGCGCTGCAGGCCGACGACGTGGCCATCGTCGCCCAGGGGTGCCTGCGCCACCACGGCGCGGCCCGGGATGTGGCCACGCACCGCGCGCTGGAGCAGGTGTTCGACCAGCGCATCGCCATCCACGGCGTGGCGGGCCAGTGGCTGGCGCTGCCCCGGCTGGTGCCGCACGCCATCGAAGAAAAGGAATGAACATGGTTCTGGAAACAGGTTTTTCGCAGGTTGCGCAATTGCTGCTGCTGCCCGTGCTGGTGCTCGTGGGGCTGGCTTTTGTGTACGCACTCTGGGCCGGCGGCGCGACGCTGATGGAGGCCTGGCAGCGCTGGCGCAGCCCGCGCTATCGTTCGCTGCGCGTGGCGCCCGGGCTCTCGATCGAGGAGCTGGAGCTGCAATTGGTGCGCCAGGTGGAGCCGGTGCGCCTGCTCAGCCGCCTGTCGCCCATGCTGGGGCTGATCGCCACCATGATTCCGCTCGGCCCGGCGCTGCAGAACGTGGCGGCCGGCAATGGCCAGCAAGCGCTGGCGGTGTTCAGCGGCGCCTTCGCGGGTGTGGTGCTGGCGCTGGCGGCTGCATCGGTGGGGCTGGTGGTGTACTCGGTGCGCCGCCGCTGGCTGCTGGCCGAACTGCTCGCCGTGCGCAAGGAGCGTGGGGTGGCGCAATGAGTTTGCGCCACCTGAGCATCCTGGCCGAGGATGACGACGATCCCATGCTCTCGGCTATCAACCTGGTGGACGTGTTCCTCGTGCTCGTCGTCGCCCTGCTGACCGCCGTGGTGGTGCAGACGCAGGCCAGCGGCAACGACAGCGTCACCATCATCCGCAACGCGGGCCAGCCCGACATGGAAGTCGTCGTGCGCGAGCAGGGGCGCGAGGTGCGCTTCAAGGGCGCCGGTAGCGCCGCCCAGGGGCAGGGCGTGCGCGCGGGCGTGGCCTACCGGCTCGAAGACGGCAACATCGTCTACATCCCCGAAGGGGGGGGCGTGCCGGGCGCGGTGCGCAGCGGCGCCGGCGGCCCCGCCGAACCCACGCCATGACCCGAATCGTCCGGGCCCTGGCACTGGGGTGCCTGCTGGTGCTGGCCGCCCCATGGGCACAGGCCGCGCCGGGGCTGCTGTGGCTCACCTCGGACATCACCACCGCGCCGCGTACCGCCATGGTGCAGCGCCTCGCGGCGGATGCCGGCCTGGGCTTCGAGCACATCGACTACCCGCTGGGCGGCCCGGCAATGCTCGATGCGACGCAGGCCCAGAGGCTTCAGCAGGCCCTGGCCAGCGCCGCGCTGGTGTGGGTGGATGCGCCGCACGCCAGCGTCGAGGCCCGCCTGCGCCGCATGGCGGGGCCGCAGCTTGATGCGCGCGCCGCGCGCACGCCCGGTCGCGTGGTCTGGGTGCCGGCCGGCGCCCCGGCGGCCGATCTGGCGGCGCTTGATGCCTCGGCGCGCATGGTGGCCTACCTGCAGGCGGGCGGGCGGCGCAACCTGCGGCACGCCATGGCCCTGGCGCACGCCACCGTGGCCGGCGCGCCCCTGCCGGCCTTGCCTGCGCCCGAGATCCTGCCCGTGCGCGGCCTCTACCATCCCGAAGCTCCCGGCCTGCTACCGAACGCCATGGCGCTTGAGCGGTGGCGCGCAGGGCAGGGCGCCTTGCGCGGCCTGCCCGCCGTGGCCGTGCTGGTGCACCGCCACCATTTCGTCGACGGCAGCACGGCCTGGCTCGATGACTGGCTGCGCGTCTTCCAGCAGCAGGGCCTGTTCGCCTACGCCGCCTTTGGCCAGCAGGTCACGGCGCAGACGCTGGCCGAGGTGCTGGAGTTGCCCCCCGCCAGTGGCACCGGCCCGGGCCGCCTGCATGCGTCGGCCCTGGTGCTGCACCAGCTCGTGCCCCAGGCCGCCGCGCTGCAGCCGCTGCTGGCGCGCTGGGGCGTGCCGCTGCTGGGCACGCAGCCCTACCGCGCGGGCGATGCCGCCGCGTGGGAGGCGAGCGACACGGGGCTCTCGCTGTCCGACGTGCCGTTCTACCTGGCCCAGCCCGAGGCGTCCGGCGCCATCGACCCGATCCTGGTCGCCGCCCACGGCGCCGAGGGCAAGGACTTTCGGCTCATCGACCGCCAGGCCCAGGCCGTGGCCGCGAAGGCGCGGCGCCTGATCGCGCTGCAGACAAAGCCCGCCGCCGACAAGCGCCTGGTGGCCATGGTCTACAACTACCCGCCGGGCGGCACCAACTTCGGCGCCTCCTTCCTCAACGTGCCGCGCAGCCTGGAGCAGGTGTCGCACGGCCTGGCCCAGGCGGGTTACCGCACGCAGCAGGTGCCCGAGCAGGGCTGGATCGACGGCCTCAAGCCGCTGCTCGCCGCCTACTACCCCGGCGCCGATGTGCGTGCATTGCTGCAAAACGGCCAGGCCGCCGCGCTGCCGCTGGCGCGCTACGAGCAGCACCTGGCCACCTTGCCCAAAGCCGTGCGCGAGCGCATGAACGCGCACTGGGGCCCGCCCGAAAAGAGCCGCTACGTGGTCAATTGGCAGGGCGAAAAAGTGTTCGCCATCCCGCGCCTGCAGGTGGGCAAGCTCTCGGTATTGCCCCAGCCCCCGCGCGAAGAAACACTGCGCCTGGGCCAGAACCCGTTCATGCACAAATCCAAGGCGCCGCTGTCGCACCATTACCTGGCGGTGTACCTGTGGGCGCAGCTGGAGGCCGATGCGCTCATCCACTTCGGCACCCACGGCACGCAGGAATGGGCGGGCGGCAAGGCGCGTGCGCTCGATGTGTACGACGATGCCTTGCTGCCCCTGGGCGACCTGCCCGTGGTCTACCCCTACATCGTGGACAACCTGGGCGAGGCCCTCACGGCCAAGCGCCGGGGCCGCGCCGTGCTGGTGAGCCACCGCACGCCCGTGTTCGCCCCGGCGGGCTTCGAGGCGCGCATGGCCCACATGCACGAGGTGATGCACGAGTGGGAGACGGTGGACGAAGGCCCCACGCGCCGCGCGCTCGAAAAGCAGCTGGTGGCGCAGTTCGTGGAGTACCAGCTGCACCGCGACCTGGGCTGGAGCGCCGCGCGCATCGCTGCCGACTTCACGGGTTTCCTGGAACTCCTGCACCCCTACCTGGACCAGCTCGCGCAAAGCTCGCAGCCCAAGGGCCTGGCCGTGTTTGGCCGCGTACCCGCGCCCGAGCAGCGACGCGAGACCATCCTGCAGGCGCTGCGCAAGTCGCTGATCGAGGCGCTGGGCGAAGACATCGACGAAGCCTTTCTCATTCGGCACGACACCGTGCGGACCGCACGCCCCGCGCGCTGGCTGGAGCTGGCGCTGGTGGACGCCGAGGCCGCAAGCGTGCTGGACCTGCGCCCCGCGCTGCCCGCGCAGGCGGCATCCGACGTGGTGCGCGCCGAAGACCATGTGCCCAACCGCGCCGCGCGCCAACCCATAGCCACGCCCGCGCTGCTGCAATTGGCACTGCGCGCGCAGGCGCTGGAGCGCTTGCTGGCCACCGAGGGCGAGATGCCCGGCCTGCTGGCGGGGTTGGAGGGCCGCTACCTGCCCGCGGCCTACGGCGGCGACCCCATCCGCAACCCCGACAGCCTGCCCACGGGCCGCAACCTCACGGGGCTGGACCCGAGCCGCCTGCCCACGCGCCAGGCCTATGCCGTGGCGCAGACGCTGTTCAACGACTGGTTCAAGGACTACCAGGCGCGCCACGGCGGCCAGGCACCGCAGCGCATGGCGCTGTCGCTGTGGGCGGGCGAAACGCTGCGCCACCAGGGCATCATGGAAGCCCAGGCCCTCGTGGCGCTGGGCATGCGCCCGGTGTGGGACGACTCGGGCCGCCCGGTGCGTGTGGAGACCATCGCCGCTGACGAGCTGAAACGTCCGCGCGTCGATGTGCTCATGAGCATCACCGGCTCGTACCGCGACCAGTTCCCCGCGCTGATGGCGCTGCTCGACCGCGCGGTGGCCCAGGCCGCCACGGCCGAGCCCGGCAACGTGATTGCGCGCAACACCGAGCAGATCGGCCAGGAACTGCGCAAACAAGGCGTGCCCCGCGCACAGGCCGAGCAGCTGGCGCGCGTGCGCTCGTTCGGCAATGCGGTGGGCGACTACGGCACCGGCCTGTCGGACGCGGTGCAGAGCGATGGCCTGCAAACCAACGATGCGCGCCTGGGCCAGATGTTCCTGCAGCGCATGAGCCAGCCGTATCTGGAGGGCGAGCCCGTGACGGGCGTGGCGGGCGGAACGGCGGCGAAGGCGCTGGGCGCCATGGCATTGGCGGCTCATTTGCGCCGCACCGACGCCGCCATCCTGTCGCGCAGCTCTCACCTGTATGCCATGGTCAGCTCGGACGACCCGTTCCAGTACCTGGGCGGCCTGTCGGCGGCCGCCCGCGTGGCCGGGCGAGCGCAGGGGCTGGAGCTTCATGTGGCCCAGTTGCAGGACGCGGGCGAGCCCACCACCGAGACCGCGCAGCGCGCCATTGCGCTGGAGATGCAGTCGCGCTACCTGCACCCGGGCTGGCTGCAGGCGCAGAAGGCCGAGGGCTATTCGGGCACGCTGCAGGTGCTCAAGGCCGTGCAGTTCGCCTGGGGCTGGCAGGCCGTGGCGCCCGACACGGTGCGCAGCGACCACTGGCAAAGCTTCTACGACGTGCTGGTGCGCGACAAGCACCAGCTGGGCCTGCCCGAATGGCTCAAGGAACACCCGCAGGCCTATGCGCAGTCGCTGGAGCGCCTGGTGCAGGCCCAGCACCAGGGCTACTGGCAGACCGATGCCGACACGCAAAAGCAGCTCGCACAGCTGTACCAGGAACTCACGCGCGCCGCCCCGCTGGCGGCCGAACTGCCCAGCGTGCGCCGCTGGGTGGAGCAGGCCGCGCAGGGCGCCGCGCCCGCGTCCACCGGCCTGGCCGTGGCCACGCCGCAATCGCCACCGGCGGGGCTGCCCGCGCCGCCCCCCCAGGCCGCCGTGCAGCCCGCCGCACCCGCCGCGCCCACGCTGGGCGTGCTGCTGGAACGCCAGCCCGACCCCGCCGCCACCCCGCCCACGCCCGTGCAGCGCATGGCCGACATCGTGGCCCTGCTGGCCATGGCCCTGGTGGCGCTGGCCGGGGCTGCCTGGCAGGTGCGCCGGCCTTCTTCCCTGTCCGCGCAGCCCGGCCTTGCCGGGCTGTGATACCCCACCCATTCGAGAGAACACACCATGCAGATCGAAACCCCTCCCACCGAAAAACGCTACGAGAAGGCCGAGGGCGAACGCCGGGGCCTCGTCATCGTGAACACCGGCGACGGCAAGGGCAAGAGCACGGCCGCCTTCGGCCTGGCGCTGCGCGCGCACGGCCGGGGCAAGGCCGTGAAGATCTACCAGTTCATGAAGGTGCCCAGCGCGCGCTTTGGCGAGCACCGCCTGTTCGAGCAGATCGGCCTGCCCATCGAGGGCCTGGGCGACGGCTTCAGCTGGAAGAGCAAAGACCTGGAGCATTCCGCGCAACTGGCGCGCGACGGCTGGCAGAAAGCGCGTGCCGACATCCTGGGGGGCGAGCGCTTCCTGGTGGTGCTCGACGAAATCACTTACCCGCTGATCTACGGCTGGCTGCCGCTGCAGGACGTGCTCGACACCCTGGCCGCGCGCCCCAAGGACGTGCATGTGTGCCTCACGGGCCGGCGCTGCCCCGAGGAAATCATCGCCATTGCCGATACGGTGACCGAGATGAAGCTCGTCAAGCACGCTTTCCAAGCGGGCATTCCTGCGCAGCGCGGCATTGAGGACTGAATGCATTGGCACTGGCTGCACCCGCTCGTCGCCCGCCCCGGCGAGGGTGCTGCCTTCCTCGCTCTGGCGGCGCTGGTGGCGCTGGTGGTGGACCGCCTGTGGGGCGAGCCGCCCGCGCGCTGGCATCCGGTGGTGTGGATGGGCAGGGCGCTGGGCGCCTGCGGCCGCCGGGTCGCGCCGCAAGCGCCCACCGGTCGGGATTTGAAGCTATTTTGGCTTGGAGCGCTTTGCTGGTGTGCACTGGCAGCTATTGTTTTGGTAGTGGCTGCGCTGCTCCAGGCGGCAGTGTTGTATGTGTGGGGCGCGCCCACCGAGGTGTGCGAGGTGGTCGTCGATGTGCCGGGCATGGGCCTGGAGGGCGCATCTTCCGTGGTGGGTGTGCTGCGCCTGGTGCTGGCGGCGTTGCTGCTGGGCCTGCTGCTCAAGCCGCTGTTTGCATTCCGGTTGCTACTGCGCGAGGTGCGCGCGGTGGAAGATGCACTGGCCTGCTCGCTCGACGAAGGGCGTGCGCGCCTGGCCTGGCTGGTGAGCCGCGACGTCGCGCAGCTCAGTGCCGACGAGGTGCGCCAGAGCGCCATCGAATCGCTGGCCGAAAACCTCAACGACTCGGTGGTGGCGCCGCTGTTCTGGTTTGCCGTGGCGGGCCTGCCGGGCGCCGCGCTCTACCGCCTGGCCAACACCGCCGACGCCATGTGGGGCTACCGTGGCATGCGCGAAGGCCGCTACTGGGAGTGGGCAGGTAAGTGGGCCGCCCGGGCGGACGACGTGCTCTCGTGGCTGCCCGCGCGCATCACCGCACTGCTGCTGGCGTTGGCGGGCGGCGGCGTGCCGCTGCGCACCCTGGCGCGCGAGGCACGCCAGACCCCGTCGCCCAACAGCGGCTGGCCCATGGCGTCCATGGCGCTGGCGCTGGGTGTGCGGCTCACCAAACCGGGCGTGTACCAGTTGCATGCGCAGGGGCGGGCGCCCACGCCACGGGATGTGGGGTGGGCGCAAAAATTTGCTTCAAAAGTGGCTTGGACCCTTTCTGGTATTGCGGTGTCAGCTATTTTTATCGTAGCTATTCAAGGGGCCTGGAATGCCTGATGCCGCAGCCATGCCCTGCCACGGCGGCACCGACGGCCTCGGCGCGGCGCCGCATGACTTCTCGACCAACAGCAACGCCTGCGGCCCGTGCCCCATGGCCCTGGCTGCCGTGCAGCAGGCCGACGCCACGCGCTATCCCGACCCGGCCTACACCGCCTTGCGCGCGCAGCTGGCCGTGTTTCATGGCGTGGCGCCCGCACGCATCGTGCTGGCAGGCAGCGCCAGCGAGTTCATCCACCGCATCACGGCGCTGGCCGTGCGGCGCGGTGCAGGCGCCGTGGCGGTGCCTGCGCACGGCTATGGCGACTATGCCCAGGCCGCCCGCGCCTGGGGCCTGGCCTTCTGTCACGCACCCGGTACCGGTGCCGCGCTGCAATGGGCCTGCGAGCCCTCCAGTCCGCTGGGCCGGAGCGACACGGCGCTGGCCGCCTGGCTGCTGGACGGCAGTGGGCAGGACGCCCTGCGCGTGCTCGACTGCGCCTACCACCCCTTGCGCCTCGAAGGCCATGCGTCGCCGCCGGGGCGCCTGGGAAGCGTCTGGCAACTGTGGACCCCCAACAAGGCCCTGGGCCTGACGGGCGTGCGCGCCGCCTACGCCATCGCGCCGCAGGGCTGCGAGGCCGATGCGGCAGCCCTTGTTGCGCTGGCGCCGTCCTGGCCCGTGGGCGCGCACGGCGTGGCGCTGTTGCAGGCCTGGGTGCAGCCCCGCGTGCAGCACTGGCTGGCCGAATGCCTGGGTGTGCTGCGCGACTGGAAGGCGCGCCAGCTGGCGCTGTGCGCCGCGCTGGGCTGGGAGGTGCTGCCCGGCAGCCAGGCCAACTACTTCTGCGCGCGGCCCCCGGTGGCCGACCTGTCTGCGCTGCTGCACCGCCTGCGGGCGCAGGGCATCAAACTGCGCGACTGCGCCTCGTTCGGCCTTCCCGGCGTGGTGCGCCTGGGCGTGCTGGCGCCCGAGGCGCAAGAGGCCTTGCGGGCGGCGGTGCATGGCCCCGGGCGGTGACAATACGCCCCCTGTGTCGATGTGCGAGGCCCCCCATGACCTATAGCGTCAAGGAAATTTTTTATACCCTGCAAGGCGAAGGCCACCATGCCGGGCGCCCGGCCGTGTTTTGCCGGTTTGCCGGGTGCAACCTCTGGAGCGGGGTGGAAGAGGGCCGAGCCAGTGCGGTGTGCCAGTTCTGCGACACCGATTTTGTCGGCACCGACGGCGAAGGCGGTGGCAAGTTTGCCGACGCTGCCAGCCTGGCCGCGCGCATCCATGCGCTGTGGCCTGTCGGCTACCCCGCGCAAAAATACGTGGTGTGCACCGGCGGAGAACCGCTGCTGCAGCTCGACGCCCCGCTGATCGACGCCCTGCACGCCGCCGGTTTCACGGTGGCGATTGAAACCAATGGCACGCTGCCGGTTCCGCGTGGCGTGGACTGGGTCTGCGTCAGCCCCAAGATGGGCTCGGATCTGGTGGTGCGCCAGGGCAACGAGATCAAGGTCGTCATTCCGCAGCCCGGGCAGCCCCTGGACGAATACGCTGCGCTGGATTTTGAACACCATTTTGTACAGGCCATGGACGGGCCGTTGCAGGCCACCAATCTGCGCCTGGCCATTGACTATTGCAAAGCCCATCCCCTGTGGAACCTGTCGGTGCAGACCCACAAGCTGCTGCAGATTCCCTGAAGGCAACAACGGACCCACCCATGCTGACCATTACCCGAAAAATGGAGTTCGATGCCGGGCATCGCATTCCCGACCACAACAGCCAGTGCCGCAACCTGCACGGCCACCGCTACACGCTGCTCATCACCCTCACGGGCGACGTGGTGCAGAAAGACGGCGAATCCGACAACGGCATGATCATGGACTTCGGCGACATCAAGGCGCTGGCCAAGGCGCACCTGGTGGACCTGTGGGACCACGCTTTCATCGTCTATGAAAAAGACACCGCCGTGCGCGCCTTCCTGGACAGCATGCCGGGCCACAAGACGGTGGTCATCGACCGTGTTCCCACGGTGGAAAACCTGGCCCAGGCCGCCTTTGACATCCTGAAGAATGTGTACCACGACCGCTTCGGCCGCCACCTGTCGCTGGCCAAGGTGACGCTGTACGAAACGCCCAATTGCTGGGCGGAGGTGGACGGCTGATGGCGGCCGCATGCGTCATGGTGCTGGGCACCACCAGCGGCGCCGGCAAGAGCTGGCTCACCACCGCGCTGTGCCGCTACTACAGCAACCAGGGCCTGAAGGTGGCGCCGTTCAAGGCGCAGAACATGAGCAACAACGCGCGCGTGGTCGAAGGCATCGA
Organism: Burkholderiales bacterium RIFCSPLOWO2_12_FULL_65_40; assembly: GCA_001770955.1. Taxonomy (GTDB): domain Bacteria; phylum Pseudomonadota; class Gammaproteobacteria; order Burkholderiales; family Burkholderiaceae_C; genus Simplicispira. The sequence goes on along the minus strand of MESL01000044.1, from coordinate 4,243 downwards.
TGGCGCCTGGGGCGAGATCGGATCGGCGCAGTACTTCCAGGCCCTGGCCGCGCGCGCTGTGCCCGGGGTGCGCATGAACCCGCTCTTGCTCAAGCCCGAGGCCGACACGCACAGCCAGGTGGTGCTGCTGGGGCAGGTGAGCGAGCCGCTCACGGCGCTGCCCTGGCGCGGCCGCAGCGCCGTGGTGTGGCCGCAGATCGCCGCCGCGCTCGACCAATTGCGTGCCGAGAACGACGTGGTGGTCATCGAAGGTGCGGGTTCGCCCGCCGAGACCAACCTGCACGCCAGCGACATCGTGAACATGCGCGTGGCGCGCCATGCCCATGCGCGCTGCCTGCTCGTCACCGACATCGACCGGGGCGGCGCTTTTGCCCACCTCTACGGAACCTGGGCGCTGCTGCCCGAGGACGAGCGTGCGCTGATCCACGGTTTCGTGCTCAACAAGTTCCGGGGCGACGCTAGCCTGCTCGCGCCCGCGCCCCAGGACCTGCAGGAGCGCACCGGCGTGCCCACCGTGGCCACCATTCCCATGCAGTGGCACCACGGCCTGCCCGAAGAGGATGGCGTGTTTGACGACCGCAGCACCACCCCCGGCGCCGTGCACACCACCGTGGCCGTGGTGGCCTACCCGCGCATCAGCAACCTCGACGAATTCCAGCCGCTCAAGAACGTGCCCGGCCTGCGCCTGCAATGGGTGCGCAGCCCGGCCGACGTGGCGGGCCTGCGGCCTAGCGACTGGATCGTGCTGCCGGGGTCGAAAGCCACCGCCGCCGACCTGGCCTGGCTGCGCGCGCAGGGCCTGGACCAGTCCATCGCCGCGCACGCGGGCCGGGGTGGAACCGTGCTGGGCGTGTGCGGCGGTCTGCAGATGCTAGGCGAGGCACTGATCGACCCCGAGGGCATCGACGGCAACGGCCCCGGCCTGGGCCTGCTGCCGCTGGTCACCGTGTTCGAGCCCGCCAAGACCGTGCAGCGCACCAGCGCGGCCTTCGGGCCGCTCGCGGGCGCCTGGGCGCCGCTCTCGGGCGTGGCTGCCTGCGGCTACGAGATCCACCACGGCCAGACCGCCCAGCACCCGGCCATGGCCGCCAAGGGCGACGTGGCGCGCGAGGTCATGCCGGGCATCGCCTGGCAGAACCCGGCGGGCAACGTGCTGGGCGTGTACCTGCACGGTCTGTTCGAGGACACCGCCGTGCTGCACGCCCTGTTTGGCGCCCAGGCGCCCACGCTGGATGCCGTGTTTGACGGCCTGGCCGACGGCGTGGCCCGGCACTTTGCCCCGGGCGTGCTGGACGCGCTCATCGCGTAAGAAACACGCTGCCCACGGCTGCTATCATCCCCGCCCTCAGGTGCCCAATGCCATGATGGCAACGGGAGAATCGGGAAGGCGGTGCAAATCCGCCGCGTGCCCAACGCTGTAAGGATGATGCCGCGCACAAATGCCACTGGCTGCCCAGCCGGGAAGGTGTGCCAAGGCAGACGACTCCAAGCCAGAAGACCGGCCTGAGCCATTTTTGGCGCTGCAAGGCCGGGCAGCGCTGCCACTATTCACGCACAGGGGACTGCCATGAATACCAGCGCAGTGGCGCAAGCCACGCCCGGCGCGCACGCCTTCACGCAAGAAGCGCGCGACGCCATCTACCACGCCATCTTTTCACGCCGCGACGTGCGCGGGCAGTTTTTGCCCACGCCGGTGCCCGACGAGGTGCTGAGTCGCATCCTGACGGCCGCGCACTACGCACCCTCGGTGGGCTTCATGCAGCCCTGGAACTTCCTCGTGGTGCAGTCGCAGGAGACCAAGCGCCGCGTGCACGACGCCTTCGCCAAGGCCCATGCCGAAGCTGCCGACATGTTTGAGGGTGACAAGCGCGCGGTGTACCAAAAGCTCAAGCTCGAAGGCATCGTCGAGGCGCCCATCGGCATCTGCATCACCTGCGACCGCGAGCGCACCGGCCCGGTGGTGGTGGGGCGCACCCACATGAAAACCATGGACCTGTACAGCAGCGTCTGCGCCGTGCAGAACCTTTGGCTGGCCGCGCGCGCCGAAGGGCTGGGCGTGGGCTGGGTCAGCATCTTCCACCAGGCCGACCTGCAGGAGGCGCTGGGCATTCCCAAGGGCATTACCCCCATTGCCTACCTGTGCGTCGGCTATGTCAGCCACTTTCACGACAAGCCCGAGCTGGAAACTGCCGGTTGGCTGCCGCGCCTGCCCATGGAAGACCTCGTGTACTTCGAGCAATGGGGCCAGCGCGACGACCAGCAGCCGCTCATCGCGCATTTGCAGCGCGACCAGGCGGCGGCGCAGCGCACCCGCCAGACCCTCGCCACGGCATAAGCCCGTCGCGAAACCACGACCCCACGCGCAGGCCCGTCTGCGGGCCGCGCTGAATCCTTGCTGAAAGTTGAACACGCCATGACCGCCCACCTCCCCCTGATTGCCGACCTCGCCGACCCACAGCTCACCCAGGCCCTGCAGCACAAGCTGAACAACAAAACCAAGCCACTGGGCTCGCTCGGGCGCCTGGAAAACCTCGCGCTCACGCTGGGGCAGATCCAGGGCACCGAATCGCCCCGGCTGGAGCAGCCCCAGATGGTCGTCTTCGCGGGTGACCACGGCCTGGCCGCGCGCGGTGTCTCGGCCTTCCCGAGCGACGTGACCTGGCAGATGGTGGAGAACTTCCTCGCCGGCGGTGCCGCCGTCAGCGTGCTGGCGCGCCAGCACGGCCTGGCGCTCACCGTGGTGGACTGCGGCGTGGCCCGCGACATCGCCCCGCGCGAAGCCGCCCCCGGCCAGCCGCGCCTGCTGCTGCGCAAGGTGGCACCCGGCACGAATGACGCCAGCACCGGCCCGGCCATGAGCGCCGAACAGTGCGCTCAGGCCATCCACCACGGCATGGCGCTGGTGCGTGACCTGCCGGGCAACGTGCTGCTGCTGGGCGAAATGGGCATCGGCAACACCTCGGTGGCCTCGCTGCTGCTGGCGCGCCTGTGCGGCCTGCCGATTGCCGAGTGCACGGGCGCGGGCACCGGGCTGGACGCCGCAGGCATAGCGCGCAAGCGCGCCGTGCTGCAGCAGGCGCTGGACGCCAACGCCGGCGCCACCACGCCGCTCGAAGCCCTGGCCGCGCTGGGCGGCTACGAAGTCGCCACCATGGTCGGCGCCGTGCTGCAGGCAGCGCAAGAGCGCCGCGTGATTCTGGTGGACGGTTTCATCACCAGTGCCGCCGTGCTCGTCGCCAGCCGCCTGCAACCCCATGTGCTGCAACGCTGCGTGTTCGCCCACCGCTCGGGCGAGCGCGGCCACCAGCTCATGCTTGCGCAAATGCAGGCCGAGCCGCTGCTTCAACTCGACCTGCGCCTGGGCGAAGGCTCCGGCGCCGCGCTGGCCTGGCCGCTGCTGCAATCGGCCTGCGCCATCCTGCGCGAGATGGCCAGCTTTGAAGCGGCGGGCGTTTCGGAAAGCGCTGCGGTGTGATGTGTGTGCCAATCGGGTTCCTCCCACACCGCACTACGCCGATAACTCTTCCGGCAGCTTGCCTGCCGCTTGTAACGTCTGGCGACGCGGTGACGCAGATTCCATGTCGGCACGGACCACCACAGAGTCCACAACAGATGCCGGATATACGACTGCAGGTTTTTTACCCCTTGGTCCCCAATCGGTCAGGCTCTTGTTGTTGTGGGGGAATCCATATATGAATTTTTAGGCCCCGCTGCACAAGACTCGCGAGTACCTAAGCCCAAGGACTCAAGGCGCACCTTAGCCCGATGTGGCCAAGTTGGCCGACGGCGACGCCACCTGTGAGGCCGAGGGCGGGAAGGACGAACGCCACCAATTCTTGCCGGCCCCGAAATAGCCTGGACGCTACGAGCGAATAAGAGATTCCGACGAATAGTGCCAGCAAGCCAAGGCACGCCGCGAGTGTCGGCGGATGGACGAACACCAGAAAGCCCGCTCGCATGACGGCCGAGACAGCGCCCGCGAGGATACCGTTGCACGTAATGGCGTCGTAGCCCCAGATGCCAGAAACCGTAGTCAAACCGCCTGAAACGAGGACGACTAGTACATTCACCTTTTGTGCTGCATCTGAGGGCACGGCGCTCTACCTATGAACCTGCAATCGCGAGCAACTGCATTGCGGGGCCTAAGAGGGTGTAGAAGAAATAAATTATCATCTCATCGTACCAACTGCACAGAAGCAATGCGATGGCAAAGACAGGCCGACCACCCGTGATTCCTGCTGCA
>MESL01000043.1:41833-193762 GCA_001770955.1 Burkholderiales bacterium RIFCSPLOWO2_12_FULL_65_40 | reverse complement strand
GCAAGCGGCATTCCTGGGCAAGCGCACCCCCAAGTTCACCGGCCAATAGCGCCCGTCCGTCACCTCACAAGGAAAAACCATGCAACTCAATTCCAACATTTCCGCCGTCATCACCGGCGGGGCTTCCGGCCTGGGGTCTGCCACGGCCCGGCGCCTGGCCAGCCACGGCGTCAAGGTCGCCATCTTCGACATGAACGAAGCCGTCGGCCAGGCGCTGGCCAACGAGCTTGGCGGCGTTTACTGCAACGTGGACGTGACGTCCGAGGAGCAGGTGGACGCCGCCTTCGCCAAGGCCCGCGCCGCCATCGGGCAGGAGCGCATCCTGGTCAATTGCGCCGGTACGGCCGACGCCATCAAGACCGTCAACCGCGACAAGAAGACCGGCGAAATCCGCCCCAGCCCCACGGATCGCTTCAACCGCATCGTGCAGATCAACCTGGTGGGCACGTTCCGCTGCATTGCCAAATCGACGGCGGGCATGCTGACGCTGGAACCGCTGGCCGACGGCGATCGCGGCGTCGTGGTCAACACCGCTTCGGCTGCCGCCGTGGATGGCCAGGTCGGCCAGGCCAGCTACGCCGCCAGCAAGGCCGCCGTCATGGGCATGACCCTGCCCATCGCGCGCGACCTGATGGACGAAGGCATTCGCGTCAACACCATCCTGCCGGGGCTGTTCGGCACGCCCCTGCTGAAAAGCCTGCCCGACCCCGTCCAACAGGCCCTGGCCGCTTCCGTGCCCTGCCCCAAGCGGCTGGGCGAGCCCGACGAGTACGCGCAGGCCGTCGAGTTCCTGGTCACTTGCGGCTACATGAACGCCGAGTCCATCCGCGTGGATGGCGCGCTCCGCATGGCGCCGCGCTGACGCCTTGAACCGTTGAAGAGTTGTGGATAGCCGTCGCACGCCGTCGTGAACATTCGCCATGATTGACCTGCACTACGCGACCACACCCAACGGCTGGAAGATCTCCATCCTGCTGGAGGAACTGGGGCTTCCCTATACGGTGGTTCCGGTCAACATCCGCGCTGGCGAGCAATTCAGGCCGGAATTCCTGGCGATCAGCCCGAACAACCGCATCCCGGCCATCGTGGACCATGCGCCGCTCGACGGCGGCGGCCCGCTGTCGGTGTTCGAGACCGGCGCCATCCTGGTTTATCTGGCCCGTAAAACCAACCGGTTTCTGCCCACGGATCTGCGCGGCTTCACCCAGACCATGCAATGGGTGATGTGGCAGGTGAGTGGGCTGGGGCCCATGCTCGGCCAGCATGGCCACTTTGCGCTGTATGCGCAGGAAAAGATCGCCTACGCCATCGAGCGCTACCGCGACGAAGCGGCGCGGCTGTACCGCGTGCTCGATACCCAGCTCGGCAAGACCGGCGCCTATGTCGCTGGCACCGAGTACGGCATCGCCGACATCGCCTGCTTTCCCTGGGCCATGACCCACAAGGCGCAAGGCTTCACGCTCGACGACTTTCCCCACGTCAAGCGCTGGTACGCCAGCGTGCGCGCCCGGCCGCAGGTGCAGGCGGGGCTGGCGGTCGGCAAATTCGAGAAGGAGCCGCTGGACGACGAAGCAAGAAAGAACATGTTCGGCCAGAAGGCCAAGGAGATGGCACACCGCATGTCGCCCAACAACCAGCGAGAAACACCATGATCGAATTCTTCTTCGACTGCTCCAGCCCCTGGACCTATCTCGCCTTCCACAACATCCAGCCGCTCGCCGACGAACTGGGCGTCGAGGTCACATGGCGGCCCATCCTGGTCGGCGGCATCTTCAACACGATCAATCCGACCGTCTACGCCTCGCGCGAGACGCCGGTGCCGCAGAAGGCCCGCTACCTGAAAAAGGACCTGGCGGATTGGGCCCGCTCGACGGGGCTTGCGATCAAGATGCCGCCGACGGTGTTTCCCGTCAACAGCGTGAAGGCGATGCGCGGCTGCGTCTGGCTCGGCAACGACATGGTGCCGTTTGCCCGCGCCATATTTGAAGCCTATTGGGGCGACGACCAGGACATCTCGCAGGATTCGGTGCTGGCGGACGTGTGCCAGCGCGTCGGCATCGACCCCGCCCCATTCTTTGCAGGCATCGGCGAGCCAGCGATCAAGGATCAGCTCAGGGCCAACACCGCTGAGGTGGTCGCGCGCGGCGGCTTTGGCTCGCCGACCATCTTTGTGGACAAGACCGACATGTATTTCGGCAATGACCGCATGCCGCTGATCCGCGAAGCCGTGCTGCGGCTGCAAGGGAAGACGGCCTGATGCCGCAGGCCAGGGTTCACCCATCCATTCATCTCACCACCACAGGAGACATCATGCAAAAAAGACAATTCATCACCATGCTTTCCGGCGCCATGCTGACGGGCGTTTCCGGCCTGGCCCGTGCGCAGGGCGCGGCCACCCCCGGCGTGACCGATCGCGAGATCAAGATCGGCCAGACTCTGCCACTCAGCGGCCCGGCTGCAGGCTATGGTGCCGTCGGCAAGGCCATGTCCGCATGGTTTGATCTGGTCAACGCCGAGGGCGGCGTGAACGGACGCCAGCTCAAACTGGTGTTCGGCGACGACGGTTTCAGCCCGCCGAAGACCTTGGAGCAGGTGCGCCGCCTGGTGGAGCGCGAGCAGGTGGCTTTCCTCGCGGCCCAGATCGGCTCGTCCCCTCCGCTGGCGACGCGCAGCTATCTCAACAACGCCAAAGTACCGCAGCTCTTCGTTGTGTCCGGTGCCACCACGTGGCTGGACGACGCGGCCAAGTTCCCCTGGAGCATGGGCTGGCTGCCCCTGTACACCGACGAGGGGCGCGCCTTGGCCAAGCACATCCTGCAGACGCGACCGAACGCAAAGGTCGCCATGTTCTACCAGAACGACGACGCCGGTAAGGATGTGCTGCGTGGCGTGAAGGAGGGCTTGGCCGCCGCCGGGAAGCAGCTCGTGCGCGAAGATTCGCACGAGGTGTCGGATCCGACGGTGGACTCGCAGATCGTCTCCATGCAGGCCTCGGGCGCGGACGTGCTGGTGGCGTGGGGTTCGCCCAAAGCCACCCTCCAGTCGCTGCGCAAGGCCCATGACATCGGCTGGCGCCCGGCGATCTACATCAACCCGAGCGCATCTTCGGTGCCCGCAGTGCTGACTCCGGTGGGGCTGGACAAGGTCAAGGGCGTCATGAGCGCCGCCTTCCTCAAGGATCCGAGCGATCCGACCTGGAAGGACGACCCTGGTACCTTGGCCTGGAATGCCTTCATGGACAAGTACAACAAGGGCGCGGCCAAGGAGTACCTCGCCGTGCTCGGTGCCAGCGTTGGACAAACGGTGGTTCAGTTGCTCAAGCAGTGCGGCAACGACCTCTCGCGCGAGAACATCATGCGCCAGACGCGCCGCCTGGACATGGAGCTGCCCATGATGTTGCCGGGCTTGCGCATCAAGACCAGCGACGCCCGTCCTCACCCGATACCGGACATGCGCATCCAGCAGTTCGACGGTACGAGCTGGAAGGTGATGCCAACCTGACGGTGGCGGACGAACGCAGCGATGGAACCGATCCTTTCCGTACGCGACCTGACGATCCGCTTCGGCGGTGTCGTCGCGCTGGACGCCTTCTCGATGGACGTGCCCGAGGGCAGCATCTTCGGCCTGATCGGGCCGAACGGTGCTGGCAAGACGACCTGCTTCAACTGCATCAGCGGCCTGTACCGGCCCACACACGGCAGCGTGCGCTTCGCAGGCACCGAACTGACGCGCCTGCCGCGCCACGGCGTCGCCCGGCTGGGCCTGAGCCGCACGTTCCAGAACGTGGCGCTCTACCCCTCGCTCACGGTGCGCGAGAACGTGATGGTGGGCGCGCATGCGCGGCTGCCGGTGTCGATGCTGGGCGCCGCGCTGCGCACGCCCGCCGTCCGCGCCGCCGAGGAAGAAATCGCGCACTCGGCTGACGCGGCGCTGGCCACGCTGCGGCTGTCCGCGTATGCCGACCGGGGCGTGGCGGAGCTGCCTGTGGGCATCCAGCACCGCGTGGAAATCGCGCGGGCGTTGGTGACGCGACCCAAGCTGCTGCTGCTCGACGAACCTGCCGCTGGCCTCACCGCTGGCGAGGTCGATGAACTGCGCGAGGTGCTGCTGCGCCTGCATGAAGAGTTGAAGTTGAGCATGGTGGTCGTGGAGCACAACATGCGCTTCGTGATGAAAACCTGCTCCGACCTCGCGGTGCTGAGCTTTGGCCGCAAGCTCGCCCAGGGCTCGCCCGAGGAGGTGGCCAACAACGACGCCGTGCTCGATGCCTATCTGGGAGGTGTGCTGTGACCCAACGGCTTGAAATCCGCAACCTCGCGGTGGCCTATGGCCGCACGGCGGTGGTGCATGGCATCGACCTGCACGTTCAGGCGGGCGAAATGGTGGCGCTGCTCGGCGCCAACGGCGCGGGCAAGACCTCCATCCTGCGCGCCATCAGCCACCAGCAGGTGACGGCCACGGGCACGCTGCGCTTCGAGGGCCAGGACATCATCGACATGCCTGCACCTGCCATCGCCTCGCTGGGCATCGCGCACGTGCCGGAGGGGCGCGGCACCTTTGGGGACCTGACGGTGCTGGAGAACCTGCGCGTTGGTGCGATCCATCGCCGCGACAAGGACGGCATCGAGCAGGACATCGCCCGCATGCAGACGCTGTTCCCCAAGCTGTCCAGCCGCGCGAAGCAGGCGGCGGGCACCCTCAGCGGCGGCGAACAGCAGATGCTGGCCATCGCCCGCGCGCTGATGATGCGCCCCAAGATGCTGCTGCTGGACGAGCCCTCGTTCGGCATCGCGCCGCGCGTGACGCAGGAGATCTACGAACTCCTGCACCAGTTGCGCGAAAGCGAGCACCTCACGGCGCTCATCGTGGAGCAGAACGCCCAGGTCGCGCTGAATCTGGCCAACAGGGCCTATGTGCTCGAAAGCGGGCGCATCACTGCCCAAGGCACCGCAGCCGAGCTGCGCGAAGACGACGCCGTGCGCCGCAGCTACCTCGGCCACTAATCCACCAGAGATTCACCATGCAAGCATTCCTTCACCAGATCGCCTCGGGCCTGGCGGCAGGCGGCATCTATGCCAGCCTCGCCATCGCGCTCGTGCTCATCTACCGCTGCACTTCGTCCGTCAATTTCGCGCAGGGCGAACTGGCGATGTTCTCTACCTACATGAGCTGGGCGCTGGTGCAGGCAGGCGCGTCGTGGTGGCTGGCCTTCGCCGTCGTTGTCGTGGGTTCCTTCCTGCTTGGGCTCGCGCTGGAGCGGGTTATCTTCCAGCCCCTGCGGCACAAGCCCGTGCTTTCGGTCGTGGCCGCCAGTATCGCGCTGCTCATCATCTTAAACAGCCTGGTCGGCTGGCTGTTCGGACATGAGATGCTGGAGTTCGCCACGCCGTTCGGCGGTGTCCTTGGCCGTGCCGAGCCCTATCTCTCAGCCCATGAGGTCGGCGTTCTGCTCGTAACCCTGGCCGAGCTGGCGGCGGTGTTCGTGTTCTTCCGCTTCACGCGCTTTGGTCTGGCGATGCGCGCTGTGGCGGTGAATGCGCCGTCGGCGGAGCTGTCGGGCATCAGCACCAACAAAGTGCTGGCCGTGGGCTGGGGTCTTGCAGCGGTGGCCGGTGCCGTGGCGGGGCTGATGGCCGCGCCCATCGTGTTCCTGGAGCCGTCGATGATGATGGGGCCGCTGATCTACGCACTGGCGGGCGCGCTGCTGGGCGGCATCGCTAGCCCTGTGGGCGCCGTGGCCGGGGGCTTCGCCGTCGGGGTACTGGAGAACCTGCTGGGCGCCTACGTGGTCGGCAACGACCTCAAGCTGACCTGCATCATGCTGCTGATCATCGCGATGCTGGTCTTGCGGCCCGCTGGCATCTTCGGCAAGACGGCCCAGGTGAGGGTGTGAGCATGAGCACCATGAACACCCCACTCACCCCCCGCTCGGCGCCAGCACCCGTCTGGCTGCGCTGGGCGGCCCCGGTGGCCGGACTCGCGCTGCTGGCCTGGTCCTTCGGCTGGCAAAGCTACCCGCTGTACGTGATGACGCAGGTGCTGATCTACGGCATCGCCATCATGGGCCTGAACCTGCTCACCGGCTACACGGGCCAGATCTCGCTCGGCCACAGCGCCTTCTTCGCCATCGGCGCTTATGCGGCGGCAGTGCTCGCGCACCAGTTGGGCTGGCCGTTTTACGTGGGCGTGCCGGTGGCGGCGCTGCTGTGCTTCGGGGTGGGTTTCCTCTTCGGCTTCCCGGCATTGCGGCTGCCCATGCTCTACCTGGCGCTGTCCACCTTCGCGGTGGCGGTGGTGACGCCGCAGGCGCTCAAGTGGAAGAAGATCGAGTGGCTGACCGGCGGCGTGGCGGGCATCGTGCTGGAAAAGCCCGTGTTCCCCGGCGTGTTGGCCGACCGGGCGGACTGGGCCATCATGGCCTGCGTCGCGGCTTGCGCGCTGTGCGCCTTCCTGCTGGCGCGGCGGATTCTCGGCTCGCAGTTCGGCCGCCTGGTGGACGCCTCACGCGACCAGCCCCTGGCGGCGGCGGCGGGCGGGCTCGACATCACCGCCCTGCGCACGCAGATGTTCGGCCTCAGCGCGGCGTTCACCGGCCTGGCGGGTGCCCTGAGCGTGGTGGCGGGCCAGTTCGTCGCGCCCGAGAACTTTCCCTTCCTGCTGTCGGTGTCGCTGCTGGTGGGCAGCTTCGTGGGCGGGGTGCGCAGCCTGTGGGGTGCGTTCCTGGGCGCCGCCTTCATCGTGCTCACGCCCAATCTGGCCGAGAGCGTGTCGCAATCCGCCCCGTGGATGATTTTTGGCTTCGCGCTGCTCGCGGTGGTCTTCCTGGCACCTAATGGTGTGAGCGGCTGGATTGCGGCCCTTTGGCGCAGCAGAGCAAGTTCTTCTTCATCCGCCTAGCCGTAAGCGCTTTCCAAGTGTTGGCGGCGACCACGGCGCCGCTGTCAACACCGCTTCGGCCGCCGCGCTGGCGCCTGAAATCCTGACCCATCAAGGAACGTCAACATGTCTGGAAATCCGATCCTGCTCGAAAAGGATGGCGCTGTTGCGATCATCACCCTCAATGCGCCCGAGAAAAAAAATGCGCTGAGCCGGTCGGTCATCAACCTGCTCGCTGGCGTCATTGCGGATGTCGAACGCGATGGCTCGATTCGGGCGTTGCTGCTGCGCGGCGAGGGCCGGATGTTCAGTTGCGGCGGCGACATCGACGAAATGGTGGCCGCAGGCGATGCGTTGTCCACCCTGGTCGATGACGAGTTGAGTGTGGCCGAAAGCATGATTCCCCAATTCGCGAGCCTGCCGTTCCCGGTGGTCTGCGCCGTACAAGGCGCGGTCGCCGGGGGCGGTCTCGCGCTGGCCTTGGCGTCTGACTACCTGATTGCCGCCCATGGAACGAAGTTTGTGGCGGCCCATACCGGCCTTGGATACCCAGGGGATCTTGGCATCAGCTGGCTCCTGCCGCGCGCAGTGGGCGGGCGGCGCGCACGCGACATGATCCTGACTAATCGCGCGGTAACTTCGGACGAAGCCCTGGCCTGGGGATTGGTCGAGAAAGTGGTTCCCGGCGAGAGCCTGCTGGAGGAAGCGCGGCGCATGGCGATGCAATTCTCGGCCGGCCCGACGCAAGGTTATGCGGGCGCCAAGCGCCTGCAACTCGCGGCCTTCCAGGGTGATTTGGCGGCCTCCTTGAGGCTGGAGGCGGCCGAGATGAACCGGGCCTCAAAAACCGCAGATTCTCTGGAGGCGGTTCGCGCCTTCGTCGAAAAACGGACGCCGCAGTTTATCGGGCGCTGACCGGTATGAATCACACGCAGCATCGTCCTGGTAAGCCAGCCATCCTCGCGCGCTCTGAGGCACGGGACGGACTGGACGCCGTGTCCTGGGACGAGTTGCGCCGCCAGGTCGCGGCCATGGCTGCGGGGCTGCGCCGGATGGGCGTCGTCGAAGGTGATCGGGTGGTGGCTTACCTGCCCAATATTCCCGAAACCATCGTGGCCTTCCTGGCTTGCGCCAGCATCGGCGCGATCTGGTCGGTGTGTTCCCCGGACATGGGCACGCACAGCGCGCTGGATCGGGTCCAGCAGATAGCGCCCAAGGTCTTGCTGGCCGTTGACGGCTACCGCTACGGCGGCAAGGTCGTCGCCAACCCTTCCGGCGGCCTGCTCTCCAAGGCCCACCCCCTGGGCGCCACAGGCTTGGCGCAATGCAACGAACTGGTCGAGCAACCGCGCGGCACGGCCGACGCACGCCAGGTTCAGCCCGCACGCTTGCAGGCGCGACGGCCCTGTACCTGACGCCCATGCATGCCCAGCGCAAGCTGCTCAAACGGCTGATCGCCAATGTGGGCGCGGCTTTACGCCATGTTCGGGCAATTGCGGAACAGTTCAGGGGCAGCGACCCCTGGGCTGCATTGGTGCGCTACGTCAGCGAGCGCATCGCACCGGGCAGCGGCCCGCAGCCGCCTCCAACGGCGCTCGCAGGGGACGGGTAACTGCGGTTTTTAGGTTCAATTGCCTTCCCGCGCTTATGGGTCCTGCGCTGGCAGCTACTGAATCCGTAGCGAAGTGCAGCCGCTCACATCCCCGCGTAATTCGGCCCGCCCCCGCCCTCAGGCGTCACCCACACGATGTTCTGCGTCGGGTCCTTGATGTCGCAGGTCTTGCAATGCACGCAGTTCTGCGCGTTGATCTGCAGCCGCTCGGTGTTGTCGTCGTTCTTCACGAACTCGTACACACCCGCCGGGCAGTAGCGGCTTTCGGGACCTGCGTACTTGGCCAGATTGATGCTCACCGGCACGCTCGCATCCTTGAGCGTCAGGTGCGCGGGCTGGTTCTCTTCGTGGTTGGTGTTGCTGATGAACACGCTCGACAGCCGGTCGAAGGTCAGCTTGCCATCGGGCTTGGGGTACACGATGGGCTTGCACTCCGCCGCAGGCTTGAGGTACTGGTGGTCGGCCTTGTCGCGGTGCAGTGTCCAGGGGATGTGGCCGCGCAGCACGAACTGTTCAAAGCCGTTCATCAGCGTGGCCGTGGTCAGGCCGTACTTGAACCAGTTCTTGAAGTTGCGGTCCTTGTTCAGCTCGGTGTAGAGCCAGCTCTTCTCGAAAGCCTCGGGGTACGCCTTGAGTTCGTCGTGCTGGCGGCCTGCGGTGACGGCGTCGTAGATGGCATCCGCCGCCAGCATGCCGGTCTTGATGGCGGCATGGCTGCCCTTGATGCGGCCCACGTTCAGGTAACCCGCATCGCAGCCCACGAGCGCGCCGCCCGGGAAGATGGTCTTGGGCAGCGCATTGATGCCGCTGGCGTTGATGGCGCGTGCGCCGTAGGACAGGCGCTTGGCCGTGATCTCGCCCTGGTCGTTCTCGAAGTAGTAGCGCACGTTCGGGTGCGTCTTCCAGCGCTGGAACTCCTCGAACGGGCTCAGGTACGGGTTCTGGTAGCCCAGGCCGGTGACGAAGCCCAGGGCCACCTTGTTGTCGTCCAGGTGGTACAGGAAGGCGCCGCCGTAGGTGTCGTTCTCCATGGGCCAGCCCGCGGTGTGCATCACGAAGCCGGGCTGGTGCTTCTTGGGGTCGATTTCCCACAACTCCTTGACGCCGATGCCGAAGCTCTGCGGGTCGCGGCCTTCATCCAGGTGGTACTTGGCGATCAGCTGGCGGCCCAGGTGGCCGCGTGCGCCTTCGGCGAACACGGTGTACTTGCCCAGCAGTTCCATGCCCAGCTGGAAGTTCTCGGTCGGCTCACCGTCCTTGCCGATGCCCATGTTGCCGGTGGCAACGCCCTTCACGGAGCCGTCATCGTTGTACAGCACCTCGGCGGCGGCAAAGCCGGGGAAGATTTCCACGCCCAGCGCCTCGGCCTGCTCGCCCAGCCACTTGGTCACGTCGCCCAGGCGCACGATGTAGTTGCCGTGGTTGTGCGCGAAGGGGGGCAGGAAGACGTTGGGGACGCGAAAGCCGGACTTCTCGGACAGGAAGATGTAGGCATCGTCTGTGACGGGCTGGTTCAACGGCGCTCCCTTGGCCTTCCAGTCGGGGATGAGTTCGGTCAGCGCCTTGGGGTCCATGATGGCGCCCGAGAGGATGTGCGCGCCGGGCTCGGAGCCTTTTTCCAGCACCACCACGGACACGTCCTGGCCTTTTTCTGCCGCCAGTTGCTTGAGGCGGATGGCGGTGGACAGGCCCGCCGGGCCGCCTCCGACCACGACCACGTCGTATTCCATGGATTCGCGCGGGCCGTATGCGTCGGTGGTGTGTTCAGCCATGTCCATGCTCCAGAGCCACGGTGGCGGGGCCTCTTACAGCGCCTTGACCAGTTCCGGCACGGCCGCGAACAGGTCGGCCTCCAGCCCGTAGTCGGCCACGCTGAAGATCGGCGCCTCGGGGTCCTTGTTGATCGCCACGATCACCTTGGAGTCCTTCATGCCCGCCAGATGCTGGATGGCGCCCGAGATGCCTGCGGCGATGTACAGCTGCGGCGCGACGATCTTGCCCGTCTGACCCACTTGCAGGTCGTTGGGGGCGTAGCCCGCATCGACGGCTGCGCGGCTGGCGCCGATGGCGGCGCCCAGCTTGTCAGCCAGGGGGGTCATGACTTCGTCGAACTTTTCCTTGCTGCCCAGGGCGCGGCCGCCGGAGACGATGATCTTGGCGGCCGTGAGTTCGGGGCGGTCGCTCTTGCTGACTTCGCGGCCCACGAAGCTGCTCTTGCCTGCGTCGGCGACGGCGGCTGTCGTCTCGACGGCTGCGCTGCCGCCGGTGGCTGCTGCCGGGTCGAAGCCGGTGGTGCGCACGGTGATGACCTTGGTGGCATCACCGCTTTGCACGGTGGCGATGGCGTTGCCTGCGTAGATGGGGCGCTCGAAGGTGTCGGCGCCGACCACCTTGGTGATGTCGCTGATCTGGGCCACGTCGAGCTTGGCGGCGACGCGCGGGGCGACGTTCTTGCCGCTGGCGGTGGCGGGGAACAGGATGTGGCTGTAGTTGCCCGCGATGGCCAGGACTTGCGCGGCGAGGTTTTCTGCCAGGCCGTCCTTGAGGCTGGCACCGTCGGCATGGATGACCTTGGCGACGCCTGCGATTTGGGCGGCGGCAGCGGCTGCGGCGCCTGCGCCTTCACCGGCTACCAGCACATGCACGTCGCCGCCGCAGGCGGCTGCTGCGGTGACGGTGTTGAGGGTGGCGCCCTTGATGGTGGCGTTGTCGTGTTCAGCAATGACGAGTACGGACATTCAGATCACCTTCGCTTCGTTCTTGAGTTTTTCGACCAGGGCGGCCACGTCGGCCACCTTCACGCCTGCGCCGCGCTTGGGCGGTTCGCTGACCTTGAGGGTCTTGAGGCGCGGGGCCACGTCCACGCCCAGGTCTTCGGGCTTGAAGGTGTCAAGCTGCTTCTTCTTGGCCTTCATGATGTTGGGCAGGGTGACGTAGCGCGGCTCGTTCAGGCGCAGGTCGGCGGTGACGACGGCGGGCAGGGTGATGGAGAGGGTTTCGAGGCCGCTGTCCACTTCGCGGGTGACGGTGGCCTTGCCGTCGGCCACTTCCACCTTGCTGGCGAAGGTGGCCTGGGGCAGATCGGTCAGGGCGGCGAGCATCTGGCCGACCTGGTTGTCGTCGCTGTCGATGGCCTGTTTGCCCAGGAAGACGAGGCCGGGCTGTTCCTTGTCCACCAGGGCCTTGAGCAGTTTGGCGATGGCCAGGGGCTGCAGTTCGGCGTCGGATTCGACGAGGATGCCGCGGTCGGCACCAATGGCCATGGCGGTGCGCAGGGTTTCCTGGCACTTGGCGTCGCCGCAGGAGACGGCGATGACTTCGGTGACGGCGCCCTTTTCTTTCAGGCGCACGGCTTCTTCGACGGCGATTTCGTCGAAGGGGTTCATGCTCATCTTCACGTTGGCGATGTCCACGCCCGTGCCGTCGCTCTTGACGCGCACTTTGATGTCCTTATCGACTACCCGCTTGACTGGGACGAGAATTTTCATGGGAGGGCTTCCTTTCGGGATTCAGGCCGCCAGGGGCACGGCCTGGCGTTCACGCGCGGCACGCTGCGCGCTGGAGGTGATCATCACCGTCGCCTCGCCTTCGATGACGACAGTGTCCTTGACGCGGCAAACGGTGGACAGCACGGCCCGCGCCTTGGCCAGGTCCACCGACACCACGGTGACGGTGGCATGCACCGTGTCCCCCGGCTTGACCGGCGCCTTGAAGCGCAACTGCTGTCCCAGGTAGACGGTGCCCGGCCCCGGCAGCCGGTTGGCGACCGCTGCGGAAATCACGCTGGCCGTCAGAAACCCGTGCGCGATGCGCCCGCCGAAGCGCGTCGTGGCGGCGAATTCTTCATTCAGATGCACCGCGTTGGTGTCGCCGGAAACGCCCGCGAACATCACGATGTCTGCTTCGGTGATCGTCTTTGAGAACGTCGCGCTCATGTCCGGTTGCAGGTCTTCGACGTCGTAGCCGTTCTGGTCGTTCATCCTGTCTTCTCTCGTTAAAGTTGATCGTCCGCCAGAGCCAGCGTGCTGGCAGCACCGCCCGTGACGATGTCGCGCAGCATCGGCGCCTGCACCAGGACGTGCGCAGCGTAATGGCTGGCCGTGGCGCGCTTGGCACCGAGAAAGCCCGCGTCGCCCGCACCCGCCGTGAGCTGCGCCGTGGCGGCCTCGGCCATGCGCGCCGACAGCCAGCCGCCGATCACGGTGCCCGCCAGCCGCAGGAAGGGCACGGCGCCCGCCGCGCACTGCGCGGGTTGAGCGTCGTGGGCCAGCAGCCAGTCGGCCGCCTCTTGCAGCGCACGGGCCGAAGCCGCCAGGGCACTGCCGATCTGCGCCAGCACGGCGTCGGGCGCCTCGGCCAGTCGGCGCGCATCGCCGTCGATGCGGAACAGCAGCGCCTTCAGCGTGCGCCCGCCCTCGCGTGCCAGCTTGCGGCCGATCAGATCGTTCGCCTGGATGCCCGTGGTGCCTTCGTAGATGGTCGTGATGCGCGCGTCGCGCATGTGCTGCGAAGCGCCGGTTTCCTCGACGTAGCCCATGCCGCCATGCACCTGCACGCCATCGGACGTGATGCCCTGCGCGCTGTCGGTACACCAGCCCTTCACCACCGGTATCAGCAGGCCGACCAGGGCCTGCGCCTGCGCGCGCTCCTGCGCGTCGGCGTGGCCCGCGGCGCGGTCCATCTGGCCCGCGCAGAAGTAGGCCAGCGCGCGCATGGCCTCGGTGCGGGCCTTCATGTCCATCAGCATGCGCCGCACGTCCGGGTGGCCTGCGATGGCGGTGCTGCCACTGAGCAGCGGCTTGCCCTGCACCCGCTCCAGCGCATAGGCGCGTGCGCGTTGGTAGGCGCGCTCGGAGATGCCCACGCCTTCCAGGCCCACGTTCAGCCGTGCGTGGTTCATCATGGTGAACATGCAGGCCAGCCCCTGGTTCGGCTCGCCGACCAGGTAGCCGATGGCACCGCCGCCGTCGCCAAAGCTCATCGACGCCGTGGGGCTGCCGTGGATGCCCATCTTGTGCTCGATGGAAGTGCAGGCCAGGTCGTTGTGTTCGCCCAGGGTGCCGTCGTCGTTGACCAGGTACTTGGGGCACAGGAACAGCGAGATCCCCTTCACGCCCGGCGGCGCATCGGGTAGGCGCGCCAGCACGAGGTGGACGATGTTCTCGGCCATGTCGTGCTCGCCCCAGGTGATGAAGATCTTGTTGCCGCTGACGCGGTAGTGGTCGCCCTCGGGTACGGCGCGGCTGCGCAGCGCGGCCAGGTCGGAGCCTGCCTGGGGCTCGGTGAGGTTCATGGTGCCCGTCCAGCGGCCTTCGACCATGGGCGCCAGGAAGCGGCGCTGGAGTGTGTCGCTGCCATGGTGCGCAATGGCTTCCACCGCGCCCAGCGTGAGCATCTGGCACAGGCTGAACGCGAGGTTGGACGACTTCCACATCTCCAGCACGGCGGTGGACACCAGCGTGGGCAGGCCCTGGCCGCCCCATTCGGTAGCAGCGGGCATGCCGTTCCAGCCGTTCTCGCAGAAGCTGGCCCAGGCGTCGCGAAAGCCGTCGGCGGGCGTGACCTGGCCATCGTGCCAGCGCGCGCCCTGCACGTCGCCGGGGCGGTTCAGCGGGTCCAGCACGCCAGCGGCGTAATTGGCTGCCTCCTGCAGGATGGCTTCGACCAGGTCGGGCGTGGTTTCTTCATAGCCGGGCTGGGCGCAGATCGCGTCCAGGCCACCGACCTCCTTCATCGTGAACAGCATTTCGCGCAAGGGCGCGGTGTAGACAGACATAGTGAATTCCCATAGTGATGACAATCAGGCGCTTTCCGGGGTCAGCTGCGACGGACGCAGTTCTCGTGCAGTCTCTTGCGGAGCCGCCAACGTAGGGCCGCCGTGCTTGATGAACGCCAGGGCGATGGCACCGAGGACTCCGAAACCGCCAATCACCACGAAGTTCTGCTCCAGCGGCAGTTCCAGCGCGACGATCTGGCCGATCAGCAGCGGCGCAGCGATCGCGCCCAGGCGCCCTACGCCGGAGGCCATGCCGATACCGGTCGAGCGGATGGACATCGGGTAAAACTGCCCGCAGAAGGCATAGGCCACCAGTTGCGCGCCGGTGGTGCAGGCGCCGACCGCGCCGATGATCAGGTAACGCACCTCGGTCGAGGTCTGGAAGGTCATCAGGTACAGCAGCACGCCGCCCAGCGCATACATCGCCACCAGCACCCACTTGATGTTGAACTTGTCGGCGAGCCACCCGCCGCCCACGGCACCGACGATGGCACCCACGTTCAGCGCGATGACGAAGCTGAGGGCAGACCCCAGGCTGTAGCCAGCCATCGCCATCAGCTTGGTCAGCCAACTGCTGAGCGCATAGACCATAAACAGGCCCGAGAAGAAGGCGACCCAGAACAGCACCGTGCTCAGACCCCGCCCGTCCTGGAACAGGCGAGCAACAGGCGCACCCGCCACGCGGTCGGCAGAGGGCACGACAAACTGCGTGCCCGCCAGGTACTTGACCCCTGGCTGGAGACTATGGGCCACTTCGGCCAATTCGTCGTTGCGTTGGCGCGAGATCAGGTAGGTCATGGACTCCGGCACGAACTTGAGGACGAACGGAATCAGCAGCACGGGCACCCCCGCTGCGATGAACACGGCCTGCCAGCCGTACTCGCCGATCAACTGCTTGCCCAACACTGCGGCCAGGATGCCGCCCAGTGCATAGCCCGAGGTCATCAGCGCCGTCATCAGGCTGCGGATCTTCTTGGGCGAGTACTCGACCATCTGCGCCACGATGACCGGCAGCACGCCACCAATCCCCAGGCCCGCGATGAAGCGCACCACGCTGAAACTGACGGGGTCCTTGGTGAACCCAGCGGCTGCAGTGAATACGCTGAACAGCATGATGCCGATGGAGAGGGCCCAGCGTCGGCCGATGCGGTCCGACAGCGTGCCCAGAAGCATGGCGCCGAACATCATGCCGAACAAGGCCGAGCTGGCCATGAAGCCAGCGGTTGATGCGTTCACGCCCATCTGCTGCATGATGGACGGCAGGGCGATGCCGACCACGGCGATGTCATAGCCGTCGATGATGAGAATCAGCAGGCACCACAAAAGTACCTTGACATGAAAGCCGTTGAATTTGGCCTCGTCGGCGAGCGTCTGCATATCGATCTGGTGCATGTTTGTCTCCTTTATTTGGTTGGCCCTGGATCGTGGATGCAGCGGTCGTCGCCGCACCGCTCCATATCGTCCGGAGCACGCAAGGAATCGTAGGTTCCGGTGCTGCGAGCCGCGATGACGAAACACCCCGATCAAATGACCAACGGCCCCTTTCTGACAACTTTTCAAGGCCTCCGTAGCAGGAGAACCTAGAAGGCGCGAGATGTCGAACTGCAGGCTAATGTGGAGTAATGAGTCCCAGCGCATCCGGTGCGTGCTCATCCGTACGACTCTAGGCAATTCGTCTGGCGAAATAGCGCAGTTGTCTTCCCGCGCGACGGCGACGATATGCTATGTCTCAAAAGTAGCGACCAACTGCGCCAAACGGCGCGACTGGTCATTGAGCGCCCGCGAAACAGCAGCCTCCTCCTCCACCAATGCAGCATTCTGCTGGGTGGCCTGCTCTATTTCGTTGAGCGAGCGCGCGATGTCCTGCACGGTGTCCTTTTGGGCAACTGCGACGCAGGAAATCGACTGGATGGCCTCGGTCACATCCTGAACCGAAGCGACGATGCCGTTCATGCGAGACGCCGCATCCTGCGCCAGCGCCCCCCCAGACGCCACACTGCTGACGGAAGCATCGATCAACCTCTTGATGTCATCGGCAGCCGATGCCGAGCGGCGAGCCAGACTCCGAACCTCTTCCGCCACCACAGCGAATCCACGCCCCTGCTCGCCCGCGCGTGCCGCCTCGACGGCAGCATTGAGGGCCAGGATATTTGTCTGAAAGGCGATCCCGTCAATGATGCCGATGATCTCCTTGATCCGTTGTGCCTTCGCGTTGATTTCCCGCATGCTCAGCATCACCTGGTCGACGATCTCACGGCCCTCCCCGGCCGCGCCAGCGGCACTGCGGACCATCTCGTCGGCTTGGCGGGCGGACGATGCCGAATCGGATACCGCACTGGACAGCATGTTCATGGAGGCAGTAGTGAGCTGCAGTTGGCTCGCCACCGTTTCGGTGCGCCGTGATAAATCCGCATTGCCTGCGGCCACCTCATCCGAAGCTGTTTCGATAGCTGCGGCACTCGTGACCACGTCGCCAACCAAGCGGCCAAGAGAAGCCTGCATCTGCGCCAAGGCATCCATCAAGGCAACAATCTCAGTGCTCCCCTGGCCTCGGGGGATATTGGCCGTGAGGTCGCCCCTGGCCACCCGCTTCGCGATCGACACTGCCCTACTCAAAGGCCTCGCGATACCGCGTGCAATGATCCACGCCGCAGTGACCCCGATCAGGGTTGCCACCACGGCAATCCCAAGCTGCACCACGCGAGCCAGCGATGCCGTTCGCTCAGCCTCGGCATAGCGGGAGCGCCCGGCAGCCGTGCTCGCGTCCACGGCAGCGTCCACGCTTCGCGCCCACTCGTCGAAGCTCATTTTCACGTTGGCAGTGAACCCACCAACCAGCACGGTATCAATTTCGGCACTGCCATCCGTCGGCAGCACGGCCTTGCGAGTCAGGACCTGATCGACAAACTCCAGTGCGGACTCGGAATCCGCTACCTTGTCCATCACTTGAGCCAGTCCGGGAACATCAAGAAATCGACCGGTTGCCCCTGACAATGCGCTCTTGGCCTGGCCGTATTCTTCGCGCGCACGGCGGACGGCCTGGATATAGAACTCGGCATCATCCTGCTGGGTCGCCAAAATCACCGACAGCGCATTGATGTAGATGCCGTCAATGCTTTTGCGCATCTGGGCCGCCTGGGCTGCGACGTCGGTGTAGGACGTCAGCGCTAGCCGCGAATCTCGCTGCATGGCGTGCATCTGCCAGAACGTGACGAGAGTACTGCCGATCAGCAATGACAGCACCAGCCCGAATCCCAGTGCCAGGCCAGCCGCAACGCCTCTCCTGCTCCAGGTGCGCGGCTTGCTCCGCCAATTGACGGACGGCAGCCACGCAGCCAACTGACTCATAGACAGTCCCCCAAATCGCCACAGTTCGTGGCACTAAAAATAGACAATGGAACGCTACTGCTGGATCCGGCTCTGGAGCTCGCAACTCAGACGCAACCGTCTGTCATGTCGCATCGGATCTGTACCGTGGAAGGATGAAATATCCCAATGCAGGAAGCAGTATCAGCGCGCCCAGCATGTTCCACAGGAACATGAAGGCCAGCAAAATCCCCATGTCGCCCTGGAACTTGATGTCCGAGAAAGCCCAGGTGGCCACACCTGCAGCCAGGGTGACGCCCGTGAGAATCACGACCTTGCCTGTGAAGGTCAGCGCGCGGTGATACGCGACCGCCAGGGAGTCACCACTGCGCATGCACGAAAGCATGACCGTCAGGATGTACAGCGCATAGTCCACGCCAATGCCCACGCCCAGCGCGATCACGGGCAGTGTCGCCACCTTCACTCCGATGCCCAGCCATGCCATCAGCGCCTCAGCCAACACAGAAGTCAGCATCAGCGGCAGCACAGCCACCACCACCGCGCGCCAGGAACGGAATGCAATGAAGCTCAACACCGCCACCACGCCGTACACGAGAGCCAGCATTTGCCACCAGGCACTGCGGACCACCTGGTTGGTGGCCGCCTCGATGCCCGCGCTGCCCGCCGCAAGCTGGAAAGTGACCGTCTCGTCGTTGTAGCGCTGCGCAAAATCCTCCACTGTCTTGGCAACACGATCCAGGGTATCGGCCTTGTGGTCTTTCAAGTACACATACAGTGTGATGAGGTTGCAACTGTCGTTGTACAACTCGCGTGGCGCGCGCGAGGTGATGTTGTTGAGCATGTCCTGGCTCGTTGGCAAGTCGTACCAGCCGGGATAGCCCTCGCTGAAACCCACCATCATCTGGCGGTTGAGCAGAGCCAGCGAGTTGGTGGTCTCGACCTCTGGAATTTGGCGCAGTTGCCACTCCAGCCCATCCACGCGCTGCAGCACATCGTAGGTATTGCACAGGGTGTCCGGTGTCTTGATCATCACCGCGAAAAGGTCGCTGCTGGCACCGATTTTCTCGGTCATGAACTGGACGTCGCGGTTGTACCGCGAGTCGGCGCGCAACTCCGGCGCGCCGGGATCCAGATCGCCAATCTTCAGGTGCTGCGAGCCCAGCCAGCCCACCACCGCCAGGACTGCCCCGCACGACAGTGCTGTGATCGCGCCCCTGCGTGTCGCAAAGAAGCCCAGAGCACGCCATAGCCAGCCGGCCTGTTCGATGGAACTTGCCTGTTCAGCCTTGAGACTGCGCGCCGCTGCCCTTGCGCTCACACCGGTATAGGACAGCAGGATGGGCAGCAGAATCAGGTTGGTAAAGATCAATACGCCCACGCCCAGGCTGGCAGCCTGCGCCAACTCGCGGATCACGGGAATGTCGATGACCAGCAGCACCGCAAAGCCGACAACGTCCGCCAACAAGGCCGTGAGGCCCGTGAGGAACAGGCGGCGAAAGGTCAGGCGCGCAGCCACCAGCCGGTGCGCTCCCCGGCCAATGTCCTGCATGATGCCGTTCATCTTCTGCGCGCCATGGCTCATGCCGATGGCAAAGACCAGAAAGGGCACCAGGATGGAGTACGGGTCCAGTTGCTGACCCAGAACGGACAGTAACCCAAGCTGCCACACCACCGCCACCAGCGAACTGACCATGACCAGCAGGGTGCTGCGGATGCAGTGGGTATAGAGGAACACCGCAACGGTCGTGATGGCCACGGACAGCACGAAATACAACAGAACTTCGCGCAGGCCATCCACCAAATCACCCACGAGCTTGGCATAGCCGGTGATGTGGATGCCTATCTGCGGACTGTCGTAGGTCTGGCGGATGCGCTCCAGGTCGCTGGCAAGGGCGGCATAGTCCAGTTCTCCGGCGTCCGTGCGAGCCAGCAGCGGCACAAACAACGCGCTGGCGCGTCCATCGGCCGATACCAGTTGACCGATTTCACCCGAACGCGCAACGTTGGCTCGCAACTCGTCGGCCTTTTGCGGTGATTCGTCGTATTGCTGCGGGATCACCGGCCCGCCGTCCAACCCATCTTCGGTCACGGCCGACCAGCGCACGTTGGGGGTCCACAGCGATCGCATGTAGGGCCGGTCCACGCCAGGCAACAACAGCACTTCGTCGTTGATCTTGCGCAGCGTCTCCATGTAGGCGGGGTCGTAGATCGATCCCTCCTTGGCCTCCACGCCAATGCGCACCGCATCGCCCAGCCCCGTGAGCTCCAGCTTGTTGGCCAGGTAATTGACGATGTAGGGATGGTGCGACGGGATCGTCTTTTCAAAACTGGCATTCAGGCGCAAATGCGTCGCCTGAAAGGCCAGCACGGCAGTCACCAGCAGGCACAGCAGCAGCACCAAGGGGCGGTGATTGAACAACAGACGCTCCACCCACGAGCCGGTCTTGGGATTGAAAAGCGCCAGATCCATGGAGGTCTGATCCTGGGATGTTGGCGAAGGAGATGTAATCACGATTTCGCTCTGGCGGGGGGAGGATAAGAAGATTCGGCTGCAGCGAGCCGGGAGGCACCCAGGAAACCGACACCGACAAACGTACGGGGAGAGACTTCAAGGGCGCCAACCAGCGGCAGGCCGGATGCGAGCACCCTGGTCATGGACGCCGCTGCCGTGGGCAGCACCATCAGATCCCCAGCCTGGCTGACTGCCACCACCCCGCCCTCTGCAGACGATGGGCGCAGAGACAGGATGGACGCGACGGACGGCACCTGGATGGTTTGGAACCGGTCGTTGTTCCATCGCAGAACCGTGCCGCGCAGCCCGCCCAAAAGGAGCGCGCCGTCGGACTCCATCGCCTGGCAATAGAAGCTGCCGCCATAGGGGCTGGGCACCGCATCGAAGGTCTCACCGTCATCGAGTGATCGCAGGAGCAACCCTTGCTCACCTGCCACATAGGTGGTGCCGCCATACCGGCGCACGCTGTACAGGTGCAAGCCGCGCGGGTTGCCCGCCTTGGTGCTGCGTTGTTCCCAGGTAGTGCCGCCATCTGCGGTTTTCATGAACAGGCCAAAGGCGCCGACGGCCACTCCATTGCGTTCATCGCGAAAGTGGATGTCGAACAACGCGGCGTTGTCCTTCATCGCAGGCGAGCCATCTGTTTGCAGCCGCCATGTGCTGCCGCCGTCCTGTGTCAGCAGCACCGCGCCCGAATGGCCAACCGCCCATCCCAACTGGGCACTGTGGAAGGTCAGCGCGGTCAGGGTGACACTGACGGGAACCGATGCCTGCTGCCAGGCAGTTCCCCCATCGTCGGAGAAAGCAACCACCCCGCGCTCACCGCATGCCACCAAACGGTTGCCCGCCTGCTCGATGGCCAGCAATACACCAGCGGCCGGTCGGCGCGCGGGCAAAGCTGCCCGATGCACGGGCTGCAGCCAATTGGCCGCTGCTCGTGCTGCCATGGGCGGCGACAGGAACCCCAAAGAGGCGGCCGCCAAACCACCGGCTTTCAGCAGGGCACGCCTGGTCGGCGCCCCTCCTGGAGATGAAAGCAGCTTCAATTTAGGCCCCTCAGCGCACGCCTTCGCCCGTGATCGAGTCCGGCGTGAACTTCATATCAGGCTGCTTTTCCAGAACACGGAACTGCTTGTTGCCCCGTGCTTCGTTGTAAACCGTTGAGTAGTAGCCGCCACGCAGCACGTCGTACGATGGATCACCGCGGAGAATCACCGCAGGCAAGCTCGGAATGACCATGGGCAGCGTGTGCGTGACCTTGGCCAGCTTGCCTTGTGCGTCGTAACGCTCGGCAATGAGTACCAGCGCGCTGTCTTCGTCGAAATAGAAGCGTGAAGTGGGATACACGTGGCGCTGCCCGGCCTTGAGCTTGGCCTCTACCTCCCAGACACGGTGCAACTCCCAGCGAACGTACTTGGGATTGAAGTGGTCTTTCATGGCCACCTCGTCCAGGCTGGCCTGTGCAAAAGCGTTGGTGTTGTACGGCACGTACATTTCGCGCTTGCCCACCAGCTTCCAATCGTAGCGGCCGGTGCCACCGAAGAACCCTTCGAATTCATCGAAATTCTGGATGCCGCCAGACATCGGGTTGGGCACGTCGCAGCACACCTGGGGCAGCTTGCGGACTCGCCGCTGGCCTGTCAGGTATTGCCAGGTCTGCGTCTTGTCATCGTCAACATTGTTGCGAATCACCATCTTCTCGCCGGCGCGCAGTGGCGGCGCAAAGGTGTCCATGCGGTACAGCTTGTAAATGGGGTCCGCATCGAACTTCTCGGGCGTCATGGCCGGGTCGTAATACGGCGATTGCATCACCTTCGTTCCGGTGGTCATGCGCACGGGTTTGCCGTCCAGGAAACGCACCGCAGTACCCTCGTCCTCAATCGTCGTTCCTTGCCAGCGGAACAGATTGTTCAGCATCACCTCTTCACCATTTTGCGGAATCGGGAACGGCAAACCGCCGATGGCACCACGCGGCAACCCTCCCCCGGAACCCGACTCCAGCGTGGCGCGCGTCGCGTTCTTGAAAGTGTTGTCGTACACCCACTGCGGCGCGCTGGCCGTGCGTCGGGTGGTGTACACCTGCAGATTGAAGGTGTCCGGGTACTTCGCAATCATTGCCTTGATGCCGTCGGCCAGCTTGTCCCCATACTGGGCCATGTTTTTGGCATCGATGGTGAACAGCGGTTTGTCTTCGCCAAAGGGGTTGGGTATACGGCCGTCGTTCGAGACGACCTGGCGCGTGCCGCCATCCCAGGCCGGAATGGTTCCGTCCTTGTTGCCTGCGCGCTCTCCGCCCAGCGGCATAAGGGTGGTCTTGAGCTTGGCCGCTTCGGCGGCGCTCACGCCGGCAAAGGCAGGTACCGCCGCGAAAGCCAGCAGCAAAGCAGCGATGAGTGACTTCAGCGTGTGATGTTGGGTGGACATGAAATGGTTCTCCTGGTGAATCAGAATGCGCGGCTGAGCGTGAACGAGATGAAGTCACGATCACGCAGCGTTTGTGCAAACGAGTAGGTGTTGGCGGTGTTGAAGATGTTGTCGGCCGAGCCGTAGTACCTTGTGTACGACAACGCAGCCTTCCACACTCCCAAATACGTCGCATCCACCCCCAGCGTGACGTCGCCACCCTTGTGCGGCCCCATCGGACCGGCCGCGCCCTTGCCCTTCGGGTTGTACGAAACGCTGATCGATGGCGAAAGATCCAGGCCATCCATCACGTTGTAATAGTTCGGCGAGTAGCTCACGCGAAGGCTCAAAGCATCCCGTGTGACACCCGGATCCAGCACCGTCGGGCCGCAGTTGCTCTTGCAGCTCAGCATGCGGTTCCATGCCACTTCACCCATCAGAGTTGCCGATGAGGCAATGAAAGACGGGCCCAGCATCGCCAGGGCATTCACATTGATGTGTCCAGTAGTACCCACCGCGTACAGCGGGTTACCCGAGGTGCTGATCGCCGGGGCGCCATAGAAGCTCGTTGACGGCAGCGACTGGAGCGGCGAGTTATGGCGGATGGACGCTTCAGCCGCCAAGTTGAAATTGCCCACTGTCTGGCTGATACTGGCACCGAACGCGCGGATACGCTCCGGGAATACCAGCGAATACGTTCCCTGATCCATCGATGTCGCCGACGGCACGAAATTGAAGGCCAGTTGCGGAAGCTTGGCGTGGTACTGGATCGCGTAGAGGCCAATGTCGGCGTCTTCCACACGCGTCTTCAACGCGAAGCCGAATTGCTTCTTGCTAGACGGCTCCGAGTCTTGTGTACGAGTCAAGTACGGCCCCGGCCCCACAAAGATCCGCTCCCCACCCGCATCCAGTAAGTCCCCGGAAGAGAAGTAGCTGCCCGCCGCGGGCAGACGTGTGCGGCGCCAATCGTATTGCCAGTACGCGGCCACTGACCACTCCGGTGAAATCTGGAGCTGGCCCGAGAGCTGCCCCACAGGCATCACGAATTCCTTGGCAGGCGTGGACGGAACCGAAGCGAGCTTGATCACATCGAACGGCGCCATGCCACCCGCGATGGCATTCCCAGAATAGAACAGGCTTTCACCCCACAACAAGGAATGCCTGCCTGCCTTGACCTGCGCACGCATTTCATCCGTTGGCTTGAAGTTGGCCCAGACGAAAGCATCCAGTATTTCCGCTTTGCGTCCGTGGAGGTTACGGGTAGCGTCAGTGAACTCGTTGTAGGGCACCGACAAGGAATTGGCCGTGCCTGGTGAATTGTTGCTATTGGTACGGTTATAAACCGTATCGTACCAAGCGGCACCGCTTACACGAAAGCCAATCGTCTTTCGAAAATCGAAATCGAGCTCCGACAACAGATCGATTCGGTTGGATATCGGGCTGCCCTTCTTGAAGTTCTGGTCTCCGTCATCCGTGCTCATCATGTTTCCACCAGCCGCCGGGTTCACATAGCGAGCCAGCGGCGAACCGGTGCGCAGTCCCCCGCTGTACTTGAGAGTGTTGTCAAACCGGATATTGACGTCTGGATTCCCGGTCTCGATTTCAACTGCTTGGCCATCTGTGACGAACAGCAGAGTAGCGACAGCCGTCGCCATCATCTTGAACGGCAGGCTTAAATGTGCGTAGCGATTTTTCATTCGTTGTCTCCTAATAATTCTCTCGGTTCGGCCCCGAACCGGCGCGCGACGCTCTTTGTCGTCTTGGCCGGGAACCAGAAGGCGTTCCAGTCCGTCTGGTGCAGGCCCGGAACGGCCTCGAAGATCGTGGCCACTTGGGCAGGGCATCAAGCCACTTGGTGTCGCCGATGCCCCGCGATGTGCCGCTTATCTGTCAAGAAAGGCCACGGCCCGTGCCGGCGCCGCGCTGGTGCCCACGAGGTTCAAGGGGAAGAAGCCCACCATGAACCCTTTGGATGGCAGCGCCGCGAGGTTGTGCATCTGCTGCACGATGAAGGCCTCCTTTTCCTGGATGGCGAAATGGCCGTCCCAGATCGCCTTGCCATCACCCGTTTCCTGGAAGATCTTGCGCATGACCGGAAGCGGTCGATCCCACCCAGGAGCATCAGTGCCCAACACCTTGGCTCCGGCGTTGGCCAGGAAAAGCGTGCCCTCGCGCGACATGCCGGGATACACCCACCATTCAGGATTGCTAGGCTCGTAGATCTCCTGGCCCGTGCGCAACAACACGGCATCGCCCGGCTCGATGGGCCGCCCAACGGCATCAATCGCCTCCTGGAGTTCAGCGACGGTGTAAGCATCGTTGCGCCGTTGAAATTTGCGCATATCCAGCACCATGCCGTGGCAGAACAACTCCTGCAGGTCGATCTGGTGGAGCTTCCGCGCCGGCTTGCCTTCAACCAGATTCCCGCTGTGATACGGCGCATCCACATGGGTACCGCAATGCGAGTTCATGTCGTTCAGCATTTCCTCGCCCCACCCCTCGCCGTGGGGCAGGTCATGCTGAGCGCAACAGAAGATAGCCATCATCCGATCTCGCCCTTTGGCTTCTGGTCTTTGAAAGTCGACCAGCGGCGCGATCACGTTGGCGACGGGCTTAAGCATCTCAGGAACCGCATTGCGCAGTTCAGGATCGATGGGACGGGTCAGGCAGACAAGTCGTGGCTTCATGGGATTTCCTACGGATGTGATGTTGATGCTGGAGGGGTTCAGGTTGGTAACGATAAATTATTTTGGGTACCATTGAAACATCAAAAAGGTACCGAATCAATGCATTTGATACCTAAAAACATGGGTGAAAACCCGCATGAAGCGCGGATACTGGACGAACGGCAATTCTTCGAAGAGTTGACACGCTTCGTCCCGGAAGAAGCTGTCCTCGACACCCAGCATCGAATTGGTCGCTGCGGTCACACGAGAACCTGGCGCGCGGTTGATAGAACCCGGTCAGGCGCCCCTTCTTAATACACGCCGCATCCGGGAACAGCGCCGATCCGCCCCGGCCTGTCGGTCGCCCTCTGTCACTCCTGTGCTTCTGGGTAACGCCGAAGGTGGCGCGGGGCGAACCTCATTTCAAACCAGAACCACGCCGCCGTCGTACAGGATCGACTGGCCGGTCATGCCCGCGGCACCCGGCGAAAGCAGGTAAGCAGCCAGTTCGCCGATCTCCTCGGGGCGAATGACGCGACGTATGGGAATGCGCGCTTCCAGAGCGGCTCGCAAGGCGTTCTTGTCAGTTCCGGTCAGCTTGGCCTGATCGGTGAGAAGGTCGTCCATCATGTCGGTAGCCACCAGGCCGGGACAGATCGCGTTCACCGTGATGCCTTGCGCGGCGGTCTCAAGGGCCACGCATCGCGTCAGGCCGACCACTGCGTGCTTGCTCACGTTGTAGGCGCTCTGGTTCACCGAGCCCCACTTCCCCGCAGTGGAGGCGATGTTGACGATACGCCCCGCCCCTTGCGCGACCATGTGCGGAATCACCGCCTGCATGAGATGCACGCAGCCCATCACGTTGGTCTGGAAGAGGCGCTCGAAATCTTCAGGTTCGAGTTGGAGAAACGCAGCGGACTTGTAGACCCCCGCGTTGTTCACGAGTCCGTCAATCCGTCCCCAGGCAGCGTGCAGCTCCGTGACCGCCGAGAGTACGGCCGCCCGGTTCGATACATCGAAGGCGCGCACCTCGACCGATGCACCGTCGCGGCCGAGCACTTCCTGGGCCGACCGCAGCTTGTCTGCGTTGCGCCCGGTGATGCACACCTGAGCCCCCTGCTCTATCAGGTTCCGGGCGATCTCCAGGCCGATACCGCTGCCACCGCCGCTGACGATGATCTTCAGGCCGTCAAGTTTCTTCATTTCACACTCTCCTCTCGGCGTTACGCCAGAACTTATCCCTGATTTCGCGCTTGAGTACCTTGCCGGTGGCGCTGCGCGGCAGGTCGGTCCAGACCTCCACCGACTTGGGCGTCTTCACTCCGCCCAGTTGTTCGCGGCAGATGCGCAGCAGCGCATCCGAATCGACGGCCTGGCCTCTCTTGGGCTGCACCACCAGCTTGATCGCTTCGCCCCATTTTTCGTCGGGCACACCGATGACCGCGCAGTCCTCGACTTCGGGCTGGGCGCAGACGACCGACTCGATCTCAGAGGGGTACACGTTGAAGCCCCCGGTGATGATCATGTCCTTGCTCCGGTCCACGATGTAGAGGTAGCCATCCTCGTCCAGATAGCCCACGTCGCCAGTGCGCAGCCAATCGCCATGCATCGCTTCCTGCGTGGCGGCGGCGTTCTTGTAGTAGCCCACCATCACCAAAGGGCCGCGCACCTCGATCTCACCCGTCTGCAAGCGCGGGACTTCGCAACCATCGCTCCCCACTATGCGCAAATCCGTCAGGATGGTCGGCTGCCCGCAACTGCGCATGCGCTTGTCCAGCGCCGGGTCTCCCGGCCGATGGTCTTGCGGCTTCAGGAACGTGCAGGTGGACGGCGCTTCGGTCTGCCCGTATCCCTGGGTCATGACCGGCCCGAAGACGGAAATAGCCTCCGCGATCTTCGCCTGCGCCGAAGGCGCGGCACCGTACACAAAATACTGCAGCGAGCTGTAATCGTGCTGGCGCACATGGGGATGCGCCAGCAAGGCATACAGCGCCGTAGGGGGCAGGAACAGGTGGGTGACCCGATGCTGCTCGATGCTGCGCATGACTTTCTCGGCGTCGAACCCCTCCAGGATGACGTGTGTCGCACCCTGCGCGGTCAGGATGACCGAGAGAGCACCAGCGCCATGCGTCAGCGGAGCCACGACGAGATGAACGACCTGCCCCTGCGGCGGCAAGGCTGCGCTCAGGTTGGCGACCTGGGCAATCCAGTTCAAATTGCAGTGCATGACACCTTTGGGTCTGCCCGTGGTGCCCCCGGTCGGGAAGATGGACACCATGCGATCCGGACGAGCCTCTCTGGCCGGCGCCTGGCTGGCAGCCGTCTTGCACAGGCTCTTGAGCGAGTCTTCGCCAGGGCCATCGATGGACACGAAACGGATCGACCGTTTGGTCCGCTCCTTGTACGTTGCCGCCGCGTCGGCCAGCCGCGCATCGTAGAGGACCACGTCCACATCGAAGGATTCGAGAATGTGGATGTTTTCCTCCACGCCATTGCGCGCATTCAGCGGCACCCAGACAGCCCCTGCGCGGCTCATGCCATAGATGCACTCCAGCACCGCGCAACTGTTGGGCGCGTAGATGGAGACCTTGGTGCCTTCGTCCACACCCAGCGATCGCAAGACATTGGCGATCCGGTGGCTGTTTTCATGGACTTGCGCGTAAGTCAGTTTCTCCCGCGCGTCCAGGCAAAAAATCCGCTCCGGGTGCAACCGGTAGCCCTTGTCCAGATACTCAAAAATTTCCACGACGCTTGTCCTTTCTCAATTGCCCACGCGTTCCAGAATGGAGGCCACCGCCACGCCCTCCTCCACGCCCAGGAAGCCCCCGCCGTTCTCTTGCAGTGCAATGCGCGCGCCTTCCACCTGCCTGGGGCCGCACTGCCCGCGCAATTGCTGCGTCAGCTCGAAGATCTGGGCCAGACCGGTGGCGCCGATGGGGTGCCCCCGGCATTCCAGTCCGCCCGAAGGATTGATCGGAATCCGGCCACCCAAGGTAGTGGCGCCCGATTCAGCCAGGATGCCGCCTTCGCCCAATGGGCACAGCCCCAGCAGCTCGGTGATGAACAACTCGCCAAAGGCCGTGGCGTCATGCACTTCGACGACGTCGATATCCTGCGGCCCGATCCCAGCCACCTCGTACGCCTTGCGCGCAGCACGGGTGGCAGCGTGTTGTTCGAGATCCTCCCAGGCGCGCTCCTTGCCAGACACGAGTTCGTAGGCGCTCACCTTGATCCGCGGCCCGCTCAGGCCCAGCCGCGCCGCGCCGCGCTCGGTACACAGAATGGCCGCCGCCGCGCCATCGGCGAACGGCGAGCACATCGGCACCGTCAAGGGATAGCTCAGGGGACGTCCGGCCAGCACTTCCTCGACCGTGAACGGCTTGCGGAACTGCGCGCGGGGGTTGTGAACCGAGTGCCCGTGGTTCTTGGACGCGATCACAGCCATCTGCCGCTGGGTCGAGCCGAAGCGCTGCATATGCGCGCGACACAGGGTGGCGTACAAGTCCATGAACGCCGTCCGGTGTCCAATCGCCGCCCCTTCGGGCGGGGGCGGCGCCCCCAGTCGGTCCATGCGCTGCATGGTGGCGGGCACATCGTGCACATCCATACCGCCCTTGAACATTTCCATCACACGCTGGTCATACAGCTCCTGGCCGTAGGTCATCTTTTCCACGCCGATGGCCAGTGCCACGTCGCCCGCGCCGGAGCGCAGGTATTGAAGCGCCAGCCAGACCGCCGTCGATGCCGAGGCGCAGGCATTCTCCATGTTGACGATGGGTATCGAGTCCAGCCCCGCAGCGCGCAGTGCGATCTGGCCCGCGATGTTGGCTTGCCCTTCCACCACGTCCTGACAGGCATTGGAGAAAAACGCGGCCTCGATGTGCTTCATTTCGGCACCGGCGTCGGCCAGCACCTCCCGCAACGCCTCGGTGGTCAATTGCTTTACGGAGACTTCTGGCCTTCTGGAGAAGACCGTCTGGGCAACGCCCGCGATATAAATAGGTTCCATGGTCATACCTTTTTGGATGCTTGTGCGATGACTTCTTCGAGCTTGCCTACGAGTTGCGGATTGATGGTCGCCTTCCACTTGGCGTAGGGCCGCCGAACCAGGATCCGCCACTCGTCGAGTTCGGCGGGCGTCGGGATGTAGACATCCACGCCCGCACGGCGCAGCGCCTCTTCATCGGCCTGTTCATTGGCGCGGGTCAGCCGGGTGATTTCCTTCGCGGTGTCCTGCGCAGCTGCGCGGACGATCTTCTGATCCTCGGGACTCCAACTGGCCCATATGGGATTGGCGATGCTGATGTGCAGGAGCTCCGTGAATGCATTCCACTTGGTGACGTACTTCTGCCCCAGCGTGACCGCTTTGGCAGCGATCGCCTGTTCCTGCGTCAGCGTCACGCCGTCCACCGCATCGGACGCCAGCGCCGCCTGCGCCTCGGCCCAGGGCATGCTGGTGGGGTTGGCACCCAGGGCGTTCATGACGTCCTGGAACATGGGGCTGCCCACCACGCGGACTTTCAGCCCTGTCATGTCGGATGCCTTGGTCAGCCTGCGCTTGGAATTGAACAACTGGATGTAGCCGTACTCCGCGGACGCCAGGATTTCCATGCCCGCCTTGCTGCGCACGATGCCGTAGTAGTCCTCGGTCAGCGCCTTGGACGCCAGGACCGCATCGACCTCCTTGCTGTTCGTCATCAGGAACGGCAGGGCGAACGCGGCCATGTCCTTGACGGTGCCCGAATAGTTCACGCCGGTACCGACGATGATGTCGATCGCCCCTTGCCGCAGCGCCACGAGTTCCCGATCCTGCTGGCCCTGCACCAGACTCGAACCAGGGTACAGCTTGATGGCGATGCGGCCGGACGTGCGCTCCCGGACAGTGTTGGCGAACAGGTCGGCCATCTTGTACCAAAGCGGCCCCGGCGGGGAAACCATGGAGAGGCGGTATTCCTTCTTGTATGAGGAACTTTGTGCGTGGCTGAGGCCGGGCATGGCCAAGCTGGCCGCAGCCGATGACAGGATCAAGTCGCGGCGTCGAATCATGGGTGTCTCCTTTGGGGTTGAAAGTCAGGTTGGCGCATCAAAATCGCGCATCAAAAGCCGCTGATCCGTGGCAGCCACAGGGCCAGTTGAGGCCAGAAAATGACTGCTGCGATGGCAGCGACGAAGCTCAGGAAGAACCAGCCGACCCAGCGGAACGTGGACTCGATGGGCACCTGGGCGATGCGGCAGGCCACCAGCAGGTTGACCGCGAGCGGCGGCGTAAACTGACCCAGGGCCATGACCATGGTCAACAGCACCGCGAACCACACCGGGTCCCAGCCGAAGTGCTTCACCAGCGGGGTCAGCAGCGGCAGGAACACCATGAAGACGGTCACGCCCTCCAGGAAGATGCTGATGACCTTGATGAGGATCAGCGTCAGAACGAGCGCCCCGATGGGGCCGAGGCCCAGTGAACTCAGCCAAGCAACGACAGGGTCGGCAACACCCAGCGTATTGATGCAGTAACCGAACACGCCGGTGAAGCCCACGATAATCAGGATGACAGCGGAAATCTTCGCGCTCTCCGCGAAGATGTCGTAGAGGTCGGCCAACCCGATAGTTCGGTGGATAAAAATGCCGATGAAGAGCACCCACACCGCAGCCACCACTGCTGCCTCCGTCGGCGTAAACAGGCCCGCGCGCATGCCCCCGAGGATCAGCACGGGCGTCACCAGCCCCCAGCTGGCTTCGCGCAGGCTTTTCCAGAAAGGGGGGCGCGGC
This sequence comes from Burkholderiales bacterium RIFCSPLOWO2_12_FULL_65_40, assembly GCA_001770955.1. Classification (GTDB taxonomy): domain Bacteria; phylum Pseudomonadota; class Gammaproteobacteria; order Burkholderiales; family Burkholderiaceae_C; genus Simplicispira. The sequence goes on along the minus strand of MESL01000043.1, from coordinate 162,824 downwards.
AGCTTCGCCTCGACAGCGCCGAACTGGCGGTGCCGCGAGATGAGCCACGCGGGCAAGATCAAGGCCAGCCCGGCCAGCACGCCGGGAATCAGGCCCGCAGCGAACAGCGCTGGCAGCGAGACGCCCGGCACCATGACGCTGTAGATCACGAACGCGAGCGACGGAGGAATGAGAATGTCGGTGGCCGTCGCCGAGCCGATAACCGTTGCGGAAAACGCAGGGGGATAGCCCGCGCTGCGCATCGCGCCCAACATGACGGCCCCGATGGCACCAGCAAGTGCCGCGCCCGATCCCGAAATGCCGCCCAACACCATGGCAACCAGGATGGCGGCGATCGGCAGCATGCCCGGCCCGCGCCCCAGCACTGCCATGGCGAACGTGACCATGCGGGACGCCACGCCGGAGCGGTCGAATGCACAGCCGACCAGAACGAACATCGGCAAGGCGAGCAGCGGGTACTTGGCGATGCTGGCATCGAAACTCTGCTGCAGTGTGTACAAACCCCACCAGGGCATGTCCGCCCCCATGAGAACGACCACCGCTGTACCGCTGAGTCCTAGGGAAAATGCGATCGGGACTCCAGCGAGCATCAGCCCGAAGAACAGCCCCAGGAGAACGATGGCTTCGGTCACAGCTCGGCCTCCTGCGATGCCTTGGCAGTGCCTGCACCTCGGCTCTTGCTCCAGTGTGCGCCGATGGCCCGCAGCGCCACCGGCACCGCCAGCACGCTCAGGATGCCCGTGTACCACCAGCGCGGCAGACCCAGGCCGGTAGAGGTCTCTTCAAACTGGAACTCTTGCCAGCCCGTCCGCGCCAGCAGCACGGCCAACAGCGCGAAGAGCAGCACGGTGGCGACCGTCGTCAGCCAGGCCAGCAGACGGCGGCGAACCGCGGAACCGCCTGCATAAAAAAACTCGATCCGGATATGCGCATCCTGGGCGGCGACGGCCGCAGTCCCCGCCAGCGCCAGGGCTACCAGCAGGAAGACCGAAAACTCCTCGGTCCACGCCAGGGATTGGCTGGTCACGTAGCGCGCGACCACATTGGTCAACGTGATCAGGAGCAGCAGCGCCATGATGACTGCGCCGAGCCGCTCCTCCAGAGCGTGTTTTTTCCGTGCAGTTTTTGATGCGCGCATTAGAATGGTACTCCAGATGAATTTGGGATACCATTTGGCCATCTCAGGGTACCAATGTCAATCAACTCGATACCGAGAAGCAGCTAGGACAAACCCTAGGAAGAGCTCCGTGAAGACAGCGGATACAACACCGAAGAAGAGCTCCTAGTGGTACCGTTGAGCTTTATAAAGTTCTATCAACGATGGCCGCGACCAATGAAAAAGTTTCTTGATGACGAGGCGTTCCATGCGGAACTGACCAACCTGTTTCTGTCGGAAGGCATGCGCGCACTCACCGTGGGAAGCATCGCTGCACGTCTGCGATGCTCTAGACGTCGCCTCTACGAGCTTGCGCAGACGAAGGAGGAGCTCTTTTGCCAAGTAACCCAGCGACACTTTGACACCGCGCTGGCGGCTGGTGACGCTGTGCTTGAGCACGCACAGGGCGACCTCGCCGAGATACTGACGCAGTATTTATGGGTTGGAGCAAAAGCAGGTGCTCAACTCAGCACGCCCTTCTTGGAGGATCTCGAAGCATTTCCCGAGGCCAAGAAGATCTTTGACAACTATCAGAATTTACGTGTCGCACACGCGCAAGGACTCATAGAACAAGGCATACGCCAGGGCATTTTTGTGCCTTGCCACACCTTGCTCGTCATTGAAGCCTTACGGTCGGCGGGGCAGAGATTGAGACATCCAGACTTCCTGACCCAAGCAGGCTTGACGATGGATCAAGCTTTTGAAGAGTTCTACCGCATCTTCCTTGGCGGACTTCTAGCGCAACGCCCGGCCGGCGCCGCAAAGGAGCAGCAAACGCGACGTCAGCCAGCGAAGGCCCGCCAACAGGTGCAATGAAACGCTGGCTGCGCGCTACCAGTTCTGTCGCCGCTGCCGCCTCGGCCTCGACGTATACCTGGCCCTCGCCCTCGTCCACGCCCAGCATCTGGGCTGCGCGCATGCTTGGCGGGCACGCGGGGAGCGCTTGCTCGCCTACGCCAACACGGGGATTCACCTAGCTGGAATGCAGTAAATTTACTTTAGAGTAAGTTCATTTACTTCATGCAATTTTCCATTGGTCTGGCATCCACCCTAGAACCACTTGCAGGAGACGCGCGTTGGAAGACATATTTATAGTTGGAGTGGGAATGACCCCATTCGGTCGGCATCCCGATAAGGACATCAAGCAGCTCACGCGCGAGGCGACCGGGGCCGCGCTTGTGGACGCGGGGATACGACAGGACGATCTGCAGGCCGCCTTTTTCGGCAATACCTCCCAAGGTCACATGGAGGGTCAGCACATGATCCGCGGGCAGATCGCCTTGCGCGCCATGGGGATCGGCCACATTCCCGTGGTGAACGTCGAGAACGCCTGTGCCAGCGGATCGTCCGCGTTCGTGCTGGCCTGCAACCATGTCCGTTCAGGTGCCGGCGATGTGGCGCTAGCCATCGGCGCGGAGAAGATGTTTTCCACCGACAAGCAGAAGATGTTCTCGGTCTTCGACAGCGCCTGGGATCTGTCCCGGGCTGCGGAGAATCGTGAGGAACTGATGAAGCTCGGGCGCGATGTGGCTGTGCCGGAGGGGACTACCTCGCCCCGACCTTACAGCGTGTTCATGGATGTGTACGCGGCATTTGCGCGATCCCACATGCGCACTTTCGGCACCACGCAGCGGCAGCTGGCGGCCGTCTCGGCCAAGAACCACGCGCACTCGGTGCATAACCCGCTGTCGCAGTACCAGATGGCCTACAGCATTGAAGAAGTGCTGGCCGCGCCGCCGATCACCTATCCCTTGACCTTGCCGATGTGCTCGCCCGTTTCCGATGGTGCTGCTGCTGTCATCGTGTGCAACCAATCTGCGCTCAAGCGGCTGGGCATCGATACCAGCCGGGCGATCCGGGTGCTGGCCGCCCTGGCTCAAAGCGGATCGGCGCGCAGCGAGGACGACTATGCCAACCACTGCACGGCGTTGGCTGCACGCCGCGCCTATGAGCTCGCCGGTGTGGGGCCAAAGGACATCTCCGTGGCCGAAGTCCACGACGCGACAGCCATGGGTGAAATCATTCAGTCCGAAAACCTGGGCTTCTGCGAGTTCGGCCAGGGCGGTGTGATCGCCGAACGGGGCGACACCCGCATCGGCGGGCGCATTCCCATCAATCCATCGGGCGGGCTGGAGTCCAAGGGCCATCCGGTCGGCGCGACGGGTCTGGCACAGGTGCACGAGCTGGTGACCCAGCTTCGCGGGCAGGCCGGCGCGCGGCAGGTCAAAGGTGCGCGCATTGCGTTGGCAGAAAACGGCGGTGGTCTCGAGGGCATTGAGGAAGCCATCGCCTGCATCACCATCCTGGCGCGCTGAGCGTCCTACTCAAAGAAGCAACCAACATGGATATCAAGAACACGGTGGCATTGGTGACCGGCGCTGGTTCAGGTCTTGGCCTGGCGACCTGCAAGGCCCTGGTCAATGCAGGTGCCAAGGTGATGGCTGTCGATCTGGACTACACCCGCCTGGTGCGCGAGATGGCGTCGCTGGGCGATAGCGTGCGCGCGCTGAAAGTGGATGTGGCCAACGACGCCAGTGTGAAGGTTGCTGTGGAGTTTGCAGTCAACACCTTTGGTGCGCTGCATGTGGCCGTGAACTGCGCAGGCATCCTGGGCCCGTGTAAAACCTTGTCCAAGGGTGAGCTGTTTCCACTGGATCTATGGGATCGGGTGATCGGTGTCAACCTCACCGGCACCTTCAACGTCATTCGTCACGCGGCCCTGGCCATGTCGCAGAACGATGAGAACGCGGATGGCGAACGTGGCGTGATCATCAACACATCCTCGGGCGCGGCCTGGCAGGGACAGATGGGACAGGCCGCTTATAGCGCCAGCAAAGCGGCCGTCATGGGCCTGACGCTTCCGGTGGCGCGAGACCTGGCGCAGCACGGAGTGCGAGTCGTCACGCTCGCCCCCGGTCTCTTTGAAACCGGCATGTCGGCGGGCATGCCGATCAAAGTGGCACAAAACATCATTGAAAAATTCATCCTGTTCCCCAACCGCATGGGGCAGGCGCAGGAGTTCTCGGCGCTGGTTCGCCATGTAGTGGAGAACGCCTATCTGAACGCCACCACGCTCAACATCGATGGTGGCGCCCGGCTTTAAGGATGAGCCATGACCAGTGTCTCCAATGCACTTTTGAGCGAGCAGGAAGTAATGGTTCGAGAGTCGGCCCGTCGCGTCGCTGGCGAGGTGGTGGCCAACTCTGCAGCCGAGCGTGATCGCACTGGCGCCTGGCCCCACGATGAAATCCGGGCGGTGGCCGAGCTCGGCTTCATGGGCATGCTGGCGCCTCAAACCTACGGTGGCTCCGGTCTATCGTTTGTGGAGTACTGTCTGGCAATTGAGGAGTTCGCTGCTGCGGATGGTGGCTTTGCCACCATGATGCATGTCCACAATGCGTCTGCGCACGTACTGCGGACTTATGGCACCGAGGAGCAGATGCGTGCCCACCTGCCGGAGTTGGCCCGTGCCCAGCGTATTGGGGCTTTCCTGCTGTCGGAGCCCCATGCCGGATCCGATACCGCGGCCATTCGCACGACAGCCAAGCGCGAAGGCGACACCTACTTGCTCAATGGAACCAAACAGTGGGTCTCCAACGGCAGCGAAGCCGGCTTTGCCCTGGTGGTCGCCGCCACAGGAGCGCCGGGAGTTCGCGACCGTTTCAGCTTGTTCATCGCGGATCCGAGGGATGCCGGTTACCAATGCCTGCGAATCGAAAACAAGCTGGGCCAGCACACGGCACACACCGCCCAAATCCATCTCGACAACCTGCGTGTGCCAGCGACGAACATGTTAGGCGAAGAAGGGCGCGGCTATGGCAAAGCGCTCGCCTTGTTGTCCGACGGCCGCATTGCGATCGCCGCGCTGTCCATTGGCATTGCCCGCGCTGCCCTGGAAGCCGCGATCCGGTACGCAAAGGAGCGTGACGCCTACGGAAAGCCGATCGCCGAGTTGCAGGCCATCCGTTTTGACCTCGCGGATATGGCCACGCAGATCGACGTGGCGCGCCAATTCACGCTGTACGCAGCACGCTTGACCGATGCCAGACTTCCGGCCATCAAAGAGGCCGCGATGGCCAAATTGTTCGCCAGCGAAATGGCGGAGAAGGTCTGCTCGGCCGCGCTCCAAGTGCATGGCGGCTATGGATACGTGAACGATTTCCCAGTGGAACGCTATTACCGGGACGTGCGCGTGACAAAGATCTATGAAGGTACCAGCCACATCCAGCGGCTGATCATCGCGCGTCAAATACTGGACGGTTGACGCCCTCCCGTACGCTGAGCCACGAAGATGGAGGGTTCAGCGGCAATCAAGCGGCGCAGGCATTCATGGCGTTTCCATCCCATGGGATGCGCTTGGCGAAACACAACTGAGCTTACAAAATGGAAAATTCATCTCCCGAATTGATCGAGTCTTTTACCGACGGTGTTTTGACACTGACGATGAACCGCCCCGAGCGGCTGAACGCGCTGACGCCAGCGATGTTGGATGCCTTGCTGCGGGCCTTGCGCCAGGCGGCAGCGGATTCCAAGGTTCGCGCCGTGGTGTTGACGGGGGCGGGAAGCGCGTTTTGCGCCGGTGGCGACGTCAAGGCCATGGCCGAAGAGGCGAGCGACTCAGCCCAAACCCAGGAAGAAAGGGCAGCCCAACTGCGCGAAGGGATGGAATGCTCGCGGCTGTTGCGCGAAATGCCCAAGCCGACCATTGCCCTGGCACGGGGTGCCACGGCCGGCGCCGGCCTGTCGCTGGCTCTGGCGTGCGATCTGCTGCTGGCCTCCGACAACGTGAAAATGACCTCTGCCTTCGTGAAGGTGGCCTTGGCGGGTGATTTCGGCGGCAGTTGGTTTTTGACACAGCGGCTGGGCGCTCGGGCGCGTGCATTCTCCTTGCTGTCGCCGGTCGTCGATGCGCAAGAGGCGCTGCGCATCGGTTTGGTGGATCAGGTCATTGCGGACGACGCGCTGGAGGCCGACGGGCAGGCATTGGCTCGCCGACTGGCAGCCGGGCCAACGACCACCATCGGCCACATCAAGGCCAACCTGAACTGCGCGGAGCGCGGCGCGCCCTTGGCCGATGCGCTCGACCACGAGGCAGTACGGCAGATTCGCTGCCTCATGACCGAGGATCACAAGGAAGCAGCGCGCGCCTTCGTCGAAAAGCGCGCACCGGCTTTCGCTGGGCGCTGAAGCTCAGCGGCCCAGGCCCTGTAGCTCACTTTGCAGTTGGACGGCGCTGTGAGCCTCATGGCGGTCGGCGCTACCAAGCAGGACATCGCCGACCACTGCACGCTTGAAATAGTGGCCCACGGAACACTCCTCGGTCACACCAATGCCTCCATGCAGTTGGATGGCTTGCCCACAGACCTTCTTGGCGGCGCGGGAGATCAGGGTCTTGGCCTGAGACACCATCCGTTCCTTGTGCGCGGCATCCGTGCCCTCGATGGCGGCAAGCAATGCAAACAGCATCGAGCGAGAGAGTTCCAGCTCGGCCGCCATGTCGGCCATCCGGTGCTGCAGCGCCTGGAAGCTGCCAATGGCAACGCCAAACTGTTTGCGCAGCTTCAGGTAGTCGGCCGTGATCTCGATGGCTCTTTCCATTGCACCCACGAGTTCCGAGCACAAGGCGACCGTGGCATGCATCAGGCCATGGCGCAGTGCTGGCATGCCCTGCCCTGGCTGGCCAAGCACCATGTCCGTTGGGACGAAGACATTCTCCAGAACGACCTCAGCCGCCCAGCTTCCATCGTGCAGGGGCAATGCCTGGCGACTCAGGCCCGGAGCCTCGGCATTGACCAGGAAAAGCGTGATGTCTGCCGGATTCGCCTGATTTGCCACGACGCCGGAAACAATGAACCATTCTGCATCGCGGCCACCGAGTACCAGCGATTTGCTTCCATTGAGCACATAGCCGTCTGACGTGCGATTGGCGCGCAGCGCCACGGGCAGCGGCATGCCGCACGATCCCGACTCGCTGTACGCCACGGCGCATCGGATGGTTCCATCGACCAGCCCTGGCAGCAACTGCTGGCGCACGCCGGATGACTCACTGGCGACCAGTGTCTGCGCAGCCAGCACGGCGCACCCCAGGTAGGGCTCAATGACCAGCCCGCGCCCGAACTCGTGCGCGATCAGCGCCGTTTCGAGCACCGTTCCCCCAAAGCCGCCGCATGGCTCGGGCACTGCCGCGCCAAGCCAGCCATTTTCGGCAAAGCTGCGCCAGTTGACGGCAGATCCGCCTTGGCCTGTTTCCAGCAGCGCGGTGCGGGCCTCGAACGTGTAGGCATTCTCGACAAATCGCCGCACACTGTCCTGCAGCATTTGCTGCTCCGAATTCAGATTGAAATCCATGCTGACCCGATGTTTTAGAACTGAAACAGAAGGCTTGAAGCGATGCCCCGCTGGACTTCACTGCTGCCGCCATAAATGGTGGATGCGCGCCGGAAGAATGCTTCGGAAGCTATGCCGCCCACGACCTCCTGGAATGGGTATGCGAGCTTCGGCGGGGTGCCATGGTCAGTGGGGTAAGCAATGGCACCGCAATCCCCCGATGATTCGACGAGGAACAGGCTCATCGACTGCTGAAGCTCGGTTGCGCGCACCTTCAACATGCAACCCAGGGCATGCGCCTCTGGGCTCAGGTTGCCAGCTTGCTCCATGGCAGCCACCCGGGAAACCATCATGGCAATGGCATTCACCTCGGCTTCAAAACGCGCCAACTGCAGCGCAAAATTGGGACGGGCAATCAGCGGTTCCGTGCCTGTGCCCCACTCCGTTGCCAATTGCTTGAGGCGTCGCAGATAACCCTGCAATACGTGCAGCTCCGCCGCCGATGCATGTTCATTATTGAGAAGAAACTTGGTGATTTTCCAGCCGTCTCCCTCCTCACCCACGCGGTTACTGACGGGGATGCGCAAATCCTCAATGAAGACTTCATTCAGGTGATGGCGGCCATCGATCGAAAGAATGGGCCGCACCGTGATACCCGGCGATTTCATATCTGCCAGAAGCATGGTGATACCAGCCTGCTTCTTGACGGTCGGATCGGTTCGCACCAGCATGAAAATCCAATCCGATTGATGGGCGTAGCTGGTCCAGATTTTTTGCCCATTGACCACGTAGTGGTCATCCTGCAGCACGGCCGCGGTGCGCAGCGAGGCCAGATCCGAGCCAGAGCCCGGCTCCGAAAAGCCCTGACACCACAGGCTGTCGCCCCTGATGATGCCTCCCGCGTGCCTGGCCTTTTGTTCGGGCGTTCCGAAATGATTCAGTGCCGGGCCAATCAGTTTGTGGGCAAATATATCCGGACTGGGCGCACCGGCTATGCTGCATTCCTCATCGAATACCAAGCGCTCCTGCACCGTCCAGCCCGTGCCGCCATGCGCTTTGGGCCAGTAGGGGGCCCCCCAACCATTGGCATTCAGGATGCGCTGCCACCGCAACAAATCTGCCGGAGCAGCGCGCATTTTCTGAAATTTCATCGCCAGATCGGCGGGCAGATTTTTGCGCAGAAAATCCCGCACTTCTGCTCGAAAGGCATCGATCTGGTCAGCAACTTGGAAGTGCATTGGGACTCTCTTCAGCGCAAAAATTCAACGTCAATGAACCGCAGATTTTCTATCGGGCGGAGAGCACCAGTTCAAGAAATCGCTTGATTTCCTGATCGGCATTCTCGTAGCGCACAGCGGTCGTCCAGTCGGCGATCTTGCCAATCTGCTGGGCAATGCACTCGGGCGAGAGATCGGCATCAGGAATATAAACAGGTGCTGTCTCCATGACAGCAGCAGCAGCGAATGCTCCCCCGCCGGCGGACAGGATCATCTTGGATGGCGCATCCTCGCTCGACAGGAAAAGCACTGCGGGCGTCACACGCTCCGGCACCAGCGCTTGCTTCGCTGCCGGTGGCAGCAGGTCTTCGGTCATACGGGTGGTGGCCATCGGAGCGACGGTATTGATCCGGATGTTGCTCTTGAAACCTTCCTGATGCAGCACATTCATCAGGCCAATGACTGCCGCCTTGGCAGCACCATAGTTGGCCTGGCCGAAGTTTCCATACAAGCCCGCAGCAGAGGCGGTCATCACGATGCGGCCGTACTCCTGCTTGCGCATGATGTCCCAGACCGCCTTCGTGCAGTTGACCGAGCCCTGCAGGTGAACATTCACGACAGCAGCGAAATCCTGCAATTCCAGTTTCGAAAACGACTTGTCGCGCAGGATGCCGGCGTTGTTGACCAACACATCAACACGGCCGAACTCGCCAACCGTCTGCTCGACCAGCGCCTTCACCTCCAGAACTTCGGTGACGTTGGCGCCATTGGCAATGGCGATGCCGCCGGACTTCTTGATCTCATCGACGACAGCGAGTGCAGCCTCGGAGGAGCCGCCTGTGCCGTCACGGTTGCCACCGAAATCATTCACCACCACCTTGGCACCGCGTGCCGCAAACGACAGCGCGTGCTGCCGTCCCAGGCCGGAACCGGCACCCGTCACGATAACGACTCGATCTTGAAAATTGATGCTCATGTCTTTCCACCTCTGATCAATGTTGTTCATTCAAAAAAGCGAATGATGGACTCCACCACGCACGCCGGCTTCGGCGCGCCTTCGCATTCAATGGTCATTTCAAACTTCATTTGCGCACCGTTATCGCCCAGCGCGTCCCAGGCCAGCAAGCGGCATGTTCCGCGCAGCCGACTGTTGACAGGCACCGGCGACGGGAATCGAACCTTGTCCAACCCGTAGTTGAGGCCCGTGGACTGCTTTGTGATCTTGAATGCGCTGGTGAGGAAGGTCGGCAACAGGCTGAGCGTCAAAAAGCCGTGTGCGATGGTGCTGCCAAATGGTCCCGATTTGGCGCGTTCAGGATCGACGTGAATCCATTGATGATCCCCGGTGGCGTCGGCAAATTGATTGATTCGGGCCTGGTCAACCAGCACCCATTCGCTGACACCGATTTCCTTGCCCACCAAAGGCTGAAGACTGCCAATCGTTTCGTAAATTTTCATGGTTATGCCCGTTCGTAAAGTGTGACAACGCATGCGCCGCCAATGCCAATGTTCTGCTGGAGCGCCAGACGGGCGTTCTCAACCTGCCGCGCGCCTGCTTGCCCGCGCAATTGGGTGACCAATTCAAAGCATTGCGCCAGTCCGGTCGCGCCGATCGGGTGGCCTTTGGAGAGCAGTCCACCGGATGGGTTGGTAACCACCTTTCCGCCGTAGGTGTTGTCGCCATCGTTCACGAACTTCTCGGCCCCGCCTTCCGGGCACAGGCCCAGGGCTTCGTAGGTCAGAAGTTCGTTCTGTGCGAAGCAATCGTGCAATTCGACAACGCCAATATCCTCGGGGCCGACGCCTGTAGCGGCATAGACCTGATTCGCTGCTTCCTTCACCATGCTGAAGCCCGCGACTTCGCGCAGGTCACGGCCGTCGAATGACATGGCGCGATCGGTGGTCATGGCTTGCGCGCGAATCTTGACCGAACGCGACAATCCATGGCGCTGGGCAAATTCACCGGAACAGACAATGGCGGCTGCGGCACCGCAAGTGGGGGGGCAGGCCATCAGCCGCGTCATCACGCCCGGCCACATCATGGGCGAGGCCATGACCTCCTCTGTCGTCACCGTCGCCTTGAAAACGGCCAGGGGATTTTTTGCCGCATGGCGGCTGGCCTTGGCCTTGATCTTGGCAAAGGTGTCCAGTTTCGTGCCAAAGCGCCTCATGTGCTCCATGCCTGCGGCACCAAAAATACGCAATGCGATGGGAACATTGGAAACATCGGCATTGGCTTCAACGCAAGCGTTGAAGTGCTCGAATACCGACGGTCGATCGTTGTACATGGTGCCCAGTGCGCCGGGATTCATTTGTTCGAATCCAAAGGCCAGGACGCAATCGGCCATACCGCTGATCACCGCCTGCCTTGCCAGATACAGCGCGGTCGAGCCCGAGGAGCAGTTGTTGTTGACGTTGATGACCGGAATACCCGTCATGCCAACCTCGTACAAAGCACGCTGGGCCGAGCAGGAGTCACCATAAATGAAGCTGCCATAGGCTTGCTCCACCTGGGAGTAGTCAATTCCCGCGTCGGCGAGGGCCAGCTTGATGGCGTTGGCACCCATGACCGAGTAAGGATCGCTGGCGCCAGGCTTGGCGAATGGAATCATCCCAACGCCTGCAACATAAACTTCTGTGTCCATAAATTCACCCTTCATAAGTTCATCTCAAACTGAGGAGCCGGCTGCTGGGTTGGCGCGCCATCCCCAGGCTCACTCAACCGCCTTGACCATGTCCTCGACGACCTTCTTGGCGTCACCGAAGACCATCATGGTTTTGTCCATGTAGAACAACTCGTTGTCCAGCCCCGCGTAGCCTGCGGCCATGGAGCGCTTGTTCACGATGATGGTCTTGGCCTTGTAGGCCTCCAGGATGGGCATGCCATAGATCGGCGTGCCCTTGGTCAGCGCGGCAGGGTTCACCACGTCGTTGGCGCCCAGGATGATCGCCACGTCGGCCTGGCCGAACTCGCCGTTGATGTCCTCCATCTCGAACACCTGGTCGTAGGGCACCTCGGCCTCGGCCAGCAGCACGTTCATGTGGCCCGGCATGCGCCCGGCCACCGGGTGGATGGCGTACTTCACCGTCACGCCCTTGTGCGTGAGCTTCTCGGCCAGTTCCTTCACCGCGTGCTGCGCGCGCGCCACCGCCAGGCCGTAGCCGGGCACGATCACCACCGTCTCGGCGTTGCCGAGGATGAAGGCCGCGTCGTCCGGGCTGCCGCTCTTGACCGGGCGCTGCACCGCCGCGCCGGCCGTTGCCGTGGCCGTGCCGCCGCCGAAACCGCCCAGGATCACGTTGAAGAACGAACGGTTCATGGCCTTGCACATGATGTAGCTCAGGATCGCGCCCGAGCTGCCCACCAGCGAGCCGGCGATGATCAGCATGGAGTTGTTCAGGCTGAAGCCGATGCCCGCCGCTGCCCAGCCCGAGTAGCTGTTGAGCATGGACACCACCACCGGCATGTCGGCACCGCCGATGGGGATGATGATGAGCACACCCAACAGGAAGCCCAGTGCGATCACCAGCACGATGTCAGTCCAGCTCTGCGAATGCCAGAAGCCGAAAATGAAGAACAGCGTGGCCAAGCCCAGCACCAGGTTGAGCTTGTGCTGCCCCGTGAACACCACCGGCGCACCCTGGAACAGGCGGAACTTGTACTTGCCGCTGAGCTTGCCGAAGGCGATGACCGAACCCGAGAAGGTGACCGCACCGATGAAGGCGCCCAGCGCGAGCTCCACCCGGTTGCCGCCAGGAATGGCCGCGCCTTTGACCACGATGCCGAAGGCCCAGGGTTCGGCCACCACGGCCACTGCGATGCACACCGCCGCCAGACCGATCATGCTGTGCATGAAGGCCACCAGCTCCGGCATCTTGGTCATCTCCACGCGCTGCGCCATGATGGCGCCCGCGCCACCGCCCACCACCAGGCCCGCCAGCACGTAGCCCAGACCCAGCGCCTGTCCCCCAGCCAGCTCGACGATCAGCGCGGCCGTGGTCAACACGGCGATCGCCATGCCGGTCATACCGAAGAGATTGCCACGGATAGAGGTGGTGGGATGGCTCAGGCCCTTGAGAGCCTGGATGAAGCAGACGCTGGCGATCAGGTAGAGCAGCGTGACGAGGTTCATGCTCATGCGTGTTCTCCCTTGACTGCGGACTTCTTGTCTTTCTTCTTGAACATCTCCAGCATGCGGCGCGTGACCAGGAAGCCACCGAAGACGTTGACCGCCGCCAGTGCCACGGCGATCACGCCCATGGACTTGGCCAGCGTGCCTTCGGTCAGCGCGGCGGCCAGCATGGCGCCCACGATGACGATGGCCGAGATCGCGTTGGTCACCGCCATCAGCGGCGTGTGCAGCGCGGGCGTCACCGTCCACACCACGTGGTAGCCCACGTAGATGGCCAGCACGAAGATGATCAGGTTCATGATCACGGGAGACACGGCTTCCATCGCTTATTTCCTTTTCACTTCGCCCGCATGCGCCATCAGGCAGGCGGCCACGATGTCGTCTTCCAGGTCCAGGTGCAGCGCGCCTTCCTTGTTGATGACGAGCTTGAGGAAGTCCAGCACGTTGCGCGCGTACAGCGCCGAGGCATCGGCCGCCACCAGCGCGGGCAGGTTGGTCTCGCCCACCAGGGTCACGCCGTGCTTGACGACCGTCTGGCCGGCTTCGGTCAGCGGGCAGTTGCCACCGGCCGGCGCCGCCAGGTCCACGATCACCGAACCCGGTTTCATGGCCTTGACCATCTCCTCCGTCACCAGCACCGGCGCGGCACGGCCAGGGATCAACGCGGTGGTGATGACCACGTCAGCCTGCGCCACGCGTTTGGCCACTTCCACCTTCTGGCGCTCCAACCAGCTCAGGGGCATGGGGCGGGCGTAGCCGCCCACGCCTTCGGCGGCTTCCTTCTCTTCGGCGGTCTCGTAGGGCACGTCGATGAACTTGGCGCCCAGCGATTCGACCTGCTCCTTCACGCTCGGCCTCACGTCCGACGCCTCGATCACCGCGCCCAGGCGCTTGGCCGTGGCAATGGCCTGCAGACCTGCCACGCCCACGCCGAGGATGACCACGCGCGCGGCCTTCACGGTGCCGGCGGCCGTCATCAGCATGGGGAAGAAGCGCTGGTACTTGTCAGCCGCCATCATCACGGCCTTGTAGCCGGCGATGTTGGCCTGTGAGGACAGCACGTCCATGCTCTGCGCGCGCGTGGTTCGCGGCGCGGCCTCCAGTGCGTAGGCGGTGAGGCCCGCACCTGCGAGGCGTTGCAGGCCCTCTCCATCCACGGGGTTGAGCATCCCCACCACGGTGGTACCGGGCTTCATCAGCGCAAGCTCGACCGCCGAAGGGGCGCACACCTTGAGCACCAACTCGCAGCCAAAGGCATCGGCCGCGTCGGTGATCTCCGCACCTACCGCCTCGTAGGCGGCATCCGGTGCGTTGGCGTACGCACCGGCCCCTGATTGCACCTTCACCACGTAGCCTTGAGATTTGAGCTTCTTGGCCGTCTCGGGCGTAACAGCTACTCGGGTTTTGAACCGCCCCGGGTTTCCAGGAGGCCGGTTGATTTAAGTTGACACCTCTGTTGAGGTGTTGCTGTTGGCGAATTGCCTCCAGTAGTTTGCCTCAGCTTCTGCCGGAGGGATGCCCCCAATCGGCGTAAGCAGTCGGGTGTGGTTGAACCAGTGCACCCACTGCAGGGTAGCCAGTTCCACGGATTCCCTGGTCTTCCAGGGTCCCCGGCGGTGAATCAGCTCGGCCTTGTACAGCCCGTTAATGGTCTCGGCCAGGGCGTTGTCGTAGCTGTCACCCCGGCTGCCCACAGAAGGTCTGATGCCTGCCTGGTCCAAGCGCTCGGTGTAGCGGATGGAAACGTATTGACTGCCCCTGTCGGAATGGTGCGTCAAGGCATGGGCTGCAGGCTGGCGGTCGTACAAGGCCTGCTAGAAGTGGCCCCGCTTGTCTGAACAGTTTTACCCCAAGAGATAAAGAGACTGCGGGCGGGTTGAAGAGGTGCAGAGTTGTCCACGGCGGCGGTCGGCGCTTGCGACGAACCGGCCGACGCGGTGGGCAACTCGGGGCGCACCAGGGAATTTCATTCTAGGCCGCCACGTCCATTGCCGGCAGAAGCGCCCAGTATGTTTGCTCCGGCGTGTGGTCCTCCAGGCGGCTGTGAGGCCGCTCGGTGTTGTACCAATCAATGAACTGCGCAATGTCTGCCTTGGCGATGCTCACGCCGTCGTAGGCACGCAGGTACACCCGCTCGTACTTGATCGTTCGCCACAGCCGCTCGACAAAGACGTTGTCGCGCCACGCGCCCTTGCCGTCCATGGACAGACGACTCCCCCGCGCGAGCACTGCATGTGTGAACTCCTCGGCAGTGAATTGGCTGCCCTGATCGGTGTTGACGATCTCGGGCACACCGAAGCGGGCAAACGCCTGCTCGATGACCTCACAGGCGTGGCAGGCTTCCAGCGTGATGGCCACCTTGTGGGCCAGCACTCGGCGGCTGGCCACATCGACGACGGCGGTGAGGTACACGAACCCCCTGGCCATGCGGATGTAGGTCGTATCCAGCGCCCAGACCTGGTTGGCACGGCGGATGGCCACCTTGCGCAGCAGGTAGGGATAGATCTTGTGCCCAGGGTGGCGTTCGCTGGTGCCCGGCTGTGGACACAGGGCGGCAATGCCCATGCGCTGCATCAGCGTGCCCAGGTGGCGCCGGCCCACGCGTATGCCCTCGCGCAGCAGCATTCGCCGCAGCATGCGGGCACCCATGAAGGGGTGCTCCAGGTGCAGCTCGTCGATGCGGCGCATGAGCGCCAGGTCAGCCTCGCTGGTCTGGCGTGGCCGGTAGTACACCGCACCCCGACTGATCTCCAGCAGCTTGGCCTGGCGCACCACGCTCAGCGGGTGCTCGCGGTCGATCATCGCTTTGCGCTCAGCAACCCCGCCTTGGTGAGCGCGCTTTCTAAAAAATCGTTCTCCAGCGCCAGCTGGCCGATCTTGGCGTGCAGCGGCGCGAGGTCCACCGGTTCGGGCGCGGCGACAGAGCCGAACACGTCGGCAGCGCGTTCGAGCAGTTGCCGCTTCCATTCGTTGATCTGCGTGGGGTGCAATTCGAACTCCTGGCACAACTGCGCCATGGTCTTGTCCTCGCGCAGCGCCGCCAGCGCCACCTTGGCCTTGAACGCTGGGCTGTGCGAGCGGCGCGTGCGCCGTCCGGATGGCTTCTTGTTCATCGCAAAACTCCTTCTCGCCAGCCCTCACTCGGACCGGCTTCTTGCCTGGAGTCTGCTTTATCTCACCTGTTCAGATTTGCGGGGCCACTTCTGCTCCAGCGCATCCAGCACAAAGTCCGTCTGCATGCTGCGGCTGACCCGCCAGCCCACGATGCGCCGGGCATACACGTCCACCACGAAGGCCACGTACAGCCAGCCTTGCCAGGTGGAGACGTAGGTGAAGTCCGACACCCACAGCTCGTTGGGGCGGCTGGCCTTGAATTGCCGGTTGACGTGGTCCAGCGGGCACGGTGCGGAGGTGTCTGGCGTGGTGGTGCGCACCGTCTTGCCACGGCGGGCCCCTTGCAAGCCCATGGCACGCATCAGCCGCTCCACGGTACAACGTGCCACCGGGATGCCCTCGCGGTTCATCTGCAGCCAGACCTTGTCAGCCCCGTAGACCTGCCAGTTGGCGTGCCACACGCGCTGGATGTCGGCTTTCAAACCCTCGTCACGCTGGGCGCGTGCACTGCGCAATTGGGGGTTGCGTTGGCGGGCTGCATGACGCCAGTAACACGACGGGGCCATCTGCAACACCCGGCAGATGGGCTCGACCCCGTAGTCATCACGGTGGCGGTCGATGTAGCTCTTCAAGACTTCAATCGGCGGTCGAGCTCCGCCTGCGCGAAAAACGCGCTGGCCGTCTTCAGGATGTCGTTGGCCCGGCGAAGCTCCTTGACCTCGCGCTCCAGTTCCTTGATGCGTTGCGCATCCGAAGTGGTGGTGCCGACACGCAGGCCGCTGTCGACCTCGGCCTTCTTGACCCATTCGTTGAGGGTCTGCGGCACACAGCCAATCTTGGGGGCTATCGACTCAATGGCTGACCACAGCGAGGGGTAGTCGCCTCGGTGCTCCTGCACCAAGCGCACGGCGCGCTCGCGGACCTCGGGTGAGAACTTGTTTGACTTTGTCATGGCTCCATCTTCTCAGACGTTGGAGCCTCCTCAATTCCCGGGGCGGTTCATTTCGCCCGCCGTCGTTTCGACGGGTACTCCTATCAGCATTTGAGATTCCTTGACGAATAGCGGCGTTTGCTAAAGGTGAAGCGGCGTGACTTCCTAAGGATCTTGTGCGCGCACAAGGCACCGCCAACGCCCTTGGTTCAGCCGAATTGACGAACGACAGGGACTTGTAGCTGACAAAGCGGAGATGTATTTTGCTTTGTCGTCATGCAGTTTACCCTAAAGATTTTTCACTTACTCTAAAGTAAAACTCATGCCGGAGAATTCGGGTTTTCCCGTGCCCGCGGCACAGATTGGCCTCAAATAGGGGCTCCAGGGCTGTCCCTGCAGCGCATGGATAGGCGCGGCGGACAAGCTCCGCCATCAGCGTCGTTCGTCAAAGTGGCAGCATCGGTGAGGCTGCGTCTGCGCATGACGTTCATGCTGCGGAGATCGCCATTGACCTTAGTCAGCGGAGCGCGCTGCATCACGGTAGCTCCGCATGTACAGCATCTGAGGTGGCAATCTGTGGTGGCATTCAGCGGATTCGGACGCGGATCGTCCAGTCGTCCACAACGATCACATTGCTACCTCCTCTCCGCTATCCAACGACGAACTTCCTCTGCACGCCATGCAGTGATTCCGGGTGAGATAGGAACAGGCGCAGGAAACAGGCCTGCATTGACTTGGCGCCAAAGAGTCGACTTGGAGAACGGGATAAAGTGAAGCAACAGTTTCTGTCGCACAAAGCCGCTGGTAGGCAGCACCAGCGATTCACCATGTTGCTCGGATGTAAGGCCGGGCGGTAAAGATGACGTGTCTTGCATGATCATTCCTTTCCTGGATAGACGTCCAAGAGGCGAGGGCATGACCAGCTCTGTCGCAGCGGATGTGGTCTGAAAGAAATCCGCTGCCGAGGAACGCAGAACTTCCTTTCCCTTCAGCCGGCGTTCCAATCGGCTAGAGGATGATGTGTACACCGACGTGCAGTCGCGCATCGAAGCGCCACGTCAGAATGGCAGGGTCACGTTGCCGCAACGGCCCAAAATCTGAGACCGAGCTCTATGCTAAGTGTTTCTAAATTGAACCAGCAGGCAGGTAACGACTGCGACGCGTACGGCAAGCCGGACAGAAGATGAGCGACGATGCGATCGCACACCCTTCAATGAAACTCTACTCCGCACTTGCCTGCTGTGCGTCTTGGGCCGAACGCCTCGCGAACAATCGACGGCGCAAGCGCGTGTTTTCGCGTGGAGATGCAGTAGTACTACACGGAACGTGCTGAGACGGCGTCATCCTCGGGCATCTCTACCGTCTGAGTGCCATCGGCGAAGCCCCTGCTTGCACTATCCTCAGCGCCGGGAACTGCCTTCGCGCTACCACCATCGACTTCGTTGCCGGAAAGTTGCGCCACATCCGCGGCAATAGACACGACCGCGCTCTTTCGAGCGTCCAGAGCGTTCATCTCCCGTCGCAACCGGCCAGCAAGGTTTCGCGCGCCGTTCGCTACGTCACGCACGCGGCGCTTGAGCGCAGCCCGCTCGATGTCGACTGCCTGCGTGGTGATGACCTCATGGATTTCCAGGGTCTGCAGCAAAGGCATCAGTTGATCAAGCTTGCCCAAGATCTCCAGATATCTGCGGCTACTCGAAGACAACACACCGACCTCCAACTCCAAGGCAATCGTGTCATATGTAGCGACACTGGTAATGCCGTTGGCCTTGAAGAGCGCCTCCGCGCCATCAATAGCCTGGTTCAGTTGCTCGGCAACTTTGTCCATCTGCTCGCGAATGAGCCCTTCTACTTTCGCGACATCTTCATGATTGAGCTTGGTTCGCGAGATCACCGAGATGAAATGGATGCCCAGCTGAAAGGTATTGAAGTACCGGATGAACAGGCGCTTCCCCTCGGCGCTCGCAAAGCTGGCCTTAATTTTCAGGCTCGCAGCCTCCACTCGCCGGAAGTCGGCTTTGGTTTCCCGGGCAAGGATGCGGGCATTGACACCCCCCTGGTCGTGCTTGACGAAATCGAGGTCAGCCATAGTCATCTTCTCCTGGTACAACGAGCTTCGGAGAAATGATCGGCAAGACCTTGGCGCATCGCCACGCGAAACGGCCACGAAGTCAGGCTGCTTTCGGCATCGGGGCAGACTGATGGCGCTTCGGGCATTGACGCATAAGGGTTCGGCCTCTACCGTGGGAGGCATGCAGTAGCTGGCCCTGCACCCCTGGCAAGCCCTGGAGTTCCGTCGGCACGGTCTGAGCGCGACATGCTCTGGATCGCTGTCTCTACCCAATGCTTCCCGTCGGCGGCTTTCGAGGCCAGCCTGGGGGCAGTCACGCCCTCGGCCTGGCGCCGAAAGCTTTCTCCCTGCCGGTCGCTGGCGCACCGGCCCCATGGCACATCGATCCGTGCCCAAGCCAGCCTTGAAATCCCCGATCCGCCACACGGATCCGTTCATCCATCCACCCCCTGGGGGCTAACAGCCCCCAGACAGGCGCGTTGGCTCCTGCCGCTATCCCAAGGAGCCAACCATGCTGAGCCACAGCATCTCATCCGAGATCCGTCCTTGCCCGCCGATCGGAATCATGTCCGAAAGCGAGCACGCCGAGCGACCGGTCTTCCAGGTCCTGCTCGAACGACTGCAGACGGGGAATGCACACATCGTCCCGGCTGCAACTGCTGCGGCGATGCTCGACGCCACAGACGACAGAGCTCCCGTCGAATGGAGCGAGGAGGACATCGTGCTGCTGCACTGGCGGTTGCTCAAGGAGATCGGTCGACTGGCCGATCCCGAGACACCGCTCGAAGAGAAGTTCGACACGCTGCGCTGGGTGTTCACCGAGCGCGAGAAGGATCGCAAGCCGTTCAGCTTCGTGTCCTGCCTTCGCGTGGTGGGCTGCAGCCCTTTGTCGCCCCTGCCGTACTGCGGCTTGGTCGACGTCGAAGAAGTCCGGGACGTCATCCGCTGCGCCATGCACAGCTGGCTACGCGAAACCCTGATGCGCTACCCAAGCTGGGTGCGCGAGGCCATCGTTGACCACCCCGAATGGGTCGAGTCCCGACTTGCCCGCAACCCTCAGTGGATCAACGAAGCGATAAGGCGCACCGCACTCGAGGGCGATCTGTTCGCCTGACTGCTCCGGCCTGACACCCCCAACCGAGGGAGCGCTCCCCGCCCCACTCTGCAACCTTGAAAGGAGTCCACCAATGACCGATTGGAGGGACGTTCTCTGCCTCCTGGCGATCTTCGTGGCCTACGGCTTGACCGGCCACCTGGACTACCAGGATGCCATCGCCATGGAAGAAGCCATGCGCGAGGAAACGCTACCGCCCTGCTTTGTGCCGCCCGGTACCACGGCAGAGCACGCGCCCCTGTTTTTCGTCGATCCGATGCCGGTGCGCCGTAGCGCACCGGCATCCATCTCTGCACCAGCCTGCGTGCCGGACCACGAATGAGGAGTCGAACCATGCAACACACCGCACATCAGCCGCGTCGCGTGGAGGCCCTGCTTCCGGTGCGCGATCTCGGCGACATCGAGTTCCTCGTGAAGGAAAGCGAAATCCTGACCGGCCGCGCCGGCCGGGGCTTCGTGATCGCCGGCGCCGACCGCCTGGTCTACCGGGTGCACTGGCACCTGCTGGGCTTCAAGGTCGAGCGCCTGGACGCGCGCGGCCAAGTCCTGGACTGTCGGCACTTGTTGCCCTGGGAGTTCGAGGAACACGGCCTCGCCCAGGCGCTGGCCTGCGGCCAGCTGTTCACAGCATCGGTGCCCCGCGACACGAGCGGACGCGCCTGATACCCACCACCCCGTCAGCGGGCCGCCCTCGTGGGAGGTTCACTGGCATTCAGGAGATCTCCATGAAGATCCAGGTTCACATCAACGAAGAAGGCGCACTACGCAACCAGCGCTACGCCTTCACCGACCGCTTCACGCTGGTCAGCGAGCTGCTGCAGAACGCCCGCCGTGCGGGCGCGCTGCACATCGTCATCGACCACCAGGTCGATAAGCAGATGTTGCGCGTGCAAGACGACGGGCTCGGCATCGAAGACTTCCAGAAGCTGCTGAGCTTCCATGAGTCCGGCTGGGACGGCGACACCATCGCCCAGGAACATCCCTTCGGGATCGGATTCACGAAGTGCCTGTACGCCGCGGCGCGCGTCGTGGTCCTTTCGGGCGACCGGTGCGTGGACATCGACACGGTCGCCGCGCTGCGGCGCGAAGCGTTCGAGGTCCAGACCGCGACACAGGCGATCAGCGGGACCGTCATCGAACTGCACGGCGTCGACATCGCCGACCTGGCGCAGCGTATGGAGGAGCTGTGCGAGGGCTTCCCCGTCGACGTGGTCTTCAATGGCCAGTCGCTGGAACGGCGCTACGCCGAGGATCGCCTGCCGTTCATGGCCACGCCGATCGGCGCCGTGCACGTCGCGGGCAACCGCAGCGGCAAGGCCGCGCGGAACTCGCTGGTATTCCTCCAGGGCTTCTGCGTCAAGCGGCCCACGTACTACAGCGCGGGCGAGATCAATGTCGTCCACCTGGATCCGCAGCAGTTCATGGCTCGCCTGCCCGACAGGGACACGCTGATTGACGCAGACCAGCAGTTGCGCCGGGTCGAGGCCCAGTTCAAGCAGTCCTGGCGGACGGTGCTGGAGGTGGCCCGCACGCAGTTGCCCGCCGTGGAGTTCGTCGACACCTACTTCGACGCGATGAAGCAGTGGGGGCACGTGGACTTGCTCAACGACCTGGACGTCCTGCCCGCAGCGCTCTTCGAGCGCATCGTCGGCTATCCCATCCAGGCGCGCCATGCCGAGCGTGACTACGTCGAACCGGTGGCCTCCGCCCCCAGTCGCGAAGACATCGAGGAAGGCCGGGTGACCGTCGTGTCGCTGGGCTGGCCTGACGGCGAGAACACGGGACACTGGATGCTCGCCAGGCACAAGCAGTGGCTGGCCGCAGAGGCCTATGTGCTCGATCCGGGCCACTGGCTGCAACCTCACGTCCGCTACATCGAAGACCAGGAGGCCCAGATCGAGGTGCGGTCGGAGACGGCGCGCGCCACACTCGAAGGCCGTTGGGTCAATCCCCTGGTGATTGTCTGTGAGTCCGTTCACATCCGTGTGGGCGTGCACAAGGTGGACGTCGGAAACGAAGGCGTCTGCCTGGACGGCGACATCCTAGTCCCTGCCGGAGAAAACTCCGGCGAGCCGGTGCGCCAGCTGTCGGACTTCGTCGATGGGAACGATCGCTATCGCGAAGACGAGATGGAAGCTGACCGCGACGCCCTGGCCGACCTCATCCGCCTGCTGCGCTCCACCGACCCGGTGGACACACTCAGCTCGCTGCTGGCGGACCTGCACCTCGGGAAGTACCCGCTGCTGCATGGCCGACAGTTCGAGGTCACGGTAGGCCAAGGTAGCATGCCAGGCTGCACGGTGGAGCTTCTCGGTTCCACCGAGGCGGTCGCCATGCCCGGGGGAGACGGCCATGCAGAACGCTGAATACGCGGCCCGCGTGGAAGCGGTCAAGCAGCGTGCGCACGGGCGCTGGACCGAGATCCTCGGTGCCCTGGGGCTGGACGAGCGGCTGCTCAAGCGCAAGTCCCTGCCCTGCCCGGTCTGCAAGGATGGGGTGGACCGCTTTCAGTACACCGACAAGTACGGTGAGGGGAACTACCACTGCCGCAAGTGCGGCCCGGGTGGCGGCTTCAAGCTGCTGCAGGCCTGCAAGGCCATGGACTTCCACACCGCCCTGTGCGCGGTCGAGAAGGTGCTGGGCATGCTGCCGCCGGCCAGGCCAGATTCGGCCAACGACGCGGCCGCACCGGAGCGCATGAAGAAGCTGGTGCAGCGCATCTGGAGCGAAGCGCGGGCGGTCACGATCGGCGACGAGGTCGACCGCTACCTGCGCGGCCGTGGGCTCGCTTTGGACAGCTATCCCGCCTCGCTTCGCTTTCACCCCACTCTGGGCTACTACCAGAAGGAAGGCGCGGCAAAGGCACACAAGGTGGCCACGTATCCCGCGATGCTGGCCAGCGTGCAGGACGCGCAAGGGGCGATCACCCTGCACCGCACCTATCTGCAGGCGGGCCGCAAGCTCGATGCACCGGATGCGAAGAAGGTGCTCAGCAGCGGCTTCGCAGGCGCTTGCGTGCGACTGGCCGAGGCGACCGACGAGCTCGCCGTGTGCGAAGGCATCGAGACCGGCATCGCGGTTTTCCTGGCGACTGGCAAGCCGGTGTGGTGCGCGCTGAGCGCGGGCAACCTGGAAAAGCTCTGGGTCCCGGACACGGTGCGCAGCGTGTGCGTCTACGGCGACAACGACGCCGACGGCGACTTCACCGGACAAGCTAGCGCCTACGCGCTCGCACGCCGGCTCAAGCGCGAAGAGGCCAAGGGTGGCCCTCGTACGGTCCGCGTCTTCCTGCCACGGCAGGCGGGCTCGGACTGGGCCGACGTGTGGCGCCAGCGGCAGGAAGCCGTGCTGCTGCGCGCCGCGTGATTCTGGTTTGGGGGATGGGCATCGCGCCCTCCCCCGCTTTTTCAGCGCGGGTTCGGCCAGCCGAGCCCGCACTGCAAAGGTTTCTCCCGCTGGTCGCTGCCAGACCAGGCCGCCACGACTTCGGTCGTGCGGCGAAGGCAGCCTTGGAGTTTCACGCGCGACCTCGGTCGCGCTCACAGTGGATCGGCACCTGCCGGTCCTTCATCAGCCCTTGCGGGGATGCGCATCCCCGTGGGGGAGAGCCGTCCCCGCTTTTCGCAATCGAAGGAGATTGTCATGAGAAGCGGACGTACCCTGGTGAGCTTGGCGCATGAACTGCAACGCCAGCTCGACACCAAAAAGGATCTGGTCGTTCCCTCGCCCCTGGTGCACCACAGCACCAGCGAAGGCGGTGGAACGACCCTCGTGGTCGAGGAGGCAAGCGGACCGGCGGCATATGGCGTGACCCCGCTCGCGCGCCGACAACTCGCCGACAAGCTGAACATCCCGTATGCCTATTTCGAACGCATGCGCGAAAGCCAGCCGACGCTGCTGGACCGCAACGTCAACACCTGGCTGCAAAGCGAGGGCGACCGGCGTCTGCTGCGCACGCTCGATGGCAATGTGCGCGCCGTGCTGTCAGACCGCTACCGCCGGCTGGACAACTACGACCTGGCCGAGCATGTCCTGCCGATCCTGCAGGGCTTGTCCGGGCTCACGTTCGAGTCCGTGGAGTTGACCGAGACGCGCATGTACCTCAAGTGCGTCACGTCGAAGCTGCAGTACGAGATGGCGCCTGGAGACATCGTGCAGGCCGGCATCGCCATCTCGAACTCCGAGGTCGGGCAGGGCACCCTGTCGGTGCAGCCCCTGCTGTTCCGGCTCGTGTGCCGCAATGGTCTGATCGTGGCGGACCGCACCTTGCGCAAGACCCATGTGGGCCGCGCACTGGCGCTGGAAGATGAAGGTGTCACGGTCTACCAGGACGACACCCTGCTCGCCGACGACAAGGCGTTCTTCCTCAAGGTGCGCGATGTGGTCCAGGCAGCCGTGTCCGACGTGACCTTCCGGCAGGCCGCCGCCAAGATGCAGCGGACCATGGGCATCCAGATCGTTGGCAATCCTGTGCAGAGCGTGGAGGTGCTGGCCCAGCGCTACACGCTCAACGATGCGGAGCGCTCGGGCGTGCTGCGTCATCTGGTGGCAGGAGGTGACCTGTCGGGCTATGGCCTAGTCAACGCGGTGACCCACTACAGCCAGGAGGTCGAGGACTACGACCGAGCCACCGAGTTCGAGGTGCTGGGCGGCAAGCTCATCGAGTTGTCGGCATCCGAGTGGAAGCCACTGGCCGAAGCCGCCTGATAAACGTGTCGCGGCTGCAGGAGGGGCAATCCCTCCTGCAATCCGCCATTGATCTGAACGACTTTCCGTCAGAACAACTGCACGCTGATCCCGCCATGAACCTTGCCAAGCAGACTGACGCCCGAACGCTTGGCCGCAGCGGCCCCTGTCCATTCATGATCCCGGTAGGCCTTGTTGTCGCATTGGAGCACGATGCTCTTGTCAATCCGCTGGTCAACGCGGCGGATAAGAACTTCGTTGTCGCGGGTGAACGCGTATATCCCATTGCCTTCGATACGGGTGATGGCCGTGTTCACAAACACGATGTCCCCAGTCCGCAAGCGTGGTGCCATCTCGTCGCCAAGCACACGGATCGGAATTCCCAGTTCACCCCGCCACACCAGAGAATCGGTGATCGCGCGAATGCAGTTGGCCATTTGGACAATTGGAGTGCCGTGATCGGAATCGCGCACCTCGCGATGAAGGACACCGATGATCTCGTCCGCGCTGCACCCCAGGCCAACGCACAGTCGCGCAAAGGATTCGAGATCCGGCAACCCGGGCTCCTGGATGTCAAACCAACGACGCACGCTCTGCGCCGCCCGCTGCGTGATGCCGGCCACAAAGGAAACCTCCTTCGCGGCGGGTATGCCCATGGCCACTAGTCTGGCATGCAGGCGGTCGCGCACACCAGGAACCAGGTCGAGATCACCCTCCTCTTCGGCATTGCGGCCTGCATGCCCAGCCCTGGCACGTTGTCCACCTACAAGCCCGTTCCTTCGAGGGGGACGCACATGCCTTGCGGGGTAGCGCGCCGGAGTTTTTGTGGATGTCACGCTTGTCTCCTTGCCTATCGGAAACCGCGTGTTGTACTGCTACTTTTGTTACCGGATGTGCGCGATTGCGAAATCAGTCGCCATAGCCGTCATTTGTCCGTGGCGAGTTCAGCCAGTCGTCCGTTAGCAGCTTTTGATGTGGGGTTTTCCATAACCCGCAGCATATGCTGTACCCCAAAAAGCCCCATCAACCCGATCCGAGGACGTCGTGAAACATCGTTGAGCCACCCAACAGGGATATGAGGAACCGATCATGCGCCACCTGCATCTGTCCGATGTGCAATCCACCAACCTGCAATTGCTCCACGTGATCCTCGTGGGGGCGCAGCGAGACTTGGTGGAGACCTGCCGCAAATTCCATCTGCACACCACCCAGGCCGAGCGCCTGCGTACGATGCAGCCCTCCGAGATCTGGTCTCTCGTGCATGCGGTCGGCGACACCTCGCTGTTCGTGCCCAGGAACGACTTTCTCGCCTTGATCGACTCGCCGCCCGCATTGGCCGGCACGCTCGCAGCAGTGCGCCCGCCCTTCCCTCCTTCGCTGCATCCCATTCAGGTGCCCCGCTGAATGCCGGGAACCAAAGTCGGCCAGCGCCTGCGGATGCTGGCGCTGGCCCGAGACTGCGCCAGCCTAGGAGCGCGCATCCGGACCATTCATCACCTCACCGGCCTGCGTCCGCAGGAGCTGTTGCACCTGCTTTTCAGCGGGCAAGTACTTCCGCCACGCGGCCGGGCACCGGACTCCCGTGAGTGGTATCACGGCGCGAACCTGCTGCACCGGATCGAAGCGTCCGTCATCGTCGCCAACTTCCGTCGGCTGCGCCAACTGGGATGCCCTGCGGCCGAAGCCCTCGTGGAGGCGTACCGCTATTACCAGTCGATGCATCGGCAGCCGTTGCGAATCAGCTTCGATCGCGCCTTCGACCTTGCTGCCCATACTGAAGGGCTATGGATAGCAAAGGCGGCGAGCTTTCAGCTGGCATCGTGCCCCCGTTGCGGCAGCGAGTTCCTCGACACGCTTGGCGGCATGGATACGGCATCACGATCCTGCCCGTTCTGCCAGTTGCTGGACCGGTATGACCGGGATCCAAGATTGATCACGTCGTATGTCGTGCCACCCCCAATTTCCGCGGACATCATCGTTCACCTCGCCCCAATTCGTGGTGCATCCCCATCTCCCGATGGCGAAATCCCCGTCACTCCGGCCCCATTGCCACCGGCCAAGCCATAGCCATCCCTGAACAATGGATCTCCATCCGCCCGCACAGGCACGGAGATTCTTCGATGGCTCCAAGCCCTTCGCCACCAAGTACCGCAGCGCATTCGTTTTCATCCTCGGATCCCGGCTTCGAGGCACTGCCGCTGATCCAGGTCCTCGCGCTCCACCAGGGACTGCTGGCACGCATCAAGCTATGCTTCGGTGCGGATCGCGCGACCTTCGAACGCGATCTGCTGCCGCTGATCCAAGGATACGCAGGCTTCGTGCATCTGCTCCCCGCGACGGCAGGCAACTACTTCCACACGCCAGGTGGCCTGCTGCAACTCGGACTGGAGGCTGCCTTCTTCAGCCTGCAGGGCACCGATGCCCACATCTTCTCAGGCCGCTCGACGATTTCCGAGCGCCGCGAGTTGGAGCCGCGCTGGCGCGTCGCAACCTTCATCGGCGGCCTGTGCTGCGAACTGCATCGGGTGCTGTCGCACTTGATCGTGACCACTGCCGATGGCGAGGAATGGCCTGCATTCCTGGGAGGACTGGCGCCGTGGCTCAAGTCCCAAGGTGCGGACCGCTACTTCGTACGCTGGCGCGCCAACGCACGCGAGTCGCGTGGTCTGGGGCTCTTTGCGCTGCCGCATGTCGTTCCGGCCATGGTGCTGCAGATGCTGGGCAGCGGGAACGCCGTCATCGTGCCGCAGCTCATGGCCAGCATCGGCGGTGTCCCGCAGCACCGCGAGCACAACGTACTCGACGAACTCGTGCGCCGTTCGCTGGCACTGGTGATCGACCGCAACCTGCTGGCCAGCGCCGACCGCTACGGCAAGCCCCAATACGGCTCGCACCTCGAGCGCTACCTGGTGGATGCGCTGCGCCGCCTCGCGGCCGGCCATTCGGCCTGGGCGGTCAACCGCGACAAAAGCCGCGTCTGGTTGGGGCCGGAAGGACTCTTTCTGGTCTGGCCCGGTGCGGCCGAAGACGTGCTGGCTCTTCTAGAGAATGACCAGTTGGTCGGCATCCCAAAGTCTCCGCAGACCTTGCTAGAGCTGCTACTGGAGGCTGGCGTACTGGTGGCGGCAGAAGCAGCGCGGCAAACCTGGGCGATCCAGCCGCCAGGCGCCAAGGCACCCATGGAAGCCGTCAAGCTCACCAGCGCCGCCATCCTGCTGGCGGGCCTTGAACCACCACCCTGCGCGTTGGAGGCCAGCCTTCTTCCTCCGCCATCTGACTCGAAAGCGCAGAGCCCCGCACCTCCGGCGGCAACGCCCACACCTGCGGCCCCGGCCGCACCCAAGGTTGCACCATCCTCTGCACCAGGCGCATCGGGAATCCA
The DNA here is from genome assembly GCA_001770955.1 of Burkholderiales bacterium RIFCSPLOWO2_12_FULL_65_40. GTDB lineage: Bacteria > Pseudomonadota > Gammaproteobacteria > Burkholderiales > Burkholderiaceae_C > Simplicispira. The sequence continues at coordinate 134,693 of MESL01000043.1, read as the reverse complement.
GTTGTTGCTGATTGATCCGCCCGCCGAAAAAACGGCACATGATCCCGCCCTATTGAACGCGGCAAGTCCGAATGAAGCCGGGACACCGACAGCGCCACTCCAACCCACTCCGACACGGCCCGCTGTCAAGTTGCAGGCGCCACTCAGGCTGAACCCCGCCGTTCGCACAGCGCTGGGCGACATCGTGGCAGGTCTCGGCGATGGCACCGAAGCGTCGGACATCTCCACCGTGGCCGAGGGCATCTTCATTCCCCTGACCGAATTCGAGCGCCGCGGGATCCAGCCTGGCACCGCGATCCGCGCACTCGACGATGCCCGGATGATTCTTCGGCCTCCCTCGGGTGGACTATCCACGGTATGCCGTCAAATCCGCGATACCACGGTGCTTGGCATCGTGCTCATGTCCACGCACGTCGAAGGCATCGACCAACATACCTTCGCCCTTGCCAACGCATCGGAGTCCACGGGCCCGTCTGGCCCACGCACGGGACACGGGAGTCGATGACATGCTCGTCCGCCGCTACGAAATGCCATGGCGCCCCGCTTTCGAGGCACACGCCGGCCTATCCTGGCTGGCCACGGCCTGCTACTTCACTGGCGTGGCCGCCACGGGAGCACTGCCACTACTTCCATCGCTGGCGCTCGCGGGTGCCTGCGCGACCATGGCGCTGCGCCGCTTCGGCCAGGCCGCGCACGTGCTGCGCCTGCGCGGTTCACTGAGCGGTCGGCGTATCCAGGTCATTAGCACGCGCCAGCTCGCGCGCCTGAACGAAGATCCTGCCCAGGTATTCCTCGGCTTCGGCTTCGAATGGCAACCGGTTCATGCGCAGCGCCTGTACGAACTCTCGAAGGTGGACTACCGTGAGTTCGCCGTCCCGCATTGGCTGCAGCGCCTGCTCGGTCAGGGGCAGGCCGCCCAGCCCGACGCCGAGATCGGTCTTCCGTACATCCACGGAGTGGAGCCCGTCGAACACCCGCTGCATCGGCCACTGCAGAACTTCGAAGGTGGGACCTTGCTGGTGGGCACCACGCAATCCGGCAAAGGCGTGGCGCTGGCCAACCTGATCACCCAGGCCGTGCGCCGGGGCGACGTCGTGATCGTGATTGACCCGAAGAACAGCCGACGGCTCAAGCGCATCGTCGAACGCGCCTGCGCGGACTACCGCGAGCCGGACACCTTCATGGAATTTCACCCCGCCTTCCCCGACCGAGGCGTACGGCTGGACTTCACGTTCAACTGGCAGAAGCCGACCGAGATCGCGTCGCGCATCCAGTCGATCATGCCGCCGGACACCGCCGGCGCATTCTCGGCCTTCGGGTGGGATGCGGTGAATGTCGTAGTACAGGGTCTCGTCGAGCTCGAAGAGCGCCCCAACCTCATCAAACTCACCAAGTACATCGAAGGCGGCATCGAGCCGGTCCTCGAAGCATCGCTGCGGCGCTTCTACGAGCAACTGCTCGGCAACGGCTGGCGCGACCAGCCCGAGATGCGCAAGCTGCTGCACGACGCGCACAAGGGCAACATGCGCCGCCCCTCGGAAGCGGCCAGCGCTGACCTGATGGCATTCGTCGCCTACTACGAGCACCACGTGTCCCAGAACCAGCGCAACAAGACGCTCGACGCCCAGGTCCGCACGTTTCGCCACAACAGGGAGCACTATCAAAAGATCACGGCCAACCTGTTGCCGGTCCTTTCGATGCTCACCTCCGGCGACCTGGGCCGCAGCCTGTCACCGGACCCGTTCGATGCGAACGACGAACGCCCGATCATGAACTTCGAGAAAATCGAACGCGGCGGCCACGTCCTCTACATGTGTCTGGATTCGCTGCCGGACCCTTCGGTGGCCTCCGCCATCGGTGCGCTTGCCCTGGCCGACCAGGCCGCCCGCGCGGGCATGCGCTACAACCTCGGCACCTACCAGCGCATCTCGCTGTTCGTGGACGAGGTCTCGAACGTCATCAACCAGCCGCTGATCGAGATCCTCAACAAGGGTGCCGAGGGCGGCATCTTCACGACCTGCGCGATGCAGACCCTGGCCGACCTGGCCAAGCGCCTCGGCAGCGAGGACGCTGCGCGCATGGCGGTTGGAAACCTGAACAACCTGATCGCCCTGCGCACCAAAGACCGGCCGACGCAGGACTTCGTCACCGAGACCTTCGGCAAGACCGCCATCCATACGGTGCGCGTCGGCCTGAGCCACGGCGCCGACGCGCACCTGGGAGATTTCTCGTCGAGCTACTCGACCCAGCTCACCGAGAGCTTCGAGGAGGTGGTGCCCGCCGAAGTGCTGGGCAAGCTGCCCAACCTGCAGTATTTCGCATCGGTGTCTGGCGGACGCATCATCAAGGGCCGCTTTCCGATCATCGACCCCGATGCCGATGACCGCGTCGAAGAGGTTGCCGCATGATCAGGGCGGTCGCGGTGGTCTCCCTGGTGCTGCTGCTCGTGCTGGTGCTCTACGTGCCTGCGGCGCATCCGCCCGAGCGATTCCTGGGTCAGTTGCGCAGCGAGCACGAGGCGGCCGTCGCGTTCTGGGGTCCGGAGCCTGCCTACCGCATGCTGGACCGGGCGATGCGCCTGCAGTCCGGTGCGGCCGAGGCCAGCCCGCTACCAGCGGCGAGAGACATGCCTCGAACACCCGGCATCAACGGCGCGGTGGCGATCGAGATGGCCTCTGTCAACCAGCGCCTGTTCAACAATGCGTACTTCCGCTCGGTGGACGCCCTGCTCATGCTCGCAAGCTACCGCCTGTCGAGCCTGCTCGAATGGCTGCCGTGGCTTCTTCCCCTGGTGCTGGTCGCGGGCACCGACGGCGCGCTGGTGCGCGTCATCCGGGCCAAGGAATTCCTGCAGCACGACCCCGAGATGTTCGCCGTGTGGTGCTCGCTGCTGATCATCACCGCCTGCGCCAACGTCGTCGCCTTTGTCTTGCCGGTGCAACTGCACCCGACATCGCTGGCGGGGTTTCCCATCGCGATGGCCGTGCTGCTGGGCCGCGCCATCGCCCACTTCCACCAGCGCGCCTGAGCGGAGCGGCGCCCGCTACAACTCCGCCTCTGCCATCAGTTCGGTGACCGTCATGTCCATCGCGCGCGCAATGCGCACGATGGAGACGAGGCCGGCATTCTGGACTCCGCGCTCGATGCTGCTCATGTAGGAACGGTCCACGGCGCTGATGTGCGCGAGATCCTCCTGGGAGATGCCTCGCGCGCGCCGACTTCGGCGAATGGCATCGCCCAGTGCGGTGAGCACAGGGTCGCGGGCGTGCCGTGGCGAGGAAATAGGCATTTCCGCATAGTGGATTTATGATGGCAATCGCACCACGGACGATCACCCACAGGATTTTTGGCAAATCTTCCTGGCGCATGGGTTTCATCCTCGAATCACATCATCCTTGCGAAGGCCCAAGCATGAACACTGCCGGCATCGGCCGCCTGCGGGAACTGGCCGAGACCATTGCCGTCCTCTCGTTGTCGCATCTGCAACCCGCCACGCGCGCGAAGCTGCAGGCCAATGCCCTGTCCGTGAACGCCTATCCCACCGAATTCGGCGGGCTGGTTCATGTGGGAACGACGCCGCACCGCGTGCCGGTCGAGCACGATCTGGCCGTGATCGGTGAGCTGGCGACGCAGGCGGGAATCGAATGGCTGCTCTTCGACGCGGAGGCCCCGATCCTCGACGAGCTGCCGCTGTTCGGGCCGCAACCGCCCGAGGCCTGACCGCGCGACGCGGCACGCGCCAAGAGGGCCCTCCGTCTTCACGCACCGGCCACTCCGGGTGTCGTGGGACGCTGATTGCGAAACACCCCTCAGAAGAGCGGCATTGCGAGGCGACGTCCGCGCCATCCGCTCCTACTCTACGTCCATGCGCCCATGAGCGTGTTCATTGCACTCCGGGACACAAGGACCGACGCCATGCTGACTGCCATGCCGAACATTCACCTTCCAGACCTGCCATCCGCGGGCGGGATTGACGCCACCGACGTGGTCGAAACCCGCCTGTGGACGGAAGAACACAACTGGCTGTATGCGCTGCTGCGCAGCGGCGACAACGTATCGCCCACTTTCCGCATCCCGGATCTGCTCAGTGCCTGCGTGGCCATCGTCTTCACCCGTGACGACGCCGCCGAACGCATCTTCGGCTTTCTCGGGACGGATCTGGTCATGCGCTCGCCGACCACGCCGCGTCGGCGCGAATCGCTATGGCGGCCCCAGTACGAGTTGCTGCACGACCTGCAGTGTTCGCCGGTGAACAAGCATCCGAACCCCAAGTTCGGACTCGACCAGATCACCACCGCCTGCGTGGCGCTGTGCCAGCAGGATGATCCATCCGGAGCAGCAGTACTTGGCCAGGCGCGCCGCAACATGGTGGAGCGCCATCTGGTTCAGCGCGCGCCGCGACATCGGCGCTGACCCCGCGGCGCCACGCCGCCCACCCGCACCGACCCCGCCGGGCTGAGGCTCCCGCCAGCCGCCTCCCCCGCCCCACCCGCACATGACCCTGACCGGCCCCGCCGGTCCTCACCCCGTGCCCGCCCTGCGCTCGTCCAGTGGCGGGTTGGTCCTGAACACCCAGGGGGTCTTCGATGCGTCAGGTTCTCGTTTTCGTGGGGACGATCGCGTGTGCCATGCCGGTGCTGGCGACGCCGTGCTGGGACACCGCGGCCCAGCGCTACGGCGTGGCGCCGGAGTTGCTCTACGCCGTTGCCCGTACCGAGTCGAACTTGAACCCGAAGGCGGTGAACCGCGGCCACGCGCAGCGCACTGGCAGCTACGACATCGGCCTGATGCAGATCAACAGCCGACATCTGCCCAAGCTGGCCGGCTTCGGTATCCGCGAGGCGGACCTCTACGACCCGTGCATCAACCTGCAGGTGGGCGCATGGCTGATGGCCGACAGCTTCGCCCGCCACGGCGTCACATGGAATGCCGTGGGTGCCTACAACGCAGCTTGCAGCCAGCTCAAGGGCGACGCCTGCACCAAGGCGCGCGCCACGTACGCCTGGAAGGTGTACCGGCACCTGCCAGCGGCGCGTCAGAGCGGCACGCCGCTGCCTGTCCGGTCGGCTACGGCCCCGTCGCAGCACCGCGGCCTGCATGTGAGGGTCGCGCCATGAAGCGCAGGACGCACATGCCATGGTGGCGCCCGAGCGGGGCCGCATCGTGCCTGGCCATCGCGGCGTGCGCGGCGACACCGCCCGCGTCGATCGACCCGCCCGCGCCGAAAGCGACCACCGCACAGGCACGGTTGGCGCAGCGCGGGCATGGCGTCGAGGCGGCATTCGCACTGTGCCATGGCGACGCCTGTCCGCAACGCACGCCCAAGACCCTGGCGTCGGTCTCTGCACATCCCACCACCGCGGCCGAGCCGGCAGTACCTCCCTTGCCGAGGAACGCCGGCGTGGAGTCCGACGAACGCCCCCCGCCGCTCATCGCATCGACCTCCTCGAAGGCACCCGAAGCACCGGTCTTCGAGCAGGTCTCCGTGCACTTCCCGTTCGCCAGCGCGCAGCTGGGACCGAGCGCCCGCGCGGCGCTGCGCGAGGTAGCGCCCCGGCTGGCCCAGGCGAGAGAAATCACACTCAGCGGCCGCACCGACAGCACCGGCCCTGCGGCCACGAACGACGGCCTCGCCAAGGCCCGAGCCCAGGCGGTACTTCGTCAACTCCTGGCCCTGTCGCCCGCCATCGCACCGCGCGTGAGCGTCGACGCGCAAGGCGCGTGCTGTTACGCCGAACCCAACAACAGCCCGGCAGGCCGGGCAAACAACCGCCGCGTCGAGATCCGCTACCGCATCGACGGTGACGACCCGCCCTGAGCGGTCGACAGCCTTTACCAGCAGTGGACCCCGATCCACCACCCCGCCCACGCGCCGACCCGTACTGACACCCGATCCCACCCGTCGTCTCGTCCTTTTTGCTGGAGCCCTTTCCATGAGCACTGCCATCCTGTCCACTCCCTCCCCGGCCGTCCTGCGCTCGCCCGCAAGAAAACTCGCCGGCTTCTTCTGCCTGATGGTCATCGCCCTCGTCGGCCTGGCCATCGCATTCCCGAGCCACGCGCTGGATCTCGTGGCCTTCACGGGCATTACGGGTCCGTTGACCAGCGCACTGACGCAGATCGCCGAACTCGGTCCGGGCATCAAGGCGCTCGTCGGGTTCGTCGGCTTCGTCGTCGCGCTGATCTCGCTCTCCGCGCTGCGCAATTTCGGGCCCGTGCTTTTTTATGTCGGCCTGGCCATTTTTGCGGCGGTGGGCTTGGTGATCGCCGGCGCGATCATGGGCGCGGTCGTCTGAGCCCCGGCGCGTCGATATCCCGGAGGCCCACATGCAAGCGGACACCTATATCCCGCGGCGCCTGGACGATCAATGGAAGATCGGCTTCTGGGATGTCGACGTCGCCGTGCCCATCGTCCTGGCGTTCTTCATCGGCTACCTGTCCTCGAACAAGGCGGCGTTCGCCGCCTGCATGGCCGCAGGCATCGCCGTCTCGCGCTGGATCTCGCGCCTGAAAGCGGACAAGCACCCCGCCTTCGCGCTGCACTGGCTCTACTGGCATTTGCCGACGAATCCCGCGACGTCGATGCGCGCGACGCCACCGTCGCACATCCGCCGCATGGTCGGCTGAGCCGGAGTACCGCCATGGACTTCGACCGACTCTCCGGTGACCTCAAGGACTTGCGCCGTCGCAACCGGGGCCTCGCCTTGGCCGTCGGGGCACTGGCCACGGGCGTGGTGCTCGCGCTCGTCGTCATCCTCAACCTGTTGGGCACGGTGCGCACCGTGGTCGTGCCGCCATCGCTCAACAAGACGTTCTGGGTCAGCGGCGACAGGGCATCGAGCGAGTATCTGGAGCAGATGGGCAGCTTTGTCGCCTGGCTGATCCTGGATGTCACTCCCAGCACCATCGATTGGAAGAAGGACATCCTGCTCGGCTACGTCGATCCCGCGCAATACGGCGCGCTCAAGACGCGGCAGGAGGTGGAGGCAGAGCGCCTCAAGCGGATCAACGCCTCCACGGCCTTCGCGCCACAACAACTCGTGTCCAGCGAGGACACCCAGTCGCTGGTCGTGCGCGGACGCCTGCGCACCCTCGTCAACGGCTACGAGACCGCGAACGACCTCAAGGCCTACCGCATCGACTTCGGCCACGCCGGAGCCCGCATGCACGTCATCGGATTCAAGGAGGTGCCCTATGCGGTCAAGTGACATCGCATTCACGCCGCCGCGCCTGGCCGGCCCCGCGCCCGCCGGACTTCGGCCCACCCAGGCCAGGCTCGCCGCCGCAAAGCCATCGCCCCTGCGCGGCGCGCCGCCGCGTCGGCACTGGGATGGTCTGTCCCCGGCGGCGCGGCGCATCCTCGCCGTCACGGCCCTGTCCTTCGGACTGCAGGCGCATGCGCTGCAGGTCGTGGAGGCCAGTGACGGCGTGGCCGTCGAGGCCATTGTTTCTCTGAAGGAGCCCACGCGCATCCGCATCGAGGGCACGCCGATCACGGACGTATTCGGCAACATCCATTCGAGCCATTGCGGCGGCTCGCCCTTGCCGGCCGTCACGGCTTCCCCTGGGGCGCCCTCCACCACGCCCGGCCTGGCCGCGCCGGCCGCCCTGATGCCTTCCACGGTCAACCCGTCCGGCGACGTCATCGTCGAATGCGACCGCGACAAGGGCGAGGTCTACATCCGCCCGGTCGGCGATGCGACGCGGCCGATCAACCTCTTCGTGTCCTCGGCCACGGCCACCTACACGCTGCTGCTGCGGCGTTCGGACACGCCCGCCGACACCATCGTCATCCGCGACAAGACGCCCCGAGCCCTGCGCCCGGCCACGCCCGATGCGGCGCCGTCCGGCCCGGCCCCCAGCCACGTGCGCGCGATGAAGGCGCTGCTGGTGGCTATGGTTTCGGACCGCGTGCCGCCGGACGTCCGGGTCGAGGAGTCCTCCCGCCCCATCCAGCTCTGGGCCGACGCGCGCTTCACGCTGCTGCGCCAGTACGAGGGCCGCGGCCTGACCGGCGAGAAGTACACGCTGCAGAACACCAGCACGGTGCCGATGGTGCTAGCCGAGCAGGAGTTCGACCGCCCGGACAGCCGCGCCGGCGGCGAGATCGTCGGCATCGCCATCGAGCACCACAACCTGCGGCCGGGCGAGACCACCAGCGTCTACGTGATCCGGCGGGGAGGCACGCGATGAGCACGCCTTCCATGCCACCGGGCGGGCGCCCGCCCGGCTATGCCGTACGCGGGCTGCTGGATCGCCTCTCACCGCGCCAGCGGCAGTACGCCCTGCTGGCCGCCATCCTGGGCGGCGGCATCTGCCTGCTGTGGCTGATCTTCAGTTTCTCTGCCACGAACCACCAGCCGCACGGCCGCGCCGCCCAAACGCAGCCCAGCGACGTCACCAACATCGGCGTGCTGCCGCCCGGCGGCCAGGTGAATCCGGTGGACCAGTGGGTCGGCACTGCAGGCCGCAAGCTGGCCCAGTACGAAACCGAGCGCGAAGAACAAAGCCGCCTCAACAAGGAGCGGCAGGCCTTCGAAGGCCGGACGATGCAGCGCTTCGCCGAATTAGAGCAGCGCCTGACCGCGAGCCAGCAGGCAGCCGCAGCCGCGCCGAAGCCTGCCACACTATCGCCACCGACGCCCGCGGCTCCGGAACCCAGCTCCACGGCCATGCCGCCCGCGGCCAGCCTGCCGCCCGCGCCGCCTCCCGGTGCCGCCGGCGTGGGCGCGATGCCGGCCGGACCGCCCATCCTGCAGCCCCCTGCGCCGCCCGCGCCACCCGTGCCCGTGATCTCGCGAGTGACGCTGGCGGACCGATCCCGCCCGGCAGGCACCGGAGGTAGCGGCAGAGATGGCAACGCCGCGCGTGAAGGCACGCCCGCCGCCTCGTCCAGCGCGCCCAGGACGGTCGCCACCTTCCTGCCTGTCAGCTTCACGCGAGGCATCCTGCTCGGCGGCCTGGACGCCCCCACGGGCGGGCAGTCGCAATCGAATCCGCACCCGGTGCTGATCCGGCTCTCCGACAACAGCGTGCTGCCCAACCAATTCCGCGGCGAGTACCGCGAGTGCTTCGTCATCGCGGCCGGCTACGGCGACATCAGCTCGGAACGCGCCTACCTGCGCACCGAGAACCTGTCGTGCGTGCGCGCGGACGGCGCGACGCTCGAAGTGCGCATCCAGGGCAGCGTCTACGGCGAGGACGGCAAGGTCGGGATGCGCGGCAGACTGGTGACCAAACAGGGGCAGATGCTGGCGAATGCGCTCCTGGCCGGGGTGGTCAGCGGCATCGGCCAGGGCCTGTCCACCGCCAACACCACCTACAGCACCTCGGCACTCGGGACCATCGCGAGCGCGGACGGCAATGCCGATGCCTACCGCGCGGGCCTCGGGCAAGGCGTGGGCAAGGCCTTGGACCGCCTGGCCCAGTACTACATCAAGCTGGCCGAGAACACCTTCCCCGTCATCGAAGTGGACGCCGGCCGCCAGATCGACGTCGTGATCACCAAGGGCGTGCGCATCGACGTGCCGATGACCGCCATGGCCGAGCAGTCCACCCGCCGAGCCCCTTCCCCCGAAACCCGCTACCTGGAGGTCACCGATGATGGCAACTACTGAACCGGTGCGCGCGCAGCACTCCCGTTTCGCCGCAAGGTATCTCCCGGCGGCGCTGTGCGCGGTGTTGCTGGCCGCCGGCATCCCCGGCCAAGCCGCGACGTCCGACGAATCCCGGCTGCTCGCCGTGCTACGCAAGGCCCATCCCGGTACCCAGTTCACGGAAGTGGCGCGCACGGAGGTCGAGGGCCTCTACGAGGTCTGGATGAACGGCAACGTGGCCTACGTCACGGCCGCCAACCCGCGCTTCTTCGTGTTCGGCCGCCTCTTCGACACGGCCAGCATGCGCGACATCACGGGCCCCAGGATCGCACAGCGCAGCGCTGCCCAAGGTGCTCAACTCCAGTCGGAGTCGATGTCGGCAGCACCCATCTCGATCGACCAGTTGCCGCTGAACGACGCGATCAAGACCGTGCGCGGCAATGGCCAGCGCAAGGTCGCGGTCTTCAGCGATCCGAACTGCATCTACTGCAAGCAGCTCGAACCAGAGCTCGCCGGCATCGACAACGTCACCGTCTATACCTTCCTCGTGCCCTTCCAGGGAGAGGCCCGTCCGGTTGCGATCTGGTGCGCCGCCGACCGCGAGCGCGCCTGGCGGCATTGGATGCTGCAGGCGGACGCAAGCATGCTGCAGTCGGCAGCGAACTGCGAGCACCCGATCGCGCGCAACCTCGAGTTGGCCCGCAGGCTCGGCGTGCAAGGAACACCCACGTTGATCTGGGCCGACGGCGCGCGCACCAACGGCTACGTCGGCCGCCAGGTTCTGGAAGCCAGGCTCGCGGAAGCCGCCAAGGTCGCATCGCAGTCGGCCGTCTCGGGGAAACGGCCATGAGCACAACAACACTGCGCCTCTGCGCCATGGCCCTGCTCTTGCCGCTGGCCGCCTGCGTCAACATGTCCGGGCTCAGCGGCGGGTCCAAATACGCCTGCACGGCACCCGAGGGCGTGGCCTGCGACTCGGTGTCGGGCACCTACGCCAACGCGCTGCACGAGAACCTGCCCAGTCAGCGGACGTTGGGCACCGCCGCGGCCAATTCGGCAGCGCCCCCGTCGAGGGGCGCTGCGCCGGCCGCATCGGCTCCGGGCCGGATGCCGTTCGCGGCTCCCGCGACAGGGAGCGCGCTGGTCGGCATCGGGGACGCGCCCACCCTGGAACTGCGCTCCCAGGCACGTGTCCTGCGGCTGTGGACCAAGCCCTGGGAGGACGCCGACGGCGACCTGTGGGACCAGGGCTACGTCTACGTTCAGGTGGACACCGGGCGCTGGCAGATCGACCACGTCCGCCAGCGCATCCGCGACCAGTACGCGCCGCTGCGCCCACCGCCCGCGGCCCCCTCCCCCGCCCCATCCTCGTCCGGCCAGGCACCCACCGAGACCGACGCGCCCGCCTCCTCCGAGGGCGCGGTGCAGCGGCCCACGTCCCTCAATCCCTTCCCTTCGCTCAGTCGGCCCCCGGCGGGCCTGGGCACCCATCCGCTGTGAGGCCACCATGCGCATACCCTCCACCGAAGCCCCGTCCGGCGAGTTCCGCGCGGCGCCGCTGTTCCCCTTCGCACTGCCAGCGGACACACCGGCCGAACAGTTCGCTGGCTGGCTGCCCTACTCGGCCTACCTCGCCGAAGAGAAGCTCTTCGTGAACCGCGACGGCATGGGCTTCCTTCTGGAAGTGATGCCGCAGTCGGGTGCCGACGAGCGCATGGCCGAGGTGCTGGTCTCGCTCTACGCCAACTGCCCGCCGGACACCGGCCTGCAGTTCCACTTGTTCGCCTCGCCGCACATCCGCCACCAATTGCGCCAGTACACCAACCTGCGCGTGGAAGACGAGGACCAGGCCGAGAAGGCCCGCCCCTTCGGGCGGCCCGTTCCCAACGAGAACCTGTTCCGCAAGCTCGCTCGACAGCGCGTGCAGCACCTGCTGCGCGGCACGCAGACCTCGCTCACGGCGGGCTTCCACTACACCTTGCGGGACTTCCGGCTGATGCTGAGCGTGTCCTTCCCCGGCGATGCGGCGGATCTGAACAGCCGCGAGGCGCTGCTGACGCTGCGCGACTCGATGGCCGCCACGCTGCGCGCGGCCATGCTGCCCAACCGCGTGTGCGACGCGGCCGACCTCATCAACTGGTGCGCCCTCTTCACGAACCCCGACCGGATCGCGCACTCGGACGCGGAAGACCTGCAGTTCGATGACGATCGGTGGCTGCACTACGACGATGGCCGGGAGATCCGGGATCAGATCGTGGACTTCGACACCATCCAGGATCCGCATCCCTCCGGCATCACCCTATGGAAGGAAACCAGCGCCGAGGTGCTGGAAGCGCGCTTCTACTCGATCAAGAGTTTCCCAGAGCACTTCGCGTTGTGGCAGATGGGCTCGCTGATCGGCGACCTCATGCAGCCGGCGCTGCAGTACAGCGCGCCCTTCCTGATCACGCTGGGCGTACACATCCTGGACCCCAACGCCACCAAGTCCGTCGTCACCGCAAACCACGTGCGCGCCACCCAGAACGCCAAAAGCAAGATGGCGGATGTGATGCCGGATGTGAGGAAGAAGCTCGACGACTGGTCCGCCGCGGCGAACGCCATCGACACCGGCGGCAGCCTCGTCAGTCTGTACCACCAGCTCGCGATCTTCACCCACCCGGACAAGTCCGCCTCGGCGCACGAGGCCGCCAACGCGATCTGGCGCGCACGGGGTTTTCAGCTCAATTCCGACGCCTACATGCACAGGCAGGCCTTGCTCGCGAGCCTGCCCATGACGCTGACGCCGAGGATGCACAAGGACCTGGGCAAGATGCGCCGCGTCACGCGCAAGACCATGTCGAACGCGATCCACATGGCGCCGCTCATCGCGGAATGGCGCGGCACGCGCACGCCAGCGCTGGTCTTCGGCGGCCGCCGCGGCCAGGTCATGACGCTCGACCTCTACGACAACGATCTCGGGAACTACAACTTCGCCATCATCGGCGCTCCCGGCAGCGGCAAGTCGGTGCTGATGAACGAGCTGGCCTGGTCCTACCGCGCGATCGGCGCGAAGGTCTGGATGCTGGACCTGGGCCGCAGCTTCGAGAAGCTCTGCAGGAAGGCGCAGGGCACCTACATCGAATTCCGTGCGGATTCCAAGATCTGCCTGAACCCGTTCACGATCGTGCACGACATCAATGAGGACATCGACATGCTCGTGCCCGGCATCGCCAAGATGTGCTCGATGCAGCACACGCTGGAGGAGGTGCAGTACAAAGCGATCTCGGCCATGGTGCTCAAGCTCTGGCGCGAACATGGCCAGGATCTCACGATCACCGGCGTGCGCGACGCCTTCAAGACCGGGACCATTGAGGAACTGGGCGTCAACGGTGACCAGCGCATCCGGGATCTGGCGATCATGCTCAATCCCTACGCCAAGGGCGGGCAGTACGAGCGCTTCTTCGAGGGCCGGTCCAACGTCGATTTCAGCAACGATTTCATCGTCGTCGAGAATGAGGAACTCAAGCGCCGGCCGGATCTGCACGCGGTGGTCAACATCCTTCTGTTGCACCAGATCACCGGGGAGATGTACCTCACGCGCAACCGGCGCAAGGTGCTTTTCATCGACGAGCTGAAACAGCAGTTGGGGGACATCGGCGCCGACGATCCCGTCAAGGCGGCCGTGGTGGAGGAGGCCGCACGCCGTGCGCGCAAGTACGGGGGCGCGCTCGGCACTGCTACCCAAAGCGCCGACGACTACTACGGCAGCGCCCAGATGGAAGCGGCGTTCAACTGTTCCGACTGGGTGTTCCTGCTGCGGCAGAAGCCCGAATCCATCGAGATGCTTGACCGCAAGGGGCGCCTGTCCATGGACGAGCCGAAGAAGCGACTGCTCAACTCGCTGCGCACCGAAGCCGGCGCTTTCTCCGAACTCTACATTTCCTCGCCCGTCGGCGAAGGCGTCGCCCGCAACATCCTCGACCCGGCAACCCATCTGCTGTTCTCCAACAAGCTGGAGGACAACGCCCCGATTGACGAACTGCGCGCCCAGGGCCTGTCGATCGACGAAGCCATCACCGAACTGCTGCGGCAGCGGGGGTACGCGCTATGAGGGCGCTCCTGCTGCATGCGCTCGTCGCCGCGCTACTCGCCGCTGCCGGCATCGCCGCCTACGACCGCTGGGTGCTGCGGCCCACGCTCGTCGTCGGCGTGGTGGACCTGTCGGAGGTCTACCGCGCCAAGGAAGCCGAGTTCACGCAGATGCTCACGAGCACCGGCACCGAGGCCGAACGCGAACAGGCGCTCGCACTGGCTCGCCGCTTCTCGCAGCGCCTGCCCGCAGCGCTGGAGGAATTGCCGCGCGAGTGCGGCTGCCTGGTGGTGATCAAGAGCGCGATCGCCGGTGCGCCCAACAGCCGCGACCTCACGCCGGTGCTACGCAGAAAGGTAGACCAGCCATGACCGAACCCGTCTCCACCAATGCGGCCATCCAGACGTCTGGCTGGTGGCATCTCCACGTCCGATCCTTCGCCGAGTTCCTGCGCCACATACGGCGGCGCTGGTATCTCTACCTGCCGGTATTCGCGATCTGGGGCTTCGCCTACGTGCGCCTGTTCGTCGACCCAACGCCGCGCGTGCCGCTGCTCGTGAACTGGACACCAAGCCTGCCGTACCACGTGGCGCTGATGCAGTTCCAGCAGCGGCCCGTGCGGCGCGGCGACCTGATCGTCTTCGCCTTTGCTGGCGAGGCACAGGCGCACTACCGCGGCCTGCGTGGCCAGCCTTTCTTCAAGCGGGTGCGCGGCGTGCCTGGCGACGTGGTCACGGTTTCGGATCGCACCGTCTTCGTCAACGGCGAGGCCGTGGGCCGGGCCAAGACCCACGCCTACGACGGCCATCCGCTCGCGCCCATCGCCCCGGTGGTGATCCCGCCGGGCCACTACTACGTCCAGGGCATCGGGCTCCACAGCTTCGATTCGCGCTATGCCGAGAGCGGACTGGTACGCGATGGGCAGGTGCTGGGCATCGTCCAGCCGATCTTCTGAGGAGTCGGACCATGCCCCGCAAATCCAGCATCGCCCCCCGTGTCGGCGCCAGCCTCGGCCTCCTGCTGGCTATTCTGGCGGCGGCCTCGAATCCCGGGCGGGCCCAGACCAGCCCGGCCTTCGGTCCGGTGAGCACGCCTTCCACGGCCGCGCCTGCCGATGACATGCCGCTGGCCGACTACCTCGGCCTGCTGCGGCAGATCGCCCCGGCCGCCGAGCAGGGAGCCCGCACCTACCTCGCCGCCGCGCAACTGCGCTGCGGCCGCGCGCCGACCACGGCCGAGCTGCGGCAGGCCCTGTCTGAGGGTGACGGCCACCCGGCGCTGATGGGGCTGATTCGCGCCGCCCACCAGCAGGACAAGGCGGCGCGGGACCGGTGGATCGCACAGATCCCGTGCCCGCGGGGAGCTGCGCGATGAAGCGCACCGCCTCTTTCGCCATCGCCCTGCTGGCCGGGACCGGCCTGCCCACGCTCGCCACCGACCTCGGCACCCTGGGGCCGACCTACGAGATCGCCGAGCCCCACCTTCTTCGCATGATCGAGGAGCGCCTTCGGGACAAGGAACGCTCGGGCGAACTGGCCCGCATCGAGCAGGAGGCGCGCGCCCGCGGCACCGACATCGTCAGGAATCCCGTGCCGGTAGCCGGCGTGCGAACCACCGCCGCGCCGCGCACCTTCTACTTCAATCCCACGTACACGCTCGACCGCAACCTCCTGGGCGCCCAGGGCGAGCTGCTGTTCGCCGCGGGCACGAAGGCCAATCCGCTGGACATCGTGTCCCTCTCGCGCCACCTGCTGTTCTTCGACGCACGCGACAGCCGCCAAGTCCGCCGCGCACGCGAGCTGATGGCGCACTACCAGGGCAAGGTGAAGCCAATCCTGACCGGCGGCTCCTACCTGGATCTCATGAAGTCCTGGCGCGTCCCCGTCTACTACGACCAGCAGGGGATGCTCACGCGGCGCCTGGGCATCACACAGGTGCCCGCCCTCGTCTCGCAGGAGGGCAAGCGGCTGCGCATCGACGAAATGGAGGTAACGCAATGAAGCACCCCTGGTTCACCTCCTTGCTCCGATGGCTCGCCGGGCTGGCCCTGGCTGCAGGCGGCGCTGCCGCAGGCGCGACCACCTGCACCGGCAAGTTCCCCAACCCCATCACGGACATCTGCTGGAGCTGCATCCTGCCGCTGAGCATCGGCAGCGCCCGCATCGGCGACTTCGGTTCACAGGAAGACATCGAAAACCCCGGCAGCCCGCTTTGCACCTGCGGCGTCAACCCAGTGATCGGCCTGTCGGTCGGCTTCTGGGAGCCGGCCCGGCATGTAGAGGCGGTGCGCAAGCCCTTCTGCCTGACCTCGCTCGGCGGCATCGACCTCAATCCCGGCATCCCGGCACCGGAGGCCGCGCGGTTCACACGATCCGAGGGCGATGGCGACGGTGGCAGTTTCTACCAGGCCCATTTCTACGTAAACCCCGTCCTCTACTACCTGGAGGTGGTTACCGATTTCCCCTGCCTGGAAAAGGGCAGCTTCGACCTGGCCTACCTTACGGAGGTCGACCCGCTCTGGGCCGACGACGAACTCACGCTGATCATCAACCCGGACGCCGTGCTGTTCGCCAACCCGGTGGCCATCGCGGCCTGCGCCGCGGACTGCGTAGCGGCCTCGCTGGGCTTCGGGATCCGGGAGATGTTCTGGTGCGCCGGCTGCCAGGGCGGCCTTTATCCCATGAACGGCCATGTTCCGTACCACTTGGGCGGCGTGCGCACCGCCGCGCTGATGGCACAGCGACTGACGGCCAAGATGCACCGCGAGCTGATCGCCTGGGGCTGGCACGGCACGCCGGGCCTGTGCGGCCCGTACTTCCTGCCCGTCATGGACAAGGCCGCCTACAAGACCCAGCTCACCCACCCGATCCCGTCCACGTCGAAGGAAGTCGGCAAGTGCTGCCAGCCCTTCGGCCGCCAGACCGTCACCTGGGGCGCCGGCAAGGAGTACCCGGTACGAGGCGAGGACTTCAGCTTCATCTTGTTCAGAAAGAGGAACTGCTGTGTGGGCTACTGACCTTCTCTCGCGACACCCGACCGCCCCGGCCTTGGCGCTGGCGCTGGCGCTGCACGCGACGGCGGCAACGGCCGCCGGACCCGACATCACCGAGGCCGACCTCGAGCGCGTGCGCCGCGAGCAGCCCACCGTCACCGAGCAGGACATCGAGCAGGCGCGGCGCAGGCATCGCGCGCCGGGCGAGGCCGAGCTGAAAGCGGCACCCGTGCCGTCGGCGCCGGCCATCGAGGCCCTGCCCCAGCCGACGACGCGCACGCCGATAGACCTCGAAGCGCTGGCGCGGGGCTACGCCTCGCAGGCCGACGCGATGCAGGCCGCCGAAGGGCTGGCGCGCGGGCCGGGCCTGTTCGTCTTCGTGAGCCTGTCGATGCCACGGCCCGCCCTGCAGCGCCTGATCGACCAGGCCGCGCGCGCCCGCGCCTCGGTCATCCTACGCGGCCTCGTCAAGGGATCGCTGCGCGAAACCGTGGCGCAACTGCAGCCGCTCATCGGCACGCGCCAGGTCGCGGTGCAGATCGACCCCCCGGCATTCGACCGTTTTTCCATCGTGCGCGTGCCCAGCTTCGTGCTCGTGCGCGACGGCACGCGGCCGGTGTCCTGCGCCAGCGGCACCTGCGCGCCACCCGAGGCCTTCCTGCGCACGGCGGGCGACGTGAGTCTGGACTACGCGCTGGAGCACATGGTGCGCACCGCCCCGGCATTCCAGGGCGATGCCGCAGGTTTCCTGCAGCGGCTAAAGGAGTAGGAGCCCGCCATGCGCCCCGCCCTCGTCCTCCTCCTGCGCCGTGCCGTGGTCTGGTTCACGCTGGCCTGCTTCGTCACGACGCAGACGGCCGCGCAAACCGGACCGCATGCCGAGGGCACAGCCGCAGGCCAGGCCGCCAACCCGGTGATCCGCGGCACGATCAACGCCCCCGACGCCTCAGCGGTGGTGCCGGGCTACACCACGACGCCGCCCGAGCGCGGCTACTACGGCCAGCCCAACCTCTCGGGCCAGACCAGCGCCCGGCTCGCGGCCTGCGCGACCACCCCGAACGATCCTGTGTGCCAGGCGCTGCTGGGCGCGCGGGCCTCGGCCAACACACCGCGCGAGCCCGTCTCGCCCTACGACCCGGCTGTCCTCGACGCGCGCCGCGTGGCGGCCAACCCCTCGACGGCCCTGGAGGACATCGCGAGCTACTACAGTGGTTGCCAAGTGGACACCGTGGCCACGCCCGCGACGGAGACCCGCGTGTGCCGGCAGTACAGCGGCGCGACCGCCCAGTCGTGCGCCCGCACGCTGTCTGTGTCGATCTCGCGCACCAGCAGTTGTCCGCCGGGCGAGTGGTTCGCCCAGGCTGCCTCCGGCAGCGTCGCACTGGCCGTGCAGTGCAAGCCGGACCAGCCGGCCTCGGGGCAGCGCTTCCGGGTGACCAGTGCCGGTGTGCCGGTGGCCTTCTTCGACGTCGATGTGGGCTCGGGACTGGTGTTCCCTCAGATGGTGGCCCCCCTGCCCAACCCCGCGTGGCCGCCGGGCGGTCAGAACGGGGTCTGGGTCGTCAACAACCGCTGTGAAGGCGATGCCTGCCGGCTGACCGGCTTCATCGCGCAGGAGTACCGCCAGGTATGCACGGGCGGCGGCGGCGATGCGGGCGACATGAGCTGCACCAACGAACGCCCGTTCCTGGAGGTGTATGGCGCCTGCCCAGCGAGCACACAGAGCGGCGATCGGATCGCCCACACGACCGGCTCGGGCGGTGATGCCGGGGACATCCAGACCACCTACCTCGACGAGGGCCGCTGCTATGCCCCCAGCACCGATCCGAACGACGCGCCGGGCCAGGACGTCACGGGCACCTACTCAGCCTCTTACTGGCGGTTTAGCAGCAACCGCCCCATCGTGGGCTTCCGGCTGAACGCGTTGTACGGCCCGATCCCGCAGATGACGCTGAGCTTCGAGCGGCCCCACACCACGGTGACCGAGTCGGACCAATGGGATGACCAGTGCCCCGCACTCGACAGCGACGGCCGCTGCGCCGTCACCAGCGCGGCGCGCTGCGTCGACGGGCCGGCCACCAAGGTGATCGACGGGGCTTCGGTCACGCGCGCGTGCTGGCGCTACGAGACCTCGCTCTCCTGCCAGAACGGGACGCCCACCGACGAGTGCGCGTCAGTGGCCGCGGCAGGCTGCACGCCATCGGGAACCGTCTGCCGCCAGATGAACCCGGCCACGGGCACCTGCGAAATCGCGGAGAACACCTACAGCTGCCCGGTGGCCCCGGGCTCGGCGGTGACGGCGCGCAACTGCCCGACCGACGTCTTCTGCATCGCGGGCAGCTGCTTCAACACCACGTACACCAACGACGCCGACTTCGCGAGGGCCATGTCCTTCCTGGAAGCGGGACGCGAGGCGGGGGTCTACCTCGATACGGACAACCTCCAGGTGTTCCGGGGCGAAGCCAACCGATGCCGCGACCGCCTGCTCAACAACTGCTGCACGTCGGACGCCTCGGGCCGGGGCATGAGCAACCAGAGCCTGTTCGGGGTGGGTTCGCGACTGGTTTTCGATGTGTTGATGAATTCCGGCAACCGCGACTTCCTCTACCACGGAATGCAGGCGCTGCTGATGAGCGGCGGATTCTCAGGCAGCTTTACCACCTATGGCGTCACGGTGGCTATCAATGGCACGGCCCTGCCTGCCGGCTCGTCGGTGCTCTATGCCGGAGAGAGCGTGGTGGTGGCCTTCGACCCATGGAGCCTGGTCATCGCGATCGTCATCTACGTGGTGATGTCTGCGATCTCCTGCGACGAAGAGGAAGGCAAGCTGGCGATGAAGGAAGGCGCACGGCTGTGCCATACGGTCGGCACCTACTGCTCATCCTGCATCCGCATCCTGGGCAAATGCGTCTCCTGCATCACGCACACCACGACCAAGTGCTGCTTCAACTCGGTCCTGGCCAGGATCATCAATGAGCAGGGTCGGCTGCAGGTCGCGAAGTGGTGGGGCACGGCCGAAGCGCCGGACTGTTCGGGCTTCACGATCGCGCAGTTGCAGAGCCTGAACTTCGCGCAGATGGATCTCACCGAGTTCTACGCGTCGATCGTGCCAAACCTTCCTAGCGCAGGAGCGATGCAAGGCGGCGCCGTCGGTCGCGCGAACAACTGCTACTACGGCGAAGGAAGATGCCAATGAAGAATACCGCCACCCGCGCCAGATCCCGCTTCGCAGGTATCGTCCTGGTCCTCCTTCTCGCCACACGAGCGCATGCCGAGCCGATCCGCACGCCCGTGACCGATGCACGGCCCGTCCTGCTGGCAGCCTTGCAGTCCACGGACGGGACAGCCCACGGCGTACTCATCGGCAAAGTGGCGGATGCGATCACCCGGCATTTCCAGGCCACCTCGCCGATCTACATCGATGTGTCCACCGTGAAGCGCTACCGGGAGACGGGCTGCAGCCGGCTCAAGGTGCTCTTCTGGCAGGAGGACGTAAAGCTGCCCGACGTTGCGGTGCCGCGCAAGCAGACCATCGAATTCGGTATCAACTACTGCCTCGACGGCCTGCCGCCGAAGTCGCTGCTGTGAGGACGCCATGATGAGCTGCCCCACTTACGCGTGCCTGCGGTTGTTGCCGGTCCTGGCACTGGCAATGGCGCTGGTCACGGGCGCGGCCCAGGAAGCAGCCCCTGCCGCTGGGCAGGTCGAGCCCCGCTCCTACTGGTCCGACCGCTGGCGCGGCTGGCACTTCTACGAAGACCCTCCGCTGGAGGAGCCCGCGCCGCCACGCGCGCAGGCCGTCCCGGCAAGGCCAATCAAACCGGCAGATCCGCCCCGCCCGCCCGAGCTGGTGGAATTCGAGCGGCTGCAAAAGTCCCTCGAAGACCTGCGCAACATCGCGATCATGCGACCGACCGAGTCCAACGTGCGGCGCTACATGGAGCTGGAGATGCAGGTGGTGAACCGCGCCTCCTACTTCGCCGACGTGGCGCAGCGCGTGGCCTGGGCCACGCCCGAACTCGATCCGACATTGCAGGGCCGGCCCGTCAACGCCCAGGCGCTGGAAGTCTTCGAACGCCAGCAGCGGACCGACCGCTCCGCCTCGGTCGCCGCGCTGGGCCGCGACCACGTGCTCATCTTCTTCTACCGCAGCGACTGCCCCTACTGCCACGCCTTCGCGCCCACCCTGCAGGCATTCGAGGCGCGCCACGGCATCCAGGTCGTACCCGTGAGCGTGGACGGCGGCCCGATGCCGGGCTTCCCGCGCGCCCGCCCCAACAACGGCATCGCCACGGCTCTGCAGGTGACCCAGGTGCCGGCCGTGTTCCTGGCCCAGCCTGCCACCGGAAAGATCACCCCGATCGGCTCCGGCGTGCTCTCCGAGTCGCAGCTGCTCGAGCGCATTGCCATCGTCTCCTCGCCCACGGGCGAGGCCATGCTGCCCGGCGCGACCCAGCACCTGGCCCTGCCATAGGAGGTTTCCATGTCCCGTCCCTCCCGCCCCATCCATGCCCGCAAGGCCGTCGCGCTGGCCGCTGCCCTGGTCGTGCTATCCGCCTCGCTGCCCGCGCGCGCCGACCTCAACAGCGAGGTCAACGACATGTTCAACAACCTGGGCGCCATCGGCAACTACACCGCACCGGGAGCATTTCGCGGGCAGACCTACAACACCTACACCGGCGGCTCGCTCATGATGCGATCGCCCAACAAGGTCTATCAGCTCGCGGCGATCCAGTTTCCGAGCGTGAAGGCGGGCTGCGGCGGGATCGACGTGTTCGGCGGCTCGTTCTCGCACATCTCCGCACAGGAGTTCAAAAACCTCTTGCGCAACATCACGGCCGCGCTGCCCGGCATTGCGTTCCAGCTCGCGCTTGAGGCCGTGTCCCCACTCCTCGGGGGCCTGACCAAGTGGGCGAAGGGGCTGGAGACCTGGATCAACAATGCCCGCATCAATTCTTGCGAGACCGCGAAGGCGATCGTCAGCAGCGCGGCCGAGGCTGTGGGCTACAGCTCGCAGGAAACCTGCTCGGACCTGGCGATGGAGATGGGCCTGGAGAGCGACCGGGACGCTGCCCGCCGCCGCTGCTCGACCGACCGGCCCAGCATCCTGTCTTCCGCCCGCTCATCGGGCGATGCCAATGTGCGCAACAAGGCGCCTTTCGTGGGCAACCTGACCTGGAAGGCGCTGCAGTACACCGGCTCCTCCCTCGACGACGCGGGGCGTGAATTGATCATGAGCATGGTCGGCACCGTCATCTATTACCCCGAGGAATCGGGACGCGACCCGGAGCCGATCGCCCCGACCCTGACGTCGATCAGCCAGTTGCTCTACGGCCAGGCCGCCGGATCGGGCAACAACGTCATCCAGCACCTGCTGCGCTGCAATGACTATTCGGCCTGCGACGTCGTCTCGACCAACACCGCCTACGACCACGTGCCCTTCACGGCGCGCGTGGAGACCATGATGCGCTCGATCGCCGACCGCATCGCCACCCGCACGGCCATCCCCAACAACTCCGCCGAGGTCGGTTTCGTCAACCAGACCACCGAGCCGGTCTACAAGATGCTCTCGGTGGGCACCAGCATCCCGGGCTCGGGCCTGGCCGATAGTCTGATCGGCCAGTACCGCGACGTGATCGCGGCGGACTATGCCTATGTCTTTCTCGAAAGGAACCTGCGCCTGGGCATGGCGGCCCTGGCGAAGGACTACACGCTGCAGCAGACGCAGCGCGACCAAGCCAACCAGATCCGCCAGCGGGCCCAGGCCATCCTGCTGCTGATCTCCCAGGAAAAAAACCTCTTGTACGCGAAGGTCGGCTCCTACCGCGCTGTCGCCAGCCATCTGGAGCAGTTGGAGCGCCAATTGCGCTCGAGCATGCCCCAGCATGTGATGGACATGCTGGGCCAGCAGGCGGCCCACCTGTCGCGTTGACGCCGATGGTAGGGCACGGCCATGTGGGAGATCTACGCCTACCAGAACGCGGACAGCCTGTTCGGGGTATTCAACGCGTCCGCCGCGATTCACGCCTCCGGCGACTACGCCTCAGCCGTCGCGGCGGTGGCCTTCTGCGGCTTCGTCGCCGCGCTCATCGCCTACGCGTTTGCCCCTGAAAAGCTCCAAGGCTGGAAGTGGCTCGCCTCCGTGGTGCTGGTCTTCGGCATCCTGATCGTGCCCAAGGTCACCGTGGGCATCGTCGACAAGACCGGCGGCTCGCCGGTCAAGGTCGTGGACAACGTGCCCTTCGGGGTGGCGCTGCTGGGCAGCCTGACCAGCACCATCGGACACACCCTCACCGGGCTATTCGAGACCGCCTTCCAGGTGATCCCTGGAGCGGGGGCCTTGCCGTCGGAGCTCTCATACCAGCAGAACGGTTTGATGTTCGGCAACCGCCTCGTCAGGGAGACCGGCAACGTGGTGTTCCAGGATCCCGCCTTCCGCACGGACCTCGTGAACTTCATTCACAACTGCGCGATGTACGACCTGATCGACGGCTCGCTCGATCCGGCCACCTTCTCCGCCTCCGACGATGTCTGGCCGCTGATGGCCTCACCCAACCCTGCGCGGTTCAGCACGCTCACGGGCGCAGGCGGAGCCGTGGGCGTGGACACCTGCCCGAACGTGTACCAGAGCCTCAATGGCCGGCTGCCGGCACAGTTGCAGCGCATCCAGGGGCGCCTGGCCTTCCAGCTCAACCCGACGCTGCCCGGCACCGCGGCGGCGGCCGCGATCGCAGGCCAGATCCAGCAGGCCTACCTCAAGAACAGCATCGCCAACGCATCGGCCACCGCCGCGGACATCATCCGGCAAAACGCCATGCTCAACGCGCTGGAGGACACCGGCAAGATCGTCGGGCAGAAGGTCAACGACCCGGCCTCCATGGTGCTGGCCGTGGGGCGGGCCCAGGCCGTAGCCCAGATGAACGCTTCATGGCTGAACTACGGCAAGGTGGCCGAGCAGGCGCTGCCCGTCTTCCGCAACGTGATCGAAGCGGTGACCTACGCAATGTTCCCGCTGTTCGTGCTCCTGCTGCTGCTCACCAGCGGCCGCGAGACGATGATGGCGTTCAAGGGATATGCGTCGATCCTGATCTGGATCCAGCTCTGGCCGCCGCTGTATGCCATCCTCAACTACATGGCCTCGATCTACGCGGCCTACGACCTGGCAGCCGCGGCGGACCTGGGTACCGGCGCGAAAGCGCTGGCGCTGCAGACGGCCTCGGTGATTTACTCACGTGCGCTGTCGGGAGAGGCCATCGTCGGGTACCTGGCGATCAGCATCCCGTTCGTGGCCTGGGCCGCCTTGAAGAGGATGGAGAACTTCGGCACGGCGCTGGTGGGCGGGCTGTCGGGGCTGCAGGCCACGCTGTCGGGTTCGACCTCGGCAGCTACGGTGGGCAACACGTCGCTCGGCAACGTCTCCATGGACCAGATGCAGCTCGCGCCCAACCGCACCTCGGCCTTCATGGGCAGTTGGCAACACGACCTGAGCGGCAACACCTTCTCGTCGAACGCTCTCACGGGCAAAACGGCAGTTAGCCTGCTGCGCAACCAGGGCTACGCCTCGCGGGTCGTGTCGATGCGGGTGTCCGAACAGGACGTGCAGGACGCCAGCCGGCAGGTGGATGCCGCTCGCAGCGAGGCTGTGGCAGCCAGCAGCGAGCGCTCGTCCGTGCTGGCGGAGGCATTCACGAAAGGCGTGGCCAAACTGCGGTCGTCGCGCAATAGCAGCGGCTCCACGACGAGCAGCTTCGAGCAGTTCGGCGAGACGCTCAACCGGCTCGACCAGATCAGCAAGAGCGTGGCGGATACCACCGGCCTCACGCAATCGCAGGTTGCGCGGATTGCTCTTGGCGCATCGGGCCGCCTGGGCGTCAACACCCCCATTGCCAGCCTCAACGGCACAGCCTCAGCCGACAAGAACTACGTCTCGGGTCTATCAGCAGCCGAACAAAAAGTCCTCTCGTCAATGAACAGCGAGCAACTCGCCGAGTTCAAGCAGTTCGGCGACCGAGCCTCCCAGGACAGGAGCTTCATGAACGTCATCGCCAGCGATGCACGCGAAGCGCATGATCTTTCCGCCCGCCTTTCCTCGACCGCAGCACGGTCGGAGCGTGCAGACGCCAGCTTCGCGGAGCGAAGCGCTTTCGCGGAGCGCGTTTCGACCGCCTACGAGCGGGGCGAGACTATCGCCATCGACATCGCCCAGGATCCGCACAACCTCGCTATGTTCACCCGCTACGCCGAGCAGTACGGCGGCAACAGCGCCTCGGCGCGCGTGCTTATGGAAGCGGAACTGGCCCGGCAGTCCCTGCGCCCCCATAGCGTGTTCTCGGACGGCACTGCGGTGCCCACGGCCTTTGGGGACCTCCAGGCCCAGCACTTGCGGAACTCCGGCGATCCGGCATTGGCACCCGACCTCGCAGGGCGCCACCAATCGAATCAGGGTGACGTGCGCCGGTTCGGTGGCGGTGCCACGCCACCCGCGCCGACGGCGGGTTCGCCTTCATCGATGCGCAGCACGGTTCGGGAGGAAGGCGAACGTATCCGGGCAACCACTTCGGCCGATCAGGGAGCATTCGACCGCAAGGCACAGATCACGAGGACGCCCGACGGCACCCTGGCGTCCGAGCGCTCCCTGATGATGCAAACGGGTAAGCAGGTCAAGGAGGATGCCGCGCCGCTGATCGACGACGCGAAGGAAGCTGTCAAGAATGCCCTCAGAAAGTAGTTGGTCAGAGGTTCTTGTCCGCGTCGAGCATGTGGTTCCCATACTCGGGCCGAGGCGGCTTCATGAATTGTGGATGGCCTTCATCGCGCCAGTAGTTGGCTGCGAGATCTCGACCTGACATGCCCACGCCCGGAATCGACTCAATTTCCTCCTCGGTGTCGAGCAAGTGACGAGGCTGCTGCTTGCCAATCCGCGACAGACCGCCACCGATCGCCCCACCGAACAGTGCGCCCACGGCCATCATGACGATGCGCAGGCCCCAGTCGTCGTTGCGTGCAGGCAAGTACCCGGCACCGACGCCCAGCAGCAGGAAGAAGACAAAGATGGCTTTTCGCATAGCGCCTCCACGACTACACCCTACCAGCGATACCTCCGCCGTCAAGTCCGTCTGAAGGCCGTCATCGTCGTCGACATTCATTGCTGATGACACACGTTCTAGCATGCGCCTTCTGCGAGGATGCAATTGAGCCCAGAACCCTAGCGAGCAGTACGTCCTTCATGCGACGCAAAGGACTCCATGACTGCCCAACCTCAGGCGAGTCGATAGAGCACTGCGCCGTCTTCGTCCTCTGTCGACACGATTTCCCCACGTTGGTTGAGATAGTTCAGGTGGGCGAGCGTCTCTCCGGTCGCAAGGTTGAGGTGCATCTGCTCTGCAACAACGGACGAGCGGTACAGGGCGCGAACCAGGTCGATGACCCTCGTAGGCTGTACGAGTTGCTGCCTGACGCGGTCGGTGCCTCTCACGGTGCTCGCGCGCAGTTGCTCCAACCGTGTGTGCAGACCAGTGAAAGGTTCGTTGTGGGCAGGCAGGACCAGAGCACTCTCCGGCACGCGCTGCATCAGCCGGTCGATGGAATCGAGCCAGCCCTGCAGAGGATTCGCGTGTGGCTCGGTGGGGTACACGGAGGTATTGGAGCTGATCCTGGGAAGCACCTGATCCCCTGATATCAGCAAATTCAGTTCGTGCGAATAGAAGCACGCGTGCTCGGGAGAATGTCCCGTGCCAACGATGACTTCCCATTCCTGGTCCCCGATCCGCAGCATCTGGCCATCCGTGAGCCGAACGAAGCTGTCAGGCAGAGGATGGATCATCTTGCCGAAGTCACCGAACCGTGTGCGGTACTCATCCACCTCGATATCGCTCCATCCGGCCCTGCGATAGAAGCGAACACCATCGACCGGTGCTTCCCGCCCCGTATCGGCAAGCATCACCCGGCAGCTCAAATACTCGTCCCGTGTCATCCACAGCGCGCATTCGAAGCGACGCGTCAACCAGCCCGCCATGCCCACATGGTCGGGATGCATATGCGTCACCATCACGCGGGAGATGGGACAGCCGGCAAGTGGCCCCTGCGGCGCGAGCAACGCGAGCCAAGCGTTCCTGATATCCACACTGCGCATGCCCGTGTCCACGATCGTCCAGGCAGAACCATCTCTCAATGCCCAGAGGTTGATGTGATCCAGGGAAAACGGCAGCGGCATGCGAAGCCACAGCACACCTGGCTTGATTTCCGTGGCCTGGCCGGGGAGCGGAAGATCTGGGAACGGATACGACAGTGCTGGGGCTGCGTCAGTCATGATGCTCAATTTACACCGCGTTGGTTGTCCTTCCGGTATTTTCCTTCACGAGCCTTCGCAGCACCTTGCCGACATACGACAGGGGCATTTCCTGCACGATGGCCCCAGTCTTCGGCGCCTTGTAGCCCAGGTTCTGTTTGCTGAAGGTCATGAACCATCTTGTCAATGCCCTTCCATGAGTCCCCGCCGCTTTGACGGGAGTGTCAGCTCCAACGGCGATAGTCAACGAGAGTTGCCTACGGCTACGACCTGGCCCCCACCGCAGATCTGAGGAGTGGCGCGAAGGCACCGGCACCGCATACGGCCTCGGTGATCTATTCCTGCACACTATCGAGTGAGACGATAGTGAGGTACCTCGCAATCAGCATTCCCTCCGTGGCCTGGGCCGCCTTGAATAGGATGGAGAACTTCGGCACGGCGCTGGTGGGCAGGCTGTCGGGCTCGACAGCAGGCTCCACCAGCGGTGATCATGATGTCCTTTTCACGCGTTGAGCAGAGTTGCCTGGCCCAGACACTCACAGAACTGGCCCCAGACGCACGAAAGCTCTCTCTACGCCGAACAACGCACCACCGACACCTGCTACCCATACATGTTTTCAGTAAAATCGATGCGCTTGATCTAGCCACAGATGGGATGACGCTCCACCCAGCTTCAACCGAGCGCAATCAATCGCATGCTTGGTGATGGGTTCATAGGTGGGTTCGCGTCGGGGCCACGTCCATGAGATCGTTGAGAATCAACCATTTAGATGCTCTTGTCGAGCTTCAGGTGCAGAACATCGAATGATGCTCCGATTTTTATAGCATATAGCGCTTATTTTTATGGACTATCCTGGAAATCTCTTCGTAGTCGCGGCACCCAGCGGCGCGGGCAAATCCAGCCTGGTGAAGGCCCTGCTGGAACTGGACTCCCAGGTGCACTCCTCCATCTCGCACACCACCCGGGCACCCCGGGGCCAGGAAAAGCACGGTCGGGAGTACTTCTTCGCCTCGGAGTCGGAGTTCGACGCCATGGTGGCCTCCAACGCTTTCGTGGAATGGGCCAACGTGCATGGCAGGCGCTACGGCACCTCCAAGAAGGCCATCGAGGAGCGCATTGCCCAGGGCAACGACGTGGTCCTGGAAATCGACTTCCAGGGCGCCTTGCAGATCAAGCAGGTTTTTGCCAATGCGGTGCTCATCTTCATCTTGCCCCCCAGCTGGGAAGAGCTGCGCTCACGCCTGGAACGCCGGGGCGAGGATTCGCCCGAAGTGATCGAAGTGCGCCTCAAGAATGCGGCCCAGGAGATGGCGCAAGTGCATAAATTCGACTTCGTTATAATCAACGAGTTGTTTGAGCGCGCGCTTTTCGACATGAAAACCATCGTCCACGCCCAGCGACTCAAGTACGCGGCCCAGCGCCGTGCCCGCGCCGAGACCTTCGTGTCGCTCAACATTTCCTGAATATCCGGAGTATCCATGGCCCGCATCACCGTCGAAGACTGCCTTGAGCAGATCCCCAACCGTTTCCAGCTCGTCCTGGCGGCCACCTACCGCGCACGCATGCTCAGCCACGGGCATGCCCCCCGCATCGAAAGCCGCAACAAGCCCGCCGTGACCGCCCTGCGCGAGATTGCCGCTGGCAAGGTGGGTCTGGAAATGCTCAAGAAGGTCCCCGGCTGACGCTCTGCCAGCCAGCGACCCCAGAAAGAAGCACCGCACAGCGGTGCTTTTTTTATGGATCAAGAATGCCCTGCACAGTCACGCTACATTAAAGGGATGAATGCGGTGCCGAACCATCTTCCTGTAGCCGAGCCTCGACCTGGTGAGCGCCCGCCGTTGCCGGATGCCAGCGCCGCTGCCGCCAATGCGGCGGCTGCGAGCTTCGCCGCACTCATGGACAACCTGGACTACCTCGACAGCACCAGCGTTGAGCTGGTCCGGCAGGCCTACCGCTTCGCCGATGAAGCGCACCTGGGCCAGTTGCGCAACAGTGGCGAGCCCTACATCACGCACCCCATTGCCGTGGCGGCCCAGTGCGCCACCTGGAAGCTCGATGCACAGGCACTCATGGCAGCTTTGCTGCACGATGCCATGGAGGATTGTGGCGTCACCAAGTCCGACCTGATAGACCGCTTTGGCGCACCGGTGGCCGAGCTGGTCGATGGCCTTACCAAGCTCGACAAGCTGCAGTTCGACACG
Source organism: Burkholderiales bacterium RIFCSPLOWO2_12_FULL_65_40 (assembly GCA_001770955.1). Classification (GTDB taxonomy): domain Bacteria; phylum Pseudomonadota; class Gammaproteobacteria; order Burkholderiales; family Burkholderiaceae_C; genus Simplicispira. Next base: position 105,546 of record MESL01000043.1, on the reverse strand, counting down.
CGCGAAGAAAACCAGGCTGAATCCTTCCGCAAGATGCTGCTGGCCATGGCGCGCGATGTGCGGGTCATTCTGATCAAGCTGGCGGACCGCACGCACAACATGCGCACGCTGTCGGACATGCCACGCAGCAAATGGGGACGCATTTCTTCCGAAACCCTCGAAATCTACGCGCCCATCGCACACCGGCTGGGCCTGAACCAGACCTACCGCGAACTGCAGGATCTGGCCTTCCGCCACCTGCACCCCTGGCGTTATGCCACCCTGGCCAAGGCGGTGGGCAAAGCCCGCAACCGTCGCCGTGATCTGGTGCAGAAAGTCCAGGCCGATGTGGATGCGGCCTTTGCGCGCATCGGCATGCCGGTGCGTCTGGCCGGGCGTGAAAAAACCCTTTATGCCATCTACCAGAAGATGACGCTCAAGCACCTGAGCTTTGCCCAGGTGACCGACATCTATGGCTTCCGCGTGATTGTGCCGAGCATCACGGACTGCTACACCGCCCTGGGCATCCTTCACCAGATGTACAAGCCGGTGCCGGGCAAGTTCAAGGACCACATCGCAATTGCCAAGCTCAACGGCTACCAATCGCTGCACACCACGCTGGTCGGTCCGTCGGGCGTGAACATCGAATTCCAGATGCGCACCGAAGAGATGCATCTGATTGCCGAAGCGGGCGTCGCCGCCCACTGGCTTTACAAAGCCCAGGATGCCGACGGTGCCACAGCGGAGCGCCTGGGCACCAAATGGCTGCAGTCGCTGCTCGACATCCAGAATGAAACCCGTGACGCCGCCGAGTTCTGGGACCATGTCAAGGTCGATCTGTTCCCCGACGCGGTCTATGTTTTCACCCCCAAGAGCCAGATCATGGCCCTGCCACGCGGCGCCACCGTGGTCGATTTCGCCTACGCCATTCACAGCAACATTGGCAACCACACATCCGGTGCCAAGATCAATAACGAGCAGGTTCCACTACGTACGGAGTTGAAGAACGGTGACGTGGTGGAGATCATCACCACCCCGACCGCCACGCCCAATCCGGCGTGGCTGGGGTTTGTGCGCTCCGGACGTGCGCGCTCGAAGATTCGCCATCACCTCAAGACGCTGGCACAGACCGAATCCGAAAGCTTGGGCGAAAAACTGCTGACACAGGCGCTGCGCGCTGAAGGCCTGGAGCAGCTCCCGGAGTCGGATGACGCCACGCAAACCATCTGGGAAAAGCTGCTGCGCTTTACAGGGAACCGTTCACGCAGCGAACTCATGACCGACATCGGACTGGGCAAGCGCATTGCGACCATTGTGGCCAAGCGATTGATGGTGCTGATGTCGGAACATGGACACCGGCCCGATGCGCTGCTCATGACCCGGGAGAGATACACCTCCCATGAAACGGTATCGCAGGGCGGAGTCACCCTCGACGGAAGTGAAGGCGCATCCATCAAATACGCCCACTGCTGCCGCCCCATTCCTGGTGACAGCATCGTGGGTTATCTCGGTCGGGGAGAAGGGTTGGTCGTACATGCCACTGCATGCGCCATCGCAAATCGCCTGCAGAACAAGGACAGTGAGCGCTTCATCACCGTGGATTGGGCAGAAGAGCCCACGCGCATGTTCGAGACACGCATCATTGTGACGGTGAACAACGGCAAGGGCGTTCTTGCCCGTGTGGCAGCCGACCTGGCGCGGTCTGAAGCCGACATCACCCATGTGGATATGGATGACGAAACAGCGCTCGACACCATCGACCTGCGGTTCATCATTGCCGTGCGCGATCAGACACACCTGGAATCCGCACTGCGCAACCTGCGGCGCACCCCCGCCGTCCTGCGGGCGATTCGGTCATTGCCCCAAGGCCAATAGGCCCGTGAAGCGATCGGCTCAGGCCGGGCGGGCAGCGGGGTACACGACCTCCAGAACCTCCAGCGTCCTGGCGCCCGAAGGCGTCGGCAGCGGCACTTCATCCCCCACCCTCGCTTTGAGCAAGGCCCTGGCAACCGGCGAAATCCAGCTCACCTGCCCCAGACTGCTGTCGGCCTCGTCAATCCCCATGATGGTGACTGTCCTGGTCACATCCTGATCATCCACATAGGTCACCGTGGCACCAAAGTACACCTGATCGCTGCCTGCATGGAGCGATGGGTTCACGATCTCGGCAATCTCCAGGCGCTTGGTCAGGAACCGGATGCGCCGGTCAATTTCGCGCAGGCGCTTTTTACCGTAAAGGTAGTCCCCATTTTCAGAGCGGTCCCCATTGCTGGCCGCCCAATGAACGATCTCGACCACCTTGGGACGCTCGTTGTCGATCAAGTCCAGCAGCTCTGTGCGCAGCCGTGCGTATCCTTCAGGGGTGATGTAGTTCTTGCCTCCGGCCGGAATCGGCGGCAAACCCAGATCATCGTCCTCGTCAGACTCGGTTTCCTTGGTAAAGGCTTTGCTCATGACAGATCGACCCCATCCGCCACCATTGGCGTAAAAAGGAAAAAGCCCTGAAACCTTGCGATTTCAGGGCTTACCTGTTGGTGCGGCTGGCAGGAATCGAACCCACGACCCCTTGGTTCGTAGCCAAGTACTCTATCCAGCTGAGCTACAGCCGCTAAGCCTCATATTATAGCAGAAGTTTTCAGGTTCCTAAAAATTTCTACCGAGACAGTTTTGCGAACATCACATTCACCACCACCGCCCGAAGCAAGCGCTTATTGTAAATCACCCAAACACTGGTTTTCTGCTGGAGCCCACTTTTTTGTCTGCTCTTTTCGCAAAAGGGTTCCTGTCTGTCAAGACTTCGGGTGGCCGTGCACTGCGCCCGTACGGCCAGCGCCGGGCACGCCATTGCCACTCAGCGTGCACGCAGCGACAAAAGAAAAAGCCCGCTATGGAATGGATAGCGGGCTTCCTTGTCTGGCTTGGTAGGGCGTGGCGGACTTGAACCGACGACCAAAGGATTATGAGTCCTCTGCTCTAACCAACTGAGCTAACGCCCCAGCATCTGCGCAGCTACTGCAACGCAGGGCCTTATTGTAGGGGCTTACTTGTGGTGACTCAGTGCGTTGGAAACCAGTCTGGAGGTGATATCCACGATCTGGATCATCCTGTCGTAAGGCATGCGCATGGGACCGATCACCCCCAAAGTACCGACCACCTGACCATCCACCTCGTAGGGCGCACTGACGACCGACAACTCCTCGAAGGGTACGACCTGGCTTTCTCCGCCAATGAAAATACGCACGCCTTCCGCCTGACTCGATACATCAAGCAAGCGAAGGATCTGGGTTTTTTGTTCAAACAGATCAAAAGCGCGGCGCAGATTGCCCATGTCCTTGGAGAAATCGCTGACAGCCAGCAGATTGCGCTCACCGGAGATCACCACTTCTTCCTGCGCCTGCGAAAGTGCTTCGGAACTGACGTTGACGGCAGCCTGCATCAGTGCGGCGATCTCGCCCTGAAGCGTCTCCACTTCCGTCTTAATGCGCTCACGCACTTTCTCCATCGCCATCCCTGCATAGTGGGCGTTGAGGAAGTTGGCTGTCTCGATCAACTGCGTCTGGGTGAAATCGTTCTCGGCAAAGATCACCCGGTTTTGCACATCGCCATCTGGCGACACAATGATGACCAGAAACCTGCGCTCGGACAGTCGCAGGAACTCGATATGGCGAAACACCGACGTCCGCCGCGGAGCCATGACCACCCCGACAAACTGGGACAGACTGGAAAGCAGGTGAGCCGCGTTGGCAATCACCTTCTGCGGTTGTTCGGGTGCCAATGCATGGGAGGTGAACTGCTCACGCTGCACGGTGAGCATGGTGTCCACAAAAAGCCGATAGCCCTTGGCTGTCGGAATGCGCCCCGCAGAGGTGTGCGGGCTTGCGATCAGCCCCAACTCCTCCAGATCTGCCATGACGTTGCGAATGGTGGCCGGAGACAATTCCAGCCCTGACGCACGCGACAAGGTCCGCGAGCCCACTGGTTGCCCGTCGTCTATGTAACGCTCTACCAGCGCTTTGAGCAACAACTTGGCACGGTCATCAAGCATGTCATGATTTTAATGATGTAATTTCACCATGACACCCCATTTCCGCCATGTTGCATTGATTGGCAAGTACCAATATTCGGTATCGGGCTCCGGGGCTGCCGGGTCTCGGCAGGTTCTCGAGGATATTGCCCAGTTCCTGATGGCCCAGGGTTGCGAAGTATCCATGGAGGCCCATACTGCGGCCACAGCAGAAATGACGCAGTACCAAGCGCTGGACGCTGATGCAATTGGCGTGCAATGCGATCTCGGTCTGGTGGTGGGCGGTGATGGAACGATGCTGAGCATCGGTCGGCGGCTGGCCCGCTACGGGACACCCCTGATAGGCATCAATCAGGGGCGCCTGGGTTTCGTGACCGACATTCCCCTGGAAAACTACCAAGCCACCCTCACGCCGATGTTGCATGGCGAGTATGAGGAAGACCATCGCCCCCTGATGCATGCGCGAGTGGAGCGTGAGGGGTATACCGTTTTTGATGCTTTCGCAATGAACGATGTGGTCGTCAACCGTGGTGCCACCTCCGGGATGGTGGAACTGCGGGTTGAGGTTGATGGTCATTTCGTTGCCAACCAGCGTGCGGATGGACTCATCATTGCATCACCCACCGGATCGACGGCCTATGCACTGTCTGCGGGAGGACCCATGCTTCATCCATCCATCCCCGGGTGGGTTTTGGTACCCATCGCCCCTCACACACTCTCCAACCGCCCCATTGTTTTGGCCGATATTGCAGAGATCGCCATTGAACTCGTCAGCGGGCGTGATGCCAGTGCCAACTTCGATATGCAGTCACTCGCATCGCTGCTGCATGGTGATCGAATCCTCGTGCGCCGTTCAGAATACTGTGTCCGCTTTCTGCATCCCAGGGGCTGGAATTACTTTGATACCTTGCGCAGAAAACTCCGCTGGAACGAAGGAGGATCCTGAGGATGGCGCTGAAACGGATCGCACTGCGTGATTTTGTGATCGTGCAGGCTCTCGAACTGGATCTGAACAGTGGTTTCACAGCACTGACGGGGGAAACGGGTGCCGGCAAGTCCATCTTGATCGAGGCGTTACAGCTTGCCCTAGGTGCGCGAGCGGACGCCGCATTCGTCCGGGAAGGCGCACAACGCGCTGATATCTGTGCGGAATTTGACTGCCCCCACACCATGCTTGGCTGGCTGGAAGAAGCAGGGTTTGAACAGGATGGCGTATTGCTCTTGCGCCGCACCATTGATGTGCAGGGCAAAAGCCGGGCCTGGGTCAATGGTTCGCCAGCGACCGCCACCCAATTGCGATTCATCGGCGAACAGCTGCTCGATATCCATGGGCAGCATGCATGGCAAAGCCTGATGCGTGCAGATGCCGTGCGCACGCTGCTTGATGCCTATGCAGGCACCTCGGCATTGGCGGTCAATGCGTGCTGGACACAATGGCGGGCTGCGCAAGGCAAGATCGAACAGGCCCGCGCAGCACAAAGCACCCTTCAGCGTGAGCGTGAACGATTGCAATGGCAGATTGCCGAACTCGAAAAACTCGCTCCTGGCGAGGACGAGTGGCAAACACTCAACGCCCTGCACACGCGCCTGACCCATGCACAAACACTGCAGGAAACGGTGCAGGCGGCCATCGCCGTACTGGATGGCGATGAAATCGGCGCACGCACAGGCATTGCCCGCGCGCATGACCTGCTCTCCGGCCACGAACACCTGGAGCCGGCTTTCAAGGATCTGGCCGATTCACTCGCATCCAGTCTGGCGCAGACCGATGACGCGGTGCGTGGCCTGCATGCCTACCTGCGCCATGCGGAGCTGGACCCGGAGCGCCTTGCAGAGCTGGATGCCCGGGTCACTCTCTGGATCAGCCTGGCGCGACGCTACAAGCGCCCCCCTGCCGAGCTGCCGACTCTGCTGCAATCATGGAAATCCGAGCTCCAGCAACTGGATGCAGCCACCGACCTCACGACACTGCAAGAAGAGGTGAAACGACTCGCCTCCGCCTACCAGGAGGCCGCACGCACGTTGTCGCAGTTGCGTGCCAAAGCAGCTCCGAAGCTATCCCGCACCATCACGGCGGCTATGCAGGGCTTGGGGATGCCGGGCGGTCAGTTCGCAGTGTCCATCGACAAGGCTCCTGAGGCAGGCGCCTACGGGATCGACGATATCGGCTTCCTGGTATCAGGCAATCCGGGCATGGCTCCCCGGCCCATCGGCAAAGTGGCATCGGGCGGTGAGCTTTCGCGCATTTCCCTCGCCATTGCGGTGGCCACCAGTGCACTGGGTACCGCAGGCACGCTGATTTTTGATGAAGTGGACGCAGGAGTCGGTGGCGCTGTGGCCAGCAGTGTGGGCCGTTTGATGCAGCAACTGGGGCGAGCCCGCCAAGTGCTGGCGGTAACGCACCTTCCTCAAGTGGCCGCCTATGCCGACCACCACCTTGTCGTTTCGAAAACCCGAGGAAACGCCACCACCAGCAGCGTGGTCGCCGTCCACGCCGAATCGCGTGTTGCCGAGGTGGCGCGCATGCTGGGCGGCGAAAACATTTCTCCCCATTCTCTGGCGCATGCACGCGAAATGCTCGAAACTGCCCAACCCCCCGCGTCCTCGGGAGCCTGATGCATGAATCCGGAGATCGTCCTCATCACCGGCATGTCCGGTTCCGGCAAATCGGTGGCTCTGCGGGCCTTGGAAGATGCAGGTTATTACTGCATTGACAACCTGCCTCCCGAGCTGCTGGTCGCATTTGTTGCGCTGGAACACAAACACCACGGCCACCGCCTGGCCATTGCGATGGACGTGCGCAGCGCCACCTCGCTACCCCAGGTGCCGCACAAACTGGCAGAGTTGCGGGATCAGGGATGTACAGTGCATTCGTTATTTCTGGATGCCACCACCGACACTCTTGTCCGTCGCTTTTCGGAAACCCGGCGACGCCACCCACTGTTCCATGGAGAACTCAATGAGGGCCAGCGTGCGCTGGTCCAGGTGATCGAACTGGAGCGGGAGTTGCTGGCCGAGTTGCGGGAGCAGGCACACGTCATTGACACCAGCAATATCCGCGCATCCCAGCTGCAGGGGTATATCAAGAGCCTGATCTCGACCACATCAGACCAGCTCTCGCTGGTGTTTCAGTCCTTCGCATTCAAGCGAGGAATTCCGGTGGATGCAGATTTCGTCTTTGATGTCCGCATGCTCCCCAATCCCCACTATGAGACCGACTTGCGTGATCTCACGGGGCTCGATCCTGAAGTGGTGGATTTTTTGCAGCAGCAGCCCGACGTGGCGCTCATGCAGAAGCATATTGAAACTTTCCTGTCCCACTGGCTTGTAGCCATGGCCCAGAATCACCGCAGCTATGTCACTGTCGCCATTGGCTGTACTGGAGGGCAGCACCGCTCTGTGTATCTGGTCGAACGTCTGACGGAGATTTTCGGTCCAAAATGGTCCACGCTGCGTCGCCATCGCGAACTGGATGGTCGCTGAGACGCTGCGCTCTGTCTTGACCGATTACGCCACTTCTTCGAGCAGCTTGCGAACAGGGGCTGGCAAGCCCAGCTGTTGCCATTGAGCACGCTCAAACCAGCCTCCATCCTCTTCGGAAAGCAGCGGAAGTCGGGTCGCACCCACCTGCACAGGATGCAGATGGAGATCACGGTGCGTCAATACATGAAGCACCGCAGGCATTTCAAGAATGCCGGGCACCATCTCTTGAGGAATGCGATCCATCAAGGCCTGGCGCTCCGGGAACACAGGAAGGCAATGCAGACCTGCCCAGATTCCTCTGGATGGGCGTCGGTGCAACCACACTCGCTCCGTGGAATCGCGCTGAATCAGCAACCACCATGATTCGGATTTGCGCAATACCTTTCGAGTCTTGAATGGGTAATTTTCAGGATCACCCTGCAGGCCCGCCTTGCAGCAGGAGTGCAGCGGACATTGCCCGCACTGCGGCTTGCGCGGCAGACAAACCATGGCGCCCAGATCCATCATTCCTTGTGTATATCGCGGCATGGAATGATGCAAATCGATCTGCGGCAACAGTGTGGACGCCAGCTCCCAGAGCTTGCGCTCATTGGCCGCTATCGCAAGATCGTCCCCAAACCCCAGGAGTCGGGTAAGAACACGGCGCACGTTCGCATCAAGGATGGGCGCACGCTCACCAAAGCAGAAAGCCGCGATCGCCCCGGCAGTGGAGCGCCCGATCCCCGGCAGCGTCGCGAGCGTCTGTGCAGAACTGGGGAAGGACCCGCCATGTTCAGCGACGATCTGCTGTGCGCACCGATGAAGATTGCGCGCACGGCTGTAGTAACCCAGCCCGCTCCACAGCGCCAGAACCTCATCCGGAGAGGCCTTCGCCAGTGAAGAGACATCCGGAAACCGCTCCAGGAAACGTACGTAGTAGTCCAGCACCGTTCCCACCTGCGTCTGCTGGAGCATGATTTCGGAGAGCCAGACTCGATAGGGATCTCGCGTCTGCTGCCAGGGCAAATGGCTGCGCCCGTGCAATTGCTGCCAACGCACCACCCGCGTGGCCACCGCGCTTTCACACTCCGTCATGCCGGAGCAAAAACATCGTGATGCTCGGTATCGGTCGCATCGGCGGACAGGCACATCAATTGCTCTGTCAGCTGCTGAAGGCGCTGATCGAGGCGTTCCAAAGCCACTTCACCCTCTTCGATTTCGGCAATCCGATCCTCCAGCCCGCTGGCCGCCTGCTGAATACGATCCACCGCTTCAATTCGGCGAGAAAAGCTGCGTTTGCGCTCCCGCAACTGGGCATCGAGCTGCGCCGTGGCCGACTTGCTCCAGAGTTCAAGATCATTCGCAGCAGACTCGAACACGGCACGCAATCGCATGGAAAGCGCCCGCCCCAAACGCTCTGCAAACTCCGGCTGCACCAGCTTGAGAGCGTTGCCCACGCTGAGATACTGGAGGTGACTCTGCTCGATGCGATCCAGATCGAGCGCAAATGGATCCAGTTGCGGTACCGCAGGCACCTGGAGCGAAAACCCGAACTCGGCATTCAATTGCCGGAAGGTTCCTTCAAGCATGGCGTGAATTTCAGTAGCTGAGGCCTGAGCCATGTCCAGCGTGGACTTGAGACCTTTGAACGCCTCGGCATACTGCTTGCGCACACCCAGTTTGAGCCCTTTTTGTTGGAGCGCACCCACCAGATCGGTCAACTGTTCCTTGAGTGCCTTGGTTCCGAGCTGCTGAAACACGTCACGCAACAGTTTCAGATGGACCGCACGCACCGCATGGATCTTGGTGGCACTCAGATCGAACTCACGCTGTTCGTGCTCTATCCGGTTGCGCATCGAGCCGATGACCGCCGCATTTTTGCCACGCAGGCTTCGCAACTCCAGCATCTGGTCATCCAGATCCCGTCGTCGGATATTGAGCACCCGCGAGGTTTCTGCACGCAACCCTGCAATGCCGGCACCGATGGCAGAACGCAGGATGGCCTGCCGCTGCCCCATGATTCCTTTGGCCAAGGCCTCTTCCAGCACCGGCAGGCCGCTGGCTTCAAGCATGACGTCATCACAGGCGATTTTGGCCACCAGGCCCTTTTGCGCGGACACAGGCACCACCTGGTCCAGCCGGACCCCCAGCATTTCTGCCGATGTCTGGCATTGCCGTTCAAGTTGCTCCTGGATCTGCTGGGGCGAATTCAGTGTGTCCCACAGGGTGTCGATCTTGTTGAGAACGACCAGCCGGGCTTCGGTGCTTTCTGGCGTAGAAACAAGGTGCTCGCGCCAGATGGAGAGGTCCGAACGCGTCACACCCGTATCAGCCCCCAGGATGAAAACAACGGCATGCGCCTGCGGAATCAGGTTGACCGTCAACTCAGGCTCGGCACCCACGGCATTGAGGCCCGGGGTATCGAGGATCACCAGCCCCTGCTTGAGCAAAGGGTGCGGCATATTGATCAGGGCATGGCGCCACATGGGAACCTCCACCATGCCCTGAGCATCCTGCGATGGATTCTCATCCGGCAGTTCGTCATGCCAAAAGCCCATCGCCCGCGCATCATCCACGCTGACACGACTGACCTGCGCGACTTTCTCTAGCGCTTTGGCGATCTGTCCTGCATCGTGAATGTCCAGGGCGACCTCTACCCAGCGATCAGGCTTGAGCCTCCATTCCGCCAGACTCTTGAGCTGCAAGCGGGTGTCAATAGGAAGCAAACGCAAACAGGGAGCCACCGAAGGGTCATAACCCAGTTCGGTGGGGCACATGGTGGTCCGACCTGCGCTGGCAGGCATGATCCTGCGGCCGTAGTCGGCAAAAAAGATGGCGTTGATCAGCTCGGATTTGCCACGCGAGAACTCTGCCACGAACGCCACCATGACCTTGTCGGTCCGGACCTGATCCTCCAGACGCTGCAAACGCTCCTGGACCGCAGCATCCATGAGCTCGTGGGTCGTCATCCAGTCGCCCAACTGCTTCAGTTGTCGGGCAAACTCACGTCTCCACGCCCCGTGCTGCTCAAACTGCTCGTTGAATGATGGTCCCACGTTGCTCCCGGAGTTCAAAGGACGGCCTGCCCACGGACAGGCACAAAATATAGCATCGCAAGCCCGAAAGACGGTATTTGCCCGGTCAATCGTGGTTTGAAAACCTCAGGCTCGCTGACACCGGGGACAAAAATAGCTGCTGCGCTGCCCCTGGCGCACCATGCGCACGGCAGTACCGCAAGTATGACAGGGGGCCCCCTCCCTGCCATAGACACGGGCCTCGCTCTGGAAATGCCCCACACTGCCGTCGGCACTGGAGAAATTGCGCAACGTGCTGCCGCCCCGCTGCACCGCCAGTTCAAGCACCTGCCGAATGGCGGCATACAGCCTGCGGGCCCGTACGGGGCCAATGCGTGAAGATTCCATGGTGGGACGGATTCCCGCGAGAAACAGAGCCTCCGAGGCATAGATGTTTCCAACCCCCACCACCAGGCGCCCGGCCAGCAGAACCTGCTTGATCGGAGCCCGGCTTGAACGCAACCCGGAGAAAAAGGCGTCCCACCGGAAATCGTCAGACAGCGGCTCCATCCCCAACTTGCCCAGCAAGCGATGCATCACAGGGTCGCCGTTGCCGTAGGCATACACCACGGCACCAAAACGACGTGGGTCGTGCAGGCGCAAAACCCCGGCGGAAGTCACCATGTCAAAGTGATCGTGAGGCCCCATGGCTGCGTGCGCCTGCATGAAACGCAGGCTCCCGGACATCCCGAGGTGCACCAACAGCAGTCCTTCATCGAGATCGAGCAGTAGATATTTCCCGCGTCTGCGCACTCCCGCGACAACACGGCCGACAAGGTCGACCGGATCACACCCCAAAGGCCAACGCAGAGGCTTGCCAAGTGCAACCGACAAAACACGCGCGCCAGAGATGGCCTGAGCGAAACTGCGGCGTGTCACCTCAACCTCGGGCAACTCAGGCATGGACAGCGACTCGGTCGGGGTTTGTGGGCATGGATTATTATGGCCCGATGGTCCATTTCTTTCGACTCCTGGCGGCAACGCTGGCCACCGTTCTGGCGACCGGCACCCCGACTGCATGGGCCCAGCCCTCCTCAGGAACAGGCAGCAGCCAGAACAATGAACTCAAACCGTCGGCCGCACTTCTGGATGCCACCCTTTTCTACGAAATATTGATTGGTGAAATCCTGGCCCGAGGCGGCGACCCAGGAACAGGTTACGCCCTCATGCTGGAGGCCGCACGCCGCAGCAATGACGAAAGGCTTTACCAGCGCGCCACCGACATCGCCCTGCAGTCCCGCTCTGGAGAATCTGCGCTCGTGGCGGCTCAGGCCTGGAAGGGTGCCTGGCCGACGTCCCGCGAAGCGAACCGCTACGTTCTTCAAATCCTCATCGCGCTCAACCGTATCGAGGAAACCGCCGCCCCCCTCAAGCAGGAACTGGAAACAGCGCCCGCCCCCGGCAAGGCCGCATCCCTGCTGGCGTTGCCACAGCTGTACCGCAGAGCCTCCGACAAGACACTGGCAGCGACTGTGGTGGAAAAGGCACTGGTCAACGACCTGGCAGATCCGTCCGCCGGCGCGGCGGCCTGGACGGCCGTCGGGCGCATGCGATTGATGGCGGACAACAAATCCGGCGCCCTGGACGCGGCCCGCCGGGGCCAGAGCCTGGATCCGCTCAGCGACGGTCCGGCTGTATTGGCTCTGGAACTGATGGAAGGGGGCACGACCGATGCCGAGCCCCTGCTGCGCAGATACCTGGAGGGCAAGCCAACGCCGGAGTTGCGCATGGCGTATGCGCGTCTGCTGCTCGAGCTGCAGCGCTATACCGAAGCGCGACAGCAAGTGCAGATCGTCACCCAGGACAAGCCCGACTTGATCCAGGCATGGCTGGTGCAAGCCGCACTCCAGTTTCAGGACGGCAGCCTGGACGCTGCCGAGGCCTCCCTTCAACGCTTTACCGCACTGGCCGAATCGACCACTGACAGCGAGTCCAATCGCGTCAGCATGACGCCCGCCTATCTGCTGCATGCGCAGATCGCCGAAAAACGCGGAGACTTTGCCAGCGCTGAGAACTGGCTGAGCCGCATCGAAAACGAAAAAGACCTGTTCAGTGCGCAGACCCGCAGGGCATCGCTGCTGGCACGTCAAGGCAAGCTCACCCAGGCACGAGCGCTCCTGCGCAGCATGCCTGCCGCCACGGATGAGGCCCGCCGCATGATCATGCTAGCCGAAGTGCAATTGCTGCGCGATGCACGCGCATTCGACGAAGCCTACACACTGCAAGAAAAGGTGGTGGCACAGACGCCCGATGACGACGACCTAGTATACGAACTGGCCATGCTGGCAGACAAAACAGGGCGGCACGAAGTCATGGAGCGCCTGCTGCGCCAGATCATGCAGCGCAAGCCAGGTTACCACCATGCCTACAACGCGCTGGGCTACTCGTTCGCAGAGCGTGGCATACGCCTGGCGGAAGCCCGGGAACTGGTGCTGAAGGCACTGAGCCATGCGCCCGACGACCCGTTCATCACCGACAGCCTGGGCTGGGTGGAGTTTCGCCTTGGCAACCTGGAGCAAGCACGTCGTCTGCTTGAAACGGCATACAAGATCCGCCCCGATGCAGAGATTGCAGCCCATCTCGGTGAAGTGCTCTGGAGCATGGGTGAAAAAGATCGCGCCATGGCCATCTGGAAAGAAAGCGCACGGCTCAATGCCGACAATGAAACCCTGCGGGAAACGCTCAAACGCCTTGGGGTCTCCCTCTGATGCCCGAGTTCGGCTTGAACCGCTTGCGTGGTGGCGGCGTCGCACGCCAGGCCCTGCTGCGCACCGTATTCCTCTGGCTCCTCATGCCGCTCCTATGGGGGCTGGCAGGATGTGCACAGCTCCCGTCCCTTCCTGCACCGCATGCCGATGGGGGCCACTGGAGCGGCAGGCTGGCTCTTCAGGTTGAAGACCAGGCGGCACAATCCTTCTCTGCCAGTTTCGAGCTGCAAGGCAGCCCCGCCCGAGGCGAGCTGGTGTTGCTCAGCCCACTGGGCAATGTGCTGGCCCGTCTGCATTGGGAACCGGGCCGTGCGACGCTCGTTGCCGGCAACGAAACTCAAACATCGGATTCGCTCGACGCACTCCTGCGGCAGTCCACCGGCACGCATTTGCCGATCACCGCCCTCTTTGACTGGCTCAACGGCACCCTTGCGAATGCAGACGGCTGGCAAGCCGACCTGAGCAGTCTGGACCAGGGTCGGCTGACTGCCATACGCCACACGCCAGCGCCCCGCGCCACGTTGCGCATTGCCCTGGACCGCTGACACGCCGCGCCATGCAAACCCTCTACGATGTTCCTGCGCCCGCCAAGCTGAACCTGTTCCTGCACATCACAGGCCGCAGAGCCGATGGCTACCATCTGCTGCAGTCGGTGTTCATGCTCATCGACTGGTGCGACACCCTGCACTTCGAATTGCGCCCGGACGGACATATCAGCCGCGAGGACCTGGGCTCACCCCTTCCTGCCGACGACCTGTCCGTGCGAGCAGCGCGCGCACTGCAGCAAGCCACGGGCTGTCCGCAGGGAGCGCACATCGGTGTACTCAAGCGCATCCCCGCACAGGCCGGCATGGGAGGAGGCTCGTCGGATGCCGCCACCGTGCTGCTGGCACTCAATCGCATGTGGAACCTTCGGCTGACCGTACCTGAACTGCAGCGTATTGCCGTGACGCTGGGTGCGGATGTGCCCTTCTTCCTGTGCGGACACAATGCCTGGGTCGAGGGCATTGGCGAGATCATCCGGCCCCTCACGGGTTCAAGACAACTACCCAAAGGGCGCTTTGCCGTGGTCAAACCCGAGGCCGGGTTGGACACACGCGAAATTTTTTCATCGGCTGCTTTGAAACGCGATTCTGATAGTGCTACAATCTTAGGCTTTGCTGCAACACACTATGACTTCGGTCAAAATGACTTGCAGAACGTCGCTCAAGCACTGTGCCCTGATGTGAAAAAAGCCATCGAATGGCTCGAAACACTCGGATTGCATGGCAGAATGACGGGCTCGGGAAGTGCAGTGTTTGCGCAAATGCAACATGCCACGGATCTCAGCGGTGCCCCCGGCACCTGGCAGGTCAGGGCATGCGAAAATCTGATGCAGCATCCTCTGGCAGGGTGGGCAAAAGATGAAAGTTTCGGTCAGATGCCATCAAGCATCTGACCCGTGTAGGGGAGTCGCCAAGCTGGTTAAGGCACCGGATTTTGATTCCGGCATGCAAAGGTTCGAATCCTTTCTCCCCTGCCAAATCTCTTGTCGCGTACAGGCATTAATTTCAGACCGCTGGGACGCTCATGCAAGCCAATCATCCCGACTTCATGGTTTTCACCGGCAACGCCAACCCTGGCATGGCGGCTGAAATTGCCCAATACATGGGCATCACGCTCGGCGCCGCTCATGTGGGCCGCTTCTCTGACGGGGAAGTGACGGTCGAGATCAACCAGAACGTGCGCGCACGCGACGTGTTCGTGGTGCAGTCCACCTGCGCGCCGACCAATGACAACCTGATGGAACTGCTGATCATGGTCGACGCGCTCAAGCGCGCCTCGGCCGAACGCATCAGCGCCGTCATCCCCTACTTCGGCTATGCCCGCCAGGATCGCCGCCCGCGCTCGACGCGCGTGCCGATCACGGCCAAGGTGGTGGCCAACATGTTGCAGGCCGCTGGCGTGTCTCGCGTGCTGACCATGGACCTGCATGCCGACCAGATCCAGGGTTTCTTCGATATTCCGGTCGACAACATCTACGCCTCTCCCGTTCTGCTGGGTGATCTGCGCCAGAAGATGTACGACGACCTGATTGTGGTGTCGCCCGATGTGGGTGGTGTGGTGCGTGCCCGTGCGCTGGCCAAGCAGCTCGGCTGCGACCTGGCCATCATCGACAAGCGCCGCCCCAAGGCCAATGTGTCCGAGGTGATGCATGTGATCGGAGAAATCGACGGTCGCAACTGCGTCATCATGGACGACATGATCGACACCGCCGGAACACTGGTGAAGGCCGCTGAAGTGCTCAAGGAGCGTGGTGCCAAGAAGGTCTACGCCTACTGCACGCACCCGATCTTCTCGGGTCCGGCCATCGAACGTATCGCCAAAGGCTCGGCCCTCGACGAAGTGGTCGTGACCAACACCATTCCCTTGAGCGACGCCGCCCGCGGCTGCGCCAAGATCCGCCAGCTTTCCGTGGCCCCGCTGATCGCCGAGACGATCCAGCGCATTGCCCGCGGGGACTCGGTGATGAGTTTGTTTGCGGACCAGGACAACCTGTTCTGAGTCCCGACAAAAAGCCGGGCGCCCCTTGCGGGCGCCCTTTTACTGAACGAAGGTGACACTGGTCGCGGTGCACTTTTCACGGAGATTACTATGAATTTCGTCGCTTTTGAGCGCGCCAAGCAAGGTACGGGTGCGAGCCGCCGTCTGCGCAATTCGGGTCGCACACCCGGCATCGTCTACGGTGGCACCGCCGAACCCCAGGCCATCGAACTGGACCACAACGCCCTGTGGTACGCCCTGAAGAAAGAAGCCTTCCACTCCAGCGTGCTGGACATGGAAGTGAACGGCCAGACCAGCAAGGTCGTGCTGCGTGACGTGCAATACCACCCCTACAAGCAGATGGTGCAGCACATCGACTTCCAGCGCGTGGACGCCAAGACCAAGCTGCACATGAAGGTGCCGGTGCATTACAGCGGTGCTGAAGAATCCGCCGCCGTGAAGATCGACAAGTGCATGGTCACCCCGATCGTGACCGAACTTGACGTCTCGTGCATGCCTTCCGACCTGCCCGAGTTCATCGCCGTCGACCTGAGCGGCCTGAAGAAGGGCTTCTCGCTGCACCTCAAGGACATCAAGCTGCCCAAGGGCGTGAGCGCCGTGACGCGCGGCTCGAAGAACAACCCTGCCCTGGTGTCCGTGATCGCACCCGTGGTGGAAGTCGAGGCTCCTGCCGCCGACGCCGCAGCACCCGCCAAGGGCAAGGGCAAGGGCAAGAAGTAATTCTTCCCGGCCTGGCCGCTGCCCGTCAGCTGCCTTCCCTCTTCGACGGCCCACCTTTGTGTGGGCCGTTGGCTTTTCTGCCACCCGATAATTGTCCGCATGATCAAACTGTTTGTGGGCCTGGGCAACCCCGGGCCCGAATACGAAGCCACCCGCCACAACGCCGGTTTCTGGTGGATCGACGCACTGGCGCGCGAGCTCAAGGTGCAGTTGCAGCCTGAACGCAGCTACTGGGGCCTGGCCGCGCGCGCCACGGTGCACGGCCAGCACATCTGGCTGCTCGAACCGCAGACCTTCATGAACCTCTCGGGCAAATCGGTGGCCGCACTCGCTCGCTTCTTCAAGATCGCGCCCGAGGAAATTCTGGTGGCGCACGACGAACTCGACATCGCGCCGGGCCAGGCCAAACTCAAGCGCGGCGGCAGCCATGCGGGCCACAACGGCCTGCGCGACATCCATGCGCAACTGGGTTCGCCCGACTACTGGCGCCTGCGCATCGGCATTGGCCACCCGGGCATCAAGGCCGAAGTAGCCAACTGGGTGCTGAAAAAACCCGCACCCGACCAGCGCGTGCTGATCGAAGACAGCATCACGCACAGTCTCAAGGCCTGGCCTGCGATGCTGGCGGGCGAAATGGACAAGGCCACATTGCTGGTGCACACCACCAAGCCGCCCCGCCCCAAGCCGCCTCGCCCCGAGGCCACGACCGAATAACTATTGATTTGATAGCTTTCAGCGCTTACGCAGTGGGCGCCAGGCACTGATTTCACTCAAAAATCAATCAGACGCGCACTGCCGCCTGCAGACGCTCGAACTTCTGCCACAGCGTCTCGCGGCTTTCCACATGGTTCGGGTCGACCGGAATGCACGACACGGGGCACACCTGCATGCACTGGGGTTCATCGAAATGTCCCACGCATTCGGTGCACTTGGAGGGGTCGATCACGTAAATCTTCTCGCCCAGATAGATGGCCTGGTTCGGGCATTCAGGTTCGCAGACATCACAGTTGATGCATTCGTCGGTGATCATCAATGCCATCGCAAGCTCCGCAGGGTCAGGGGCCACGCTGCAGCCAGCCCCAAAGCCGTGATTATCCCGCGCCATGGAACCCACCTGGGCCAGTAGGGTGGTTTGCCGCTATGCTCCGACGGCTCCCTCCCCTCCTCCCTGCCCACCGATGCAAGACTCGACCGCCCTGCACGACCTGCCCGCCCACGCCCTGCTCGCAGCCTACCGCCAGCACACGCTCTCGCCCGTGGAGGTGACGCAGGCCGTGCTGGA
Organism: Burkholderiales bacterium RIFCSPLOWO2_12_FULL_65_40; assembly: GCA_001770955.1. Lineage (GTDB taxonomy): Bacteria > Pseudomonadota > Gammaproteobacteria > Burkholderiales > Burkholderiaceae_C > Simplicispira. Next base: position 87,753 of record MESL01000043.1, on the reverse strand, counting down.
GCACATCGACCGCTGGGAGCCGCACCTGCACGCCACCTGGCTGCTACGCCCTGACGCCGCCCTGGCGCAAGCGCGCGCCTCCGAGGCCCGCTGGCTGCGCGGCGCGCCGCAGGGCCTGCTCGACGGCGTGCCCTGCACACTCAAGGACAACATCGCCACGCGCGGCGACCCAACCCCGCTGGGCACGGCCGCCGTGGAGCTGTACCCCGCACCCGACGATGCGCCCCCGGCGGCGCGCCTGCGCGAGGCCGGGGCTGTGCTCGTGGCCAAAACCACCATGCCGGATTACGGCATGCTCTCCTCGGGCCTGTCGAGCTTCCATGCGCTGGCGCGCAACCCCTGGGACCTGAGCAAAGGGCCCGGGGGCTCCAGCGCCGGCGCGGGCGCCGCAGCCGCCGCAGGCTACGGCCCGCTGCATGTCGGCACCGACATTGGCGGTTCGCTGCGCCTGCCGGCGGGCTGGTGCGGCATCTTCACGCTCAAGCCCAGCTTGGGCCGCATCCCCATCGACCCGCCCTACACCGGCCGCGCCGCCGGCCCCATGACGCGCACGGTGCACGACGCTGCACTGATGATGCAGGTGTTGAGCCAGCCCGACGCGCGCGACAGCATGTCACTGCCGCCGCAGACCATCGCCTGGCAGGATTTCGAGCGCGGACCGGAGCATGTGCGCGGTCTGCGCATCGGCCTGCTGCTGGATGCCGGCTGCGGTCTGCCGGTAGAGCCCGAGGTGCGTGCTACCGTCGAGCACGCCGCCACCCTGCTGGAGCGTGCAGGCGCCCACATCGTCCCCATGCGTCCCTTCCTGACACGGGAGATGCTCGACGGCATGGACCATTTCTGGCGCATGCGCTCGCACCTCGACATGGCCACCCTGCCGCCCGAGCGCAAGGCGCGCGTGCTCCCTTTCATCCGTGACTGGGCCGACAGCGTGGCGGGCATGGGCGGCGCGGAGCTGTTCCACGCCAGCCAGCAGTTTCACGCCACGCGCGTAGCCACGGTGCGCGCCTGCGCCGATTTGGATTACGTGGTATCGCCCGTGGCACCCATGCCCGCATTCGCGGCCGAACTGCCCGCACCCACCAACAACCCGCTGCACCCGCTGGAGCACATTGCTTTCACGGTGCCATTCAACATGTCCGAGCAGCCCGCTGCCTCGGTGAACTGCGGCTACACCACGGGCGGACTGCCCATTGGCCTGCAGATCGCCGGACCACGCTTCGACGACCTGGGCGTGCTGCGCGTGGCCCGCGCCTTCGAGCACCTGCGCGGACCGCAGAAGCCTTGGCCTGCGCCGCCGGGGGCCTGATCAAGCAGTGCTGGGCAGCAAACGCTTCTGGTCGTAGACCGGCTGGTCCGGCAGGCCGTCGAGATGCCGGGTGTCGGCCCAGTGCAGGATATCGATCGCATCGCCGCGCAGGCGCACGCGGTTGAGCGCGGCATTGGGAATGTCGCTCTGGCGCGGGCCTTCCAGGCCCAGGCCCCGGGCGGTGCGCCATACCATGTCGAGCACGCCGCCGTGCGTCACCACCACCAGCGTCTGACCGGCGTGCTGCTGCGCCAGGCGGTGCAGCGCGGCCATGACGCGCGTGTGGAACTGGCGCGTGGTCTCGCCGCCGGGCATGCCGCCATCCGGCAGAAAGCGCAGCCACTGCGCCCAGGCCTCCGGTTGCTGCTGCTTGATGTCCTGCACGCGCATGCCATCGACGATGCCGAAATTCTGCTCGCGCAGACAGGGGTCTGTGAGAGCGTCGAGGCGCAGTTGCGGCAGTAACGCCAGCAGCACCGGCTCTGCCGTCTGCCGGGTGCGCAACAGATCACTGCTCACCAGATGGTCGACCGCCACAGCCTCCCGGGCCATGCGCCGGGCCAGGCGGCGCGCCTGTTCGTGCCCCGTGGCGTTGAGCGGCACATCCACCTGGCCCTGGAAGCGCAGTTCGCGGTTCCAGTCGGTCTCGCCATGGCGGATGAGGATGAGCTCGGTCATACGGCGATTATCGGCCGGCCCGCATGAAATTTCAATAAAATAGGCCTCTAGCGCCCTACCATCAAGCGCCAACAGCTATATTTTTCATAGCTTTACTTTAGCGATCCACCGTCGCCAGACGCACCGCCAGGCCCAGGAATACCAGGCCGGCCACCCGGTTGAGCACAGTCTGCGCCCGCGCCGAGCGCTGCAAGAGCGTGCCGAACACGCCCGAGAAGCAGGCAATGGCGCCAAACACCAGCAGTGTGGCCAGCATGAACACCATGCCCAGCACCATGAGTTGCGGTGCCACGCCGCCCAGAGCAGGGTCGGCAAACTGCGGCAAGAAGGCCAGGAAGAACACCAGCACCTTGGGGTTGGTCAGGTTCATCACCACGCCACGCCCGGCCATGCGCCAGAGGCTGACCGGGCTGGCGGCCGGCGTGGGCCCATCGTCCTGCGATGCCACCGCTGCGGGCGCGCGCAAGGCTCCCCAGGCCAGATAGGCCAGATAGGCGGCGCCGCAGAACTTCAACACGGTGAAGGCCACGGCCGAGGCGGCGAACAGGGCAGCCAGCCCCAGCGCCACCGCCGCCGTGTGCACCAGAATGCCTGCGCACAGGCCCACCACCACGGCCAGGCCCGCGCGCCAGCCGCGCTGGGCCGACTGCAGCAGCACGAAGATGTTGTCGGGCCCGGGCGTGAGGGCCAGGATGACGGCAACGCCAAAGAAGGCGATCAGGGTTTCCAGGGTGGGCATGGCGGGTCCGTGAAAGAAAAGGGAGTGCGCGGAGATTGTGCACCGCATACGGCAGGCTAGCGCATGGGCACGATGAGCACGCGGCGCCTGGGCTGGCACAGCGGCCCTTCGTAGGGGCCGCCATCGCGCTCCCAGCCCGGGCCGGGCGACACCTGCGCGCACAGGCGGTGGCCATCGACCTTGCTGCGCCAGTAGTACCAGGGTGCGGGCGCGGCAAGGGCCAAGCCGCCGCACAGGGCCAGGCCCACCAGCAGCCAGCGGAGCGCGGGCCCACCGCTCATCGCAGCAGCCACCCTGGAAGCGAGCGCAGGAAGCCCTCCACTGCAGCCGTGTAGGGGCCGGGAAGCCCCAGTTGTTCGTTGATGTCGCCGTGCGACAGCGCCTGCGGCAGCACCTCCACGCGCACGCCGAGCGGCTGGGCCTGCCGAGCAAACGCGCGCGCCTGCTGGCATGGCGTGCGGCGCTGGCTGGAGCAGACCACCAGCAGAGGTGGCGCACCCGCCCGCAGCTGGTGCTGGGGCGACGCGGCACGCCAGAAGGCGGGGTCGGATCCGAAAGCGGCATCGAACAGCGGCGCGTGGCGTTCCTGCATTGTCTGGACCACATCCATGGCGCCGCTGTCGAGCAGCACGGTGCCCAGCACCGGCTGCGCGCCCACTGCGCGCAGGCTTTCGGGTGCAGCCGCCAACAGGGCCACAAGGTGGGCGCCCGCCGAGTGCCCCATGAGCACGAAGCGCCGTGCGTCAGCGCCCCACGATGCCGCCTGTTGCTGGGCCTGCGCGAGGGCCTGCGCCACATCGCGGGCCTGCACGTCCGGCAAGGCATCGGGCAGCATGCGGTAGTTGACCGACACCAGCACCACGCCCTGCCCCACCCAGTGCGCCGCCTTGTTCTGCACCAGCCGGCCATGGGCCTTGTCGCCATGGCGCCAGCCACCGCCATGCACCAGCAGCAGCACCGGCGCACCCTGCACTTGCGCGGGCAGGTAGACATCCATGCGCAGCCGTCGGTCGCTGCCATAGGCCACGTCGCGCAGCAGGCGCGCACCAGGTGGCAGCTCCACCCGCCTGGAGGCACGCAGGCCTCCTTCGTCGATGCCCTCCACAGCACCATCCTCTTGGGTGGCCGCCCGTTCGGCAGCGCGCTGCTGCAGGCGGTCACGCAGGGGGCCTGCCCCGGCCACCGGTGGCAGCGCCATCAGCGCAGCCAACACCAGCAGGCAAGCAGCCCGTGCACTACCGCGCAGGGCCCTGCGCTGCACCGAAGGCAGAAAATGGCGGGTCATCGAGAGGCTCCATCGTTCAGGCCAGCGCATTGTGCAAAACCATCGTGAAGGCCATGCGGCACACGGGTTTCAAGCGGTAACAATCCAGCCCTCCAGCGGATCCAGCGCAGGCGGCAGGCCGTACAGCGCATCGCCAGCGGCATGGCGCGCATCGGCCCAGGCGGCCTGCAGCAGGCAGAGCACGGCATCCAGCCGGTCGCCGCGCGCATCATCCACCAGTGCGTCGCGCTGCGCATGGCTGAGCTGGAGCTGCAGGCCCAGGCGAGTGCGGCCCAGCTCCAGTGCAGTGACGAGGTCTTTGCGTGCAATGAGGCGCTCGCTGGTCTGCTGCGCGCGGACGTCGCTTTTGTAGCTGCGCCGCTGCAGCACCTCGCGCGCCAGCAGGCCGGGATAGGCTTCCAGCGCCACACGCGCCGGGTCACCCGCATGCAGACCCGGCAGGTGCACGCCGGCATCGAGCAGCAGCGGCACCCCGGCGTGCAGCATGTAGGCCACGGGTGGGTTGACCCATTTCATGCTCGGGCTCGACCCTGCGGGAAGATCGGTGGCCCGGTGCGCAAACTTGCCCCCCACCGGGCGCGCGGCGCAGAAGGCGGCAAAAGTGTCGCGGATCTGCGCACGGGTGAGCTGGCGGTAGTGCTGCATGCAGTCCTCCCATACCAGCGGCCAGTTCAACTGGGCCACCAGCTCGCGCGGCAGGCCGAAGGGCAGGTCAAAACCACCGACCCAGTGGCCCGGTGCAGCGAGCCAGCGGCCCAGGGCATCGAGCGTGTCAAACGCCTCCAGCGCGCGCAGGCGCACACGCGCCCCAGAGCGCTCGCCCAGGGCCATCACGATGGGCTTGCGGCGGCTCGGGCTGCTGGAGAAATCGACCCCCAGCAGCAGGGGCGGTGGGCACTGCATGGTCAGCCCAGCGCCAGGGCCGTCACGCCCAGGGCAATGCACACCGCGCCGCACAGGCGCGCCACCCGGTCGCCTTCGCCGAGCAGGTGGCCGCCGATCAGGGCGGCAAACAGCATGGAGACCTCGCGCGCGGGCGCCACGTGCGACAGCGGTGCCTCGCGCATGGCGAACAGCACCAGCACATAGGCAATCGGGCTGACCACGGCCACCAACAGCGCAAAGCGCCACTGCACGCTCCAGAGCACGGCGGCGGTGCGCGGGTCGCGCAGCACCACGGGCGCGAGCAGGGCCACGCGCACGAAGTTACCCATGTAGTCCACCAGGATGGGCGACATCAGCAGCACCTTGACGGCGTAACCGTCGACCACGGTGTAGCTGGCGATGAAGGCCCCGGTGAGCAGCCCGTAGGCGATGCCTTTGTGCACGCGCGCACGCGCCGCAGGGTCATGCGCGGCGCGCAGCAGGCCCGGCCCGCCCGCGATGAGAAAAACGCCACCCACCACGCCCACGATGCCCAGCGCCCCAAGTGCCGAAATGCGCTCACCCAGCAGCGTGATGGCCACCAGCGACGACAGCAGCGGCCCCGTGCCGCGCGCCAGCGGGTACACCACCGTGAGGTCGGCCTTGCGATAGCCGCGCAGGAGCGTGACGTAATACACCACGTGCAGCACGCCGCTGGCGACGATAAAGCCCCACTCCACCGCGCCCCACAGCGGCACGGCGTCGCGCCCCAGCCACCAGCCCAGCGGCGCCCAGAACAGCATCATCAGCACCGAGGTGAAGAAGGCAAAGCGCGCATCGCCCCCGGCCTTCTTGGCGGCGATGTTCCAGAGCGCATGGATCAGCCCGGCCAGGATGATCAGGGCGAAGGCGTTGAGGGTCATGGGCTAAAAAGCGCAAAGGGCGCCACGATGGCGCCCTCACGGCCAGCGAACGGTGTTTATGCGCGGCCGATGATGGAGGCGGTGGCCATGAGCTCTTCGAGCAGCGCAAACGACACCTTGCCCGACACGGCGTAGGGGTCGAGCTCGGGCTTTTCGGAGTATTTGAGCAGGATCGAGTGGTTGAGCTTGCTGAGATTGACCTGCCCCATGGTCCAGCCGCCAAAGCGCCGCTCGGCGATCTCTTCGTAGTGCAGCAGCTCCACATTTTTGTGGCGCGGGTCGCGCTGGATGTGGCCATAGAGCTCGTTGACCGCCGAGCGCCCGCCCTCGATGGCCTGCAGAAAGATGCCCCCGCCGTAGCACAGGATGCCGGTGATGCCGCAGCCCGGGTTGTGCTGGCGCGACTGGGTGAGGATGGCTTCGATGGCGGCGGGCGAGGTGTCCACCGCGCGGCTGGCGTAGAGCAGGCGTACCAACATGGTCAGTTCACTTTCCGGGAATGAGGGAGAGGAATTCGCGGCGCAGGGCGCTGTCCTTGAGGAACACGCCGCGCATCACGGAGTTGATCATCTTGCTGTCCATCTCGCGCACACCGCGCCAGGACATGCAGAAGTGGCTGGCTTCCATGACGATGGCCAGGCCGTCAGGCTGCGTCTTTTCCATGATCAGGTCGGCCAGTTGCACCACGGCTTCTTCCTGGATCTGCGGGCGGCCCATGATCCAGTCCACCAGGCGCGCGTACTTCGACAGGCCGATCACGTTGGTGTGCTCGTTGGGCATGACACCGATCCAGATCTTGCCGATGACGGGACAGAAGTGGTGGCTGCAGGCGCTGCGCACCGTCAGCGGGCCGACGATCATCAGTTCGTTGAGGTGCTCGGCGTTGGGAAATTCGGTGATCGGGGGCTGCTCGACATAACGGCCCTTGAAGACCTCGTTCAGGTACATCTTGGCAACGCGGCGCGCCGTGTTCTGGGTGTTGTGGTCGCCCTCGGTGTGGATGATCAGGCTGTCGAGCACGCCCTGCATCTTCCCTTCGACCTCGTCGAGCAGCTTTTCGAGCTCACCCGGCTCGATGAACTCGGCAATGTTGTCGTTGGCGTTGAAGCGCTTGCGCGCCGCGACGATCCGCTCACGGATCTTGACGGAAACAGGCGTTCCTTCGTCGGGGTGGGCTGGGTTCATGTCTGCGGCACGTTGTCTGAAGATGCAGGAATGGTAACAGCGAATGACGCCCGCTGTTTTAGAGGGGTTTTGGCACTTTGCGCTTGCTGATAAAGCGTCTGCAGCTATGTTTATCATAGCGATCAGGAAACCTGCGGGCTCAGAGGCTGAGAGTTTTTCGGCCGTACCCGAAAGGCGCGCCACAACGCACCGGATCTAGGCGCAAAACGCAGCCATAGCGCGGGCTATGGCGAGTATTTGCAACGACGAGCCGGTGTGTTTTGGCGTGCAAGGCGGGCATGGATGAAAGACTCTCAACCTCTCAGTACCGGTTGCCCGTGACCCACAGCGCCAGCCGCATCAGCGCAAAGGCCACGCGGTCGAGGGCACGCTCTCGCCACGAGCGCTGCGCAAACCGTGCGGGGTCGAGCAGTCGCCCCTCATGCTGCATGGCGTGCTCCAGGCGCTGGCGCAAGTCCCTGGCGAAGGCCGCATCCTCCACCACCACATTGGCCTCGCGCGCCAGCAGCAGGCTCAGCGGATCGAGGTTGGACGACCCTACGGTAGCCCACGGCCGGGAGCCGTGCGCGTCGATCACCGCCACCTTGGCGTGCAGAAAACTGGGCTCGTATTCATGGATCTCGACCCCCGCCTGGAGCAGGGAGCCATAGACCGGCCGCGCCGCGTGGTACTGCATGAAGTATTCGTAGCGCCCCTGCAGCAGCAGGCGCACGCGCACCCCCCGGCGCGCAGCCAGCACCAGCGCGCGGCGCAACTTGCCGCCGGGCAGGAAGTAGGCGTTGGCAATGATGATCTCCTCGCGTGCCCCCGCAATGGCGCGGCGGTAGGCCTTCTCGATGCGGCTGCGGTGGCGCACGTTGTCGCGCAGCAGCAAGGCGGCGCGCACGGGCGGTGCCGAGTCTGGCGATGGCGTCCCGTGGCGGGCCGCGCTGGCGGCGCGCAGGGCCTGGATGGCTTCGGGCAGGCGGCGCTGGCGGGCGTCGCGCACCGCCTGCATGCGCCACCAGAGCTGCTCCATGGCGTCGCTGGCCGGGGCGACCAGGCTGCCGGTGGTTTCCACGGCAAAGTCAAAGCGGGGAGCCGCCAGTGCTCCATGGTTCGGATCATGGAAGTCGTCCAGCACATTGATACCACCGCAGAACAGCAGCCGACCATCGACCACGCACAGCTTGCGGTGCAGCCGGCGCCAGCGGTGCGGCAGCATGAGGCCCAGCGGCCCGAGCGGCGAATACACGCGCAGCAGCACGCCTGCCGCATCCATGCGGTCGGCCCAGGCCTGTGGCAGCCGCCCGGTGCCCACACCGTCGACCACCAGATGGGTGTGCACGCCGCGCTGCGCCGCGCGGATCAGCGCCTCTGCCACGCGGGCGCCCTCGCCCGTGAAATCAAAGATATAGGTTTCGAACTGGATGTCGGACAGCGCCGCATCCATGGCGGCAATCAGCGCCGGGAACAGCTCCTGCGCTCCCTGCAGCAGGCGCACCCGGTGGTCGTGTGCATAGTCGATCTCCTGCGCCATCTCAGAAAGTCTGAATGAATTCGGCGTGCCCGAGCACGCCGCGAAAACGCGGCCGATCTAGGCGCAAAGCAAGCCACAAGCGCGTGCTATGGCGAGCATTTGCAACGACGAGCGGGTGTGTTTTGGCGGAATGAGCGGGCATGGCGGGTTCGTTCACACCTTCTCAGAGCTTGAACTCGGCGATCAGCGGCAGATGGTCGGACATGCGCCACCAGGCGCGGCCGCGTGGCACATGCAGCCCCACCGGGGTCAGCCCCCGTGCATAGATGTGGTCCAGCTGAGCCAGGGGCAGCCGCGCGGGGTAGGTGAAGGCGCGCGGCTCTTCATACTCGTGCAGGCCATACCCGGCCAACGTACGCCGCAGCTGGGGCTCCCAGTCATTGAAGTCACCGGCCACAATCAGCGGCTCCCGCGCAGGCACCTCTCGCTCAATGAAACGTTGGAGCTGCCCGACCTGCCGCACCCGGCTGCCAGGAATCAGCCCCAGGTGCACCACGATGGCATGGATGCGGCGGCCACTGACTTCCACCTCTACATGCAACAGACCACGCTGCTCAAAGCGGTGGTCCGAAATATCCTCGTGCCTGTGCCCGATCACCGGCCAGCGGGAGAGCAGGGCATTGCCATGCTCGCCATGGCGGGTGATGGCATTGGTGCGGTAGATGGCCTCGTAGCCCTCGGGCGCCAGGTAGTCGGCCTGGGGCAGCTCGGGCCAGCGCTGGAAGTAGGTCGCCTCGCGCCGGTGGAGCTTGCGCACCTCCTGCAGGCAGACGATGTCGGCGTCAAACTGCTCCACGGCCAATCCCAGGTTGTGGATCTCCAGCCGCCGGGCAGGACCGATGCCCTGCACGCCCTTGTGGATGTTGTACGTGGCCACGCGCAAGATATCGTCTTTTTCCATTCGACCATTCTCGCGCACATGGCACCCGGAAGCCTAGCCCGCACCGACAAACCGGGGCAACAGCAGGCAGGCTTCGGCGTTAGAGGGCGAATAGCAGGCATCGGCAGCCTCCCGCCACGGCAGCCAGCGCCATGCCACATGCTCGCGCGGGTGCAGGGTCACAGGCGTGCCGGCCGGTACTTCGAGGCTGAACAGGTGCTCGGTGTTCTCGCGCACGCCCGGCGCATAGCGGTGCAGCCATTGCGGGTAGATGCTGTAGACGTTCTCCAGATGCCAGTCGCACAGGATGCAGCCGGGCGCCTGGGCGTCGATGCCGGTTTCTTCCCACACCTCGCGCACGGCGGTGGCGCGAAAATCTTCTTCCGGCACATCCTTGCTGCCGGTGACCGATTGCCAGAACTCGGGCGCATCGGCGCGGCGGATCAGCAGCACGTCGAGCGCGGCGGTGTGGATCACCACCAGCACCGATTCGGGAATCTTGAAAGGCCGGGGCGCCGCGCCCCCACCCGGTTCAGCCGCCACGGGCCTTCTGCGCGCCCGCGTGCACGGGTACCGGCGGCGGCAGCTCCTTGGCCTGCAGGGCCCGCACCTGCCCCACGAGCTGGTTGTGTGCGTCGAGGAAGGCCGCCGCGATCACCTTGCCCTCGTTGGTGTTGCTCCAGCCTGCGCCTGCCGCACCACCGAGCTTGCCAAACGCAATGCCGGCCACGCCGAGGTCGGTGGTGCGCGCTGAACCTGTGGCCGCCGCCACCTGCTCGGTGGTTTCGTTGTCAGACAGCAGCAGCGCCGTCTGCGCCTCCTTGAGCTTGACCTGCTCGGCCAGCCCGATCAGGCCCGCCATGTCACGCAGCACCGGAATCATGCCCATCAGGCCCGCCAGCCCGCGCCCCGCATCCTGTTCGCTGAAAGTCAGGCTGGGCGTGAGCGTGTACTGCGCCTCGTAGCCCTTGCCTTGGGCCACGGTGGTGTTCTTGCGCAGCACGCCCGACTCACGCAGCTCCTGCTCCTGCAGGGTGCCGCGCAGGCCGGCCGCGCGGTCCACCACACGGAAACACCCGCTCTGCTGCGCCAGCAGCTTGACCAGAGGCACCGGGGAGGCCAGTAGCTGGTAGCCGCCGCCCATCACGTAGCCGTTGGGGTTCTCGGCCAGCGCCAGCGTGGCCACGGGCGCGTCGCAGCGCACCAGCTCGCGCGCCGCGTTCTGCGCGCCCTGCGGTCCGGCCGAACCGGTGACCACCGAGCCGCCCTGGCCCAGTTCGGTTTTTTTCTCTCCGCAGGCCGTCATAGCCAGCGCCGCCAGCAGCACCACGCAGGTCGTTTTCAAGCAATCTCGGGCCACGTTCATCCTCGGTCAGTCAAGCGGCGCGTGCGCCATGAAAAAAGGGCACCCGAAGGCGCCCTCGATTCTGCCCCAAGGCCTGGCTCAGGCCGTGGCCTTTATGCCGTCGGGGTTGCGCAGGCGGATGTGCAGCTCGCGCAACTGCTTTTCGTCCACGGGCGATGGCGCCTGCGTCAGCAGGCACTGGGCGCGCTGGGTCTTGGGGAAGGCAATCACGTCGCGGATCGACTCGGCGCCCGTCATCAGCGTGACGATGCGGTCCAGGCCGAAGGCCAGGCCACCGTGCGGGGGCGCGCCGTATTGCAGGGCGTCGAGCAGGAAGCCGAACTTCTGCTGGGCTTCCTCGGGCGTGATCTTCAGGGCGTCAAACACTTTTTGCTGCACGTCGGCGCGGTGGATACGCACAGACCCGCCACCCATTTCCCAGCCGTTCAGGACCATGTCGTAGCCCTTGGAGATGCACTTCTCGGGCGCGGTGACCATGTAATCCTCGTGGCCGTCCTTCGGGGCGGTGAAGGGGTGGTGCACGGCAACCCAGCGGTCGTTTTCCTCGTCGTGCTCGAACATCGGGAAGTCCACCACCCACAGCGGCGCCCAGCGGTCCTCGAAAAGGCCATTCTTCTTGCCGAATTCGCTGTGGCCGATCTTGATGCGCAGCGCGCCGATGGCGTCGTTGACGATCTTTTCCTTGTCGGCGCCGAAGAACATCAGGTCGCCATCCTGCGCGCCGGTGCGCTTCAGGATCTCGGCGATGGCGGCGTCGTGGATGTTCTTCACGATGGGGCTCTGCAGGCCGTCACGGCCCTTGACCAGCTCGTTCACCTTGATGTAGGCCAGGCCCTTGGCGCCGTAGATCTTCACGAACTCGGTGTAGCCGTCGATCTCGCCGCGCGACAGGCCGCCCTCTTCACGGGCACCGCCGGGCACGCGCAAGGCCACCACGCGGCCGCCCTTCATGTTGGCCGCGCCGGAGAACACCTTGAAGTCCACGTCCTTCATCACGTCGGTCAGCTCGGTGAATTCGAGCTTGACGCGCAGGTCGGGCTTGTCGGAGCCGAAGCGGAAGGCCGCGTCCTGGTAGGTCATGACCGGGAACTCGCCCAGATCCACGCCCAGCGTGTTCTGGAACACCGTCTTGATCATGCCCTGGAACATGTCGCGGATGTCCTGCTCTTCCATGAACGAGGTTTCGATATCGATCTGGGTGAACTCGGGCTGGCGGTCGGCGCGCAGGTCTTCGTCACGGAAGCACTTGGTGATCTGGTAGTAGCGGTCAAAGCCGGCCACCATCAGCAGCTGCTTGAACAGCTGGGGCGACTGAGGCAGCGCGAAGAACTGGCCGTCGTGCACGCGGCTGGGCACGAGGTAGTCGCGCGCGCCCTCAGGCGTGCTCTTGGTGAGCATGGGGGTCTCGATGTCGACGAAACCGTTGGCGTCGAGGAACTTGCGCACTTCCATGGTCACGCGGTAACGCAGCATCAGGTTGTTCTGCATGTAGGGGCGACGCAGGTCGAGCACGCGGTGCGTGAGGCGCGTCGTCTCCGACAGGTTTTCCTCGTCGATCTGGAACGGGGGCGTGACCGAGGGGTTGAGCACGTTCAGCTCGTGGCACAGCACCTCGATCTGGCCGGTCTTGAGCTTGTCGTTGGTGGTGCCGGCGGGGCGTGCGCGCACCACGCCCTTGACCTGCACGCAGAACTCGTTGCGCACGCCTTCGGCGACCTTGAACATCTCGGCGCGGTCGGGGTCGCACACCACCTGTACATAGCCTTCGCGGTCGCGCAGGTCGATGAAGATCACGCCGCCATGGTCACGGCGGCGGTTCACCCAGCCCGACAGGGTGACGGTTTGGCCCAGGAGGGCTTCGGTCACAAGACCGCAATAGTGGGAACGCATGGCCATGGCAGAACTTCCGGCGCCGTCAAAGGCGCATTGATCAAGGTTTACTTGGGTGTTTCAGAAAGAGGATCGGCGGGCGCAACCACGCCCATCGAGACGATATAGCGCAAGGCAGCGTCCACGCTCATGTCGAGCTCGACACAGTCGCTTTTGCGCACCATCACGAAATAACCGCCCGTGGGATTGGGCGTGGTAGGAACATACACACTGACAAACTCGTCACGCAGATAGGCCGCAACCTCGCCGTTGGGCGTCCCGGTAATGAACGCCACCGTCCAGACGCCCTCGCGCGGCCACTGCACCAGCACGGCGGTGCGAAAAGCGTTGCCGCCCTCGGAGAACAGGGTGTCGGACACCTGCTTGACGCTGGAGTAGATGGAGCGCACCACCGGGATGCGGCTGACCAGCCGATCGCCCCATTCCACCAGTTTGCGCCCGGCGAAATTGCTGGCTGTGGCCCCCACCACCAGCAGGATCACCAGGGTGAGCAAAACACCAAATCCGGGAATGTGAAAACCCAGAACCCGGTCGGGGTGCCAGGCCTGGGGCAGGATCAGGAGCGTCTGATCGAGCACCCCGACGATCCAGTTGAGCACCGCAATGGTGATCGCTCCCGGAACGATCACCAGCAAACCGGTGAAAAACCATTTACGCAAGGGTGCCATCGGGCAGGGTCAGCTGGTGGACGCCGCGCTGCTGCTCGCAACTGCAGACGGACAACCGGCACAGGACGGCTGGGACGCTACGGCCGGCTCGGCACTGGTGCCCTGGGGCTCGGAGGCCGGCGCGGCAGTGCCGCCGCTGCCGCCGCGGAAATCGGTGGCGTACCAGCCCGAACCCTTGAGCTGAAAGCCCGCTGCCGTGATCTGCTTGGAAAAAGCCTCGGCGCCACAGGCGGGGCAGACCGTGAGCAGGGGATCGGAGAGTTTTTGCAGCACATCCTTGGCATGGCCACAGGAGCCGCATTTGTAGGCGTAAATAGGCATGACGAGAGTGTTGAGGGAAAGTGCAAAACCCTCGATTATAGGCGGCGCGCCCACCACCGCCTTCGCCGCAAGGGCGGCGCCCGGCGCTGTCAGGCCGGGCTGCCTTCGTAGTGGTGCACGTGGCCCTTGTGGTCGGGGACGAACTGCGGCAGTAGAGACCCCGCCACCATGCCGACCAGCGCCGCCAGCACGCCCGCCAGCTGCTGCGGAAAGGCCTCGGACAGAGATGCGCTGGCCACGAACAGCAGCCAGACGCCCAGGCCCATGGCGACGGCCATCAACGCACCCTGGGTGGTGGCGCGCTTCCAGTAAAGCCCGAACACCAGTGGCACGAAAGCCCCCACCAGCGGCACCTGGTAGGCCCCCGACACCATTTCATAGATGGACGTGCCCTGCATGGTGATGGCATAGGTCAGCACACAGGCCGTGAACACCAGCACCGAAATGCGCATCGCCTTGAGCGTGACCTCGTCGCTCATACCCGGGCGCAGGTTGCGCAGGATGTTTTCGACGAAGGTGGTGGAAGGCGCCAGCAAGGTGGCAGAGGCCGTGGACATGATGGCCGACAGCAGTGCCCCGAAAAAGGCGATCTGCAGCACCAGAGGCATGCGCTCCATCACCAGTGTGGGCAACACCTTCTGCGGGTCGTCCTTGAGAAGCGCCTGTGCCGTCTCAGGCATGATCAGCACGGCAGAGGCCACCACGAACATCGGGATGAAGGCAAACAGCAGGTAGAGCACCCCGCCAATGACCGGGCCAATGCGCGCCGTACGGGCGCTGTCGGACGACATGACGCGCTGGAACACATCCTGCTGCGGAATGGAGCCCAGCATCATGGTGATGGCGGCAGCAAAGAAGAAGGTCCATTCCTTGAACCCGCCATCCTTGGGGAAAAACTGGAACTTGCCCTCGCGCGCGGCAAAGTCGATCACCTTGCCCGCGCCACCGGCCAGGTCGGCAGCAAACCAGGCAATGGCCAGCAGCCCCAGCGCAATCACGATCATCTGCACGAAGTCGGTCATGGCCACCGACCACATGCCGCCATACAGCGTGTAGATCAGCACGATGGCCGTGCCCAGCACCATGCCGGCGGTGACCGAAATGGCGCCCTGGGTCAGCAGGTTGAACACCAGACCCAGCGCCGTGATCTGCGCAGCCACCCAGCCCAGATAGCTGAACATGATGATGCAGGAGCACAGCACTTCGATGGTGCGGCCAAAGCGCAGGCGGTAGTAGTCGCCCAGGGTGATCAGGTTCTTCTGGTACAGGCGGTAGGCAAAGAACAGGCCCACCAGAATCAGGCACATGGAAGCGCCGAACGGGTCCTCCACCACACCCCCCAGGCCTTCGTCGATGAAGCGGGCAGACACCCCCAGAACGGTCTCCGACCCGAACCATGTGGCGAACGTGGTGGCGATCACCACCGCCAGCGGCAGGCTGCGCCCTGCAACGGCGTAGTCGGCCGTGTTGTGCACGCGCGTCGCGGCATACAGGCCGATGGCAATGGAAGCCAGCAAATACAGAACAATGAAGGTGACCAGCATGCGCCGCTCCGCGATCAAGGTGGGTGTTAAGACAAAACGACGCGCATTATCCGTGCATCCGGGTTGCGGCTGCGCTGCGCAGTCAATGGGCTGGGGGCAACTCCCTAGAAAACCCGCACCCGCACGATGACCTGCATGACGATCAGGCCCAGCACGAAGCCCAGGCCACCGTACATCAGGCCCTGCAACAGGCGGTTGGTGCGTTTTTGTTCCCTGAGCAGTTCCAGCAGCTCCTGGTTCTGCTTGCGCCCCGGCGGGTGCTGCAAAAAGTCGTGCAAAAGCCGGGGCAGCGAGGGCAGTATCTTGGCGTAATGCGGCGCCTGGGTCTGCAGCTCGCGCTTGAACCGCTGGGGCCCCAGTTGCTCCAGCATCCACTTTTCGAGGAAGGGCTTGGCGGTGCTCCACAAATCCAGATCCGGGTCGAGCTGGCGGCCCAGCCCCTCGATGTTGAGCAGCGTTTTCTGCAGCAGCACCAGCTGGGGCTGGATTTCGACATTGAAGCGGCGCGAGGTCTGGAACAGGCGCATGAGCACCATGCCGAGCGAGATTTCCTTGAGCGGGCGGTCGAAATACGGCTCGCACACCGTTCGCACCGCGGCCTCCAGCTCGTTCACGCGGGTTTCGGGCGGCACCCAGCCGCTCTCGATGTGCAGCTCGGCCACGCGCTTGTAGTCACGGCGGAAAAACGCCACGAAGTTCTGCGCCAGATACTCCTTGTCGGACTCGGTCAGCGTGCCGACGATACCGAAGTCGAGCGAGATATAGCGCCCGAACGTGGCGGGCGCCAGGCTCACCATGATGTTTCCGGGGTGCATGTCGGCATGAAAGAAGCCGTCGCGGAACACCTGGGTGAAGAAGATGGTGACGCCGTCGCGCGCCAGCTTCGGAATATCGACACCCGCCTCGCGCAGGCGCTCGACCTGGCTGATGGGCACGCCGTTCATGCGCTCCATCACCATGACCTCGGGGTGGCAGAAGTCCCAGTGGATCACCGGCACCTCGACCAGGTTCAGCCCCTCCATGTTGCGGCGCAGCTGGGCAGCGTTGGCGGCTTCGCGCACCAGGTCCAGCTCGTCGTGCAGGTAGTTGTCGAACTCGGCCACCACCTCGCGCGGCTTGAGACGTTTGCCGTCGGCCGAGAGGCTTTCCACCCAGCCCGCCATCATGCGCATCAGGCTCAGGTCTTTTTCGATCACGGGCAGCATGCCGGGGCGCAGCACCTTCACCGCCACCTCGTGGCGAGCCCCCTGGCGGTCCAGAAGGGTGGCAAAGTGCACCTGGGCAATCGAGGCACTGGCCACGGGCTCGCGCTCGAAGCTCTCGAACACCTCGCCGATCGGGCGGCGAAATGCCCGCTCGATGGTGGCCACGGCCACGGCGGAATCAAAAGGCGGAACACGGTCCTGCAGCAGCGCCAACTCGTCCGCGATATCGGGCGGCATGAGGTCGCGCCGGGTGGACAGCACCTGGCCGAACTTGACGAAAATGGGCCCCAGGCGCTCGAGCGCCTCGCGCAGGCGCTGCCCCCGGGGTGCGCGCAGATCGCGCCCCACCGCCAGGATACCGGCCAGCCGGCGCAGCCAAGGCTTGCCCAGGCTGGTCAACACCAACTCATCAAGGCCAAAGCGCAGCACCACCCAGACGATGGTGGCGCCACGAAAGAAGCGCTTCATGGAATGGTGCGGTCCACGGACCACGCAGAGGCACCGCCGGCAGGCGACACCCGGCCCTGAACGAAGCTGCGCAGGGCCTGGACGGCACTGCGCGCCACGCTGGAGAGGGTGTGCGCAGGCACGTCACCCATCAAGCGGGCCAGGTCTTCTTCCAGATCCCAGCGCAGGTTGTCGGCCAGCCATTGAATGTCGCCGGCAAACTGCACGTCGCCATCGATGCGCACCGCCGGGCGCTCGCCCCGCAGTGCGGCCTGGGCCAGGTCGAGTGGTGATGACTGGGTCACTTCCAGGCGCAGGTCGGGCGTGGCCGCCTCGGGGGCCATGTCAAACAGCCCTGCGGGCGTGACCTGCAGGGCCATGAAAAACTGGCGCCACTGCACGCGCACCACCCGGCCGCGCTGGGGCTGCAGCCGCTGCATGGCCACGCTTTCCTGCATCAGCACATGGTTGAGCAGCAGCACCACGCGGTGCTGCACCTCGTGCACCAGCCACTGGGGCGGCTGCGGACCGGCGGCGATGCGCTCGAAAACACCGCCAAGAAAAGAAAAAGGGGACTGTGTTGCCATAGTCCCCGATTATTCCCTGAACCGCGCGCGCTGGGCGCGCATGTCCCTCAAATCACTGCAGTGCCTGCACGCCCGCCACCAGCCAGCCGCTCGTGCCGCTCTTGGGCTTGGACATGTTCCAGACCTCGCGGAAGGGGCTGGGGCCTGCGGAGGGCTCCTCGCGGATCATGCCGGAGAACTCGACGCTGGCCATGTAGGCATCGCCCAGGTCTTCGATACCCAGCAACTGGGCTTCGATCATGACCACGTCGGTCTGGTTGGGCTGCTCGCCGCCATGCGTTTCGCGCTCGGCCAGCTGGGCACGGATCTCGCTCAGCATGGTATCGGTCATCATGGAGCGCAGCGTGGCCACGTCGGAACAGTCCCAGGCGGCCTGGAGCGTGATGAAATTGCGCTTGGCCGCTTCGGTGAAGCCGGCCACGTCAAAGCCCTCGGGCACGCCCCAGTTCTGCGCGCCGGCCAAAGCCGAGCCGATCACCGTACCGCCGCCGGCCGGCTGGCGCGCGGCATCAAAGGCCATGCTGCTGCGCTCCCAGGGGCGGGCAGAGGCGTCGTTGCCGACCTTGTCGGGGCTGTAGGAGCGGGGCATGGACGCCTCGGCGGGCGTGCCAGCACCGGCCCCGGCTCCCTGAAAGGCAAACGGCGCACCACCCTGCGCGGCAGCCGCGCCCTTGCGGGAGCGCATGACCATCTTGAACACCGCAAAGGCCGCGACGGCCAGCAGGGCGATCATCAAGAATTGCGCAAAGCCCTCACCCATGCCGAGCGAATGGGCCAGCCAGGCCAGGCCCAGACCTGCCGCCAGGCCGCCCAGCATGGCGCCCCAGGGCTTCTTGGGTGCTGCCGCAGGGGCCGCCGCCGGCGCACCGGGCTTGGCGGGCGCCGTGGCGGCGTTCTGGGTGGGTGCCGTGGGCGACGTGGGTGGCGTAGCGTTGCGCTGTGTTACGTTGCTCGACTGCTGGCCGAACGACTTGCCTCCGCCCATGCGCTTGGCTTCGGCATCGGGGTGCAGCACCATCAAAACCGCCACAAACAGGGCAGGCAAGAGTTTTTTCATCACAAGTCTCCTGGATTTCAACATTTGATTCCGACATGCAGGGCCACGATGCCGCCCGTCATGTTGTGATAGTCCACATGGCCAAAACCGGCCTGGTGCAGGAGCTGCTTGAGCTCTTCCTGGCCGGGGTGCATGCGAATGGATTCGGCCAGGTAGCGGTAGCTCTCGGCGTCGCCCGCGATCATCTGGCCCAGCTTGGGCAGGATGTTGAACGAATACCAGTCGTAGGCCTTGGTCAGCGGCTTGGCCACCTTGGAGAACTCGAGCACCAGGAGCTTACCGCCGGGCTTGAGCACGCGGCACATCTCTTTCAGGGCCACGTCCTTGTGCGTCATGTTGCGCAGGCCGAAGGCCACGCTGACCACGTCGAAATGGTTGTCGGGGAAGGGCAGGCTCTCGGCGTCGCACACCAGGGTGGGCAGCACCAGGCCTGCGTCGATCAGGCGGTTGCGGCCCACGCGCAGCATGGCCTCGTTGATGTCGGTATGCACCACGCGGCCCGTGGCGCCGACCTTGCGCGCGAACGCCAGGGACAGATCGCCCGTACCTCCGGCAATATCCAGCACCTGGCTGCCTTCGCGCAGGTTGGCCACCATCACGGTGTAGGCCTTCCAGGCGCGGTGCAGGCCGCCGGACATAAGGTCGTTCATCACGTCGTACTTGGACGCGACCGAATCGAACACGCCGCGCACGCGGCGCGCCTTGTCCTTCTCGTCGACCGACTGGAATCCGAAATGCGTGGTACTCATGGTTTGAATGCTATCTGGTATCGCGACAACCCTGCGAACGCGTTGGGTATCGATATTTGAACAAAAAGTGCTTGAAACGCCCATCAATAAAGCGTGAGAAGCTACTGAATAAGTAGCAACCAAGCGTTGCTACACAGCCATTCCTCAATGGCTTCCGCAGCCCGAACCAGACAGGCCTGCCGCCTTGGCGGGCATGGGCGTATCGCGGTCGGCGCCTGCGGCCTCCAGGCGCGCGAGGTAGTCCGCCCACAGCTCGTCCTGGCGCCGGCCCAGTTCGTAGAGGTAATCCCAGGAGAAGATGCCCGTGTCGTGCCCGTCAGAAAACGTGGGCTGGACGGCGTAATTGCCCACGGGCTCCAGGCTTTCCAGCGTCACGTTGCGCTTGCCGGTCTGCAGCACCTCCTGGCCCGGGCCGTGGCCCGCCACCTCGGCCGACGGTGAATAGACACGCATCAGCTCGAACGGAATGCGGAACGCCGCGCCATCGGAAAACGCCACCTCCAGCACACGCGATTGGCCGTGCACCGTGATCGACTGGGGGGTGGGCGAACCCGCTTTCAGACCTGCCATGGGGAAATACCTGTCAAAAAATTGCCGAAACCAGGCGCCATTGTCCCACTGCGGCGCGGCGGTTGTAGCATGCATGTCCCTCCCCTCGGGGTGGCCGCCCCCGGGCGCGCCTCCCTGCAATGACCATGCGCTTTCTGAAATCCCTCGCGGTCTGGTTCCTGATTCTGCTGGGCGCCATCGCCAACGGCGGCTTCCGCGAAGCCGCACTGCTGCCACTCCTGGGCACCACCCCGGCCTACCTGGTCAGCGGCGTGCTGCTGGCGCTCCTGATCCTGGCAGTGGCGCTGGGCTGCCTGCGCTGGCTCGGGGTCCGCAGCAGGCCACAGGCACTGCGCACCGGGGTTCTCTGGCTGCTGCTGACGCTCTGTTTCGAGTTTGGTTTTGGACGCCTGCAGGGAAAGCCCTGGCCCGTGCTGCTGGAGGCCTATACCTTCCAGGATGGCAACCTCTGGCCGCTGGTGTTGCTGGTGACCGTGTTCGCGCCGCTGATCGCTCTGCGCCTGCGGGACACATCACGGTCCTAAAGAGCCTGTTCAAAGCGGCGTCAGGCCGCCCACCGGGCCAGTGCGTCGCGCAGGCGCTCGTCCAGCAAGGGCAGGCGCGCGCGCAGCGCGTCTTCCTGCGCCCTGTCGCTCGCGCGCTGGGAGGCGGCCCAGACCGGTGCCGGGAAGTGGCTGTCCCAGCCGAAGCGCGCGATCACATGCCAGTGCAGGTGCGGCACCATGTTACCGAGCGCAGCGAGGTTGATCTTGGCGGGCAGGATGTGCTCGCGCAGCACCTGCTCCACCACGGTGACGGCATCCATGCAATGCAGGCGCGCGCCGGCGTCAAGGTCGGAGAACTCTGCCACATGGGCATTCCAGACCACCCGGTAGAACGCCGGAAAGCCCGCCTCGTCGGCACGGATCACGCGCAACTGCTCGCCGCGCCAGACCAGATGGCCACCGTCGGCGTCGCACAGCGGGCAGGCTGCCGTCATACGAGGACGCGCTCAATACCGCCCTGGTTGGCGCGCTGCACGTACTCGGGCAGCCAGTTTTCGCCCAGGATCTGCTTGGCCATCTCGATCACGATGTAGTCGGCCTCCAGCAGCCCGTTTTGCAGGTCGTTGCCGTAGCGCGTGATGCCCTGCAGGCAGCTTGGGCAGCTGGTGAGGATCTTGATGTTGTCCTGCGCCCCCACGGCACCGCTGGCGCGCAGCTGGGCCTCGCCCTTGCGGATTTCCTCTTCCTTGCGGAAGCGCACCTGGGTGGAGATGTCGGGCCGCGTGACACCCAGCGTGCCCGATTCGCCACAGCAGCGGTCGCTCTTGAGCACCTTGTCGCCCACCAGTGCCCGCACGGTCTTCATCGAGTCGCCCTGTTTCATGGGGTTGTGGCAGGGCTCGTGGTACAGGTAGCCGCCCTGGCCTGCGGGCAGCGTGATGCCTTTTTCGAGCAGGTATTCGTGGATGTCGATGATGCGGCAGCCCGGGAAGATCTTGTCGAACTCGTAGCCCTGGAGCTGGTCGTAGCAGGTGCCGCAGCTCACCACCACGGTCTTGATGTCGAGGTAGTTGAGCGTGTTGGCGACGCGGTGGAAGAGCACGCGGTTGTCGGTGATCATCTTCTCGGCCTTGTCGAACTGGCCCGAGCCGCGCTGCGGGTAGCCGCAGCACAGGTAGCCCGGCGGCAGCACGGTCTGCACGCCCGCGTGCCAGAGCATGGCCTGCGTGGCCAGGCCAACCTGGCTGAACAGGCGCTCGGAGCCGCAGCCGGGAAAGTAGAACACCGCCTCGGTCTCGGACGTGGTGGCCTGGGGGTTGCGGATGATCGGGACGTAGTCCTTGTCCTCGATGTCGAGCAGCGCACGCGCCGTCTGCTTGGGCAGGCCGCCGGGGAGCTTCTTGTTGACGAAGTGGATCACCTGCTCCTTCACCGGCGCCGTGCCCACGGTGGCGGGCGGACGCGCGGTCTGCTTGCGCGCCACGCTGCGCAGCAGGTCCACCGCCAGGCGCTGGGCCTTGAAGCCCACGCCCACCATGGCGGCGCGCAGCAGCTTGATGGTGTCGGGGCTGGTGGCATTGAGCATGGCCATGGCCAGCTTGTTGCCCGGGCGGAAGCTCTTCTTGCCCATCTTGCGCAGCAGGTTGCGCATGTTCATGGTGACATCGCCAAAGTCGATCTTCACCGGGCAGGGGCTCTCGCAGCGGTGGCACACCGTGCAGTGGTCGGCCACGTCCTCGAATTCCTGCCAATGTTTGATGCTCACGCCCCGGCGCGTCTGTTCTTCGTACAGGAAGGCCTCTACCAGCAGCGAGGTCGCCAGGATCTTGTTGCGCGGGGAATACAGCAGGTTGGCGCGCGGCACGTGCGTGGAACACACGGGCTTGCACTTGCCGCAGCGCAGGCAGTCCTTGACCGAATCGGCGATGGCGCCGATGTCGCTCTGCTGCATGATCAGCGACTCGTGCCCCATGAGGCCGAAACTGGGCGTGTAGGCGTTGGTCAGGTCGGCGAACATCGAGGTTCCGCCATGAACCAAATCGACCTCCAGCGCTTTACCAGATTGCGCCATGCGCTCCGAATTTCGGAGCAGCTTGCCCTTGTTGAAGCGGCCTTCGGGGTCCACCTTCTGCTTGTATTCGGCAAACGGGCGCAGTTCCTCGTCGGTGAGGAATTCGAGCTTGGTGATGCCGATGCCGTGCTCGCCCGAGATCACGCCATCCAGGCTGCGCGCCAGCACCATGATGCGGTCCACCGCGCCATGCGCGGTCTGCAGCATCTCGTAGTCGTCGCTGTTGACGGGGATGTTGGTGTGCACATTGCCGTCGCCCGCGTGCATGTGCAGCGCCACCCAGACGCGACCCTTGAGCACGCGCTTGTGAATGGCCGAAGCCTCGGTGAGGATGGGTGTGAAGGCCGCACCGGAGAAGATGGCCTGCAGCGGCGCGCGGATCTGCGTCTTCCAGCTCGCGCGCAGGGTATGGTCCTGCAACTGCGGGAACAGCTCCTGCACCCCCTGCAGCCAGCCGGCCCACAACGTGCGCACCTCCTGCACCAGGGCCAGCGCCTGCGCCACGCGGTCTTCGAGCAGCTCGGCCGAGGGGATTTCGTTGGCGTCGTCGTGCTTGCCCAGCGGCAGGTTGCCGCGGCTGAAGAAGGCTTCGAGCTCGTCGCACAGCTTGAGCTTGTTGCGCAGGCTCAGCTCGATGTTGATGCGCTCGATGCCGTCGGTGTACTCGGCCATGCGCGGCAGCGGAATCACCACGTCTTCGTTGATCTTGAAGGCGTTGGTGTGGCGGCTGATGGCGGCCGTGCGCTTGCGGTCGAGCCAGAACTTCTTGCGCGCCTCGGGGCTGATGGCGACGAAGCCCTCGCCGCTGCGCGAGTTGGCGATGCGCACGACCTCGCTGGTGGCACGCGCCACGGCGTCCGCGTCGTCGCCCGCGATGTCGCCAAAAAGCACCATCTTGGGCAGGCCACCGTGTTTCTTGCTCTTGGTGGTGTAGCCCACGGCTTTGAGATACCGGTCGTCCAGGTGCTCCAGCCCGGCCAGCAGCACGCCCGAGCGCTTCTGCTCGGCGAACATGAAGTCCTTGATCTCGACAATGCTGGGCACCGCGTCCTTGGCGTTGCCGAAGAACTCCAGGCACACGGTGCGCGTGTGCTCGGGCATGCGGTGCACCACCCAGCGCGCGCTGGTGATCAGCCCGTCGCAGCCCTCCTTCTGGATGCCCGGCAGGCCCGAGAGGAACTTGTCGGTCACGTCCTTGCCCAGGCCTTCCTTGCGGAAGGTCTTGCCCGGAATGTCGAGGCGCTCGGTGCGCACCAGGGTCTTGCCGTCGGCCTCGAAGGTCTTCAGCTCGAAGCTGGCGACCTCGGCGTCGTGGATCTTGCCCAGGTTGTGATTGATGCGCGTGACTTCCAGCCACTGCGCCTGCGGAGTGACCATGCGCCAGCTGGCCAGGTTGTCCAGCGCCGTGCCCCACAGCACGGCCTTCTTGCCGCCCGCGTTCATGGCGATGTTGCCGCCGATGCATGAGGCCTCGGCGCTGGTCGGGTCGACGGCAAACACATAGCCGCCGCGCTCGGCGGCATCGGCCACGCGCTGGGTCACCACCCCGGCCTCGGTCCAGATGGTCGCCACCTCCCGGTCCAGCCCGGGCAGGCGCTGCATCTCCACCTCGGTCATGGCTTCGAGCTTTTCGGTGTTGATGACGGCGCTGCGGTCGGTCAGCGGTATGGCACCACCGGTGTAGCCCGTGCCACCCCCGCGCGGAATCACGGTGAGCCCCAGCTCGAAACAGCCCTGCACCAGGCGCGCCATCTCGGCCTCGGTGTCGGGGGTGAGCACCACGAAGGGGTATTCGACACGCCAGTCGGTCGCGTCGGTCACGTGGCTCACGCGCGAGAGACCGTCGAACTTGATGTTGTCGCCGGCCGTCAGGCGCCCGAAGACGCGGCGCGCCTTGCGGCGCAGTTCGGCCACCTGCTGGAAAGAGGCATCGAAGCGTTGAACTGCGGCGCCGGCGGCCTTGAGCAGATCGCCCACGAGCGCATCGCGACCGGCGTCGCTGTCGGGGGTGCGGCGCTTCTGCACCTCGCCCAGGCGGTGCTCCAGCGCCTGCACGAGCTGGCGGCGGCGCTGCGGGTTGTCCAGCAGGTCGTCCTGCAGGTAGGGGTTGCGCTGCACCACCCAGATGTCGCCCAGCACCTCGTAGAGCATGCGCGCCGAGCGGCCGGTCTGGCGCTCCTGGCGCAGTTGCTGCAGGGTTCCCCAGGCCTGCTCCCCGAGCAGGCGGATGACGATCTCCCGGTCGGAAAAGCTCGTGTAGTTGTAAGGGATCTCGCGCAATCGCACGGGCTCGGGGGCCTGCGCCATGAGGGCGGCCAACGCGGTGGGAGCATTCATTCGGTGAACCTGGGGTAAGGGCAGTACGCCCAGTGGCCTGGGTGACTCGGAACCCTTGATTTTAGGGAATCCGCGCGCGGGCCGCAGTCGCCGGTGCCCGCCCGCTGGCCCCTGCGTTCGCAGGGGCGCAAACCAGCCGGACTAAAACAGCACGCGGCAACGCAGGGTGTGGGGCACCAGCTGGAGCTTTTGCAGCGCCAGCTCGGACGATTCGGCATCGATGTCCATCACCACGTAGCCGATGGCCTCGTTGGTCTGCAGGTACTGGGCCGAGACGTTGATCTGGTTGTCGGAGAACACGCGGTTGATCTCGGACATGACCCCCGGCACATTGCGGTGCACATGCAGGATGCGGTGCTTGCCGCGCTGCGCAGGCAGCGCCACCTCGGGGAAGTTGACCGACGAGATGGTGGTGCCGTTGTCGCTGTACTTGACGAGCTTCTCCGCCACTTCCAGGCCGATGTTGGCCTGCGCCTCCAGCGTGGAGCCGCCGATGTGCGGCGTCAGGATGACGTTGTCCAGCCCGCGCAGAGGCGAAAGGAACTCGTCCTTGTTGCTGCGCGGCTCGACCGGGAACACATCCACGGCTGCGCCCAGCAGCTTGCGGTCCCGCAAGGCCTGGGCCAGCGGCTCGATTTCGACCACGGTGCCGCGCGAGGCGTTGATGAATACCGCACCAGGCTTCATGGCGGCGATTTCGGCAGCGCCGATCATCCACTGCGTGGAGGGCAGCTCAGGCACGTGCAGTGTCACGATGTCGCTGACGGCCAGCAAGTCGCTGAGGCTGGCCGCCTGGCGCGCATTGCCCAGCGGTAGCTTGGCCACCACGTCATGGAACAACACCTGCATGCCCAGCGCCTCGGCCAGCACGGACAGCTGCGAGCCGATGGCGCCGTAGCCGACGATGCCCAGCGTCTTGCCGCGCACCTCGAAGGCGTTGTCGGCCGTCTTGAGCCAGCCGCCCCGGTGGGCCACGGCGTTTTTCTCGGGCACACCACGCAGCAGCAGGATGGCCTCGGCCAGCACCAGCTCGGCCACGGAGCGGGTGTTGGAATATGGCGCATTGAACACGGCAATGCCGCGGTCGCGTGCGGCATTCAGGTCCACCTGGTTGGTGCCAATGCAGAAGCACCCGATGGCCACGAGCTTGTGCGCGTGGGCCAGCACCTCGGCATTCAGCTGGGTGCGGGAGCGGATGCCGATGAAATGGGCGTCGGCGATGCGTTCGATCAATTCCTCCTGCGGCAGCGCGCCGGGGAGGGATTCGATCTGGCTGTAGCCGGCGGCTTGCAGCACCTGAAGGGCCGAGGGGTGCAGGCCTTCGAGGAGAAGAAACCTGATCTTGCTTTTGTCCAGCGATGTGGGGCTCATGACGGTCTTTGTGTCGGCGAAGTCCAGGCCGCCGCCAGCGGGCGCCCGGCTTCAAAAGCTTGGCGGGCCATCCTAGCATGGTGCAACGCACAAAACCGCTCTCTGGAGAGGCGCCACTACCCGCATCAGGGACAAGCCCGCAGGGACGGGCAAGGGATGACCTGCATCACCCTCGCGTGACGGTAGTAGTACGGATCGGGATGGGCCGCAAGGCGTCTTTCTGCAGCCAACAAATAGCCCCGCTATGGGCAAGAAAAACAACGCGGCGGATCGCCCGAGACCGCGCTGCCACAGACCGCAGGGCGTCATGCAGGCCATCCCAAGGGGTTTACCCGCTGGAGAAAGATGCCCGGCATGGTTAAAAAAGCCCCTGGTCTTCATGACAGACACGGTTTTGTCATTCGCCCGCCCTACGATCCGGCGCTTATCCATTTGTGTGAGGAGATTCCCCATGAAATTCCGTTCTCTGACTGTCTGCGCCGCTGTGGCCGTTCTGGGCAGCACGGCTGCGCACGCGCAAACCGAAATCCAGTGGTGGCACTCCATGACCGGCGGCCTGAACGACTGGGTGGTGGACATCGCCAACGGCTTCAACGCCAGCCAGAAGGATTTCAAGATCGTGCCCACCTACAAGGGCACGTATGACGAATCGATGACAGCCTCGATCGCTGCCTTCCGCGCCGGCAACGCGCCGCACATCCTGCAGGTGTACGAAGTGGGCACCGCCACCATGATGGCCGCCAAGGGCGCCATCGTGCCGGTGGGCAAGGTCATGCAGAACGCCGGCTACAAGTTCGACCCCAAGGCCTACATTCCGGCCGTGGTGGGTTACTACACGGCCCCCAGCGGCGAAATGCTGAGCTACCCCTTCAACAGCTCGACGACGGTGCTCAACTACAACAAGGACCTGTTCAAGAAGGCGGGCCTGGACCCCAACAAGCCGCCAGCCACCTGGCCCGAGCTCGTGTCGGCCGCCGCCAAGCTCAAGGCCTCGGGCGTGGCCTGCCCGTTCACCACAAGCTGGCAGGGCTGGACGCAGCTCGAGAGCTTCTCGACCTGGCACAACACGCTGTTTGCCACGCAGAACAACGGTTTTGGCGGCACCAGCGCGCGCCTGGCCTTCAACAGCCCGCTGCATGTGCGCCACATCGAGAACCTCGCCAACATGGCCCAGCAGGGCCTCTTCCACTACCGCGGCCGTGGCAACAAGGCCGACGCGCCCTTCTACTCGGGCGAATGCGCCATGGCCACCGCCAGCTCGTCCACCTATGCCAGCATCAAGAAGAACGCGAAGTTCGACTTCGGCATCGCCCCCCTGCCCTACTACCCGGACGTGCCCGGCGCGCCACAGAACACCGTCATCGGTGGCGCTTCGCTGTGGGTGATGGCGGGCAAGAAGGCGCCGGAGTACAAGGGCGTGGCGCAATTTTTCCACTACCTGACCAACCCCGATGTGCAGGCCGCCAGCCACCAGCGCACCGGCTACCTGCCGGTCACCCTGGCTTCGTTCGAAATGACCGAAAAAGCGGGCTTTTACAAGCAGAACCCTGGCACCGACACCGCGGTGAACCAGATGATCCGCAAGACCACCGACAAGTCGCGTGGCGTGCGCCTGGGCAATTTCAACCAGATCCGCGCCATCATGGACGAGGAGCTGGAACAGGTCTGGGCCGGCAAGAAGTCGGCCCAGCAGGCACTGGACGCCGCCGTCAAGCGCGGCAACGAGCAGCTTGAACGCTTCCAGAAGGCCAACAAGGGCTAAACTTTTGCGGTGATAACGCACGGCCGGGCCACGTACCCGGCCGTTTTTGATGAAAGAGGGCTGCCTTGACCACGGAAAAACGGGTGCGTTTCAAGAGCTGGTGGCTGCCGGCGGCGCTGCTGGCGCCGCAGGTGGTGGTGATCGCCGTGTTCTTCTTCTGGCCCGCCGGGCAGGCGCTGGTGCAGTCGCTGCAGCAGCAGGACGCCTTTGGCACCTCGGTCGAATGGGTCGGGCTGGAGAATTTTGAACGCCTCTGGGGTGACGAGAGCTACCTTGCCTCGTTCAAGACCACCGCCGTGTTCTCGGTGCTGGTGGCCGGCCTGGGGCTGGTCATCTCCCTGGCACTGGCGGTGTTTGCCGACCGCGTGGTGCGCGGGGCCAGTTTCTACAAAACGCTGCTCATCTGGCCCTACGCCGTGGCACCCGCCGTGGCCGGCGTGCTGTGGCTTTTCATGTTCGCGCCCTCCATCGGCATCGTCAGCCACGCGCTGCGGCAGATGGGGTTTGAATGGAACCACCTGCTCAACAGTGACCAGGCCATGGCGCTGATCGTTTTCGCCGCCGTGTGGAAGCACATCTCCTACAACTTCCTGTTCTTTCTGGCGGGGCTGCAGTCCATCCCCAAGTCGCTGATCGAGGCGGCCGCCATCGACGGTGCCGGGCCCTGGCGGCGCTTCTGGAGCATCGTCTTCCCGCTGCTCTCACCCACCACCTTCTTCCTGCTGGTGATCAACATCGTCTATGCCTTCTTCGACACCTTTGCCATCGTGGATTCCACCACCGAGGGCGGGCCGGGCAAGGACACGGCCATCCTGGTCTACAAGGTGTATTACGACGGTTTCAAGGCGCTCGACCTGGGCGGCTCGGCCGCGCAGTCCGTGGTGCTGATGGCCATCGTGGTGGTGCTCACCGTCATCCAGTTCCGTTACGTAGAACGCAAGGTGAATTACTGAAATGGTTGAACGCCGCCCCCTCGCCACCGCCATTTCGCATTTCGTGCTCATTCTGGGCATGGTCATCATTGCCTTCCCGCTCTACATCACCTTCGTGGCCAGCACGCACACCGCACAGGACATCGTGCAGGTGCCCATGCCGCTGCTGCCGGGCCCGCACCTGATCGAAAACTACACGCACGCCATCCAGGGCACCAGCGGTAGTGCGGCATCGACCGCGCCCGTGGGCCACATGATGCTGGTCAGCCTGATCTCTGCGCTGATGATCGCGGTGGGCAAGATCGCCATCTCGCTGCTCTCGGCGTTTGCCATCGTGTACTTCCGCTTTCCGGGGCGCACGTTCTTCTTCTGGGCCATCTTCGTCACGCTGATGCTGCCGGTGGAGGTGCGCATCGGCCCGACCTACCAGGTGGTGTCCGACCTCGGCATGCTCAACACCTATGCAGGCCTGACGGTGCCGCTGATCGCCTCGGCCACGGCCACCTTCCTGTTCCGCCAGTTCTTCCTGTCGGTGCCCGATGAACTGGTGGAGGCCGCGCGCGTGGATGGCGCGGGGCCCATGCGCTTTTTCTGGGACGTGCTGCTGCCGCTCTCGCGCACCAGCATCGCCGCGCTGTTCGTCATCCAGTTCATCTACGGCTGGAACCAGTACCTCTGGCCGCTGCTGGTAACCACCGATGAATCGATGTACCCCGTGGTCATGGGCATCAAGCGCATGATTTCCGGCGGCGACGCTGCCAACGACTGGAACATCGTGATGGCCACGGCCATCCTGGCCATGATTCCGCCTGCACTGGTGGTGCTGCTGATGCAGCGCTGGTTCGTCAAGGGTCTGGTGGACGCAGAAAAATAGACTAAAACACCTTCAAGACCTTATCCATCAAGCGCTATAAGCTATCAAAAAAATAGTAACCACATGGCATCCATCTCCCTGCGCAACCTCGTCAAACGCTACGGCCACGGACCCAAGGCCAACCAGGTTATCCACGGCGTGAACGCCGAGATCCAGGACGGCGAATTTGTCGTCATCGTCGGCCCCTCGGGCTGCGGCAAGTCCACGCTCTTGCGCATGGTGGCCGGGCTGGAGGACATCTCCGGCGGCGAGATCGCCATCGGCAGCCGCGTGGTCAACCAGCTCGAACCGGCCGAGCGCGACATCGCCATGGTGTTCCAGAACTACGCGCTCTACCCGCACATGAGCGTGTTCGACAACATGGCCTACGGCCTGAAGATCGCCAAGGTGCCCAAGGACGAGATCAAGGCGCGCGTGGACAAGGCCGCCAAGATCCTGGAGCTGGGCCACCTGCTGGAGCGCAAGCCGCGCGAGCTGTCGGGCGGCCAGCGCCAGCGCGTGGCCATGGGCCGCGCCATCGTGCGCCAGCCGCAGGTGTTCCTGTTCGACGAGCCGCTTTCCAACCTCGACGCCAAGCTGCGCGCCCAGACGCGCCTGGAAATTCAAAAGCTGCACCGCGAGCTGGGTATCACCAGCCTGTTCGTCACGCACGACCAGGTCGAGGCCATGACGCTGGCGCAGCGCATGATCGTCATGAACGGCGGCCACATGGAGCAGTTCGGCACACCCGAGGAGGTGTACCACCGGCCCGCCAGCACCTTCGTGGCCAGCTTCATCGGCTCGCCGCCCATGAACCTGCTTCAGCACGCCCCCGGCGCGCGCCCCGGCACGCTTCTGGGCATCCGCCCCGAACACCTGGACGTGGGCAGTGAAGGCTGGGAGGTGGTGGTGGATACCGTGGAACTGCTCGGCGCCGAGCGCCTGATCTACGCCCGCCTGGGCGGCGAGGCACTCATCGTGCGCGTCGAGGAAGGCCGTCCCGCGCCCCAGCCCGGAGACACCCTGCACGTCGCCCCGCGCGAGGACCGCCTGCACTGGTTTGACCAAGCCAGCGGCCAGCGACTGTGAGCACCGCGCCGACGCCGGGCCGCCCCAAGGCGGCGCGCGCCCCCTCGGGGGGCAGCGAACCACGCGCAGCGGGGAGCGTGGGGGCACTTGCCTTCTGGCCCTACCCGCGCTGGATCGCCCACCGGGGCGCCGGCAAGCTCGCGCCCGAGAACACCCTGGCTGCCTTCCGCCTGGGCGCCGAACATGGCTACCGCATGTTCGAGTGCGACGTGAAACTCTCGCGCGACGGCGTTCCCTTCCTCCTGCACGACGCCACGCTGGCCCGCACCACCAACGCCGCGCAGGTGCTGGGCCCCGACGCCAGCCCCACGGGCGGTGACCACGCCTGGGCCGCGCTCGCGCGGCTCGACGCCGGCGGCTGGCATTCGCGCCGATACGCGGGCGAGCCACTGCCCACCCTGGAAAACATCGCGCACTTCTGCCTGGCCAACGGCTATCTGCTCAACATCGAGATCAAGCCCACGCCCGGGCAGGAAGACGCCACGGGCCGCGTGGTGGGCGAGCACGCCGCACGCCTGTGGCGGGGCCAGGCCCAGGGGCCGCTGCTGTCCTCATTCCAGCCCGAGGCCCTGGCCGGCGCCCGGGCGACGGCGCCGCATCTTCCGCGCGCCCTGCTGCTCGACACCCTGAGCGAGGGCTGGTTCGACACCACCCGCGAGCTCGGCTGCGTGGCCATCGTCTGCCACCACGCGCTGTGGGACGCCCCGCTGGTGCAGCGCGTGCACGCCCAGGGCTGGCGCGCCCTGAGCTACACAGTGAACGACGAGTGGGCTGCCCAGCGCCTGATCGCCCAGGGCACCGACGGCATCATTACCGACCGCGTGGACCTGTTCTCGCCTGTCGCTCGCTGATCGCTGAACTCCGCGCACGGTCCCGGCGTGCCTGGCGAAGTGTTTGCGCAGCGTCAATGCAAATCACTCGCATTTGCGTTATTCTCAAGCCATCACAACGAACACTTGAGGATCCCAGTGGACCGCCGTCACTTCCTGCTGCAGCTCAGCGCCGCCCTTGGAACCGCTTCCCTACCCGCTCTTGCCAGCGCCCAGGCCGATGGGAGCACCTTGCGGGTGGCCGGTGGCTGGCGCATGAACGAACGCGACTACCAGATTGGCGCGCTGCGTGTGGATTGGGCACGGGGCCAAGTCCTCACGGAATTCGCCGTCACCATGCCCACGCTCCCGCATGCCATCGTGCCCGAGCCCGGTGGCGGTTTTCTGGCGGTGGCCACCCGCCCGGGCACCTGGCTGGTGCGCGCCGATGCCGAGGGGCGCATCGCCCACCGCCTGTCCATGTCCGACGAGGGCGGTGCACGCACGCTCGACGGCCACGTCATCGCCAGCCCCGACGGGGCCTGGCTCTACACCGGCGAGACCGACCGCCAGACCGGCGAAGGCTGGGTCAGCGTGCGCGACGTGCGCAATCTGCGCAAGGTGGCCGAGCACCGCACGCACGGCATCGACCCGCACCAGATCCTCGTCGACCCGCAGGGCCGGCTTGTCATCGCCAACGGCGGCATCCCGCGCGACGCGGCCGGCGACAAGCGCCACCTGGAGCGGATGAGCCCCGAGCTGGTGCTGCTGAACCCCGAAAACGGCGAGAAGCTCGGCGCCTGGAGCCTGCGCGACAAGCGCCTGGCGCCGCACCACATCGCCTGGAACCGACCGCTCGAAGGCGGCCCACTGCTGCTGGGCATCGGCCTGCAGGCCGAGCACGACGACCCCGCCAAGCGCCGCGACGCCCCGCTGCTGGCCGTGTGGGATGGAAAGGAACTCAAGGTGCCGAGCTACATGGTGGCCGAGGGCTACGCGGGCGACGTGGCGGCAGGCCCCAATGGCGGCTTCGTGCTCACGGCGCAGCGCGCCAACCGCATCGTGCTGTGGCAACCGCAGGAGCCGGCGAAGTTCACGACCATCGGGAACGTGCAAAACCCCTGCGGCCTGTGGCCGCTGGACAACGCCCCCGGTGTGGCAGTGGGCGGCGGGCGGGGCCTGGCACGCTGGCACGCCACCGAGCCCGCGAACATGCTGCGCTGGCCCGAGGGCATGGCGGCGGGGAACCATTGGGCAGTGCTTGCATGACATCCCCCTGAGCGGCTTCGCCGCTTCCCCCTTCTCTCGAATTGCTGCGCAATTCGGGAAAGGGGACGCCACCAGCACGGCGGGGCGGCCCTTGCTCGGTGGCCACTGGCTTGGGCCGTGCCAGTTTCAAAGACCGCGCGCCACACAGCGCTGGCCTCAGCCCTTCCAGCCGCGCCGCAGCAGCCACTGGCAGGTGGCAGTGACCAGCACCAGCGCGGCATAGGTCAGCACCTTGCCGTCACGCCCCAGAACCCACAGCCCGGCCACCAACACGGCACAGCCCACCGCAAAAACAATAGCTGCTTGCGCCCACCAGGCAACGGTTTTGGCCGAATTTCTGATAAGTAAGCGGCTGGTCGGCACGAGCAGCAGAGCCAGCGCAGCGGCAGGCGCAGCAAAATTGAGCAAGTGGATGAGGGCGGCCGACAAGTCCATAAAAATGACGTAAATCAAGGGTTGTGCAGTCGGTGTCACCCTGTGCACATAACAATTTTATAATCCGGACATGTCAGTCTGGGCCTTGGGCATCAACCATACGACCGCGCCGCTCGATCTGCGTGGCCGTTTCGCGTTCGCGATCGACCAGATCGCGCCCACCCTGCACGGCCTGCGCCAGGCGCTGGGCCAGTCCAGCCAGCACCGCAACGTGGAGACGGCCATCATCTCCACCTGCAACCGCACCGAGATCTATTGCGCTGGTGACCAGCCCGCGCTGGACCACACCCTGGGCTGGCTCGCCCACAGCGGCGGCGTCAGCACCGAGCTGCTGCGCTCGCACTCCTACATTCTGGAAGACGGCCCCGTCGCGCGCCACGCCTTCCGCGTGGCCAGCGGGCTTGACTCCATGGTGCTGGGCGAAGCCCAGATCCTGGGCCAGATGAAGGACGCCGTGCGCGCCGCCGAAAGCGCGGGCGCCCTGGGCACCACGCTCAACCAGCTCTTCCAGCGCAGCTTCGCCGTGGCCAAGGAGGTGCGCACCAGCACCGAGATCGGCGCGCACAGCATCAGCATGGCCGCCGCCGCGGTGCGCCTGGCCAGCCAGCTGTTCGAAGACCTGGGCAAGACGCGCGTGCTGTTCGTCGGCGCGGGCGAAATGATCGAGCTGTGCGCCACGCACTTCGCAGCGCGCAACCCCAAGCAGATCGCCATCGCCAACCGCACGCTGGAACGCGGCGAAAAGCTCGCCACGCGCTTTGGTGGCGAGGTCATGCGACTGTCCGACCTGCCCGACCGCCTACACGAGTTCGACATCGTGGTCAGCTGCACCGCCAGCAGCCTGCCCATCGTGGGCCTGGGCGCGGTGGAACGTGCCCTGAAGAAGCGCCGCCACCGCCCCATGTTCATGGTGGATCTGGCCGTGCCGCGCGACATCGAGCCCGAGGTCAAGCAGCTCGAAGACGTTTACCTCTACACCGTGGACGACCTGGCCAGCGTGGTGCAGACCGCACAGGCCAACCGCCAGGCCGCCGTGGCGCAGGCCGAGGCCATCATCGACGCGGGCGTGCAGAGCTTCATGCACTGGATGGACCAGCGCCACCCCGAGCACGGTGTGGTGCCTCTCATCCGCCAGATCCAGGACCAGGCGGACGCCTGGCGCGCCATCGAACTCGACCGTGCGCGCAAGCGCCTGGCCAAGGGCGAGGACATCGACACCGTGCTCGACGCCCTCTCGCGCGGCCTGGCGCAGAAGATGCTGCACGGCACCCTGGCAGAACTGCGCGCCGGCGACGCCAGCACGCGCGAGCAGACGGCGCGAACCGCCTCGCGCCTGTTCCTGCGCTCGCAAAGCAAGAACAGCCTGTAGCGGCGCACTTCGCTTTTCTTGAGGCCCTAGCGGCCCTCGGCGCTTGCTGGACAAGCGCCTCCAGCTACGAATACCGTAGCACCCTCCTTTCCCCCGGAACGCCATGAAACCTTTTCTCCGCACCCAGCTGGAGCGCTACGCCCGGCGCCTGGAAGAACTCGACTTCCTGCTTTCGCGCGAGGACATCATGGCCGACATGGCGCAGTACCGCGCCATCTCCAAAGAGCACGCCGAGGTGACGCAGATCGCTGGCCGCTACGCCCGCTACCTGCAATGCGAGGCCGACCTGGCCGGCGCACAAGAGATGCTCGCCGACCCCGACATGGCCGAGCTGGCGCAGGACGAAGTCACCAGCGCCACCCTGGAACTGCTCCAGCTCGAAGACGAACTGCAGCGCCTGCTGCTGCCCAAGGACCCCGACGACGCGCGCAATGCCTTCCTCGAAATCCGCGCGGGCACGGGCGGCGACGAATCGGCCCTGTTCGCGGGCGACCTGGCGCGCATGTACACGCGCTACGCCGCCAACGTGGGCTGGAAGGTCGAGGTGGTGAGCGAGAGCCCTTCGGAGCTGGGCGGGTACAAGGAAATCGTGCTGCGCGTCGTGGGAGACGATGTGTACGGCGCGCTGCGCTTCGAGTCGGGCGGCCACCGCGTGCAGCGCGTGCCGGCCACCGAGACGCAGGGCCGCATCCACACCAGCGCCTGCACCGTGGCCGTGATGCCCGAGCCCGACGAGCACGAAGCCATCAAACTGAACCCGGCAGATCTGCGCATCGACACCTTCCGCGCCAGCGGCGCTGGCGGCCAGCACATCAACAAGACCGACTCGGCCGTGCGCGTGGTGCACCTGCCCACCGGTATCGTGGCCGAGTGCCAGGACGGCCGCAGCCAGCACGCCAACAAGGCCAAGGCGCTGCAGGTGCTGCAGGCGCGCATCCAGGAAAAGGACCGCAGCGAGCGCGCCGCCAAGGAGGCCGCCGAACGCAAGGGGCTGATCGGCAGCGGCGATCGCAGCGACCGCATCCGCACGTACAACTTTCCGCAGGGGCGGCTGACCGACCACCGTATCAACCTCACCTTGTACAAGCTGCTCACCATCATGGAAGGCGACCTGGGCGAGGTGCTGCAGGCCCTGCGCCACGCGCGCGAGGCCGAGCAGCTGGCCGATCTGGAGCGAGATGCCAGCCTTTGATCAAAATATGAGTCAAATTGGCTTGCAACGCTTTACCAGAAAGCGCTAACAGCTATTGATTCAGGAGCAACCATGACCCTGCAGCAGGCACTGACCACCGCCCTGGCCCAGGGCCTGGCGCGCATCGACGCGCAGATGCTGCTGCTGCACACGCTGGGCCGCTCCACCGGCGACCGCGCCTGGCTCATCACGCACGACACCGACACGCTGGGCCCCGCCGTGCAGGAACGCTTCGAAGCCCTGTGCCAGCGCCGCCTGGCGGGCGAGCCCGTGGCCTACCTCACCGGCACCAAGGCCTTCTACGGGCTGGAGCTGCAGGTGGACGCGCGCGTGCTCGACCCCCGCCCCGACACCGAGACCCTGGTGGACTGGGCGCTGGAGGTACTGGACGGCCACCCCGCCCCGCGCCTGCTGGACCTGGGCACGGGCAGCGGCGCCATCGCCCTGGCCCTTCAGCACCAGCGGCCCGACGCCAGCGTGCTGGCCGTGGACGCCAGCGAGGATGCGCTGACCGTGGCCCGGGCCAACGCCACGCGCCTGGGGCTGGCCGTGCAGTTCCGCCACGGGCAATGGATGGAGGGACTGGAAGGTGTTTTCGACGCCATCGTCTCCAACCCGCCCTACATCCCCGCCGCCGACCCGCACCTGGCGGCCCTGACACACGAGCCGCTGCAGGCGCTGGCCAGCGGCGCCGACGGCCTGGAGGACATACGCGCCATCGTCGCCCAGGCCCCCGTGCACCTGAAACCGGGCGGCTGGCTGCTGCTGGAACACGGCTGGGACCAGGCGCCGGCCGTGTGCACCCTGCTGCGCAGCGCCGGGCTGGAGCAGGTGCAAGGCCGCAAAGACCTCGCTGGCATCGTGCGTTGTTCCGGCGGCCGGTGGCCGACAGTGAAATAATCCCCCTTTCCCTTCCTTGCGGGCCATTGCCGCCCCACCCTCTCGGAGCCCCCATGAGCGATACCCAGAAACGCATTGACGACCTCGTCAAATCCAACGACATCCTGCTCTTCATGAAGGGCACGGCCAGCTTCCCGATGTGCGGCTTCTCCGGCCGCGCCGTGCAGATCCTCAAGGCCTGCGGGGTGGACCCCAAGGCGATTGCCACCGTCAACGTGCTCGACGACGACGAAATCCGCCAGGGCATCAAGGACTACAGCCAGTGGCCCACCATTCCGCAGCTCTACATCAAGGGCGAGTTCATCGGCGGCTCGGACATCATGATGGAGATGTACGAGTCGGGCGAACTCAAGCAGATGCTGGGCACCGAAGGCTGAAGTCTTCCTGCCGCTCTCATGCAAGGCCGCCTTCGGGCGGCCTTTTGCATGCCTGCAACAAGGGGGCAACACCCGGGCTTATCCGGCATTGAGCCCATGCAGGTTGTGTGCTTGAATGGGCCTGTGACCTTTATCAAGGAGCATGCCATGACCAGCCATAGCCTTGTTCCCCAAGCCCCCGGCCTGAGCCTGCCGGTGGCCCAGATGCGCAGCGTCTTTCATCCGGTCGATGTCGAGCGCAAGCTCGCCCGGCTGCAGGAAGGCAGCCAGCAGCGTGAATACGACAACCTGCGCAGCGTCTACGAGCGCATGCTGGAGCGCGGGCCCGAACGCTTCCAGGTCAAGCCGCGCGGCATTCCCGACATGGCGGCGCTCTACGACCAGTTGCCCAACTTCACCGACGTGCTCGACGACGTGCGCCGCCATGTGGCCCTGGCCCAGGACAGCAGCGATGGCCTGGAAGTGACGCCCATGCTGCTGCTCGGGCCGCCCGGCATCGGCAAGACGCATTTCGCGCGCCAGCTGGCCGAGCTGCTGGGCACGGGCATGAACCTGCTGCCCATGAGTTCGATGACCGCCGGCTGGCTGCTCTCGGGCTCCTCGTCGCAATGGAAGGGCGCGCGCCCCGGCAAGGTGTTCGAGGCGCTGGTGGAGGGCGAGTACGCCAACCCGGTGATCGTGGTGGACGAGATCGACAAGGCCAGCAGCGAAGCCCAGTACGACCCGCTGGGCGCGCTCTACAGCCTGCTGGAGCACGATACGGCGCAGAGCTTCACGGACGAGTTCGCCGAGGTGGCCATCGATGCCAGCCAGGTCATCTGGATCACCACCGCCAACGACAGCCGGGGCATTCCCGACCCCATCCTCAACCGGATGAATGTCTTCGAGGTGGAGGCCCCCACGCCGGAGCAGGCACGCCGCATCGCCGCCAGCCTGTATGCCGGCATCCGGGCTGGGCACGACTGGGGCCGCCTACTCGACCCCGAGCCGCTGGACGATGTGCTGGACTGCCTGGCCCAGATGCCCCCGCGCGAAATGCGCCGCGCCCTGATGACGGGTTTTGGCAACGCGCGGCTGGACCGCCGCTCCACCGTCGAGGTGGCCGACCTGCCCAGGGCCGCCGCGGGCCGCAGCCGCATCGGCTTCGTGCAGTAGCGGGGCGCGGGGCCCTTGCGGCCCACTGCGGCGGCAGGGCGGGCAGATACACTTGGGCCATCGTGTGCCCGCGTGCCACACCCGCCCGCTCTGCATGACCCTGACCCAAAGCCTTTTCGTGATCGGGCTGCTGATTGCCGCCAGCGCCTTCTTTTCCATGGCCGAGATCGCCCTCGCGGCGGCGCGCCGCCTGCGCCTGCGGCAGATCGCCGACGAGGGCGACCCCCGCGCCGAGCGCGTGCTGCGCGTGCAGGACCAGCCGGGCGACTACTTCACCGTGGTGCAGATCGGGCAGAACGCGGTGGCGATTCTCGGCGGCATCGTGGGCGAAGGGGCGCTGAGCCCGCATTTCAACGCCCTGCTGGCGCTGTGGCTGAGCGAATCCACGGCGCAGACGGTGGGATTCCTGGCGTCGTTCATGGTCATCACGTCGCTGTTCATACTGTTCTCGGACCTGTTCCCCAAGCGCCTGGGCATGGCCCAGCCCGAACAGATCGCCATGCGCCTGGCCCAGCCGATGGCCTGGTGCATGACCCTGCTGCGGCCGGTGGTGTGGCTCTACAGCCGGTGTGCCGATGCGCTGTTCCGGCTGCTGGGCCTGTCGTCGCTGCGCGATGACCGCATCACCTCCGACGACATTCTGGCGATGATGGAAGCCGGTGCGCGCGCCGGCGTGCTGGCGGCGCGCGAGCAGCAGGTCATCACCAATGTGTTCGAGCTGGACACGCGCATGGTCTCCAGCGCCATGTCGCCGCGCGACCGCATTGCCTTCTTTCTGCGCGACGAACCCGACTCGGTGATCCGGCTGCGCATTGCCGCCGAGCCGTTCTCGACCTATCCGGTCTGCGAGCGCGACATCGACCATGTGGTGGGCTACGTGGACGCCAAGGATCTGTTCCAGCGCGTGCTGAACAACCAGCCGATTTCGCTGCAGGACGACAGCCTGGTGCGCAAGGTGCTCATCGTGCCCGACCGGTTGACGCTGTCGGAGGTGCTCGAGCAGTTCCGGCAGGTGCACGAAGACTTTGCCGTCATCGTGAACGAATACAGCCTGGTGGTGGGCGTGGTCACCCTCAACGACGTGATGAGCACCGTGATGGGCGACCTGGTGGGCCCGGCGGACGAAGAGCTGATCGTGCGGCGCGACGAGAACTCCTGGCTGATCGACGGCGTGACGCCGATCGAAGACGTGCTGCGCGTGCTCTCGCTCGACGACCTGCCCCATGCGGGGGACTATGAAACCCTGGCCGGCTTCCTGATGGTGATGCTGCGCCGCGTGCCCCGGCGCACCGACAGCGTGGCCTGGGGCGGCTACACCTTCGAGGTGCTGGACGTGGACAGCTACCGGATCGACCAGGTCATGGTGACGCGCCTGCCCCGGATTGCCCCTGACACCGGCAGCACCTGATTTTGAGTGTTTTTGGCCTGCAGCGCTTACTGGATGAGCGCGAGCAGCTATTAAAAAAAGAGTACCTTCAGGCGGCGGCAAACACCCAGTTGCGCTGCGCTGCAAACACCGCGTTCGGGTAGGGTGCCCGGCCCCGGCTGCCGTTGTAGCGGCCCAGGGTCATGTAGAGGTCGCCACGCTCGCGGTCCATGTAGTGGCGCAGGATCACGCAGCCAAAGCGCAGATTGGTCTGCATGTGGAACAGCTTGCCCGGGTCGCCATCGCCGATCACCCGCGTCCAGAACGGCATGACCTGCATGTAGCCGCGCGCGCCCACGCTGGAGACGGCGAACTTGCGGAAGGCGCTCTCGACCTGGATCAGACCAAGCACCAGCGACACATCGAGCCCGGCACGCTTGCTTTCATACCAGACGGTTTGCAGAAAGTCGCGCCGCACCTCCCAGTCGGGCTTGCGGCGGCGCAGGCGGTCGCTCATGGTGCCCAGCCAGCGCAGGTAGTGCAGCCGTGCCTCGGTAGTGGCAAATTCCGGCTCGGGCGGCGCCTGGTTGGCGATGGCGGAACTCAGGGCCGTACGCACCGAATCCATCAGCGGCTCTTCGAGCTGCCCACCCGCATGGGCCGCCCCGGGCACAGCCAGCCAGGCGGCGGGCCCAGCGGCCAGCGAGACAAGGCAGTGGCGCCGCGAGATGCCTGGGATCATCGGGCCAGACGGCCCAGGACATGGGCCAGGATATCGGCAGTGGCCACCTTGGTGGCAGCGCTGTCGCGGCGGTGCTGGTATTCGACCTGGCCTTCCTTGAGGGCACGGTCGCCAATGGTGACGCGGTGCGGCACACCGATCAGTTCCCAGTCGGCGAACATGGCGCCGGGGCGCTCGCCCCGGTCGTCCAGGATCACGTCCACGCCAGCGGCCTGCAGTTGCGCATACAGCTGCTCGGCCTGGGCCTTGACCTCGGGGAAGCGCTCGGGGGTGATGGGGCACAGCACCACCGTGAAGGGCGCGATGGCGTCGGGCCAGATGATGCCGCGCTCATCGTGGTTCTGCTCAATGGCCGCTGCCGGAAGGCGGGTGATGCCAATGCCGTAGCAACCCATCTCGAAGTGGGCGGGCTTGCCGTCTTCGCCCAGGAAGGTGGCGTTCATGGCCTTGCTGTACTTGGTGCCGAGGTAGAACACATGTCCAACTTCGATGCCGCGCTCGATGGCAAGTTCCCCCTGGCCGTCGGGCGAGCGGTCGCCGGCGACCACATTGCGCAGGTCGGCCACCAGGGCGGGCTCGGGCAGGTCGCGGCCCCAGTTCACGCCGGTCATGTGGAAATCGACCGCGTTGGCGCCGCAGATCCAGTCGGCCATCACCGCCACTTCGCGGTCGGCGACGATACGTACCGGCTGGCGCAACCCGATCGGGCCCAGGTAGCCCGGCGTGCAGCCAAAGTGCGCTTCGATCTCGGCCACGGTGGCAAAACGGAAGCCCGCATCCAGCCCCGGCACCTTGGCCACCTTGATCTCGTTCATGTCATGGTCGCCGCGCAGCAACAGCAGCCAGACCTGGCTCTTGACGATCTCGCCCGCCTCGTTGGTCTCGTCGGTGGCCAGCACCAGCGACTTCACCGTGGTCTGCAGCGGTACGCCCAGCAGCGCGGCGACATCGGCACAGGTGGCCTTGCCTGGCGTGGGCGTCTTTTCCATCGCCTTGGCCGGTGCGGGGCGCGGGCCGGCCGGCGCCAGGGCCTCGGCTTTTTCCATGTTGGCGGCGTAGTCGCTGTTCGGGCAGTAGACGATGGCGTCCTCGCCGGTGGCGGCGATCACCTGGAATTCCTCGCTCAGGTCGCCGCCGATGGCGCCACTGTCGGCGGCCACGGCGCGGTAGGTGAGGCCGAAGCGGTCAAAAATGCGCCGGTAGGCTTGCGCCATGACCTGGTAGCTGGCCTTGGCCGCAGCCTGGTCGCGGTCGAAGCTGTAGGCGTCCTTCATGGTGAACTCGCGCCCGCGCATCAGGCCGAAGCGCGGACGGCGCTCGTCGCGGAACTTGGTCTGGATCTGGTAGAAATTCTTTGGCAGCTGTTTGTGGCTGCGCAGTTCCTGGCGAGCGATGTCAGTGACCACTTCTTCGCTGGTGGGCTGCACGACATAATCGCGCCCATGGCGGTCCTGGATGCGCAGCAGCTCGGGGCCCATGCTGCCAAAACGCCCCGTCTCCTGCCACAACTCGGCGGGCTGCACCACGGGCATGGTCAGCTCCACGGCCCCGGCGCGGTTCATCTCCTCGCGGACGATGGCCTCCACCTTCTGGATCACGCGCAGGCCCATGGGCATGTAGCTGTAGATCCCGGCGCCGAGCTTCTTGATGAGCCCCGCGCGCATCATGAGCTGGTGGCTCACCACCTCCGCATCGGCCGGTGCTTCCTTGAGGGTGGAGATAAAGAACTGAGTGGCTTTCATCGGGCGATTTCGGGGTGTTGGTGCTGGTCCCCTTGCCGCACGCGAGGTGCGGTGCATAATGGACACAGTTTAAAAATTTGGGGTTCGATTATGCTTGACCGGGACGGCTTTCGGCCGAACGTCGGCATCATCCTGCTCAACCAGAAGAACCAGGTGTTCTGGGGCAAACGCATACGCACCCACAGCTGGCAGTTTCCGCAGGGTGGCATTGACCGGGGCGAATCCCCCGAGCAAGCCATGTTCCGGGAACTGCACGAAGAGGTGGGGTTGCTCCCGGACCATGTGCGCGTCGTTGCCCGCACCCGGGACTGGTTGCGCTATGAGGTGCCTGACCGGTACATCCGCCGCGATGCGCGCGGACACTACAAGGGCCAGAAACAAATCTGGTATCTGCTGCAATTGCTGGGGCATGACTGGGACTTGAACCTGCGTGCCACCAACCACCCGGAGTTCGACGCCTGGCGCTGGAATGATTACTGGGTGCCACTGGATGTCGTGGTGGAGTTCAAACGCGGCGTTTATGAAATGGCGCTGACCGAGCTTGCCCGTTTTCTGCCGCGCCATGAACAACGCAACCGCTATCTGCGAAGCGGCATGCGTGCGCGCGATCATGATCAGCCACACTCGGGC
The DNA here is from genome assembly GCA_001770955.1 of Burkholderiales bacterium RIFCSPLOWO2_12_FULL_65_40. GTDB lineage: Bacteria > Pseudomonadota > Gammaproteobacteria > Burkholderiales > Burkholderiaceae_C > Simplicispira. The sequence goes on along the minus strand of MESL01000043.1, from coordinate 45,081 downwards.
GGTGGAGGAATGCACCACCGTGTCGGCCAGCTGCTGCTGCATCCCGGTGTGGAATTGCCCCCCGGCGCCAGCTTTGATCCCGATCCCCAATCGAGCTTGGCGACCGCTCCCGAGCCGGGCGAAGTGCCTTCAAGCACCCATCCGACCCATCCGGCATAGTCGGGCGAAGCCCGGTTCGCGCAGCGCTGCTGCCATTCTTCTGCGCTGCACGCACCCCCCAAAGGGTTGCGTGCCTCAGGGTGGTTCGCTGATCAGTGGCTCGTCAACACCAGGTTGTCGCGGTGCACCATTTCCGCCTCGGCGGTATAGCCGAGCAAACGCTCAAACTCCGAGGATGGTTTGCGGCACAGCAACCGGGCTTCTGCACTGGCGTAGTTGGCAAGCCCACGGGCGATTTCTGCTCCGGAGGGATCGCGCACAGCGATCACGTCGCCCCGCGAAAAATCACCTTCCACGGCAGTCATGCCGATGGGCAACAGGCTCTTGCCCTCTGTTCGCAATTTTTGGGCTGCCCCGCCATCCACGGTGACCGCGCCACGCAGTTGCAGATGATCGGCCATCCACTGTTTGCGAGCCTGGGTTTTGCCCGTCTGGGCAACCAGCAAGGTTCCAATGGCCTCGCCCTGTGAAAGGCGCAGCAGCACATCAGGCTCGCGCCCCCAGGCAATGGCGGTGGAGGCCCCTGAGCCGGCAGCACGTTTGGCTGCCAGGATCTTGGTTAGCATGCCGCCCCGTCCAATGCTGGAGCCCGCGCCGCCCGCCATGGCTTCCAGGGCCAGGTCTCCAGCCCTCGCTTCATGCACGAACTGGGCGGCAGGATCGCGGCGGGGATCGGCGGTGTACAAGCCCTTCTGGTCTGTCAGGATGATGAGCGCATCGGCATCCACCAGATTGGCCACCAGGGCTCCGAGGGTATCGTTGTCACCAAACTTGATTTCGTCGTTGACGACCGTATCGTTCTCGTTGATCACCGGCACAACGCCGAGCGTCAGCAGGGTCAATAGCGTGGAGCGTGCATTCAGGTAGCGTTCTCGATCGGCCAGATCGGCGTGGGTGAGCAGCACCTGCGCACTGCCCACACCGTTCTCCCGCAGCTTGGTCTCGTACATCTGGGCCAGGCCCATCTGCCCCACGGCAGCGGCCGCCTGGAGTTCGTGGATTTCACGAGGGCGCACTGTCCACCCCAGACGCTTCATGCCTTCGGCCACCGCACCGCTGGAGACCATGATGACCTCCCGACGGATTCCACCGTCGCCACGCACCAGCGCTGCCAATTGCCGGCTCCACTCTCCGATGGCACCCTCGTCCAGACCACGGCCTTCATTCGTCACCAGGCTGGAACCCACCTTGACGACGATCCGGCGGGCCTCACGCAGCACGCCTGAATTGAATTTTTCGTTCATTTTTGCATCTGACGCTTATCTATCAAGCGCTACTAGCTCTACTTTTTATAGCAAAAACGCCTCAACCTGCTGCATCGCCGATAAATCGGGGATCGACCTCGGCCACCGGCGTCTGCTCGGCCACCTGCTGGGCTTGCACATGCCGGAAGATCGCGTGGATCAGGGACTCGCAGCCCTCACGGGTCAGCGCGGAAATCTCGAAAACCGGCCCCTTCCACTTGAAACGTTTGACAAAATCCGCCACGCGCGCCGGGCGTTCGTCCACCGGCACCATGTCGAGCTTGTTCAGGACCAGCCAGCGCGGCTTGTGATAGAGCCCGGCATCGTACTTCTTGAGCTCGCCCACGATGGCCTTGGCCTGGGCCACAGGGTCCACACTGTCATCGAACGGTGCCATGTCCACAATGTGCAGCAGCAAGCGCGTGCGCTGCAAATGGCGCAAGAACTGGTGGCCCAGACCCGCCCCCTCAGAGGCTCCTTCGATCAAGCCAGGGATGTCGGCAATGACGAAACTTTGCTCCGGCCCGACGCGCACCACCCCCAGATTCGGGTGCAGCGTGGTGAACGGATAGTCGGCAATCTTCGGCCGGGCGTTGGACACGGCAGCAATGAAGGTGGACTTGCCCGCATTGGGCATACCCAGAAGGCCCACATCGGCCAGCACCTTGAGTTCCAGTTTGAGGTTCTTGCGCTCGCCGGGCCAGCCGGGGGTTTTTTGCCTGGGTGCACGGTTGATGGCACTTTTGAACCGCATGTTGCCAAAACCGCCATCGCCGCCCTTCGCAATGGTGATGACCTCGCCCGGATGGAGCAGCTCGTACAGCACTTCGCCAGTCTCGGCATCGCTGATGATCGTCCCCACGGGCATCTTCAGCGTGATGTCGCTGCCCGCCGCGCCAAACATGTCCGACCCCATGCCGTGCTCGCCCCGCTTGGCTTCGTGACGGCGAGAATACCGGAAGTCCACCAGCGTATTCAGGTTGGGATCAGCCACCGCGAACACATGCCCGCCCCGCCCTCCATCCCCGCCGTTGGGCCCACCGAATTCCTTGTACTTTTCATGCCGGAACGACACGCAACCATTGCCACCATCACCGGCAGCAATGTCTATGTAGGCTTCGTCGACGAACTTCATGGGGCATCCAGTTTACAAAACAGCGGGGCTGGGCAGTGTGGCCCAGACCCCATAAAAGCACAAAGCCCCGATAGTACGGGGCTGAGCGCGCATCTGCACGGAGAAAGCCCCCGTCAGATCTCCCCCTCCCCACCGCATGGGAGAGAGACGAAAAAAACGAAGCCCCGACGTGGCGGGGCTTCGTGGTGCGAACGAAACAAAAGCGCCTCAGGCGGCCGATGTCACGTTGACCGTGTGCTTGGACATTGCGCCCTTGACAGCAAACGACACATGGCCGTCCACGAGTGCGTACAAGGTATGGTCCTTGCCCACGCCGACGTTCACGCCGGGATGGAACTTGGTGCCGCGCTGACGCACGATGATGGAACCAGCGCTGATCAGCTCACCGCCGAATGCCTTCACGCCGAGCATCTTGGGCTTGGAATCGCGCCCGTTTCGCGTAGAGCCGCCGCCTTTTTTCTGTGCCATGACTCAACTCCTTCTTAAGCAGCAATCACACCGATTTGCAGCTCTGTGAACTGCTGGCGATGGCCTTGGCGCTTCTGGTAGTGCTTGCGACGGCGCAACTTGAAGATGCGCACTTTGTCGTGCTTGCCGTGTGCCACAACCGTGGCTTTCACAGTGGCGCCGGACACCAGGGGCGTACCTACCTTCAGTTCAGCGCCGTTGCCGACAGCCAGAACCTGGTCGATGACGATTTCCTGGCCTAC
>MESL01000043.1:0-41823 GCA_001770955.1 Burkholderiales bacterium RIFCSPLOWO2_12_FULL_65_40 | reverse complement strand
GTCCGCAGCAATCTGTTCTACTTTAATTTTTTCGCCGGAAGCAACGCGATACTGCTTGCCGCCGGTTTTTATGACCGCGTACATGTTGACCTCTTTGTACTCTTGGTACCGTTCGTACTTTGAATAAGTTTCCGTGGACGAATTCCCACAGAACCTGCGATTGTAGCACCTTCGCCGAACTATGGCATTCAATCCGGCACGGAAGCTTTGGCAATCGCGGTAACAAAGGGCTTCCTATAATCTGCGCCACCGCCTGCGACCACCATCTTGACCGACTCCGCCCCCCAGCCCCCCTCCTCCGCCTCACCTCTTGCACTCATTGCCGGCGACATGCAGGCAGTAGACCAGGTGATTGCCCACAGACTCGATTCCGGCGTACCGCTGGTGGGTCAGATATCCCAGTACATCATTGCCGCTGGCGGGAAGCGCCTGCGGCCCGCCCTGTTGCTGCTGGTTTGTGGCGCTCTCGGCTACCAGGGCACACAGCGTTTCAATCTGGCAGCTGTCGTCGAATTCATTCACACAGCCACACTGCTGCACGACGACGTGGTGGACGCCTCTACACTGCGTCGCGGACGCGCCACAGCAAATGAAACTTTTGGTAACCCGGCCAGCGTCCTGGTGGGAGATTTCCTGTACTCGCGCGCCTTCCAGATCATGGTCGAGGCAGGACAGATGCGCATCATGCAAATCCTTGCCGATGCCACCAACGTGATCGCCGAGGGCGAAGTCATGCAGCTGATGAACATGCACGACGCATCGCTCGACGAAGCCGGCTACCTTCAGGTCATCCGGTCCAAGACCGCCAAGCTGTTCGAGGCCAGCGCCCGTCTGGCAGCCGTCCTCGCTGGTAGCGACGCCATGACCGAAGAGGCCTGCGCCACCTATGGCCAGGCTCTGGGCACCGCCTTCCAGATCATCGACGACGTGCTGGACTACGATGGCGACGCCCAGGAGATGGGCAAGAACCTGGGGGATGATCTGCGCGAGGGCAAGGCCACCCTGCCTCTGATCGCCGCCATGCAGCGCGGCTCGACTTTCGAAAGCGATACGGTGCGGCACGCCATCGAAAACGGCAGCACCGAACAACTCGATGCCATTGTGAACATTGTCCGCAATACCGGTGCGTTGAACATTGCACGCCATGCTGCACACTCCGAAGCCGAGCGCGCCATTGCCGCCCTGAAGCGCCTCCCGGCCAATGCATACACGACAGGTTTGCTACAATTGGCAGCTCAGCTACTTGAGCGCCGCACCTGATCGAGGCTGCGGGCCGCTCAGTCCATCGGGGTGTAGCTTAGCCTGGTAGAGCGCTACGTTCGGGACGTAGAGGCCGGAGGTTCGAATCCTCTCACCCCGACCACATCCCCTTCGGCCCAGCCAAACCTGCGCGCCACGGTGTTCGCCGCGATTTACAGCCCCACGGCGATCGGCGATGATAGGATCGTTCTCTACTTCCTCTCTTCCATCCGGTTACATGGCTGCTGTCGACTCCGCTCAGAAAGATTCCGCATCAGTTGCCCTCCCGGGTTTGGGACGGGCACTGATTTCTGCCGGCAAGCTGACGCAAAAAACGGCCGAGGACATCTACCGGAAGTCCCAGCTCAGCCGCACCAGCTTCATCGCCGAACTGACCGGAACGGGCGCCGTCTCGGCAGCCGATTTGGCGCATACCGTGTCGTCTGTCTTCGGCGCGCCGCTTCTGGATCTGAACGCCATCGATCCTCAGCGCCTGCCGCGCGATTTGCTGGACGCCAAGATATGCCAGGCCTACCGCGTGGTGGTTCTGAGCAAACGCAACAACCGGCTGATCGTTGCGACGGCCGACCCCACCGATCAGGAAGCGGCAGAAAAAATCAAGTTCACGACACAGATGGGCGTGGACTGGATCATTGCGGAGTTCGACAAGCTCTCCAAGCTGATTGAAGCGAGCAGCAAATCTGTCAGTGACAACCTGGAGACATTCTCCGGCGGGGGTGATTTCGAGTTTGACGACGTCCCCATTGAGGAAGCGAACGAAGAGGCCGATTCGGGGGCTGGAGACGTCGAGGACGCGCCCATCGTCAAGTTCCTGCACAAGATGCTGCTCGATGCCTTCAACATGCGCGCGTCGGACCTGCATTTCGAACCCTACGAGCACCACTACCGTGTGCGCTTCCGCATCGACGGAGAACTGCGCGAGATCGCTTCTCCCCCGATCGCCATCAAGGACAAGCTGGCCTCGCGCATCAAGGTCATCTCGCGCCTGGACATCTCGGAAAAGCGCGTGCCCCAGGATGGCCGGATGAAGCTGAAAGTCGGCCCCAACCGGGTGATCGATTTCCGGGTCAGCACTTTGCCCACGCTCTTTGGCGAAAAGATCGTGATCCGTATCCTGGACCCGAGCAGCGCCCAGATGGGCATCGAGGCCCTCGGCTACGAGCCCGAGGAAAAGGAACGCCTGCTCCAGGCCATCGGGCGTCCGTACGGCATGATTCTGGTCACGGGCCCCACCGGTTCCGGCAAAACGGTGTCACTCTACACCTGCCTGAATTTGTTGAACAAGCCGGGGGTCAATATCGCCACAGCGGAAGACCCCTCTGAAATCAACCTGCCCGGCGTCAACCAGGTCAATGTGAACGACAAGGCCGGCCTGACCTTTGCTGTCGCACTCAAATCCTTCCTGCGGCAGGATCCCGACATCATCATGGTCGGTGAAATCCGGGATCTGGAAACGGCAGACATTTCGATCAAGGCGGCCCAGACGGGCCACTTGGTTCTTTCCACGCTGCACACCAATGATGCGCCCACCACCCTCACGCGGATGCGCAACATGGGCATCGCGCCGTTCAATATTGCGTCCAGCGTGATTCTGATCACCGCACAGCGTCTGGCCCGGCGGCTGTGCGCGCAGTGCAAGGCCCCCGCCGACATTCCCCATGAAGCACTGCTCGATGCGGGTTATCCGGACCACGAGATCGATGGTTCGTGGGTTCCCTACAAACCAGTCGGTTGCTCTGCCTGCAATAACGGCTACAAGGGGCGGCTCGGCATCTACCAGGTCATGCCGATCACCGAGGAGCTTCAGCGCATCATTCTTCGCGACGGGAGCGCCCTGGAAATTGCAGAACAGGCCAAGCGGGAAGGGGTTCGCTCGCTGCGCGATGCAGGCCTGTACAAAGCCAAACTGGGCCTCACGTCCATCGAAGAAGTGCTGGCCGTCACCAACATATAAGACAGACCGACAATAGGGAGCGCCATGGCGACCACTGCATCACGGGACATCAAGGACTTTGTCTTTGAGTGGGAGGGCAAAGACCGCAATGGAAAAATTGTCCGCGGAGAGATTCGGGCATCCGGCGAAAACCAGGTGCAGGCTACCTTGCGCCGTCAAGGTGTCTTTCCTACCAAGATCAAGAAGCGCCGCATGCGCTCGGGCAAGAAGATCAAGCCGAAAGATATTGCGCTCTTCACCCGGCAGATGGCAACCATGATGAAAGCGGGTGTTCCCCTGTTGCAGTCCTTTGACATTGTCGGACGCGGCAACACGAACCCGAGCGTGGGCAAGCTGCTCAACGACATCCGCGCCGATGTGGAGACCGGCACCTCGCTCAATGGAGCCTTCCGCAAGTACCCCCTCTATTTCGACAGTCTGTACTGCAACCTGGTCGAGGCCGGGGAGCAGGCCGGTATCCTGGAGGCACTGCTGGACCGGTTGGCCATGTACATGGAAAAGACCGAGGCCATCAAGAGCAAGATCAAGTCCGCACTTATGTACCCCATTTCGGTGCTCATCGTCGCCTTTGTCGTGGTAACGGTGATCATGATTTTCGTCATTCCTGCGTTCAAGGAAGTTTTTTCGTCTTTTGGAGCAGATTTACCTGCGCCCACCCTTTTCGTGATGGGCATCAGCGATGTCTTCGTCAAGTGGTGGTGGTTGATTTTTGGTGTCATCGGGGGCGGGGTGTACTTCTTCATGCAGGCGTGGCGGCGCAGCGAAAAAGTGCAGATGTTCATGGACCGACTGCTGCTGCGTGTGCCAATTTTTGGAACGCTGGTCGAAAAATCCGCCGTTGCACGCTGGACGCGCACCCTGTCCACCATGTTCGCGGCCGGGGTACCTCTGGTGGAGGCACTCGATTCCGTGGGCGGAGCCGCAGGCAACTCCGTGTACGCGATGGCTACCGACAAGATCCAGCAGGAAGTCTCCACCGGCACCAGTCTGACGGCCGCCATGACCAACGCCAACGTTTTCCCTTCCATGGTGCTGCAGATGTGCGCCATTGGTGAGGAATCGGGTTCCATTGACCACATGCTGGGCAAGGCTGCCGACTTCTACGAAGCCGAGGTGGATGAAATGGTGGCCGGCCTCTCCAGCCTGATGGAGCCCATCATCATCGTCTTTCTGGGCGCACTGATTGGCGGCATCGTGGTTTCGATGTACCTGCCCATCTTCAAGCTGGGCCAAGTCGTTTGATGATGCCCTTACCGTGGTTTGACGCCGCATTGGCGGGCGTGCTGGGCTTGTTGGTCGGCAGTTTTCTGAACGTGGTGATCTACCGGCTTCCCAAGATGATGGAACGCCAGTGGGCGGCTGAATGCGCTGAATATGTCGGTATGACAGAGGAGCAGGTTTCACCGGCACATATCCCACCCGCCGACAGTTTCAATCTGGCCCAGCCGCGCTCGCGTTGTCAGGCCTGTGGACATCAATTGCGCTGGTATGAAAACATTCCGGTGCTCAGCTACCTGTTCCTGCGCGGGCGTTGCTCGTCCTGCGGAGTATCCATCAGCATCCGCTATCCCCTGGTGGAACTGACAACGGCGGCGCTGTTCTTTTTCTGCGTCCAGCAATGGGGCGCCACGGTGACCGGACTGGCATGGTGCGGTTTTGCAGCCCTGCTGGTCTCCCTGGCCTTCATCGACTGGGACACCACGCTGCTGCCTGATGACTTGACCCTGCCCCTTTTGTGGGCCGGCCTGCTCGCTTCGGCGTTGCAATGGATCGATGTGCCTCTCTACAGCTCCGTCGTCGGCGCGGCAGCCGGATACCTGTCGCTCTGGCTGGTGTACTGGGGATTCAAGCTGGTCACGGGCAAGGAGGGCATGGGCTATGGCGATTTCAAGCTGTTTGCCGCATTGGGGGCCTGGTTTGGCTGGCAGGCACTGGTTCCGCTGATTCTCATGGCTTCCGTGGTGGGCGCCATCGTGGGCATCGCCATGAAGTTCTCCCATCAGCTGCGGGAGGGGGGCTACGTCCCCTTCGGACCGTTTCTGGTGGGCGCGGGCCTGCTGGCCATGGTGCTGGGCCCCAACACGGTATTACAAACCCTGCTGGGCACCCTGGGCCTGTGAACGACGCTCCCGCCAAGATATCCTGGCGCGTCGGGTTGACCGGCGGCATTGGCAGCGGCAAAAGCACGGTCGGTCGCCTGCTGGCCGATCGGGGGGCCGCCCTGATCGATGCAGACCAGATCGCGCGCGAACTGACCGCCCCTGGTGGCCTGGCCATGGCCGCCATTGCCCAGGCCTTCGGACCCGAGTTTGTCGATTCAAGCGGGGCCCTGGACCGCTCACGCATGCGGGAGCGGGCTTTCTCGCAACCGGATTCGCGCAAACAACTTGAAGCCATCATTCACCCCCTGGTGGCCGAGGTGACCGAGGCCCAGGCGCGGGCCGCGCAAGCCATCGGCAAGCGTCTGTTGGTGTTCGATATCCCCTTGCTGGTCGAATCCACGCATTGGCCCCGCATACTGGATGCAGTGATCGTGGTGGATTGCCCCACAGAAACACAGATTGCACGCGTGATGGCGCGCAATGCCCTTGAGCGCAGCGCCATTGAAGCCATCATTGCCTCGCAGGCCAGCCGTCGGCGTCGCCGTGCTGCCGCAGACATCGTGCTGTACAACGACCAGCTCACCATGGATGCCTTGAATGCCCGGGTGATCACGCTGGCTGGACGGTTCGGACTATGATTAAACTTCGGCCCGTCGCCATGCGTGTCTTTCTGGCGGATTGCTGCATGCAACTGCGCGGTGGCAATGCCTGCATCGCCTGTCTCTGCGCCCGGCATGCCGAGCATCCCCATGCGGCCCTCGCCCCTGGCGCCTTTACCTGGAAACTGGCAGCGTGATTCTTTACGAATACCCTTTCAACGAACGCATCCGCACCTATCTGCGGCTGGAACACCTGTTCCGGCGCCTGGGTGAACTGATCGCACGCAGCGATGCGCTGGACCACCACTTCGCGCTGACCACCGTGTTCGAGATCATGGACGTGGCAGCTCGGGCCGATCTGAAGTCCGACGTTCTCAAGGACATCGAAAAGCAGAAACATGTACTGGATGGCTACCGGGGCAACCCCTCCATTTCCGAATCTGCCCTGGATGCCATCGTGGCCCAGCTTGACCGGTGCTTTGTCCAGCTCAACACCCAGGTAGGGAAAACCGGCCAGACCCTGACCGAGAACGAATGGCTGATGAGCATTCGCAGCCGTTCAGGCATTCCGGGTGGCACCTGCGGTTTCGATCTGCCCAGCTACTACGCCTGGCAGCACCGGCCCGCCACCGACCGGCAGCAAGCACTGGAGGGCTGGGCCTCCACGCTGGCGCCCCTGGCAGAGTCCATCTACCTGCTGCTCAAGCTCCTGCGCGATGCGGGCGTCCCCCAGAAAGTGGCTGCCGAGCGCGGCCAATTGCAGCAGAACCTCCCGCAGGGCCGCACCTTCCAGTTGCTGCGCCTGCGCATCGACCCTGCGCTGGGCCTGGTGCCCGAGATCAGTGGCAACCGACTGATGGTCTCGGTACGCCTGATGCACCAGTTGCCCGAAGGCCCCCTGCAGGCCAGCGCCGATGATGCCGTCTTTGAACTGACACTGTGCGCCTGATGGCCACCCCCTGCTGCCCATGAGTGACACCGTACGGCCCTCCGCTTCCGCCCGGCAGGTCGCCTGCCCCGCCTGCCGCGGCCCCAGCCTCTACAGCCCGCAAAACCCCTGGCGCCCTTTTTGCAGCGAGCGCTGCAAGCAGATGGATCTGGGCGCCTGGGCCAGCGAAAACTTTCGCGTTCCGACCAATGCACCGCCCGAAGATGCCACCTTTGGCGATCCGCGCACAAGCATCAACTAAATACGACCCCAGCCCTTACTCTGTCTGCGTTAACAGCTATTGATTTAATAGTATTTCGGGGTTGAACGGCACGCCACGCTCTTCGGCCAGCCAGCCCAGCACGGGCAAGGCTCCCGGTAACACCGGGCGCACGGCCAGCGGCCAATGCTGCCAGGCCATGGCCTGGCCCTCGCGCATTTCGAAATCCCCTGTCCATTCATGCACCTTGCACCAGTGCAACCGAACCAGGGCGTGCGGGTAGTCGTGCTCGGTCACCTTCCAGACCGCAGCCGGGCCGATGGTGATGCCCAGTTCCTCGTGCAGCTCGCGGCGCAGCGCCTGCTCCACGGTCTCGCCCGCCTCGATCTTGCCGCCGGGAAACTCCCAGTAGCCCGCATAGACCTTGTCCGGCGGTCGTGTCGTCAGCAGCAGGGCACCGTCACCACGGATCAGGATGCCCACCGCGACCTCGGTGTGCTTGCGCTGCACGGGCGTCGCCTCAGCCACCGCGACGCCCCGCATAATCACGCGCGAACTGGTAAGCCACCCGACCACTGCGCGAGCCGCGCTCCAGCGCCCAGACCAGCGCCTCGGCGCGCGCCCCCGCAATGGCCGACGCATCAAGCCCGAACGACGCCAGCCACTGCCCGGCAATGGCCAGATACTCGTCCTGGCTGAACGGATAAAAGCTCACCCACAGGCCGAAGCGCTCGGACAGCGAGATCTTCTCCTCCACGCCCTCGCCCGGATGCACCTCGCCATCGTCGGTGTGGGTGTAGGTGAGGTTCTCGCGCATGTACTCGGGCAGCAGGTGGCGCCGGTTGCTGGTGGCGTAGATCAGCACGTTCGGGGTGGCGGCGGCCACCGAGCCATCGAGGATGGACTTCAGCGCCTTGTAGCCCGGTTCGCCATCCTCGAAGCTCAGATCGTCGCAGAACACGATGAAGTATTCCGGCCGGCCGGCCACCACGTCCACGATGTCGGGCAGATCGGTCAGGTCGGCCTTGTCCACCTCGATCAGGCGCAGCCCCTGCGGTGCATAGGCGTTCAGGCAGGCCTTGATGAGCGAGGACTTGCCGGTGCCACGTGCGCCCGTCAGCAGCACGTTGTTGGCCGGCAGGCCGCGCACGAACTGTTCGGTGTTGCGCCGGATCTTTTCCTTCTGGCCATCGATCTCCTGCAGGTCTTCGAGGCGCATCGCGGCCACATGGCGCACGGCTTCGAGAGTGCCGTGGCCGCTGCTGCGCTTGCGGTAGCGCCAGGCAATGGCCGCCGACCAGTCGGGCGCCGCCAGTGGCTGCGGCAACACGGACTCGATGCGCGCGATGAGCTGCTCGGCGCGCACGATCAAATGTTCAAATTTTTCGTTCATTTTGGCATCTGGCGCTTTTCCATCAAGCGCCAGCAGCTATTAAATCAGGAGCGATAGTCGGCGTTGATGGTCACATACTCATGGCTCAGGTCGCAGGTCCACACCGTGTCCTGCGCATCGCCCCGGCCCAGCAGCACGCGCACAGTGATTTCGCTCTGCTTCATCACGCGCTGGCCGTCTTCCTCGCGGTAAGCGGGGTTGCGGCCGCCCTGCACGGCCACATGCACATCGTCGAGATAGAGGTCGATGCCGGTCTGGTCCAGGTCATCGATGCCCGCATAGCCCACGGCTGCCAGGATACGGCCCAGGTTCGGGTCGCTGGCGAAGAAGGCCGTCTTGACCAGCGGCGAATGGGCGATGGCGTAGGCCACCTTGCGGCATTCCTCGCCGGTCTTGCCGCCTTCCACGCGCACGGTGATGAATTTGGTGGCGCCCTCGCCGTCGCGCACGATGGCCTGGGCGAGTTTTTGCGCCACTTCCAGCAGCGTCGCCTTCAGCGCCTGGCCTTCCGCGCTGTCGAGGCGCTCGATGCTGGCGTGCGCGACCTTCTGCGTGGCGACGAGCATGAAGCAGTCGTTGGTGGAGGTGTCGCCGTCGATGGTGATGCGGTTGAACGACTGGTCCGCCAGCTCGCGCACCAGGCCCTGCAGCAGGCCGGGGGCGATGCGCGCATCGGTGGCTACGAAGCCCAGCATGGTCGCCATGTTCGGGCGGATCATGCCCGCACCCTTGGCAATGCCGGTCACCGTGACGGTGGCGCCGCCGATCTGCACCTGGCGGCTGAACGCCTTGCCCACCGTGTCGGTGGTCATGATGCCCTCGGCGGCGCGGGCCCAGTGGGCAGGCTGCGCGTCGGCAATGGCGGCGGGCAGGCCGGCCTCGATGCGGTCCACCGGCAGCGGCTCCATGATGACGCCCGTGGAGAAAGGCAGCACCTGTGCCGCGTCGACCTGCAACTGGCGCGCCAGCGCTGTGCAGGTAGCGCGCGCGCGCGCCAGGCCCTCGGCACCCGTGCCGGCATTGGCATTGCCGGTGTTCACCACCAGGGCACGGATGGCCTGACCACGCGCCAGATGCTCGCGGCAGACTTGCACCGGCGCGGCGCAGAAGCGGTTCTGCGTGAACACGCCCGCAACTGCACTGCCTTCATCGAGCAGGAACACCGTGAGATCCTTGCGGTGGGCCTTGCGCACGCCGGCCTCGGCGACACCGATGCGCACCCCGGCAACGGGGTGCAGGTCGGCGGGGTTGGGAGCGGAGAGATGTACAGGCATGGGATTTCCTTCCAAAAACTGGGCCGATGATACGCAGTCACCGCGCTACCAAAATGAAAACACGGGCCGCGGCCCGTGTCGTGTGCTGGTGGAGTGTCAAGCCAGCTTGCCGTGGCACTGCTTGTATTTTTTCCCGCTACCGCAAGGGCAAGGGTCGTTGCGGCCCACCCGGCCACCGGCGGCCACCTTCTGCTGCACGCTCAGGGTGCGCTCGTCCACCGTGGTCTCGACCTCGCCCGTTTCGGTGGGCGCGGTATAGGTCACGTTGGCGATATTCTCGGCGCGCTGCTCCATCACCTCGGCGGCCTGGTCCAGCTCCGAAGGTGATTGCACCTGCACCGTCATCAGCACCTTCGTGACCTCGTTCTTGACCATGTCGAGCAGCTGGCGGAACAGCTCGAAAGCCTCGCGCTTGTATTCCTGCTTGGGCTGCTTCTGCGCGTAGCCGCGCAGATGGATGCCCTGGCGCAGGTAGTCCAGCGAACTGAGATGGTCGCGCCAGTTGGTATCGAAGGTCTGCAGCAGCACCACACGCTCGAATTGCGTGAAGTTCTCCTGGCCCACCATTTGCACCTTGGCGTTGAAGGCATCGTGCGCAGCCTGGACCACCTTGTCCAGAATCTCGTCGTCGGTGACCGACTGTGCCCCCTCAACCTCTTTCTGCAGCGGCAGCTGGATCTGCCACTCGTCGGCCAGCACTTTCTCCAGCCCGGCCAGATCCCACTGTTCCTCGACCGACTCGGCCGGCACGTACTGGCGAACGATGTCGGTGAAGCAATCCTCGCGCATGGCGCCGATCACGTCGGACAGGTCGGATGCATCGAGGATGTCGTTGCGCTGCTGGTAGATGACCTTGCGCTGGTCATTGGCCACGTCATCGTATTCAAGCAGTTGCTTGCGGATGTCGAAGTTGCGTGCCTCGACCTTGCGCTGCGCCGACTCGATGCTGCGCGTGACAATGCCCGCTTCGATGGCCTCTCCATCGGGCATCTTGAGCCGGTCCATGATGGCCCGGACGCGGTCGCCCGCGAAGATGCGCATCAGAGAATCGTCCAGGCTCAGGTAGAAACGCGAGGAGCCCGGGTCGCCCTGGCGGCCCGAACGGCCGCGCAGCTGGTTGTCGATGCGGCGCGACTCATGGCGCTCGGTGGCGATGATGCGCAGGCCGCCCAGTTCCTTGACCTTCTCGTGCTCGCGCGTCCAGTCGGCTCGCAGCTGCGCGATACGCGACTGCTTGGTGCCCTCGTCCAGGCTTTCGTCGGCCTCGATGGCGCCAATGTCTTTCTCGATATTGCCACCGAGCACGATGTCGGTGCCCCGTCCGGCCATGTTCGTGGCGATGGTGATCATGCCGGCTCGCCCTGCCTGGGCCACGATGTCGGCCTCGCGGGCATGCTGCTTGGCGTTGAGCACCTGGTGCGGCAGGTTGGCCTTGTTCAGAAGCTGGTCGATGATCTCCGAGTTTTCGATCGAAGTCGTGCCCACCAGCACCGGCTGGCCACGCTCATGGCATTCGCGGATGTCCAGAATCGCCGCTTCGTATTTCTCGCGCGTGGTCTTGTACACGCGGTCGAGTTGGTCATCGCGCTTGCTCGGGCGGTTGGGCGGAATCACCACCGTTTCGAGGCCGTAGATTTCCTGGAACTCGTAGGCCTCGGTATCGGCCGTACCCGTCATACCGCAGAGCTTGTTGTACAAGCGGAAGTAATTCTGGAAGGTGATCGAGGCCATCGTCTGGTTCTCGGCCTGGATCTGCACGCCTTCCTTGGCCTCGACGGCCTGGTGCAGGCCCTCGCTCCAGCGCCGGCCCGACATCAGACGGCCCGTGAATTCATCGACGATGACAATCTCGCCGTTCTGCACCACGTAGTGCTGGTCACGGTTGTAGATGTGGTTGGCCCGCAGCGCCGCATACAGGTGGTGCATGAGCGTGATGTTGGCCGGGTCGTAGAGCGAAGCGCCCTCGGCGATCAGGCCATGGGCCGCCAGCACACGCTCGGCCGTTTCATGGCCTTGCTCGGTCAGGAACACCTGGTGCGACTTCTCGTCGATCGTGAAGTCGCCGGGCTTGGTCACACCCTCGCCCGTGCGCGGGTCGGCCTCGCCTTCCTGGCGCACCAGCAGCGGCACGACCTTGTTCATCGCCAGATAGGTCGCGGTGTGGTCCTCGGCTTGGCCGCTGATGATCAGCGGGGTGCGCGCCTCGTCGATCAGGATCGAGTCCACCTCATCGACGATGGCGTAGTTCAGACGGCGCTGCACGCGGTCATGGGCCTCGTAGACCATGTTGTCGCGCAGGTAGTCAAAGCCGTATTCGTTGTTCGTGCCGTAGGTGATGTCGGCACCATAGGCAGCCTGCTTCTCCTCGCGCGGCATGTTGGGCAGGTTGATGCCCACCGTCAGGCCCAGGAAGTTGTACAGGCGCCCCATCCACTTGGCGTCGCGGCTGGCCAGGTAGTCGTTCACCGTGACCACGTGCACACCCTCGCCCGACAGCGCATTGAGGTACACCGGCAGCGTGGCTGTCAGCGTCTTGCCTTCGCCCGTGCGCATTTCGGCGATCTTGCCGTAGTGCAGCGCCATGCCGCCCATGAGCTGGACGTCGAAGTGGCGCATCTTCATGACGCGCTTGGAACCCTCGCGCACCACGGCGAATGCCTCGGGGAGCAGCGCATCGAGCGACTCGCCCTGGGCCACGCGGTCCTTGAACTCCTGCGTCTTGGCGCGCAACGCCTCATCGCTCAGCGCCTCGTATTCGGGCTCCATCGCATTGATGCGCACCACCGTCTTGCGGTATTGCTTGAGAAGCCGGTCGTTGCGGCTGCCGAAAATTTTGGTGAGGAAGTTGGTGGCCATGCGAACAGGTCCGCCCTGCGTGCCAAAGGGTACGCCGAACGTCCAGAATCCCTATGAAGAAGTGAGTTCAATTGGGGCCATCACCCTGCATTGCAAGCGACCCGCCCAAGGCAGGCACCGACCCCGAAGGCGCGATTTTACCTGCCGGCGGAGCCCATGGCCGGCGCTCCGGCCCGCAGAGCCACCTGACGAGCGGACGAGCTGCCCGCAGCCAGGAATTTCTGCGGATCCTGAGGCACCCCCTGCACCAGCACCTCGAAGTGCAGGTGCGGCCCGGTGGAGCGCCCGGTGGAACCGACTTTGGCGATTTTCTGGCCCCGGCGTACCAGATCCCCTTGCTTGACGTGGACCTTGGAGGCATGGGCATAACGGGTGACCAGCTGGTTGCCGTGGTCCACCTCGACCATGTTGCCGAATTCCGGATGGTATTCCTGGGTCACCACCACGCCACCCGCTGCGGCCACGATATCGGTCCCTGTATCCGCGGGAAAGTCCAGACCGGCATGCAACGCCGACCGGCCGGTGATCGGATCGATGCGGAAACCGAACGTGGAAGTGGCGATCCCGCCAGGCACCGGGGTCTCGGTGGGCACCATGTGCTTGCGGATGTGCTGGTCGAACAGGCGGGACTCGAGCACCGTCATGAGGTCAATGCGCTGCCCCGCCACTTGCTGCAACGCATTAAGGGTCTCATCCAGCTCCTGCATCGACAACGGGCGTGCAGCGATCAGCGCGCCCCCCATGCCCGGAGTGCGCGCCTTGTCACCTGTAGTGGCCATGCCGGCCAGGCCCGAAACCCGCTCGCCCAAGGATTCCAGCTCCACCATGCGCGCCTGCATTTCGCCCACCTTGCGGGCCATGGCATCCAGGTTTTGCCGCATGAAGCGATCTCGCTGATCGAACTCATCCTGCACCACCAGGCGCACGAGGGAGCCCACGACGGGCCAGCCCTCTCGCGCGCCCTTGAGGAAGACCAGGTGGTACAGCATGGCGGCCACACACATCAGCACCAGGGAAGCGGCCAGCACGGCGGCCAACAGGCGCGGCCCCGACAGATGGATGGCCTGGCTGCGCGCCAGCCGGGAGTCCATGATAATCAGCTGCATTCTTGATTTCCTGTGTATTCAACGCCCATGCACCGCCGCCACCACGCCGTCACGCTCCAGCAAGCCGCTGACGCGTCGCCCATGCTGGCGCAACTGGTGGCACTCACGCGTGAATCGAGCGAACGGCTCAAGGCCGTGGAATCTCTGGTTCCGCCGGCACTGCGCCCGGCATTGCAGGCCGGCCCGATTGAGGGTACGACCTGGTGCATCATGGTCAAAAGCAATGCAGCAGCGGCCAAACTGCGCCAGTTGCTGCCTGCCATGCAGGCCCATCTGCGCAGCAAAGGCTGGCAGGTTAACGTCATTCGCCTGAAAATTCAAACCTGACGCATCAAAAAACCAGGGTAAACCCTTGAATTCAGGTGCGACTGCGCAGGGTCCGGCTGAGCAACACCACCGGCACCAAGCCCACCAGCACCAGCGCCAGCGAGGGCAACGCGGCCTCGCCCAGGCGTTCATCGCGGGCCAGCTGATAGGCCACGACGGCCAGGGTGTCACTGTTGAACGGGCGCAGCACCATGGTGGCGGGCAACTCCTTCATCACGTCCACAAACACCAGCAACGCCGCCGCCGCTGTGGAGCGGCGTAGCAACGGCCAATGCACACGTGCCAGCAAGCGCACCCCGCCGGCGCCCAACATGCGTGCAGAATCGTCCAGACTGCCCGGAATGCGGGCATACCCACTTTGCACCGATTGCAGCGCCACAGCGCAGAAACGCACCAGGTAGGCCCAGACAATGCCGACCGCCGTGGTGGTAACCAGCGCCCCGACGCCCCAATGCGGCACCACCCCCTGCAGCCAGCCCACGGGCAGCAGCAGGCCCACCACGATCACCGCCCCCGGCACGGCATAGCCGACGCTGGCCAGTCGCACCACGCCGCGCGTCAGCAGATCGGGCCTGCGGCGCACGGCAAAGGCCAGCGCCAGCGCCACGGCCACCGCCAGCCCCGACGTGATGCCCCCGAGGCGCACGCTGTTCCAAGCCCATTCCAGAAAACGCTCCCAGGGAAGTACCGACCAGTCGGCCGCCAGCGGACGCAGCATGAAGACCACCGGCGCCACGAAGCCCATGAGCACTGGCAAAGTGCACACCACCCAGGCTGCCATGCGCGCTCCTCCCTGCAGCGGCACCGGCTGGGCCTCGGTGGCGCCCGCATGGCCACGCGGTGCGGCAAAACGCATGCGCTGCTGCGCGCGGTGCTCCAGCCACAGCAACAGCAGCACCAGCGCCAACAACATGGTCGAGAGCTGGGCAGCTGCTGTGCGGTTGTCCATGGACAACCAGGCCTTGAGGATGCCGGTGGTGAAGGTCTGGATGCCGAAATAGCTGGTCACTCCGAAGTCGGCCAGCGTTTCCATGAGCACCAGCGCCACGCCAGCAGCCACCGCCGGGCGCGCCAGTGGCAGTGCGATGGTGGCGATGCGCCGCGACAGCGGCGCCCCGAGCAGGCGCGCAGCTTCCATCAGGTGGGCAGCGCGCTCGCCCAGCGCCGTGCGCGCCAGCAGGTACACATAGGGATAGAGCGAAAACAGGAAAACCCAGATGGCGCCCCAGAGGCTACGCACCTCGGGCAACAGACGGCCTTCGAGACCGAAAGCCTCGCGCAGGCCGACCTGCAGCGGCCCACTGAACTGCAGAAAGTCGGTATAGGCATAGGCCGTGACATAGGCGGGCATGGCCAGCGGCAGCAGCAGCAACCATTCAAACATCCGGCGCCCGGGAAACTCGAACAAGGTCACCACAGCCGCCGTCGCCGTCCCCACCACCGCAGCGCCCAACCCGACCCACAAGGCCAGCCAGAGCGTGGTCCAGACATAGCCCGGCAGCACCGTGGCCGCCATCTCACGCAGGATGGCCCCGGCGCTGGCCTCCGTCTGCCCCCAGGGCAGCCACGCGCCCAGCAGCGCCAGCACCGGCAACGACAGCAGGCCGGCCAGCAGGAGCAGGGGAACAATGCGCAGGGCAGCGAGGAAACGTGGCAAGGTGAGCGACTCGGACGGCAATATGGAAAGCAGCAGAGGGTGCCGCAGCGGGTGGCCACAAATACAAATGCGAATTTTAAGCATTTGCCAAGACCTACAATCAAACCATGTTCCTAGAGGTCTCCCAACTTGAAGTGCGTTATGCCGGCCAGACCCAGGCGGCTGTGCAAGGCGTGTCCCTGGGGCTGAGCGCAGGACAGATCGGCGTGCTGATCGGCCCCTCGGGCTGCGGCAAGACCACGCTGCTGCGCGCGGTGGCGGGTCTCGAGCCCGTGGCTGCCGGAACCATCCGCCTGAGCAAGCAGATCGTCGGCAGTCCGCAGCGCAGCATGCCCCCCGAAGAGCGACGCATCGGCATGGTGTTCCAGGACTACGCACTGTTCCCCCACCTGAGCGTGGGGCGCAACGTGGCCTTCGGCATCCACGATCTGCCGCGCGCCGAGCAGGCCGCACGCGTGGCCGAGGTGCTGCAGCTCGTGGGCCTGGAAGGCAGCGAACACCGCTATCCGCACGAACTCTCGGGCGGCCAGCAGCAGCGCGTCGCGCTGGCACGCGCCCTGGCGCCGCGCCCGCAGCTCATGCTGCTCGACGAGCCGTTCTCCAACCTCGATGTGGACCTGCGCGAGCGCCTGGCCCATGAGGTGCGCGGCATCCTCAAGCAGGCGGGCGCCACGGCGCTGTTCGTCACCCACGACCAGCTCGAAGCCTTCGCGATCGGTGACGTGATCGGTGTGATGCACCAGGGCCACCTGCACCAGTGGGACGACGCCTATACCCTCTACCACCGCCCGGCCACGCGCTTCGTGGCCGACTTCATCGGCCATGGCGTGTTCGCTCCGGCCACGCTGGTGCAGCAAGGCCAGAGTGTGGTGGTGCGCACGCCGCTGGGCGACCTGGGCAACCTCACCGAGTGCCCGCTGCCGACCAGCTACCCCGCCGGTGAATGCGATGTGCTGCTGCGCGCCGACGACATCGTGCACGACGATGCCGCGCCGGTGCAGGCGCAGATCGTGCGCAAATCCTTTCGAGGCTCGGAATTCCTTTACACCCTGCGCCTGGAAAACGGCCAGGCACTGCTGGCCCATGTGCCCAGCCACCACGACCACGCCATCGGCGAATGGATCGGCATTCGCGCGCTGGTGGACCATGTGGTGACCTTTGACCGATCGGTCTGAATTTTCTATGAAAATAGCCAAAATCGCTTATCTATAAAGCGCTGACAGCTATTATTTTAGTAGCAAAATTTTTCACTCTGGCAGTGTGGACAACGGACAGTCACTGGCCGGTTCGCAGGGTTCCGCTCACCGCGTCATGGTGTCGTCACAGGGCGCAGCAAGAATCGGTTGCACTTGGTTACCCCTGACGCAACCGCATGACCCACATTGACCGGCTTTACGACAGTCTGGCCGCAGGCGCCGCCGACCTGCATACCGCACAACCCCCGCTGGTGACCCGTGCCGAACAGCTCGGCAACCCCACCGAACCCGTCTCCCCGGAGCACACCAACGAGGAGGTGCGCGCACTGTTTGCGCGGCACGAGGCGCAGGAGACCGTGGCTGTGGTCGAGGAAGGCCGGCCCATCGGGCTGATCAACCGCAACACCTTCATGGAACACTACGCCCGCCCCTTTGCGCGCGACGTGTTCGGGCGCAAGAGCTGCATCGCCTTCATGGACAAAAGCCCGGTGGTGGTGGACCGGGACACGCCCATCGAGACCCTGGTGAAGATCGCCGTGGAGGCAGGCACGCGCGTGCTCCAGGATGGTTTCATCACCACAGCCCACGGCCAGTACCTGGGCTTGGGTACAGGCTACGGTCTGATGAAGGCCATGTCTGACATCGAGGCCGAGAAGACGCGCCAGCTTCTCTCAAGCATCAGCTACGCCAGCCTGATCCAGCGCTCGCACCTGGCCGAGTCCGACCGTGTGCTGCGCGCCCACCTGCCCGACCACGGCCTGCTGTGGCAGCCACGCGACGTGGTGGGCGGAGATGCCTACTTCTTCCGCCACACTCCCGGCGGCCTGTTGGGCTGCGTGTTCGACTGCACCGGGCACGGTGTTCCCGGCGCCTTCATGACGCTCATCGCGCTATCGTTCCTGGAGCAGGCCATCGACCCCGCCAACCCGGCCGTGGACCCCGGCGCCACGCTCTCGGCCATGAACCGCTACATCAAGCGCGTGCTGCAGCAGCGCGCCAGCGAAGACGATGCCCCCGCAGAAAAGGAATCCAGCGACGGCCTGGATGCCGCACTCTTCCTGCTCGCGCCCGATGGCCGCAGCGTACAGTTTGCCTCGGCACGCCTGACACTGGTGGTGGCGCACGAAGGCAGCGAAGAGGTGCTGCTGGTCGATGGCGACAAGGCGGGCATCGGTTACGCCGATACGCCCGACGACCAGGCCTGGACCACACAACAGGTGCCGCTGGCAAGGCACAGCATGCTGCTGATCCCCACCGACGGGGTGATCGACCAGATCGGGGGCCCCAAGCACATCGCGCACGGCAAGCGCCGTCTGGTGCAGTTTCTGGCCGAGCGGCGTGGCACCAGCGCCCGCGCACTGTGCGCCGACTTCGCCGAGCATTTCGCCCAATGGCAGGGCAGCCAGCGGCGGCGTGACGATGTGTCGCTGCTGGCGTTTCGCACCAGCGCGGAGGCCCTGGCATGAACCCGCCGGAATTTGAACGCTTTCAGGGAAATGCACAGGATCGGGGGGTGCTGTTCTATTACGCAGGCGCTTTCAGCCCACCGGTGATCGCCGCCGCCGCCGATTCGCTCAAGACCCGCCTGGCCACCGAAGACGCCTCCGGCCCTGCCAAACGCAAGCTGTTCTCCACCTTCGTGGAAATGGCGCAGAACATCCTGCACTACGCCGCAGATACCCCTGCCGCCGATGGAAGCCCACCTGCACCGCACGGTGCCATCGCAGTCGGGCGCGAGGATGACCCAGGCAGCACCGGTCATTACTGGATTGTTTGCCGCAATCCGGTGGACCAGGCCTATGTCGAACGCCTGGCCTGCAAGCTCGATGCCGTGCGCGCCATGAGCCTGGAGCAGATCAAGCAGAGCTACCGCGAACAGCTGCGCAACGCCGAGCATGCCCGGACCGACACCATCAGCCGGGGCGCAGGGCTGGGCTTGCTGACGATTGCCCGCGACGCCTGCGCCCCCCTGGAATACAGCTTCACACCCACCACCGACCCCTCGGGCCGCACCACGCTTTTCTATGTGAAAGCGTGCATCTGACCTTTTCCCTGACTCCCCTGAAACCCGGAGATCTTTCCATGCAAGCCCTTCACGCCGAACGCACCACCGTCACCCCCGAAATCCGCTTCCTGCCCGCCGAAAACCGGCTGCTGGTGGCGGGCGAGTGCTACCCCGAGAACCCCCTGCCGTTCTTCAACCCCATCCTGGCCACGCTGAAGCACTACTTCGAACTGCACAAGCCCCCGCACTTCGAGGCCCGTATGCAACTGCAGTACATCAACAGCGCCTCCACCATGGGCCTGCGCTCGTTGTTCTCGCTGTTCAACGAAGCGGGTGAACGCGGCACCGACATCCGCGTGCTGTGGGCTTACGACGCCGAAGACGACGCCATCGAGGAACTGGGCACCGATCTGGTGGAAGACTTTCACAACGTCCTGCTGGAACGCCAGCCCTACAACGCCTGAGGTGGATGGCCGACCCGCGTCGGCCTCCCCCGCGCTCACGCCGGGTCCAACGCAGCATCAGGACTTGCGCTGCAGCCCCTCCAGGGTCGAAAGGTTCACCTGCGACATGAGGCGGCGCACCGCCCCGATATCCATGTCGTCAGCTTCCAGGCTGACCACGATGCCGTTCTTCAGCACCACCCGGAATTCCGCCTGGCTACCATCTTTCTGGTAGCTTTGGTGCAGGGTCCGGCCCCCTTCCTGCCAGGTTTTCTCGGCATGCTGCGGGTCTTCTTTCTCCCCTTGCGCCATGCCCATGGCCAGCACGGCCATCTGGCCCAGGCCGCCCATGTCGGTGATCTCCAGGCGCGCCTCTGTCTTTCCGTTGCTGTACTGTGCGCTCGCCTGGCTGGTGGGCAGGCCCAGGGCCGCGCCATCCTGCACGTCAAATCCCGTGCGGGCCATGTCCGCCAGTTGCTCGGGCAAACCGGCCTTGAGCGACTGCGCTGCAATGGCCTGCCCACCGCCCAGCATTCCAGCCGCCGCCGCGGCGGCATTGCCGGTAGCCGTCGCCATGGCGGTCGGGTCCTGGCTTTTTTGCGCCTGCTCCATCTGGCGTGCAGCCTCCTCCATCTTCTTGCTGGCCGCCTCCAGCCCCGCCGTGTCAATGCTCACCGAGCCCCCAGGCGTGCTGACGGAAATCGCAGGAGCGTCCGCACTGCCCAGCAAGGCACCACCACGGGGCATGAAAACACTGCTCACCGCGCCCATCACGAGTCCCATCACGATGGCGGCTACCAGCACCACGGCGGTATAGGCCAAGGTTTTTTCGGGCGGGTTTTTCATCAGCACAGGAAGGCCGACATACAGAAGGTAGATCGAATACAGCGCCGCCAGCAGCCCCAGCATGGCCAGCGAAGGCAGCAGGCTGAACACGCCGCCCAGCATGGCAGCCGTGCTGGCATACACCGACAGCTTGAGCGCCTGGATGGAGCTTTTTTGCCCGCCAAAGCGGGGCGCCAGGGCATCGACGATCAGCGCCAGCACGAACACGCCCACCAGGCTCAGCACATACGACACCACCATGTTCGCCAGACCCGAGACCAGGGGCACACGCAAGGAGACACCAAAGGCCCCCATGCCGATCAGCGACATGCCAATGAATCCGCAGACAGCGGGGATGGCCGCCAGAACCATCAGGTAACGGGTGTAAAGACCCGCCACGTCGGCCGACTCGGCTTCGATGGTGGCCCAGGTGGGCGTGGGTTGAAAAAGAATGCTCTTGACGCGCTCGATGATGTCCATGGGGCCCTCCCGACAATATGAAGAGTCCGTGCCAACGGACACGGACCGGAAAGATGCGGACGATACGGGAACCGTGTGACGATTTGCGATCACCGGCAGCCCAAGGTCGCCAAACGTGTGCAATATGCACGCTTTGTGGCCCAGACGCCACCCCCAGCCCGATCAATCAGGCAGGCAGCCGATCAGCTGCGGCGCAGGCTGTCGACCGTGCGGTGCAGGTGCAGCGCCCACATGCGCCGGTCGCGGCCATGCGCGAATTCAGGCATGCCGAAGTGCACGATGGCCACGATGGACGGCGCGCACAGGGTGCGCCAAATCGATCCGACCAGGGTTTCGTCGCCAATGTAGCTGGGTGCAAAGCTGGTGGTACCCGTGGCCTGGTCGGTAAAGCGCAGGCCCACCGGCTGCACCGCCGCGTCCGCCTGCACCGCCGCCTGCAGGAGGTTGGCATGGAAGGGCAGCATCTCGCGCCCGTCTCCCGTAGTGCCTTCCGGAAAGACCGCCAGCACCTCGCCCTGCTCCAGGGCCTGCTGCATCGTGCGCACCATGCGCATGGCATCGCGGCGCACGTGGCGCTCGATGTAGAGCGTGCCGGCCGCCGTGGCCAGTGCGCCAATCAGGGGCCAGCCCTGCACGTCCGACTTGGAGACAAAGCGGCAATAGCGCGCCGCGTGCAACACCGGGATATCCAGCCAGGAAAGGTGATTCGACACCAGCATCACCGGGCCACCGGCCGGGGGCTGGCCCCGGATGGCCAGCGACACCCCGACGCAAGCCAGCAATTTGAGGGACCACGCCTGCACCCGCACCTGCTGCTGCTCGGGCGACAGCGCCGGAAAGCGAAACGCCACTGTCCACAGGCCCTGGAGGATGTGCACCACCAGGCGCAGCAGGCGCCAGCAAGCCTTGAGATGCTTCACACCGGAGAACGCATCAGACGGTCATGCCCCACGGCTGCCGGGCACAACCGGCTGCCGCGCGACGCAGGCGCATGCTCAGCCACGGTCGAATGCCACCTGGCCACCCACGAGGGTGCAGCGCACGCGGCCCGGCAATTCGTAGCCCGAAAAAGGCGTGTGCTTGCCCTGGCTGCGCAGCGTGTCGGCCTGCACGGTCCAGGCGTCCTGCGAATCGACGATGCAGACATCACCCACCCCGCCCTCGACCAGCTGGCCCACGCTGGCCTGCAGCGTGCCCAGAGCATGGCCCAGCACCCGCGCGGGCTCGCTCGTCACCACGGCCAACGCCCGAGCCAGGGGTGCACCGCCATCCTGCGACCACTTGAGCGCCAGACTCAGCAACAGCTCCAGCCCGGTGGCGCCGGGCTCGGCCTCGGCAAAGGGCAGGGTCTTGGCGTCCTCATCCACGGGGGTGTGGTCGGACACCAGAGCGTCGATGGTGCCATCGCGCAGGCCGGCCTGCAGGGCATCGCGGTCGCGCTGCTGTCGCAAGGGCGGCGTCAGACGGGCGCGGCTGTCGAAAAAACCGATGTCGGTGTCGGTCAGATGCAACGAGTTGATGCTGACATCACAGGTCACCTTCAATCCCTCGGCGCGGGCCTGGCGCACCAGTGCCACGCCAGCGGCGCTGGAGATGCGGCACAGGTGCACGCGGGCATCGGTACTTTTGAGCAACTCGAAGATGGTGTGCAGCGCAATCGTTTCGGCGGCCACTGGCACGCCCGACAGGCCCAGCCGCGTCGCCAGTGCCCCGCTGGCGGCTACACCCTTGCCCAGATGCAACTCCTGCGGACGCAGCCACACCGTGTAGCCATAGGTGGCGGCGTATTGCAGCGCGCGCTGCAGCACCTGGGTGCTGGCCAACGCCACCTCGGCCTGGCCAAAGCCCACGCAGCCCGATTCGGTGAGTTCGGCCATTTCGGTCAGCACCTCGCCGTCCAGGCCGCGCGTGAGCGCCCCCAGCGGGAACAGGCGCGACTGGTGCAGTTTTTCGGCACGGAACTTGAGCATCTCGACCAGACCGGGTTCGTCAAGCACCGGGTCGGTGTCGGGCGGGCAGACCAGACTGGTGACGCCCCCGGCCACGGCCGCGGCCATCTCGGATTCGAGCATGCCCTCGTGTTCATGGCCGGGCTCGCGCAGGCGCGCCGCCAGGTCCACCAGACCGGGCAGCACCAGGCAACCCGTGGCATCGATGCTGCGGTGGGGAGCGAAGTCGGGCGGCACGCGCCCGATGCCCACGATGCGGCCGGCCGCCAGGGCCACGTCGCATACCTTGTCAAGACCGCTGGCAGGGTCGATGACCCGGCCGTTCTGGATCAGTATCTTCATGGTTTCAAGCAAAATTGGCCACTAACGCTTATTCAGCAAGCGCAAGCAGCTATGAAAACAGGAGCATTTTCCACGGACATCACGCCTCGTTCCCCGCGACGATGGACATGACGGCCATCCGCACCGCAATGCCAAAAGTCACCTGCGGCAGGATCACGGCCTGCGGGCCATCGACCACGGCGGAGTCGATCTCCACGCCGCGGTTGATGGGGCCGGGGTGCATGACGATGGCATCGGGCTTGGCCAGCCGCAGCTTCTCGGGCGTGAGGCCGAAGCTCTTGAAATACTCCTGGCTCGACGGAAGCAGCGCGCCGCTCATGCGCTCGTTCTGCAGGCGCAGGGTGATGACCACGTCGGCATCCTTGATGCCCTCTTCGAGCGTGTGGCACACGCGCACGCCCATCTCGGCCATGTTGGACGGCACCAGGGTGCGCGGGCCCACCACACGCACCTCGGCGCAGCCCAGCGTGGTCAGGCCGTGGATGTCGGAGCGCGCCACGCGCGAGTGCAGCACATCGCCGACGATGGCCACCGTCAGGTTGGCAAAATCCTTCTTGTAGTGCCGGATGGTGTACATGTCCAGCAGCCCCTGCGTGGGGTGGGCGTGGCGCCCATCACCGGCATTGATCACATGCACATGGGGCGCCACATGCTGGGCGATCAGGTAGGGGGCCCCCGATTCGCTGTGTCGAACCACGAACAGGTCGGCCGCCATGGCCGAGAGGTTGGCGATGGTGTCGAGCAGCGACTCGCCCTTGGCGGCCGAGCTGCGCGCGATGTCGAGGTTGAACACGTCGGCCGACAGGCGCTTGGCCGCGATCTCGAAGGTGGTGCGCGTGCGGGTGCTGTTCTCGAAGAACAGGTTGAACACGCTCTTGCCGCGCAAGAGCGGCACCTTCTTGACCTCGCGGTCGTTGACCGAGACGAAGTTGGCGGCCGTATCGAGGATGTGCGTCACGATGTCACGCGGCAGGCCCTCGACGGAGAGCAGGTGGATCAGCTCGCCATTGCGGTTGAGCTGGGGATTGCGGTGGTGCAGCACGGCTCAGGCCTCTTTAACTTGGAAATGAAAGTTGCCACCTTCGGTGCGCGCCAGCGCCAGCGACTGGCTGGCAGGCAACGCCACCCGGGCCGCGGCAAAATCGGCCTGCACCGGCAGCTCGCGCCCGCCCCGGTCCACAAGCACCGCCAGGCGCACGCGCGCGGGGCGGCCGTAGTCGTACAGCTCATTGAGCACGGCGCGCAGCGTGCGGCCGGTGTAGAGCACATCATCGAGTACGAGGATGTCGGCACCGTTCACATCGAACGGGAGCTGGGTCTGGGCGCTGGCCGCCAGGCCACGCTGCGCGAAGTCGTCGCGGTGCATGGCCGACGACAGCACGCCGGCGGCACCATCGAGCCCCAGGTCTTTCTGCAGGCGCTCGGCCAGCCAGGCTCCGCCCGAGGCGATGCCTGCCAGCTGTGTATGGGGTTCGCGCAGCGAGCGCACGCCGCGCAGCAGCTCGCGGTACAGGGCCTCGGCATCAAGCACCAGGCTGCCCTGGGCGCCGGGGGGGGATACGGTCATGGAAGACTCCTCAAAAACTGTTCCAGAATGATGCAGGCCGATGCCGCATCGGCATCGCGCGCACCGCCGGCCAGGGCCTCGGTCGTGCTGTAGCGTTCGTCCACCTCGAACACCGTCAGGCCAAAACGGCCCTGCAGCTGACGGGCAAAGCGTTGCGCACGACGGGTGTTGTCGTGGCTGGCGCCATCGGGATGGTAGGGAACCCCCACCACCAGCGCATCGGGCTGCCACTCCTTGATGCGCTCTGCCACCAGGGCGAAGCGGGCATCGCCTTCGGCCTTGATCGTGGCCTGTGGCGTGGCACTGCGCAGCATGCGGTTGCCCACCGCCACCCCTGTGCGCTTGAGGCCAAAGTCGAAGGCAAGAAACGTCTGGAAATGCGCGGGAACCGCCGGAGCATCCGCAGGCATGGCCAGGGCGCTCATGCGTGGCCCGCTCCGGGCGACAGTCGCCATGCTTCCAGGCCCAGCAGGCCCAGTGCCGTGTCATAGCGCTTCTCGACAGGGGTATCAAAAATCACGCCCAGGTCGGCCTCCACGGTGAGCCAGCTGTTCTCGGCCAGTTCCGACTCCAGCTGCCCTTCGCCCCAGGCCGCGTAGCCCAGCGTGACAAGGACACGGCGCGGCCCCGCACCCGTGGCAAGGGCTTCGAGCACATCCTTGGACGTGGTCATCTCCAGCCCGCCCGGTATCACCATGGTCGAGGCATAGGCGGGCTCTTGGTCCGCCTCGTTCTCGCCGTGCAGGGATTCGTGCAGCACAAAGCCGCGTTCCGTCTGCACGGGGCCGCCCAGAAACACCGGGGCATCCGTCAGGTCGGCGCGGCCCAGGGAGAGATCCACCTTGTCGAACAAGCCCTTGAGGTTGATATCCGTCGGCTTGTTGATGATGAGGCCCAGGGCGCCGCGTTGGCTGTGCTCGCACAGATACACCACGCTGCGGGCAAAAGACGCATCCTCCATGCCGGGCATGGCAATGAGGAAATGGTGCGTCAAATTCATGGGCGCAGAATGGGCAGACATGCTTTGATTTTACGGTGAACATGCCTGCCAACTACCGCTCAGGGCTGGTCTGGTTCCGGCGCGACTTGCGCGCGGACGACCATGCCGCCCTTCACCACGCCCTGCGCCTATGCCGCCAGGTGCATTGCGTCTTTGTCTTCGACACCGCCATCCTGGACCCCTTGCCGCGCAACGACCGGCGGGTGGAGTTCATTCGTGCGTCGCTGGTGGA
Organism: Burkholderiales bacterium RIFCSPLOWO2_12_FULL_65_40; assembly: GCA_001770955.1. Taxonomy (GTDB): domain Bacteria; phylum Pseudomonadota; class Gammaproteobacteria; order Burkholderiales; family Burkholderiaceae_C; genus Simplicispira. Next base: position 16,108 of record MESL01000043.1, on the reverse strand, counting down.
ACTGGATGCCCATCTGCGTCAGCTGAGCGGCCACCCTGAAGGAGGCCTGATCGTGCGCCACGCCCTCGCCTCCGATGAGATACCCGCGCTGGCCCGGGCACTGGATGTGGACGCCGTGTTCACCCACCATGATGATGAGCCGCAGGCGCTGGACCGCGATGCACGGGTCCGCACAGCGCTGGCGCACGATCGCCGGGCTTTTCATACCTTCAAGGACCATACCGTCTTCGAGCGCGACGAGCTGCTGACCCAGGCGGGCGCACCCTACAGCGTGTTCACGCCCTACAAGAATGCCTGGCTGCGCAAGGTGAACGACTTTTACCTCAGCGCTTACCCGGTCGAACGCCACGCCCGTGCGCTGGCTCCCCGCCCCGCAGGGGCACTGGCGGGCGTGCCACCGCTGGAGGCCCTGGGGTTTGAAAGCGGCAGCCTCGACCCGCGCGTCCTGCCCGCAGGCAGCCAGGGCGCCGAGCGCCTGTTGAATGACTTTCTGACGCGCATCGACCGCTACGATCAAACGCGGAATTTCCCTGCGATCAAGGGGCCCAGCTATCTCAGCACGCACCTGCGCTTTGGCACCATTTCCGTGCGCCGCCTGGCCCGGACGGCCCACCAGCTCGCCCTGTCCGGCAGTCCGGGGGCTGCGGTCTGGCTGAACGAACTGATCTGGCGTGATTTCTATTTCCAGGTGCTGTTCCACCATCCCCATGTCGTGTACCGGAGTTTCAAGCCCGCCTACGATGCCATTGCCTGGGAGGATGGCCCACACGCCCAGGCGCTGTTTGAGGCCTGGTGCCAGGGCCGCACGGGCTATCCGCTGGTGGACGCTGCCATGGCGCAGATCAACCGGTCAGGCTACATGCACAACCGCCTGCGGATGGTGGTGGCCAGCTTTCTCACGAAAGACCTGGGACTGGATTGGCGCTGGGGTGAGCGCTATTTCGCTGAGCACCTCAACGACTATGACCTGTCCGCGAACAACGGTGGCTGGCAATGGGCCAGCTCCAGCGGATGTGACGCCCAGCCGTACTTTCGCATTTTCAATCCCGTCAGCCAGAGCCGCAAATTCGACCCCCAGGGGCGCTTCATCCGGCGCTACCTGCCCCAACTGGCCGCCCTTCCGGATGCGGCACTGCATGCGCCCTGGCAGGCCAGCCCGCTGGAACTGCAAGCGGCGGGGGTCAAACTGGGCCGCAACTACCCGCACCCTGTCGTGGACCATGACACCGCCCGCACGCGAACCCTGGAGCGCTATGCCGTCGTCAAACGCGTGGAGATGCCATGACGGACGCAGCGTGAACGGTGCGGCCGCGCGCGGTCCTCGCGATGGGCGGTGGTTCAGTGCGTAGCAGCCGGAGGCGCATCCTCGTCGTCCCGGGCCATCTGCATGCCTTCGACGCCCAGCGAAGCTCCGGCCGCCAGGCGCATGCGCAACGTCACATCGGTCTTGTTATCCGCGTTGGCAACGGCTTCAGCCTGCGTGATCTCTCCGCGCTCGAACAGGGCAAAGATAGACTGGTCAAAACTGCACATGCCCACTTCACCGCTGCGCTCAATCGCGGTCTTGAGCCCTTCAATCTGGCCTTTCTGGATCAGATCGGACACGTAGTGCGACAGCAGCATCACCTCCACAGCAGGAACCAGCTTGCCCCGCGTCCCCGCTATGAGGCGCTGGGCTACCACCGCTTTCAGATTGAGGGACAGATCCATCAGCAACTGGTTGTGGGCATCTTCAGGGAAAAAATTCAGGATGCGCTGCACCGCCTGATTGGCATTGTTGGCATGCAAAGTGGATACGCACAAATGGCCTGACTCTGCATAGTGCAAGGCATGCTGCAAGGTGAGCCGGTCACGAATCTCGCCAATCATGATCACGTTGGGCGCCTCGCGCATCGCGTGGCGCAACGCCTCATCGTAAGACAGCGTATCGAGCCCCACTTCCCGTTGGGTCACCAGCGACTTCTTGTGCGTATGCAGGTATTCGATGGGGTCTTCCACTGTCAGGATATGGCCGGTCGTATGCTCGTTGCGGTAGTCCAGCATGGATGCCAGCGTGGTCGACTTGCCCGAGCCTGCCGCACCAACGGCCAGCACCAATCCACCCTTCAGAAAGGCCAGCTGCTTGAGCACGGGGGGTAGCCCCAGTGCATCCAGTGATGGAATTTTCGGGGAAACGTAGCGCACCACCATGCCCACCTGGCCCCGCTGCAGGTGCACATTCACCCGAAAACGGTCGGCCTGCCCCGTCTGGAAGGCCAGATCGCATTCGAGGCGCGACTCGAATTCCTCGATCTGCGCCGGGCGCATGATGGAATAGGCCTGTTCCCGCACGTCCTGCGCAGACAGTGCAACGGACCCGATAGGAGTGAAAACGCCTTGCCGCTTGAGCGTGGGCGGGGCTCCGGCTGTCAGAAACAGGTCGGAGGCCCCTTCCTGCACCATCTGCGCTAGACAAGAGAGCAGCCGGGCATCACCTGATGGTGGCTGTTCATGCATGCCGCAGGCCCCTCCCGTGGCTCTCTGGCCCTGGGGTCACCCGACCCTCAAGCCGCCACCTCACCCGCTGCGAGTTTGGCGTAATGCTGGATCAGGCTGAGCAACTCATCGTCGGAGTAGGGCTTGCCCAGATAGTGATTCACGCCCAACTCCATCGCATGCTCGCGGTGCTTCTGAGCAATACGCGATGTGATCATGATGATCGGGAGATCGCGCAGCGCCGCATCCGCGCGGATGTTGCGCGCCAGGTCGAAGCCGTCCATGCGTGGCATTTCGATGTCGGACAACACCACCGTGGGGCGCTCTTCCTGCAGTCGTTCCAGCGCCTGCAGACCGTCGGCAGCCAGCACCACTCGGTAGCCTTCGCGCTGCAGCAGGCGCTGCGTGACGCGGCGCACAGTGATCGAGTCGTCCACCACCAGCACCAGCGGCACCTGGCCCGATGCCGGAGCTACCGGGGTGGGCATCGCGCTCCCCGCTTCGGGCACCACATTCACCGCCACGCCACCCAGCGGCAAGCTGCTGCCTGCGGCGCGCACCTGTTCGCCATACACCGTGGCCAGGGCCACCGGGTTGTAAATCAGCACCACTGCACCCGAAGCGAGCACCGACATGCCCGCCAGGCCGGGAAGCCGCGACAGCTGGGGCCCCAGGTTTTTCACCACGACTTCTCGGTTGCCCAGCACTTCATCCACATGCATGGCGATGCGCTGCGCTGCGCTGCGCAATACCACCACGGGGCGGGTCTTGCCGGTTGTCGCTTCGCTGCTGCGCTGCGAGGCCTGGAGCAATGCACCAGACCAGAAGAACGGCAGTTGCTCACCTGCCACCTCGAAGGTGCCGGTGCGGTACGCCGCTTCCAACTCCACCGTGGGCACCCGGCGCACGATTTCCACGATATTGGCCGGCACGCCCACCGCCAGGTCTCCTGCGCGCAACATCACCACTTGCGTCACCGCCGTGGTCAGAGGGAGCACCATGCGGAATGCCGCACCCTGACCCGTTTTGGTGGTGGTCTCGATGCGTCCGCCGAGTGAATTGACCTCGGCGCGAACCACATCCATCCCGATACCGCGCCCTGCAAGACCCGTCACCTCGGTGGCAGTGGAGAAACCCGGCAGAAAGATCAGGTTGGCAGCCTCGGCGTCGCCAAGTTCTGCCTCTGGGGCAATCAAACCCTGCGAAATCGCCTTGGCACGGATTCCCGGCAGATTCAGGCCTGCACCATCATCCCGGAACTCCACCGACACGTCGTTGCCTTCATGGCGCAGATCCACCGTGATCGTTCCGGTGGCCGGTTTACCTTGGGCCACCCGCTGATCCGGTGTCTCGATCCCGTGGGCCACACAGTTGCGCAGCAGGTGTTCAAACGCCGGCGTCATACGATCAAGCACGCCGCGGTCCATTTCAATCGAACCGCCCGTGATATCGAGCTTGATCTGCTTGCCGGTTTCCTTGGACGACTGGCGCACCACGGCATACAGCCGCTCAGCAATGCCTTCAAACTCCACCATGCGTGTACGCAACAGGTCGCGCTGAAGTTCGCGGGCCTGACGGCCTTGGGCAATCAGGTCGTCCTCCGCACCTTCCACCGTGCGCTGCAGGTTGCGTTGAATGGTGGCCACGTCATTGACAGACTCGGCCATCATGCGGGTCAACTCCTGCACCCGGGTAAAGCGGTCGAACTCCAGGGGGTCGAAGCCTGCAGCCGAATCCTTGGACAAGGCCAGACGCGATTGCATCTGCGACTCCGACTGCACTTCGATATCCCGCAATTGCTGGCGCAGGCGCTCCAGGTTCCCCGTGAGGTCGGCCATGGAGCCCTTGAGCTGTGCCAACCGTGCCTCCATGCGCGAACGGGTGATCATCACCTCGCCCGCTTGATTGACCAGACGGTCCAGAAGCTGTGCACGCACCCGCACCGAGTGGCCCGCCGTCGCCCTGACAGGTGCCAGCTCAAGCGGCCCCTGGGGTTTGGCCACCGTTGCGCGCACCACCTGCGGCACAGGCAGTGCCGCATCGACTGCTTCCGCGGCCTCGACCTTGACCGGGGCTACGGCGACGGGTTCCGTCGGCGCCTGGGCGCTGATGGCCCGCAATGCCGCAAAGGTGGTCTGAAGGCCATCAAAACTGCCCTGCAACGGCTCGATGTCCTGCGTCTGCACGCTCTCCACATCCAGCTGTTCGATGGCCGATTCCAACCGATGGGACAACTCGCCGAGCCGCATGGCACCAGCCAGTCGTGCACTGCCCTTGAGCGTGTGCAATGCCCGCAGCACCTCCGTGCGCGCGCCCATGTTGTCGGGCCGTGCGGCCCACTGGCGCAAGGCGCCTCCCAGAACCGGCAGGAGCTCGGCCGCTTCTTCCTCGAAGATGGGGAAGAGGTCAGGATCAATGACGTCGATGGCATCGATGTCGTCGTCGATGTCAGCCGCTGCCGCTGGCGCCTGAGCCACCGGCTCATTCGCAGGAGCCGCCGCATGGCGCACGGGCACCGAGAGCGCAGGAGCCACATGGCCGCGTTCCGGCTCGGCCCTGAGAGGCTCAACCAAGTCGGCGACAGGCTCAGACACTTCAGCCGCTGACACCGGTATAGGCTCTTGCGCTTGCGGGCTGTCCAGCCGCTCTTCCGCCATGCTGGCCGCCACTGCACCATCGGCCAGGAAAGCGTCCAGCGCACGGTCGGCATCCTCGAGGGGCGGTGACTGCGTGCTGACCACCTCGGTCTGCAATATGCGGCGCAATTCCTCCAGCACCTGCGGATTCGATTCCTTCAGGAAGCCTGCTGCAAACTGGTGCAGAAGCCGCCGGATATCGTCTGCGGCATTCAGGAAAGCCCTCGCCTCTTCCGGAGCACCCTGGGACTGCAATTGCACATGCTCCAGGGCATGCTCCAGCAAGCGCGCAGTGTCAGACAAAGCCTCGAAGCCCACCGTGGCCGAACTGCCCGCCAGTGAGTGCGCAAGAGCCACTGCCGTGTCCGGCACGCGCTCATGCAACTCCATCGACCATTCCTGGAGCGATGTCACCAACCTGCGCGACCATTCGTCGGCCTCGTTCAGGTACACGTTGTACAGCGGAATGCTGATGCGCAGGTTGTCGATGACCTTGACGTTCTCATCGGGCGCCGCGTCCTGTGGCGCCAAGGGCTCGGGAATCTGTGGCTGCGTTGCATCCACAGCCTGCAACGGCTCCTCAGGCAGCGGCTCTTCTTCCGGCTGCATGTCCTGCGGTACTTCGAGCACCTCAGGCATGGCGGTTTCCAGAGACTCTTCCTGAAGAAGCGGGACATTCAGGGCGTCGCCGTCCTGGGGAACGTCTTGCCATTCGGCCGCAGGCAGATCCAGCAGCAGATCGACATCGGCTGCTGGAGCCACAGGTTGCTGAGGCTCTTCCAGAGCCGCAGAGAACTCGGAAAAGTCGATATCTTCTGCCAGAGGCACTTCTGTCGCCTCGGTCGGCACGGTCGCAGGCTCGTCCTCCAGCAACAAGGGCGCAGTTTCGGAAAAATCGGGCACCGAAAGACCGTCATCGAGGCCATCGCGGTCCGGTATCGATGCAACGGCGGGCTCGGCAGCCTCCGCCACCCCTTCCTCCATCGGGGCCATCGGCAGACCCGGCACTTCCACGTCCGCCTGCGTCGGCAGGCTCGGCATCGCATCCGCTTCACCGGGCAACACCAGGGGCACCACGGTACCGTGCAAGCGCATGGCATCAGCGGCGTCGCTGAATGCCTTCACCTGCCAGCCGCCCGCATGGCCAGCGGCAATGTCGTCGGCCCAACGGCCAAAAGCCCGCAAGGCCTTTTCCGACAATTGCAGTAACGGCGGCTGCATGGGCTTTTGCTCGGCCAACCAGGCGTTGAGCATCTGCTCCATGGACCAGGCCGCCTCGCCAAAGTCGTTCAGACCCACCATGCGGGAACTGCCCTTGAGCGTGTGGAAAGCCCTGCGCAGAGTCGTCTGTTCGCTGAGATCCCCCGGTTCGGAGACCAATGTCTCGACCGCAGCCAACCCATTGGTGACCACTTCACGGGCCTCTTCGAGGAAGATGTCCAGCAGCTCTTCCTCCACCTCGGGAATCACCACAGGCACCGGCAACGGCAACGCCGATGTCTCGGCCACGGGCACTTCTGCGGCACGGGCTGCCTCTGCAGCATCAGGCTCGCTTTGCAATGCCTCGGCCGACTCGACCGGAACCAACGCTGCCGCCTCGATGGTCTCGGGCATTTCCAGATCCAGGGGCGCTGGAGCGACCGCATCCTGTGCCTCGTCTGGCACCGTCGATGGTGCAACCGCTGGAGCCGCTGCTTCAACCGGGGCATACAGAGATGCACGCGACACCACATCGGGCAGCGGTATCGGGCTGCGATCTTCGATCTTCTGGGCCACGACCTCCTGGTTTTCATCCGTGTCCGATGCACGGGCACGGGTACGCCCCATCAGGATGCGCAATTCGCCCAGTTCCTCGTCATAGACAAACAGCTTGCGCGCCATGGCGCGCTGATAGCTGAGCATGTCGATCAGGAAACCCAGTGCCCCTAGGCTGTTGCCCAGCTTTTCAAATATCTGCTTGCGTTCGTCGTCCGACGCCACATCATTGGTGAGCAGCCGCTCCACCGTGTCCCGCATGCGCAAAACCGCCAGCGACGCCTGGTCCAGCCCCAGCACCGAGAGCACGCCCCGCATCTGGGCCAACCGGCCAGGCACTGTGGCCAGCGGCGACACATCCTCCGGATTGCGGAAGAACTGATCCATGGCCCGTTCGGCCTCGCCCAGCGTGGAGCGCAACTCACCCACCACGCTGCCCATGGTCTGGTTATCGCTGACGCGCCGGTACAGCTCCTCCATCCAGGGTTCCAGCGGCTCGGGTTCCCCCCCGGCACTGACGCTGTCGAGGCGATCTGCCAGACGCCGGGCACGTGCAACCATCTGCTCTTCGGCCGTGTCGGTTTCTTCAAGCGCCGCCTGCAAATACAGCACTGCAGTGGCCACTTCCATGGCCAGTGCGGGAGAAGGGGGCTCTCCAGAACGGGTCGTCGTATCCAGTGCCTTTGTCAGGGCCTGCGCCAGGCTCTCGCTGTTGCGGTGAAGCTTGCGCAAGGAATCGCACACCAGACTGAACTGATCAGCCGCAGGTTTGAGCTTGTTGCGATCTCCCCCGGCCAGAGCCGACCAGGTTTCCGCAGCTGCCGAGATCCGCTTGCGGGCCTGAACCAGCACTGCCGGATCAAAGCGGCCAAAGCGCCGGGCTTCATAGTCCACCGGGACGTTGCGCTCCAGTCCGAACGCTGCGCGCACAGCACGCAGACAGGGAACCTCCTCACCGTCCGAAGGCTGGGCCTGAGAACAGAAAAACAGCAGATCCTGAACCAGACGGTCTGCAATGCCTGCGTCGCCCCGTGCCAGCGTGGCGTACTGCATGAGAATGCGCGAAGCGACCCGCTTGGCATACACGTCCGGCGCGAACAGCCCCCGGCTGAACGCCTCGAAGAATCCGGCACAGATCTTCCAGAACGCGCGGGACTGACGGTCGGTCTGCCCGGCCGCGAAGCCAAGGGAAAGATCACGCAGCTCCCGGGCGGCATCAAAATCAGCTTCCTTGACGATCTTCAGCACGGCCGTATCAAGGCGTGCACGGGCCGCAGGACCATAGTCGAGCGGCTGCGCCGTGACTTCAATGTCCGGCTCACGAAAGCGGCGCTCCACAGGCCACAGGTCTGCGGGATGGACGCGATCAGCCCCTGTCAACGCCTGGATGTCCCGGTACTGAGGGAACAGGGACACGGGGGACACAACCTTGCCCGCCAACACACTTTCCAGGTATTCGCTGAGCGCAAAACTCGCACGCTCCAAGGCACCCGCCGCATCGTCCGTGCACAGTTCGGGACGCTGCACGAACTTCTGCACCGCAGATTCCATGGAGCGCAAGACCAGTGCGGGAGAGGCCATGCCGACCATCTCCAGGGCACCGCTGGCCTGATGAAGTTGCTGGCGCGCTATGCGCAGCGTGGCGACATCGAGCGTCGCCAGATCGGACTCGCGTGCCAGATCGGCATCGTGCACAAAGCGCCGCAGCGCCTTGACAGCACCGTCCAGGGACTTCCGCAGCTCCTCCAGCACCCACGCCAGCGGCCCCAGATCCTGTTCGCCCGGGCCTCCTTCTGCGTTAGGTGCGTTGACAGCATCAATAGATGACATGAGTTCGTTCCCGGCTGCACAGAGCCCGTTCGTTGTTCGGTACGTCAGGCGATCTTGAAACGTGCCACGGACTGGCGCAGTTCCTCGGCCATCGTGGAGAGTTCGCGGACCTGTTGTGCCGTGGTACGCGTACCTTCACCGGTCTGCTCCGTCACCGCAAAAATGTGCTGGATGTTGTCGGCTACTTCGTTGGCCAGCGTGGCTTCACGCGACGTGGATGACGAAATCTGCTCAATCAGTTCGGCGAGGCGCCGGGACACATGGTCAATCTCGGTCAGTGCCGTACCCGCACTGTCGGACAGTCGGGCACCTTCCACCACGCCCTGCGTGGAACGCTCCATAGCGGCCACTGCGTCCTGGGTGTCGGTCTGAATGGCTTTCACCAGGGCCGAGATCTGGCGCGTGGCGTCTGCAGAACGTTCAGCCAGACGCTGCACTTCTTCCGCCACCACCGAGAAGCCGCGACCGGCTTCACCGGCGGACGCGGCCTGGATGGCGGCGTTCAGGGCCAGCACGTTCGTCTGCTCGGTAATGTCGGAAATCAGCTCGGTGATTTCACCAATCTCTTGCGAGGATTCACCCAGGCGCTTGATGCGCTTGGAGGTGTCCTGGATCTGGTCGCGGATGGAGTTCATACCACCGATGGCGTTCTGCACAGCCTGCAGACCCGAGTCGGCAGCCTGCAGCGATTGGCGGGCCACCGTGGCGGACTCCTGCGCCTGCGTGGACACCTCGTTGATTCGGGCTGCCATCTCCAGCACCGACTGACCGGTTTCGCGGATTTCCCGCAGCTGTTCGGTAGACGCGGCCAACAGTTCGGTCGAGGTGTTGTCCACCATGGCCGTGGTCTGCGCCACACGGGTGGCCGTGTTCTGCACACTGCCCACCAGCTGGCGCAACTCTTCCACCGTGTAGTTCACCGAGTCAGCGATAGCGCCCGTGATGTCTTCTGTCACGGTGGCTTCCTGGGTCAAGTCACCCTCTGCAACCGATTGCAGTTCATTCATCAGTCGCAAAATGGCGGCCTGGTTGGCGTCATTGACACGCTTGGCCTCCTGCTCCTGGCGCTGGGCGTCTTTCTGTTGCACTTCAGCCATTTGCTGACGATTGCGGCTATCCAGCAGTTGTACACGCGAAATGCCCACGCCGCACAACAGCACGAACACAGCCGCCAATGCCAACGCAGCCAACTGACCGCCCCCCACACCCGTCTGCGCGGACAGCTTGGTTTGCAAACCTTCCAGCTGACGGCGCAAGGGTTCGCTGTCACTCAAGATGGCCGTCTGGGCTTCGCGGGCAGAGACCAGGCCTTGCAGATTGCCCAGAATGGCGCTGGCCTGGTTACGGGTGTCTTCATAGAGCTTGATCAGGGCTTCGAGCTGTTCACGCGTCTGCGCGTCCTTGGTGGCCGTCAAACGCAGTTCCGGGCTGCCGTCGAGCAGGCCCTGGGCAATTTCCTTGAAGGAGTTCAAGTCCTTGCCGAGCAGGAACACGGCCTCGGGGCTCACGCCTTCGGCCGTCTGGAATTCGTTGGCCGACTTGCCGATACGCTGCGTCAACATCACCAGCTGGCCTGCCGCAGAAATTTCGGCTGCCTGTGCATTCTGTTGCAGCTTGAGTGACGAGACGGTTTCTGCAATCTCGAGCAGGTCGGACGACTGGCGGTTGATGGTGCGCAGCGCGTCACCCACCTGCGTCAGGATCTTCTGCTGCCCCATCACGACGCCGGCATTGCGTTCTGCGCGTTCCATCAGAGGGGTGATGGCTTCCAGATCCGGCTTGAAGGGCTCGCCCAGCGATTCCACGCCGAGTTCAGAGTCACCCGTATTCAGTGCCCGCACGTTGCGCGCCAGAACGCCCGAACTCTCGACCACATCCGGGAAGGCCTGGGGGCTTCCCACCAGCGCCTGGGACACCGATTTGGCCAGACGCTGCGACTGCATCAGCGATTGCCCGGTGGCTGCCAGCTGCTGTGCGGAACGATCCGCCTGCTGAAGCACCCAGAAGGCAATGATGGCCAGAACAGCCACCCCCAACCCCAGCAGAATCAGCAGCCGCCGCTGGTGGCTGGCTGCCGTGGCTTCACCCAGCAAGGGCAACGCGATCAGGTCTTCCGACTCCGTATCGGAGCTTTCCATGACTGCCGCACTGGCGGCCGCCCCTTGGGGGTCTCCCTGAACGCTGTTCAGGGCCTCGGCGGGATAGTGCGGCATATCGTCGGTGGACAGAAGATTCTGGTCCGTGGATGACCCGGTATCAGCCTTTGGGCTTTCGGGCTTGCGGTTGAACAGATTTCCAATTTGTTTGACGACAGACATGGGGCAGCCTTACAGAAGAACTCAAGCACTGATGCTCAGAAATGCGGTGTGTTGAGACAGGGCCTGCAAATTCAGCTCCTGCCAGCGTGTACCGTCGGAATCGATATAGGTCGTACCAAAAAATACCGGCGCATCTTCCGCCGGAGGCTCGGAAGCAACGAAGGCATCGGTGCTGCGCAAACCCGCCAGCCGGTCCACCAGCAACGCAGCGTTGACTTCCAGTGCCGCATTGAACGCGAGCAAACTGGACTCCGACAGCGCCTGCTCGGTACGCACAGGCGACTCGCCGAGCAAGCCCGCCAGATCGACCACCCCCGTCAGGCCCCCACGCAGATTGGCCACCCCCATGAACCACTTCTGGGTGTAAGGCACATGCTGCACAACAGTCCAGGGGAAAATTTCGCCCGCATGCCCCAGGGGCAAAAGATAGTATTTCCCGGCGGACTCGACGGCCAGCCAGGAAGAAACGGACAAACCCTCGGTCCGGGCCGCCTGAAGGCGGCTGGCGAGTCGAATCTGGAGCTCTCTGAGCGCTTCGCGATTGGCCATAGAAGATGCCGGACTCTCAGTTCAGCGCATCAATCTTGGCCTGCAACTCGGCTGCATCCACCGGCTTGGTGATATAGCCGCGGGCACCCTGGCGCATGCCCCACACGCGGTCGGTTTCCTGGTTCTTGCTGGTGCACATGATGATCGGCACATCGGCATAGAGCGGATCGCGCGAGATGGCGCGGGTGAGCTGAAAGCCGTTCTGACCCGGCATGACCACGTCCATGAGAATCAGATCCGGCTTTTCTTCGGCCAGCCGGCGGAAGGCCTCGTCGGCATTTTCCGCCGTGCGCACCTGCATGCCTTTTTTCTGCAGCAGGTCGGTCAGGAACATCAATTCTGTCTTCGAATCATCGACGACCAGCACTTTCTGAATCGGCATTACATTGCTCCTTGATCGGGATTGCCAAACTGCTGCACCGCTTGCAGCAGTTGATCTTTGGTAAAGGGTTTAGTGAGATATTCTTGGCATCCCACCATGCGCCCCCGCGCCTTGTCGAAAACACCATCCTTGGATGAAAGCATCACCACCGGAGTGTCCGCAAAACGCGCGTTGCGCTTAATGATGGCCACCGTCTGGTAACCATCGAGCTTGGGCATGAGAATGTCGCAGAAAATCAGCTGCGGATGGTAATCGTTGACCTTGGCCAGTGCGTCAAAACCATCGTCAGCCAATAAAACCTCATGCCCGCCCTGCTTGAGAAATATCTCCGCGCTGCGTCGAATGGTATTGCTGTCGTCCACCACGAGCACTTTGAAAGATGCGCCGGTTGTAGTCAATTGTCACTGCTCCCGATGGGAAAAATAAACAACGCAGGCCAGTGCCGCGCTTCAGATCCGAACCATTTCAAAATCATCCTTGCCTGCGCCCCATTCCGGGCTGTCCCAACGGGCTGGAATCCGATCCCAGGGTGTATTGGGAGCGATGCCGCATTCGGGAGAACCCTTGGATTCGCCGTAAATCCAACCGCATCGCACGCACATCCAAGTTAATGAGTCGGTCACAGCTTAAGGGGCCTTCACATAGAATGCAACGATTGTATCTAGACACCATCGCTGGTTGCCGTTTTCGCGCCACCACCCGCAACGCAACGGGCCCATGTCACACCAGTCGTCCCCTCCCCCTTCCGACGAAGCCGTTTCCCTGGCCAGCCAGGCCCAGACCAGTCCCGCCTGCGTCATGCTGTTCAACGCCAGCGACCCCAGTGGCGCCGGTGGGCTGACAGCCGACATCGCGACGGTGGCCTCGGTGGGTGGCCATCCGGTGGCGGTGGTGACCGGGGCCTATATCCGCGATACGGCTGAGATTTTTGATCACTTCTCCATGGATGACGAGGCCGTGACGGACCAGGCACGCGCCGCGCTGGAAGACCTGCCGGTGCAAGTCATCAAGATCGGTTTCGTGGGCAGCCCCGAGAACATCAGTGCGATCGCCGAACTGGCGGCAGACTACGCCGAACTGCCGGTGGTCAGCTACATGCCGAATCTTTCCTGGTGGCAGGACAGCCTGATTGACCAGTACCTTGACGCCTTCCGCGAGCTCATCCTGCCGCAGACCTCGGTGTTGGTTGGAAACCACAGCACACTCTGGCGCTGGCTGCTGCCGGACTGGAGCAGCGACCGCAGCCCGGGTGCACGCGACATTGCCGCCGCCGCCGCCGAGATGGGCGTCCCCTATACGCTGGTGACCGGCATTCCACTGCCGGAACAGTTCATCGAGAACGTCCTGGCCTCCCCCGAGGCAGTGCTCTGCAGTGGCCGCTTCGAACTGTTCGACGCCACCTTCACCGGCGCCGGGGACACGCTGTCGGCGGCGCTGACCTCGCTGCTGGCCTGCGGCAGCGACCTGGCCGAAGCATGCACCGAGGCCCTGGGCTACCTGGACCACTGCCTGGACGCGGGCTTTCGGCCCGGCATGGGCCATGTGGTGCCCGACCGCATGTTCTGGGCCGAGCCCGAAGACACCGACGATTCCACACCCGACGACAAAGACGACCAACCCAGCCTTGAAGGCTTCGGCTTCCCCTCCCATGACACAAAACACTGATCTCAACGTCCCCCTGTTCGAACGCGCCAAGGCCGTGATCCCCGGCGGCGTCAACTCTCCCGTGCGCGCCTTCCGTGCTGTCGGCGGAACTCCCCGCTTCGTCCAGCGCGCCCAGGGCGCCTATTTCTGGGACGCCAACGGCCAGCGCTTCATTGATTACATCGGCTCCTGGGGCCCGATGATCCTGGGCCACGGCCACCCCGCCGTGCTCGAAGCCGTGCAGAAGGCTGCACTGGAAGGCTTCTCGTTCGGCGCGCCCACCGAGCGCGAGGTCGAACTGGCCGAAGAAATCCTCTCGATCGTGCCTTCCATGGACATGGTGCGCCTGGTCAGCTCGGGCACCGAGGCCGGCATGAGCGCCATCCGCCTGGCGCGCGGTGCCACGGGCCGCAGCAAGATCATCAAGTTCGAGGGCTGCTACCACGGCCATGCCGACGCGTTGCTGGTCAAGGCCGGCTCGGGCCTGGCCACCTTCGGCAACGCCACCAGCGCGGGCGTGCCGCCCGAGGTGGTGCAGCACACCCTGGTGCTCGAATACAACAACGTGCAGCAACTCGAAGAAGCCTTCGCCCTGCACGGCAAGGAAGTGGCCTGCCTGATGATCGAGCCCATCGCCGGCAACATGAACTTCGTGCGCGCCAGCGTCGAGTTCACGCGCCGCTGCCGTGAGCTGTGCACGCAGTACGGCGCGCTGCTGGTGTACGACGAAGTGATGACCGGCTTCCGCGTGGCACTGGGCGGCGCGCAGAGCGTCTATGCCAAGGCCATCCCCGGCTTCGAGCCCGACATCACCGTGATGGGCAAGGTCATCGGCGGCGGCATGCCGCTGGCGGCCTTTGGTGGCAAGCGCGCCATCATGGAACACCTGGCGCCGCTGGGCGGCGTCTACCAGGCCGGCACGCTGTCGGGCAACCCCGTCGCCACGGCCTGCGGCCTGGCCACGCTGCGCGAGATCCGCAAACCCGGTTTCTACGAGGCCCTGTCGGCCTCGACGCGCTCGCTGGTCCAGGGCCTCAAGGCCGCCGCCGACGCCGAGGGCGTGCCCTTCAGCGTCGATAGCGAAGGCGGCATGTTCGGCTTCTTCCTCATGCCCGAGCTGCCGCAGAACTACCCGCAGGTCATGCGCACCGATGGCGCGCGCTTCAACCAGCTGTTCCACGGCCTGCTCGACCGCAGCGTGTACATCGCCCCCGCGCTGTACGAGGCGGGGTTTGTCAGCGCGGCCCACACCGCCGCCGACATCGAAGCCACCGTGGCCGCCGCACGCGAGGTTTTCAAATCGCTATAAATACAAGAGCTGACAGCGCTTACCCAAAAAGCGCTGGAGGCCAAAAATACTCTATTTTTCATACCTCCTGCCTCCCCCCTTCTCCATGCTCGCTGCGCTGAAGTTCCTGTTCGCCACACTGATCCTTGCGGTCAACACCCTCGTGCTGTGCAGCTCGATGATCCCGTTCGCGCTGGCCAAGCTCATCCTGCCCATCACGCCGGTGCGCCACGTCTGCGACCGCGCGCTCATGGGCATCGCAGCACTGTGGATGGACATCAACAACTTCTGGCTCAGCGCCGTCAACCCGGTCCGCTGGCAGGTCAGCGGCGTCGATGGGCTCGACCCGCGCGGCTGGTACCTGGTGGCCAGCAACCACCAGACCTGGGTGGACATCCTGGTGCTGCAGCGCGTGTTCAACCGCCGCATTCCCATGCTCAAGTTCTTCACCAAGAAAGAACTGATCTACGTGCCGGTGATCGGCCTGGCCTGGTGGGCGCTTGACTTTCCCTTCATGCAGCGCAAGGGCGGCGCCAGCGCGCGCGCCGACCTTGCCGCCGGGCGCAAGGCCTGCGAAAAGTTTCGCCTCGTGCCCACTTCGGTGATGAGTTTCGTCGAGGGCACACGCTTCAAGCCCGCCAAACACGCCCAGCAGAAGTCGCCCTATCGCCACCTGCTCAAGCCCAAGGTGGGCAGCATCGGCATGGCACTGGAAACCCTGGGCGACGCCTTCACCGGCTTCCTCGACGTGACCATCGTCTACCCGCAGGGCGCGCCCACGTTCACCGATGCCCTGTGCGGCCGCATCCGCGAGGTGGTGGTCCACGCGCACCTGCGCACCCTCCCGCCCCAGGTGCTGCCCGCAGGCGGCGAACCCGCGCCGCGCGCCCCGGTGCAGGCCTGGGTGAACGAGCTGTGGCAGGCCAAGGACGAGGAAATCGAACGGGTGCTGGCTGAGCGCAAGAGCCAGGCCGGCTGACCTGCCCAACCCACCAGACAACAAAAAAAGCGGCCTCGGCCGCTTTTTTTGTTTTTGGATCAGTACGGCCCTCAAAATCGGCGCCGCTCAGACCAGTAGCACCGCGCAAGGGCCGCCCCGCCGCGCTGGCGGTGTCCCCCTTCCGCATTGCGCAGCAATGCCAGAGAAGCAACCGTCTTGAAAGTCAAGCGCGATGCAGGGCTGGATTCCAGGGGGTGCCGTGTTTAGCGATCGCGTTGAGCATGGTCAGCA
>MESL01000042.1 GCA_001770955.1 Burkholderiales bacterium RIFCSPLOWO2_12_FULL_65_40 | reverse complement strand
GTTCTCAAACTTCAGATTGGTGGAGGTAAACGGGATCGAACCGATGACCTCTTGCATGCCATGCAAGCGCTCTCCCAGCTGAGCTATACCCCCACAATCGAGCAATTTCATTCTAGTGAATGTCGTTGCTGTCTGAGCCTCAGATTATAGACCGATTTTTCAGCGGTTTCGCAAACGCGCCGTAACTTTTTCACGTCCGAGCAATTCGAGCACCGCATCGACCGAGGGCGTGTGCGGCGTACCGGCCGCCAGCACGCGTACCGGCATGGCCAGTTGCGGCATCTTCAGGCCCTGTGCAGCCAGCACTTCCTTGATGGCCGCGGCAATCGACGCCTTGTCCCACGCGCAGGCCTGCAACGCATCGGCCAGCGCATCAAGTGCCGGGCCAACCGCCGAGGTTACATGCTTTTCGCGGTCTTCCTGCGAGGGCATGACCGCATCGCCATAAAACACCATGGCCCAGTCCGCCAGGGCCACGGTGGTATCGCAGCGGTCCTTGAACAGCGCGCAGAGACGGGGCAGCCGGCCATCAGCCACCACCGCTGCGTTGACCCCGCGCTTTTCCAGCAGCGGAGCCACGATAGCAGCCAGCGCATCGTCGTCCAGGGCCTTGAGGTGCTGGGCGTTCACCCAGCGCAGCTTGGCTTCGTCGAACTGTGCTGCGCTGCGCCCCAGATGATCGAGGTTGAACCATTGCAGGAATTGCTCACGCGAGAAGATCTCGTCGTCGCCGTGGCTCCAACCCAGACGCGCCAGGTAGTTCACCATGGCATCGGGCAGGTAGCCTTCGTCGCGGTATTGCGTCACTGGCTTGGCGCCATTGCGCTTGCTCATCTTCTCGCCCTGCTCGTTGAGCACGGTGGGCAGGTGGGCGTAGACGGGCGGCTCCTGGCCCAGGGCACGGAAGATATTGATCTGGCGCGGCGTGTTGTTCACATGGTCGTCGCCGCGGATCACGTGGGTGATCTGCATGTCGATATCGTCCACCACCACGCAGAAGTTGTAGGTGGGTGTGCCGTCCGGGCGTGCAATCACGAGGTCGTCCAACTCATCATTGCGGATCTCGATGCGGCCCTTGACCTTGTCGTCCCAGGCCACCACACCACCCTGCGGGTTCTTGAAGCGCAGCACCGGCTGCACTCCCTCGGGAACAGGAGGCAACTGCTTGCCGGGCTCGGGGCGCCATGTACCGTCGTAGCGCGGCTTTTCCTTGGCGGCCATCTGCTGTTCGCGCAGGGCGTCGAGTTCGACCACGCTCATGTAGCAGGGATAGACATGCCCGGCCGCCTGCAGCTGCGCCAGCACTTCCTTGTAACGGTCCATGCGCTGCATCTGGTAGAACGGGCCCTCATCGGGGTCCATGCTCAGCCAGTGCATGCTTTCAAGGATCACATCGACGGCGGCCTGCGTGGAGCGCTCCACGTCAGTGTCCTCGATGCGCAGGATGAAGTCGCCGCCCGTGGCGCGCGCGAAAGCCCATGGATAGAGTGCCGAGCGGATGTTGCCCAGGTGGATGAAGCCCGTGGGTGACGGAGCAAAGCGGGTGCGCACGCGCGCGGTGGTTTTTTGGGGTTCTGCGTTCATGTCAGGGAGTCCAGACCCCGTGCGAGGTCGGTCTTCAGGTCGTCAATGTGCTCCAGGCCCACGGCCACGCGGACCAGCCCCTGGCCAAGGCCAGCCGACTGGCGTTGCTCTTCGGAAAGACGCCCGTGCGAGGTGCTGGCGGGGTGGGTGATGGTGGTCTTGGTATCGCCCAGGTTGGCGGTGATGCTGCACACCCGCGTGCTGTCGATGACATGGAACGCCCGCGCGCGACCCGAGGCGGGGTCACTGGAGCGCACGTCGAACGACAGCACGGCACCGCCCAGACCCGACTGCTGGCGCATGGCCAGCGCGTGCTGCGGGTGCGACGCGAGGCCGGGGTAATAGACACGCGCCACCTGCGGGTGCGCCTCCAGCCAGGTGGCCAGTTGCAGGGCATTGGCGCTTTGGGCCTGCATGCGGATGTTCAGGGTTTCCAGGCCCTTGAGCACCACCCAGGCATTGAACGGCGAGAGGTTCATGCCGGCGCTGCGGATCAGCGGGGCCAGCTTGTCGTCAATGATGGCGCGCGGGCCGCACACGGCTCCGGCCATCACCCGGCCCTGGCCATCGAGGAACTTGGTTCCCGAATGGATGACCAGATCGGCCCCTAGGCTGGCAGGGCGCTGCAGCGCGGGAGAGGCGAAGCAGTTGTCTACGGCCAGCAGAACACCCGCAGCGTGCGCAATGTCGGCCAATTCGCGGATGTCGCACAGATCAGTCAGCGGATTGGTGGGCGTCTCGGCGAACAGAAGGCGCGTCTCCGGACGCAGCGCGGCCTTCCAGGCTGCAGTGTCGGTTTGCGGCACGAAGCTGGACTGCACGCCGAAACGCGCGAACTCGCTGCCGATGAGCTTGATCGTGGAGCCGAACATCGACTGCGAACAGATCACATGATCGCCGGCCTTGAGCAGGCCCAGGCACATCAGCAGGATCGCGGACATGCCGCTGGACGTGCCGATGGCGGTTTCGGTGCCTTCGAGGGCCGCCAGGCGTTGTTCGAAGCTCGTGACCGTGGGGTTGGAAGTGCGCGAGTAGGTGTAGCCTTCTTCCTCGCCCGCAAAACGGCGGGCGGCCGTTGCAGCGTCGGGCTGAACAAAGCTGCTCGTGAGGTAGAGCGCCTCGGAGTTCTCACCGTAGACGCTGCGCGGCACAGCCTGGCGCACGGCCAGCGTGTCAGGGTGCAGGCCTTCCGGCAATTCGTGGCTCATGAATCAAAACCTTTGCGTTGGGTGGTGGCAGATAACGGGTGGTGAAACGGCAATTTCAGTTTTCCTGAGCATTGGGCAAGGACAAGCGGGAGGTGTCTTCATCCCCCTCGTCTCCGCCATTGCGGCCTTCATTGAGTTGCGCAATGCCGTCGGCCGTGATGTCGCCCGTGACGTATACACCGTCAAAGCATGACGCGTCGAAGCCAGCGATGGCGGCATTGAGCGAACCGATGGCCTTTTTCATGGCATCGACGTCCTGGTAAATCAGCGCATCGCAGCCGATGATCTGGCGAATCTCCTCCACGGAGCGGCCATGCGCCACCAGCTCGCTGCTCGTGGGCATGTCGATGCCGTAGACGTTGGGGTAGCGCACGGGTGGCGCGGCGCTCGCCAGATACACCTTGCGCGCACCCGCATCGCGAGCCATCTGCACGATTTCGCGGCTGGTGGTGCCGCGCACGATGGAGTCGTCCACCAGCAGCACATTGCGCCCCTTGAACTCGCTGCCGATCACATTGAGCTTCTGGCGCACGGATTTTTTGCGCACGCCCTGGCCCGGCATGATGAAGGTGCGGCCTACATAGCGGTTTTTGACGAAACCCTCGCGATACGGGAGGCCGAGCAGCTGCGCCAGCTGCATGGCGCTCGGGCGGCTCGACTCCGGAATGGGCACCACCACATCGATCTCGCTCGGCGGAACGGTGGAAACCACCCGCTTGGCCAGGGTCTGGCCCAGGTTGAGTCGCGCCTGGTATACGGAGATGCCGTCCATCACCGAGTCCGGACGGGCCAGGTACACGTACTCGAAAATGCACGGGCTGAGCTGGGGTGCTGCGGCGCACTGCTGCGCGGCGACCTTGCCATCCAGTCCAATGAACACGGCTTCGCCGGGCTGGATGTCGCGCTCGAACACATGGCCCGTGCCTTCCAGGGCAACCGACTCGCTGGCCAGCATCACCGTGCCATCGGGGCTGCGGCCGATGCACAGCGGGCGAATGCCATACGGGTCGCGGAAGGCCAGCACGCCATGTCCGGCGATGAGCGCGATCACCGCATACGAACCCCGGATGCGCTTGTGCACGGCCTGTACAGCCGCAAACACATCCTGCGGCTGCAATGCCTTGCCACGGGTCGCCTTGTCCAGTTCGTCGGCCAGCACGTTGAGCAAGACTTCCGAATCGCTCTCGGTGTTGATATGGCGGTGATCGGTGTTGAACAGATCGGCCTTGAGCGACTGCGCATTGGTCAGGTTGCCGTTGTGCACGAGCACGATGCCAAAGGGCGCATTGACGTAGAAGGGCTGCGCTTCTTCCTCGCTGGCCGCATTGCCGGCTGTGGGGTAACGCACCTGCCCCAAACCACAGCTACCGGGCAGCGCCCGCATGTTGCGGGTGCGGAACACGTCCTTCACCATGCCCTTGGCCTTGTGCATGAAGAACTTGCGCCCCTGTTGCGTGGCAATTCCGGCTGCATCCTGGCCGCGGTGCTGCAGCAGCAGCAACGCGTCATAAATCAACTGATTGACAGGAGACGTGCTGATGACGCCAACGATTCCACACATATGTATTCCATCCATTTGCGGGACCCGTCCCGCATCGCACCACTACGCTGGATGGCCGGGCACAGGCCCATCCATCCACTCCATCCATCGATTCACGCCGGAAGATGTTTCCCCAATTCCTGCGGCAACACCGGCTTCAACTCGTTGAGAACGCCCGACAACAGCGCCGCCCCCCGGGATTCCTGCCACCAATCGGCCTCGTGGAGTTGCGTCAGACCCGCCATCACCACCAGCACCAACAGCACAACGACGCCGCGCAGCACGCCAAACGCGGCCCCCAGCGTGCGATCGACCGGCCGCAGGCCCACAGCCTCCACCAGTTTTTTGCCCAGCCACGCCAGGAAGCCACAGGCAAAAATGGCCACCACGAACACCAGGATAAACCCTGCGGCATACCGCACCGTCTCCTGTGCGCCATCCATTGGCAACCATGCCGCAGCGTCCGCCGCAAACCACTGCGCCACCAAAAAAGCCACCACCCAGCCCGCCAGCGACAACACCTCGTAGACCAGCCCGCGCCATGCCCCTATCAGCATGGACGCCAGCAACAGGGCCACAAAAATCCAGTCAAGGGCTGCCATGCAAAGGCCATCCGGTTCACAGCAACAAAATCGACACCGGCAAGTTCAGCCCCTTGATGCGCGCCGCAGCCTTCTCGGCCTCGGCCTTGCCGTCAAACGGCCCCACACGCACCCGGATGCGCTTGCCGTCCGGGGTTTCAATCACATGGGTGTAAGTCTTGATCCCGGCCCGTTCCAGCTTCAGGCGCACTTCGCGTGCCTTGTCCGCCTCCGCAAAGGCACCGATCTGCACAATGAAGCGGCCATTGTCTGGTAATGAAGGCGCGGCAACAGCCGCAGGCACGGCCGGACGGCCCTCCAGCAAGGAGCGAGCCCGGGCTGCGTCATCGCTGTTGGACGGACGGGGTTCCGCCACGGGCGCCGGCTTGGCCTCGGGTTTGGCTTCGATGCGCGGCTTGGGCGGCGCCACCTCGGGTGCGGACGCGCTTTTGGCTGCCACATCGCCCGAGGAGACCGCTGCCACCTGCGTCGGGCGCTCCTGAGCGCGCGTGGCAGGCTGGCTGGCAGCGGGTTTGACCGCTCCCGCCGGCGCAGCCGCCGGAACCACCAGCGGGGCCACCTTGTTGCGATCCGGGATCTCGATCGTGATATCGACAGGGATCGGACGGGGCTGGGTATCGAAAAGAATGGGAAAGCCCACCACGCCCAGCAGGACCAGCAGGGCGGCACCGATCAACCGGTGTCGCGCACGCCGACGCATCACCTCGATGCTCTCGGCACGAACGGGGCGCACAGGTTTCGACACCTTGACGCCCTGCTCCTTCTGGCCGGGCCACCGAAACTTGAAAAATGCCATGGAGTTGCAGATACCTAGGTGCCCAGATGCTTGGCCTGCAGGCGTGGCACACCGTTCAGCAGCACACCACCCACCGTATGGAAGGAGCCAAAGACGATGATTCTATCAGCGGGGTCGGCCGCAGATATGGCCGCCTGCAAGGCGTCCGCAGGGTTGGCATGGGTGCTGGTAGCCACCTCACGCCGGCCTCCCGCGACGATCTGCAGCGCATTCCACTTCTGCTGCAGTCCGGCGGCGCTTTCGGCCCGGGGCGTGGGCAGATCGGTGAAATACCAGCGGTCCACCACCGGCCCGATCTTGGCCAGCATGGCCCCCAGATCCTTGTCGGCCATGGCGCCCAGCACGGCATGGGTAGTCGGAAAATACCCCATGGCGTCCAGGTTGGCTGTCAGCGCTGCTACCGAATGCGGGTTGTGCGCGACATCGAGCACCAACGTCGGCTGGCCCGGAATGATCTGGAAGCGCCCGGGCAACTCCACCAGCGACAGGCCATTGCGCACCGCCTGAGCGGTGACGGGAAGGCGATCGCGCAGCGCCACCAGCGCGGCCAGGGCTCCCGAGGCGTTGACAAGCTGGTTGGCGCCGCGCAGCGCCGGGTAGGCCATGCCCGCGTAGCGCCGCCCCCGGCCGGCCCAGCCCCACTGCTGTTTATCCCCGGAGAAATTGAAATCCTGCCCGAAGCGCCAGAGATCCGCGCCAATCTCGCGCGCATGGTCGATCACGCTCTGCGGCGGCACCGGGTCGCTGACCACCACCGGACGCCCGGTGCGCATGATGCCGGCCTTCTCGCGCCCGATGCTCTCGCGGTCGGGGCCAAGAAATTCAACATGGTCGATGTCGATGCTGGTGATGACCGCGCAATCGGCGTCCACGATGTTGGTGGCGTCCAGCCGCCCGCCCAGTCCCACCTCCAGAATGGCCACGTCGAGCAGCGAATGGCTCATCAGGCGCAGGATGGCCAGCGTGGTGAACTCGAAGTAGGTCAGCGAAATATCGTTGCCGTTGAGCGTGCGCGCACTCTCCACGGCCGCAAAATGCTCCAGCAGCGCCTCGGCGGCGACGATGTCGCCATGGATGCGGCAGCGCTCCTGGAAGTGCACCAGGTGCGGCGACGAATACACCCCCGTGCGGTAGCCCGCCTCCAGGGCGATGGCCTCGATCATGGCGCAGGTCGAGCCCTTGCCATTGGTGCCCGCCACGGTGATGACGGGGCAGTCAAAGCGCAGCGCCATGCGGCGTGCCACCTCGCTCACCCGTTCCAGACCCATGTCGATGTTGTGCGGGTGCAGGCGTTCGCAGTGCGCAAGCCAGCCTTCCAGGGAGTGAATCTTCGTATGCATACAGCCCGGGATTGTCGCCCAGCATCCGCCTGTCGCATGATGGCGGCATGAAAAACCCGGACATCACCCTCTATGGCATCGCCAACTGCGACACCGTCAGGAAATCCCGCGCCTGGCTCACGGCGCGCGGCCTGGAACACCGTTTTCATGATTTCAAGAAGCTGGGCGTTCCGCCGGAGGCACTGAGCCACTGGCTGGAGCAGGCGGGCTGGGAAAAGCTGCTCAACCGCCAGGGCACCACCTGGCGCAAGCTCGATGCAGCCACCCAAGCCGCCGTGCACGACGCGCCCAGCGCCCGCGCGCTGATGCTGGAGCAACCCAGCATCATCAAGCGCCCCGTGGTGGAATGGCGCCAGGAGGGCACCCTGCGCGTCACGGTGGGATTTGACGCTGCGCAATGGAGCGAACCGGTGCAAAACGGCGCAACCGTTTGAAAATGCACATTTCCTTACGCAAGTTTACGGGGCACATGCGCACTGTTTGCGGGCCCCCACTAAACTTTTCACCAGTCTGGCGCGTTACGAACAGACAACCTGAAAGGCGTTCTTCCATGAAAAAACTGGTTCTGTTTTCCATCATCGCCAGCACAGCGGGCCTGGCTGCCGCGCAGGAGCAGGGACGCGTACTGTCGGCCACGCCCATCGTGCAGCAGGTGGCCTATCCCCGGCAGGTCTGCACCAACGAAACCGTCTACAGCGGCCAGAACACCACGGGCGGTGGCGCCGTGCTGGGAGCCATTGCCGGAGGCGCTGCGGGCAACGCCATCGGCAAGGGCAGTGGGCGCGCAGCCGCCACGGCACTGGGCGTGATCGGCGGGGCCGTGCTCGGCAACCACATCGAGGGGCAGGGACGCCCCGGCTACGAGACCGTGCAACGCTGCGGTACCGAAACCACCTACGAAAACCGCACCGTGGGCTACAACGTGCTGTATGAATACGCGGGCCGCCAATACACCACACAGACGGCCACGGACCCCGGGCGCTACATCCCTGTACAGGTGCAACCCCTGACCCACAACGCGCCCTACGGCCAGACCTATTCCACCCAGCCCGACCCCTACGGCCAGAGCGGCTACGCGCAGCCGGGAGTGGTGACCTCGCCCTATGCCGCGCCCCAGGGCAACCCGGGCGTGACGATCATCGAGTACGGCTACGAGCAGGACCGGTATCGCCATCGCCAGCCCTACCCGTCACACCGCTACAACCCCTACGATCGCTGAACCCTGCCCCCATTCAGAAAGAGCCCCCAGCGGGCTCTTTCCTTTTGGGCGACCGCAGATGCGGGACGCCCCGGGGCCAGTGCCCTAAAATCCAAGGTTTGTCTCTGCACCACCTCCCCCTTCCATGACCACCGAAAAAATCGACGGCGTGTCCGTCACCACCCAGGCCAATGTGTACTTTGACGGCAAGTGCGTGAGCCACGGCATCACCTTCCCCGATGGGACGAAGAAATCGGTCGGCGTCGTGCTGCCCGCCACGCTGACGTTCAACACCGGCGCGCCCGAGATCATGGAATGCGTGGCCGGATCGTGCGAATACAAGCTTGCCGGAAGCGACACCTGGGTGAAGTCCTCCGCCGGGGAGCAATTCAATGTGCCCGGCAACTCGAAGTTCGACATTCGCGTGACCGAGGCCTACCACTACATCTGCCATTTCGGCTGAAATTTAGAGTGTTTTCGGCCTTCAGCGCTTATGCAGCAAGCGCAAGCAGCTATCATTTTTGAGAAAGCTTCCATGGCAACCATCCTCCAGAACCTCCCCCTCGGCCAGAAGGTCGGCATTGCTTTCTCCGGCGGCCTCGACACCAGCGCGGCCCTGCGCTGGATGAAGAACAAGGGCGCCCTGCCCTACGCCTACACGGCCAACCTGGGCCAGCCCGACGAGCCCGACTACGACGCCATCCCTCGCAAGGCCATGGAATACGGCGCCGAAGCCGCGCGCCTGATCGATTGCCGCACGCAGCTCGCCCACGAAGGCATCGCCGCGCTGCAGGCCGGCGCCTTCCACATCAGCACCGCCGGCGTGACCTACTTCAACACCACGCCGCTGGGCCGCGCCGTCACCGGCACCATGCTGGTGTCGGCCATGAAGGAAGACGACGTCCACATCTGGGGTGACGGTTCCACCTTCAAGGGCAACGACATTGAGCGCTTCTACCGCTACGGCCTGCTGACCAACCCCTCGCTCAAGATCTACAAGCCCTGGCTGGACCAGCAGTTCATCGACGAACTGGGTGGCCGCGCTGAGATGTCGGCCTTCATGACCAAGGAAGGTTTCGGCTACAAGATGAGCGCCGAAAAGGCCTACAGCACCGACAGCAACATGCTCGGCGCCACGCACGAGGCCAAGGACCTCGAATTCCTGAGCAGCGGCATCCGCATCGTCAACCCCATCATGGGCGTGGCGTTCTGGAAGGACGATGTCGTGGTGAAGGCCGAGGAAGTGTCGGTCACCTTCAACGAAGGCCAGCCCGTGGCCCTCAACGGCAAGGAATACACCGACCCGGTCGAGCTGATCCTCGAAGCCAACCGCATCGGCGGCCGCCACGGCCTGGGCATGAGCGACCAGATCGAAAACCGCATCATCGAGGCCAAGAGCCGCGGCATCTACGAGGCCCCCGGCCTGGCGCTGCTGCACATCGCCTACGAGCGCCTGGTGACCGGCATCCACAACGAGGACACCATCGAGCAGTACCGCATGAACGGCCTGAAACTGGGCCGCCTGCTCTACCAGGGCCGCTGGTTCGACCCGCAAGCCATCATGCTGCGCGAGACCGCCC
The DNA here is from genome assembly GCA_001770955.1 of Burkholderiales bacterium RIFCSPLOWO2_12_FULL_65_40. Lineage (GTDB taxonomy): Bacteria > Pseudomonadota > Gammaproteobacteria > Burkholderiales > Burkholderiaceae_C > Simplicispira. Next base: position 38,037 of record MESL01000042.1, on the reverse strand, counting down.
AGCGCTGGGTGGCACGCGCCATCACCGGCACCGTCACGCTGGAGCTGCGCCGCGGCAACGACTATTCGCTGCTCAACACCGAATCGCCCAACCTGACCTACGCACCCGAGCGCCTGTCGATGGAAAAGGTGGAAGACGCACCGTTCTCGCCACTCGACCGCATCGGCCAGCTGACCATGCGCAACCTCGACATCGTGGACACGCGCGCCAAGCTGATGACCTATGCCCAGTCCGGCCTGCTGACGCTGGGCCAGGGCTCGCCGCTGCCACAGCTGAGCAACGACGACAAATAAGCCTGCGTCCCGCGCAGCCATGAAAAAACCGCCCTCGGGCGGTTTTTTCATGGTCTTTTTGGCCCCCAGCGCTTATGCCAAAAACGTCATTAGCTATTAATCTAATAGCATCAAATCACCACGGGTTCCGGCTCCAACCGGATGCCGAAGCGCTCGTACACGCTGGTCTGGATCGCCTTGGCCAGGGTCATGACCTCGCCGCCGGTCACACTGTCCTGGCCGTGGCCCCGGTTGACGAGCACCAGGGCCTGCTTTTCGTACACCGCCGCCTTGCCCACCGTCTTGCCCTTCCAGCCGCAGGCATCGATGAGCCAGCCCGCCGCCAGCTTGATGCTGCCGTCGGGCATGGGGTAGTGCACGATTTTCGGGTCGCGCGCAATGATGTCCTGGCACTGCTCGGGCGTGACCGTGGGGTTCTTGAAGAAGCTGCCCGCATTGCCCAGCACGGCCGGGTCGGGCAGCTTGGCGCGGCGGATCTCGCACACCCAGTCGAAAATCTGCTGTGCCGTGGGCTGCGCACCTCCCAGCTCGGCGGCGCGGCGCTCCAGTTCGAGGTAACCGAGTTCCGGCTTCCAGGGCTTGGGCAGGCGAAAACGCACCCGCGTGATGACCGCCCGCCCCGCCAGCCCCATGCCGCGCGGAAGACTGCCGGGCACGCCGGACTGCGCGGGCGTGTGCTTGAACACGGAGTCGCGGTAGCCGAAGGCGCACTGGGCCGCGTCGAGCGTGAAGGTCTGCCCGGTGGCCAGGTCCAGGGCGTCGAGTGAATCAAAGCGGTCCTGAAGCTCCACGCCATAGGCACCGATGTTCTGCACGGGCGCAGCGCCCACGGTGCCCGGAATCAGGGCCAGGTTCTCCAGCCCGGGCCAGCCCTGGGCCAGCGTCCAGGCCACGGTGTCGTGCCAGGGCTCGCCCGCGCCCACCTCGACGATCCAGGCGCCGGGAGTTTCCTGCACCAACCGCCGCCCCCGGATCTCCACCTTGAGGACCACGCCGCTGACGTCACCGGTCAGGACCACGTTGCTGCCCCCGCCGAGCACGAAAACCGGGGCCTGGCCCCGCACGGGATCGGCCCGGAACGCCTCCAGATCCTCGACGGAACGCACGCGCACCAGGGTTTCGGCGCGCGCGACGATGCCAAAGGTGTTGTAAGGCTGCAGGGACGCGTTTTTCTCGACTAACATTGCCGTGATTGTCGCACCGGGCCTGGTTGCGACCCGCTTTTTGGAGAATGACCCCGCCATGCCGTCTTTTGATACCGTTTGTGAAGCCGACTTCGTCGAAGTGAAGAATGCCGTGGAGAACGCGGCCAAGGAAATCGGCACCCGCTTCGACTTCAAGGGCACCTCCGCCGCCGTCGAACTCAAGGACAAGGAAATCACCCTGTTCGGCGACGCCGAGTTCCAGCTCACCCAGGTCGAGGACCTGCTGCGCAACAAGCTCACCAAACGCAACGTGGACGTGCGCTTCCTCGACATCGGCAAGCCGCAGAAGATCGGCGGCGACAAGGTCAAGCAGGTGATCAAGGTGCGCAACGGCATCGACGCCGAGCTGGGCAAGAAACTGCAGCGCCTCCTCAAGGACAGCAAACTCAAGGTGCAGGCCGCCATCCAGGACGAGAAGGTGCGCGTCACCGGTGCCAAGCGTGACGATCTGCAGGCCGCCATGGCGCTGATCCGCAAGGACATCACCGACATGCCGCTGTCGTTCAACAACTTCCGCGACTGAGCCCTGTCCATGGCCTCGCCGCGCCCTGCCCTGCTCGCCGTGTTGCTGACGGGCGCCTTGTGGGCGCCGGGCGCGGCCTGGGCGCAGGCAGTCTCGCTGGCGGGGGTTCTGGGCAGCAAGGCCCTGCTGGTCGTGGATGGATCGGCGCCCCGGGGCGTGGCCGCTGGCGAAACCCACCAGGGCGTCAAGGTGCTCTCTGTGGGGCGCGACGAGGCCGTGATCGAAATCAAGGGCACGCGCAGCACCGTGCGCCTGGGCGAGGCGCCCGTGAGCGTGGGGGCGCGCGCCGGTGGCGGCCGCAAGATCGTCCTCATGAGCGACAGCCGGGGCCACTTTGTGAACCAGGGCCTGATCAACGGGCGGGTGATGCAGTTCATGGTGGACACGGGCGCCACCACGGTGGCCATCGGCAAGCCCGACGCCGACCGCATGGGGCTGGAATACCAGACCGGCCAGCCCGTGCGCATGAACACCGCCAACGGCGTGGCGCAGGGATGGCGCATCCGGCTGAACTCGGTGCGCATCGGCGAGGTTGAAGTCTTCAATGTGGACGCCATCGTCACACCCCAGGCCATGCCCTATGTACTGCTGGGCAACAGTTTTCTGGGATCGTTCCAGATGACCCGCAACAACGACCAGATGGTTCTGGAAAAGCGCCACTGAACACCATGCACCCTTCGCATCTGGCTCGCGCGGCACACGACGAGGAATACGAGGATCTTCTGAGCCTCTGGGGTGACCTGGAGTCGGGCCTGTCGGTGCTGCTGGCACGGCCCCAGCATGTGCAGGACTTCGCGGGCAAGGTTCGGCAGTTCGACCAGTGGCTGCAGGACCTGGTGACGCACGACATCGATGCAGCGCTGTACCTGATGTTCCAGCTCGCGGCCACCTCCACCGTGGGCTACAGCACCTCGCACGCACTGGTGTGCGGCACGCTGTGCCACATCATGGCGCGCGAATTCGAGCTGCCTGTCAATGAACGCAACGCCCTGGTGCGCGCTGCGCTCACCATGAACATCGGCATGACGAAGCTGCAGGATGAACTGGCCGGGCAGCGCGAGCCGCCCAGCTCGGCACAGAAAGACGCCATTGCCACCCACCCGATGCGCAGCCAGGACATCCTGGAGCAGCTGCACATCACCAACGACCTCTGGCTTGACCTGGTGGGCCAGCACCATGCGCGGGTGTCCGAACGCACCCCGCTGGCCCAGCTCGGCGCCGTGGACCGGCTCACCCGCATCCTGGGCACCATCGACCGCTACGCCGCCATGATCAGTCCGCGCAAGTCGCGCGCAGGCCGCAGCACCACCGATTCGGTGCGCGAGCTGGTGGGCAAGGAGGTCGAGGAGCGCGACGAGGTGGGCCTGGTGCTGGTGCGCACCGTGGGGCTGTGCCCCCCCGGCACCTTCGTGCGGCTGGACAACGGCGACATCGCCGTGGTGCTGCGCCGCAGCGACAAGGCCAACATGCCGGTGGTGGCCAGCCTGCTGGACCGGAACAACAACCACCTGAGCGAGCCCCTGCTGCACCCGACTGCCCATGGCAAGCCCCGCATCCAGTCGGCGCTGGCACGCACGGCGGTCACCGTGGAGCTGAACCACCGCACCATGGTGCGGCTCGGGCTGTACGCCGCCACGCAGCCCAGCCAGACCGCCCGGTTGCTGGCAACTCAGCCCGCTTCGCTGCACTGAGAAGGTGTAAACCCGGCAGCAGATTCAGCGCAGGTGGCCCCAGTAGATCAGGGCATCGCGCCCCTGCACCGACAGCTCCACCGGCGCGCCCACGGGCAACAGAACCTTGGTGGCCACATGGCCGTAGGGCAGGCCGGTGAGCACCGGAATGTCGATTTGGGCACGCAGCCAGTCCACCACCGACTGCAGCCTGTAGCCCTTGTCGTGAGGCGCCAGCTTGTAGTTGGTGAACTGCCCGAGCAGCAGCGCCTTCTGGCGTGCCAGCACACCCGCGTGCAGCAACTGCGTGAGCATGCGCTCGACGCGATAGGGGTGCTCGTTCACGTCCTCGACGAACAGGATGCCGCCATCCACCTGCGGAAAATAGGGCGTGCCCACCAGAGCGGTCAGCACCGCGAGGTTGCCGCCCCACAGGCGGGCCGACGGAATCTCGAATTCGGTCAGCGGCGCCTCGGGCGTTCCCGCCGCACGGCGCTCCTTGGGAATGCGCCAGCCTGAGCCCTCGCCATGGCCGGTGAGCAGATCGTCGAAACAGGCCTCCATGATGTCGTCGGGCCCGCCCTCCACGCCAAAATCAGCGCCCAGCGCGGGGCCGGCCCAGGTGACGGCACCGGTTTGCGCGAGCACGGCGCTCTGGAAAGCGGTGAAGTCGCTGATGCCCACGAACTGCGTGCCCTGGCCGATGGCACGCGCCACGGCCGCGTAGTCGATGCCGGGCAGGATGCGCGTGAGGCCGTAACCGCCACGCGAGATCAGCGCCACATCGGCGCCGCTGGCGGCCGCGCGGTGGATGGCCGCCAGGCGCGTGGCGTCGTCACCCGCGAAACGCGTGTGCACGGCCAGGGCGTCGGTGTCGATCTCGACCTCGTGCCCCAGAGCCTGCAACCGCTTCACGCCCCGGCGAAAGGCCGCCTTGTCACGCACCGCGCTGGACGGCGAATAGATGTAGATGTGCTTGGGGCCGTGGTCGTGGCCGCAGCCGCACGGGGCATGGTCGTGATCGGAAGACAAGGCGTCCGGGCGCCGTGAGGGCCCGCTCCATGGAAAGCTCAAAGCCGGAAGTATTCCACAGCCCGAAGCGCAATCGTCTCGCCATGCTCCTGCACGAAATGGCCCGCCTGCGGCAGCACCACCAGTTCGGGCGCGCCGCGCACCGTCTGCTGCAGTTGCTGCATCACCGGCACACCGAGCACGGGGTCGCGCGCACCGGCGAAAAGCAGGCTGCGGCCGGTCCAGGCGTGCTGCCAGAAGTCGCGCGCAGCGCGTGAGAGTGCGGCGCCCGGCGCGTCCGGATGGTCTGGCACGAGGCGGGGGAAGGCGCGCAGCGCGGCGCGGTGGCCTGCGTCGGGGAACGGCGCGTCGTAGGCTGCGCATTCGGCCGCGCCCAGGTGTGGATTGCCGCGCCCGAGCAGGCGTCCCACGCCAAACAAAGGCTTCTGGGCGCACATCGTTCGCCATTCCAGAAAGCCCTGCGACAGCGGTGCATCGCCGGTTGCCAGCAGGGTGTTCATGGCCAGCAGGCCGGTGAATCGCCCGGGCATGTCCATGGGCAGCGTCAGGCCGAGGATGCCGCCCCAGTCCTGCACCACGAGCACCACGTTGCGCAAATCCAGCTGCTCCACCAGTTCGAGCAGCACCTGGCGGTGCCATGCAAAGCTGTGCTGGCCCTCCTTCTTGGGCTTGTCGCTTTTGCCAAAGCCGATCAGGTCGGGCGCCACCACGCGGTGGCCCGCCTGGGTGAAGGCGGGCAGCATGCGCCGGTACAGGTAGCTCCAGGCCGGGTTGCCGTGCAGGCACAGCCAGGTGAGCGGTGCACCCTGCGGACCTTCGTCGAGGTAGTGCAGGCGCAGGCCGGCGAGCGATGGCAGGTCGCTCACATACTGCGGCGCCCAGGGGTAGCCGGGCAGGTCGGCAAAGCGCGCCTCGGGCGTGCGCAGCGCATCGTCGCGCAGCGGGTGGGCGGCCTTCGCTTCGGCGCGCTGCTGGCTGCGGCGTGCGCGAAAAAAACCGGCCAGCAACGCACTGCACTCCTGCGCCAGCACCCCGCCCTGCACCTGCGTCTGGTGGTTGAGCAAGGGCTGTGCAAACAGATCGACCACCGAGCCCGCCGCGCCGGTCTTGGGATCGGGCGCGCCGTAGACCACGCGCGGCAGGCGCGCATGCAATAGTGCGCCACTGCACATGGCGCAGGGCTCCAGCGTGACGTAGAGCGTGCAGTCCTCCAGCCGGTAGTTGCCGAGCTTCTGCGCCGCCGCGCGCAGGGCCACGATTTCGGCGTGCGCCGTGGGGTCGTGCCCCGCCACGGGGGCATTGCGGCCGGTGGCAATCACCTCGCCGCCGCGCACCAGCACGGCGCCCACGGGCACTTCGCCCGCCTGCGCGGCAGCCTCGGCCTCGGCCAGGGCCAGGCGCATCCAGTGGGCGTCGTTCAGGGAATTCATGCTATTTAATTTATAGCTGTCAGCTCTTACTGCATAAGCGCTAAAGGCCATTTTTACTTAATATTCTACCGACGCCGGCCGGGCCTGCTGCAGGGCCTGATCCAGCGCCTTGCGGTATTGCTCCTGCACTTGCTGGGCCTGCGCAGGCGTGGCCACCGGGGCGGTCATGCCGGACGGCGCGGACGCTGGCGCCACGCCGGGGGCGGGCAAGGATTTGCGGGTGAGGAGCCCCACCAGGGCCAGCACCAGCAGCAGCGAAATCAGTCCCAATGCGGCACGCATGTCATTCCTCCCGCGTGGGCACCAGGCCCAGCGTTTCCATCCACTGCGCCAGGCCCTGCGCCCCAGGGTCGCCCTGGCGGTAAGCCGCGTACATGGCGGCGTGCGATTCCTTGCGGTGCTGGTTGAGCTTGAGTTTGCACTGCAGATCCGTCACGCGCAGTTCGAACGCCACGATGCCGGCCAGCATCTTGTGCGCGAACTCCTCGCCCAGCGCGCGCCACTGCGCGGCATAGGGCGGCTCATGGTCGCCGATCAGCTGCTTGAGCAAGGCATCCTTGGCGGCAGGCTCCTCGACCAGCGTGGCCTGCACGCGGCAGTGCACCGCAAGGTAGTTCCAGGTGGGCACGCGCGCCAGGTCGGGGTACACCGACGGCGAGAGGTAGCCATGCGGCCCGAGAAAGGCCACCAGCGCCTCGGGCCACTGCTGCAGGTAGCGCCAGTGGGGGTTGCCCCGCGCGCAGTGGCCCAGCAGCACCAGGCCGTCGCCCCGCTCCTGCAGGTGCAGCGGCAGGTGGGTGATGAACGGAAAGCCCTCATCGTCGTTCGACACCAGACTGGCCAGCGGATGCGCGCGCATGAGCGCATGGGCGTGCGCGGGGTCGTTGCTCTTGAAATGGGCGGGAAGGTACATGCGGGCGGCTCCTGAATCTGCCACTGTATCGGCAAAACGGCCGCACGCACGCAAGGTGCGGTGCGGCCGTGGGCGGACTGCATGCGGGCGCCCTGCGGCGCCGGGGCATCAGTTCAGCGTGACGCGCGCATTGTTCTTGTAGGTGTAAAGCGTCACGGCGGGCGTGGTCAGCTCACCCTTGGGGGTGAAGGCGATATTGGCAGTCACGCCCTTGAACTGGGTCTTGCCGATGAAGGGCGTGTAGACGCGCGGGTCCACCGAGTTGGCGCGCTTCATCGCGTCGGCCAGCACCATGGCGGCGTCGTAGGCGTAGGGGCTGTAGATCTGGAACTGGCCGGGGAACTTGGCGTCATAGCGCTTCTTCCACTCGGCGCCGCCCTGCATCTTGTCCACCGAGGCGCCGCCCGTGGCGCAGGTCACGTTGGCCAGGGCGGGCGACTTGCCTGCCAGCTCGGGAAGCTTCTCGGTGCACAGTGCATCGCCGCCAAAGAACTTCACGTTGCCCAGGCCCAACTGCACCATCTGGCGCAGCATCGGGCCGGCCTGCGCGTCGAGGCCGCCGTAGAAGATGGCGTCGGGCTTCTTGTTCTTGATCGAGGTGAGGATGGCCATGAAGTCCGTGGCCTTGTCGTTGGTGAACTCCTCGGCCACCACCTTCATGCCCTTTTGCTGCGCTGTGGCCTTGAACACATTGGCCACGCCCTGGCCATAGGCCGTGCGGTCGTCGATGACGGCCACGTTCTTGAGCTTGAGCGTGTCGGCGGCAAACACAGCCAACGCGGCGCCCAGCGCGTTGTCGTTGGCAATCAGGCGGAAGGTGGTCTTGTAGCCGGGCTTGGTCAGATCGGGGTTGGAGGCCGATGCCGTGATGTTCGGCAGGTCGCACTTGGAATAGACCGAAGCCGCAGGGATCGAGGTGCCCGATTGCAGGTGGCCCACCAGACCTGCCACATTCTGGTCGCACAGCTTTTGCGCCACGGCGGTGGCCTGGCGCGGGTCGCCCGCGTCATCCTCGGCTGCCAGTTCGAACTTGATCTTCTTGCCGCCGATCACCAGGCCTTGCGCGTTCAGATCCTCCACCGCCAGGCGCACGCCGTTTTCGGTGTCCTTGCCGATGTGGGCGATGCCGCCAGAGACAGGACCGGCATGGCCGATCTTGACCACCTGGACCTGCTGCGCCGCGGCCATGCCACAGGCAGCGGCCAGGGCCGCAGCGGCCGTCAGTTGCAGGGAAAAGCGGAAACGGTTCGAACGCACGGACATCGACATCACTCCTGGGTTGGAAAGGGAAAACGGCGGCCGTCGCGCAGGCCTCGGCCTGACCACGACCCTCAGATAGGTAGTAACCCTGCGATGCTAGCCCGTTCGCTCCGGCCGTGGACCGCCTTCACGCCGCACCTCGGCAGATCAGGCACATCATTAATGCTTCTTATACAAACCAAAACATAATAAACATATAAATGAGTAGGCATATCAATAGTCCTGATTTGATAGCTGTCAGCGCTTGACTGCAGGGCGTTCTAGGCCGATTTGGCCATGAAAATTCACAGACCCCACCATTTGCCGCACAATGGCCCGATGCAGTTCAACGCCATCGCCAACGCGCATCTTGTGTCCACCAGCGGCCGCACGCTGGCGGTGATCGACCCCTCGAACGGCCAGCCGTTCGACACCCTGCAGCGCAGCAACGCGCAGGACATCGACCACGCGGTACACGCTGCGCGGCAGTGCTACGACGCCTTCTGGTGCAAGCTCGGCGCAGCCGAGCGCGCTCGACTGCTGATGCAGCTCGCGGCCAAGGTGACAGAGCACACCGACGAACTGGCGGCGCTGGAGCAACGCGACAGCGGCAAGCCCTCGCGGCAGGCCCGCGCCGCTGCACAGGCGCTGGCACACCGCCTGGCGTTCTATGCCGGCGCCTGCGACACGCTGCCTGGCGCAGCCCATTCTTTCAGCGCCGACGGCGTCTACACCTGGCGCGAACCGCAGGGCGTCACAGGCCACCTCGTTCCCTGGGCCGACCCCCTGCCCATGCTGGGCCGCAGTGTGGGCGCGGCACTGGCGGCCGGGAACGTGTGCGTGGTCAAGCCCTCGGAGCACGCCAGTCTGGGCGTGCTGCGCGTGGCCCAGCTGGCGGCCGAGGCGGGTTTGCCGGCAGGCGCCCTCAACATCGTCACCGGCCAGGGCCAGGAAGCAGGCGATGCACTGGTGCGCCACCCCGGCGTGGATCACATCCACTTTGCGGGCAGCGCGACAGTGGGCACGCTCATCCAGCAGACGGCAGCCGAGCGGCATTGCCCGGTCACGCTGGAGCTGTCGGGCAAGAGCCCGCAGATCGTGTTCGCCGATGCGGACCTCGACACCGCCCTGCCTGCCATCGTCCACGCCATCGTGCACAACGCCGGTCAGTCCGGCTCGGCCGGTTCGCGCGTGCTGATCGACGCGCTCCTCTACGAACCGCTGCTGGAGCGCCTCGGCCGGGCTTTCGAGCAACTGCGCGTGGGCCCGGCGGCCATGGACCTCGACCTGGGTCCGCTGATCCACGCCCGCCAGCAGCAACGCGTGTGGGATTTCCTCTCGGACGCCCAGGTGGCCGGCATCCCCATGGTGGCCCAGGGCCAGATCGTGGACGAGGCGCCCGAGACCGGCTTCTTTCAGGTGCCCACGCTGCTGCGCGACGTGCCAGCCGCGCACCGCCTGGCGCAGGATGACATCGGTGGTCCGGTGCTCTGCGCCATGCCCTTCGAGGACGAAGACCACGCCATCGAACTGGCCCACGCCACCCGCTGCCTCCCGGCCGCCGGGGTGTGGACCTGTGACGGTGAACGCCAGCTCCGCATGGCCCGGCGCCTGCGCAGCGGACAGGTATTCATCAACCACTGCGGCGCAGGCCGCGGCGTGGAGTTACCATTTGATGAAAATCAATCCAGCGGTGACGGGCGTAACGCGGGTATGGAAACCCTCTACGGCTTCACCAGGCGCAAGACCGTGGCCGTGCGCCACGGATGACACGGCACGCTCGACCTGCGGGCCATGGTCTCTGGGTCTGTTCCGCGCAGGCCACCGCTCCCCAACGAAGAATTTTCATGCCCCTGAGTCCCCCTGCCCCCCGCAAACCCAGCCATACGCGCCGGGTCATCTACCAAGGCTATGAACGCGAAGATGGTTTGTGGGACATCGAAGCCGAACTGCACGACAGCAAGCCGTTCGACGGAAAATCCCTGCGCGATGGCAGCGTTCGCCCCGCAGGTGCGCCCATCCACCACATGTGGCTGCGCGTGACCGTGGGCCGCGATCTGGTCGTGCACGCCATCGAAGCCGCGATGGACACCGTGCCGCTGCACGACTGCCCACTGGCCCGTACCGCACTGCAACAAATGGTGGGCTGCTCCATGGCGCGCGGCTGGCGCCAGTCCATCCAGAAGCACATGGGCGGCGTGGCCAGCTGCACCCATCTGCGCGAACTGCTGTTCAACCTGGCCACGGCCACCTTCCAGACCCTGCCCGCCGCATTCACCCCGGCCGATGCGCAGGAGCCTCCCCGCCACCTGGGCCAGTGCACCGGGTGGGATTTCAAGGGCAGGGGCGTGAAAGAGTACTACCCCAAGTTCTTTGGCCGCGCCCCCGCCCCTTGAGCACCCACGCCAAGGGCCCGCATAGGCCCTGGCGTACGACTCCTCTTACCTGACAGCCGTCTCGTACTGCACCGTCAGGTTGTTCATGACTTCAAGCAGGCGCTCACTGGCCGTGGCCACGGCACGCAGGCCACGCATGTCGGGAGCACGGTCCAGAGCCGCGCTGAAGAAAATCCACTGCTGCTCACCCATCAGCAATTCGCCGCGGATGGCCGCGTTCGTCACCGACGCCGCTGCCAGGCTGGCCATGCCCTGCTTGAACGCTCCAGCATCGGCCACCATCTGCTCGCGCACCGCTTTGCCATCCATGCCCGCCGCCAGCAAAAAATAGTTCTTGGCCAGGCGCTGCGAGAGGTAGCGCTGGCGTCCGGCCGTGTTCACCAAGGCGCCCGAGGCGGTCTTGAACAGCTTTTCGAAGGTTTCCGTGGCGCTGTTGGCCGCAGCCAGCATCTTGTCGGCCTGCGCCGAGGCGGCCGCCACCGCTTCGCGCGTGGGCGGCATCACCAGCAGGGCCTCCAGCCCCTCGAAAAGCGTGCGTATGTCGGCCAACTGGCTGGCAATGTCGATGTGCCATGGGCTCTTGGCCAGATCGTCAAAACCCGCACGCACCAGCCGCCGTGCCGTCTCCAGCACCTGTCGCGCATCGGAGGGATCGACGTTGAGGTGAATCTGGCAGTACGCTTTGGCAATGCGCTGGGAAAGGGCACGAAAGCGGCCGGCCCGGTTGATGGCGGTGGCCAGGATGGCAGGGGGCGGCGCGGCGGGTGCCTGCGCCAGAGCCCAAGGGCCGGACCGGGCCAGCAACGTGGCAACGGCAGCCCGCATGAAAAAGGCACGGCGATGGGCCCGGGGGCTCCCGGGCGACAAAGTCACAGACATGGTCGAAGGGTCTTGTTGTTGGAATCGGCGTGATTCTGAAATCACCGAAAACCTACGTTTTGACACAAATCAACCGAACAACCACGAGTAGGAAATGGTCTTCCCGAGGCGCCAGGCTCCGGGGCCATGCGCAAGCTGTCAGCCGAGCACTTCCTTGAGGGCTGCGTCGTACAGACCAGTGAGGCGATCCATCACCTCCAGCAGGCGCTCGCTGGTGGTGCCCACAATCTCCAGCCCGCGATCATCGGGTTTGCGCTGCAGCGCAGCGTCAAAAAAGATCCATTGCGAATCCCCCAGCGCCAGCTCGTTGCGGATGGACGGCGTGGAGATCGGAGCCGCAGCCAGTGCGGACATGGCCTGGCGGAATTCGGCGGCATCGGCTTTCATCTGGTCCTGCGTGCCCTTGCCCTCCAGCTTGGCGGCCACCAGAAAATAATTCTTGGCCAGACGCTGTGACAGCGCCCGCTGGCGGCCGGCCACGTTCACCAGCTTGGCCGTGCCGGTCTTGCCGAATTTCTCGAAAGCCTCGGTCGTGGCTTGCGCAGCCGCCATCATCTTGTCGGACTGGGCCGCGACTGCAGCCACCGACTCCCGCGTGGGCGGCATGACCAGCAACGATTCCAGTGCATCGGCCTGCTTGCGAACGTCGGCCACCATGCCGGTCAGATCGGCAGGCCACTGCACCTTGGCCAGATCTTCAAATCCCGAGTGCACCAGCTGCCGTGCCGTCGTCAGCACCGCACGTGTCTGGTCGGGCAGCACGTTCAGGTAGATCTGGCAATAGGCCTTGGCGATGCGCTGGGACATGGCCCGGAAACGCCCTGTGCGGTTGATGGCCGTCGAAACGGCCAGTTGCGCATGTGCCGAGGTGAGTGCTGGCGCGAGCAGCACAGCCGCCACGGTCTGGATCATGGCGCGGCGGCTGGAATGGCGGCCCGAACGGCAAGCAAGGGGTTTCATGGGTTGGCAGCATCAGTGAAATGAGACGCCATTCTGACCACTGCCCGCCCCTCACTCCATGACCAAAATCAAGAAAATCCATACCACGTACCACATTACCCACCACACCCAGGCCCATCCCGCGCAGTCCCAGGCCCTGATCGGTCCAGGTATTGACACGGAGCAAGGGCGACCGCTGTCAACCCGCGCCGCAAAGGCCCAAGTGGGGCAGAATCCGGACATGTCCGAACGCGTCATCCCTCTGGTGGACCATCGCACGGCGGGGCTCAGGGCCCTGCTGCCTGCCCGGCCCGTGGTCCCTACGGGCCTGCTGACCGACACCCTGGGGCGCCCGCTGCGCGACCTGCGCATCAGCGTCACCGACCGCTGCAATTTCCGCTGCAACTACTGCATGCCCAAGGACGTGTTCGACAAAGAGCACGCCTATCTGCCGCACAGTGCGCTGCTGAGTTTCGAGGAAATCACCCGCCTGGCCCAGCTTTTCCTGGCGCATGGGGTGCGCAAGATTCGCCTTACCGGAGGCGAGCCCCTGCTGCGCCGCAACCTGGAAACCCTGATCGCCCAGCTGGCCCGGTTGCGCACCGTGGACGGCCTAGCGCCCGACCTGACGCTCACCACCAACGGCTCGCTGCTGGCGCGCAAGGCGCGTGCGCTCAAGGAGGCCGGGCTGAACCGCGTGACCGTGAGCCTTGACGGACTGGACGACGCGGTTTTTCGCAGAATGAACGATGTGGACTTCCCCGTGGCCGCGGTACTCGAAGGCATTGAGGCGGCGCACGCAGCCGGCCTCTCGCACATCAAGGTCAACATGGTTGTCAAACGCGGCACCAACGACCACGAGATCCTGCCCATGGCGCGGCACTTCCGCGGCACGGGCACCACGCTGCGCTTCATCGAGTACATGGACGTGGGCGCCACCAACGGCTGGCGCATGGACGAGGTGCTGCCGTCGGCCGAGGTGATCGAGCGCCTGCGTGCCGAACTGCCACTGGTGCCCCTTGACCCGGCCGCACCCGGCGAAACCGCCGAGCGATGGGGCCACGCCAATGCACAGGGCCTCCACGACCCTGCGCTGGGCGAGGTTGGCGTGATCAGCAGCGTGACCAAGGCCTTCTGTGGTGACTGCAACCGCGCCCGCCTGTCCACCGAGGGCCAGCTCTACCTGTGCCTGTTTGCCACCCAGGGACACGACCTGCGCAGCCTGCTGCGCAGTGGCGCCAGCGACACCGACATTGCCTCGGCCATTGCGCCCATCTGGCAGGGCCGCAGCGACCGCTACTCGGAACTGCGCGGCACCTTGCCCGCCGATGCCCGTCAGGGCACCCGCCGCGTGGAAATGAGCTACATCGGCGGTTGACGGCCCCGCACAGGCCACCCTATGGCGTCCCTTCCACGATGATCTCCCCCACCGACATCACCGGTCTGGTGCTTGCGGGCGGCCAGGGCACGCGCATGGGCGGCGCTGACAAGGGGCTGCAACTGCTGGGCGGCATGCCGCTGGCATGGCACGCTCTGCACCGGCTGCAACCCCAGGTGGGCAATGTGCTTATCAACGCCAACCGCAACCGGGCCGCCTATGAGGCGTTGGGCGTGCCCGTCTGCGAGGACACGGTTCCCGGTTTTGCGGGCCCGCTGGCCGGTTTTCTGGCCGGGCTGACGCAGTGCCGCACCCCCTGGCTGCTCACGGTGCCTTGCGACACCCCGCTCTTTCCAGCCGACCTGGCCGTCCGCCTGGCCACTGCAGCGGCCGAGCAGCAGGCCGACATCGCCCTGCCCCTGGCCCCCGGCGGCGACGATGCCAGTGCAGGCGCCCCCCTGCGCCCCCAGCCCGTGTTCTGCCTGCTCCGCACCAGCCTGCACGACAGCCTGGCGCACTACATGGCGGGGGGTGGTCGCAAGGTGGGCTCCTGGGCGGCACAGCACCGCTGCGCCCGCGTGCCTTTCAACCAGCCCGGCGACGACCCGCACGCATTCTTCAACGCCAACACGCTCGACGAACTGCGCCAGCTGCAGCCCTCCGCCTGACGTCCACGGCACGCCCCACCGCAGGGAACCGGTGTTTTCCCTGCACACAAATCGCAACAATTTCTTTCGCGCAAGCGTAGTATCTGGCGATATCGCCCCCAGACTCCGATCGGGCACGCCCCGATCGGAGCACGTGCATGCAACCCTGCGAGGGAGTTCTGTCATGTCCCTGTTCTCGACCCTGTCGCTCAAACTGCGGCTGATCATCACCACGGCGGCGCTCGTGGCACTGGGTGTCGCAGTCCTCTCCGCGTTCAACTTCTTCACCGTGCGCTCATCGGCCATGGCGACGCTGACCGAGAGCACTTCCGGGCTGGCAAAAGCCCGCGCCGACGGCATTGCCGAGTGGGTCAAGACCCGCGCGGCCGTCGTCCAGTCGCTCGAACCCGCCACCCGCCTGAGCGAGCCGTTGCCCGCCCTGATTCAGGGAGTGAAGAGCGGCGGCTTTGACACCACCTACATCGGCTATGCCAACAAGACCGCCCTCTTTTCGGCGCCACAGAACCTGCCGCCCGACTGGGACCCGACCGGGCGCCCTTGGTACAAACAGGCCGAGGCCACCCAGGGCATCGCACTGACCGAACCCTACATCGACGCAGGCAGCAAGAAGCTGGTGATGACCTTCGCGCTGGCCGTCAAGGATGCGGGCAGCACCGTGGCCGTGGCGGCGGCCGACGTCTTCATGGACGTGGTGGCCCACAGCGTGACGGCAATCAGTCCAACCCCGTCGAGCGACGCCTTCGTGGTCTCGCGCGGTGGCAAGGTGCTGGTGCACAAAAACCTGGAGCTGGTGCTGAAAGAGGCCGTCGCACTCTCGCCCGAACTCACCCCGTCGGCCATCGGCGCCATGGTGAACGCCTCGGCGCTGACGGCGATGTCGATCAACGGCACACCGCGCCTGCTGCTGGGCACACCGATTGCGGGCACCGACTGGGTGCTGATGGTGTCGCTGCACCGCAGCGAAGCGCTGGCGGGCGTCACACAGTTGCTACTCAATTCAATCATCGGCGGGCTGGTGGTGGCCGGCCTCAGTGTGCTGGTGGCCGCCGCCGTCGTCGCCCGTTCGATGGCCGGACTGGGCCGCCTGGAGCGTGCCATGCAGGACGTGGCTTCGGGCGATGGTGACCTGACACGCCGGCTCAGCATCCGGGGCAACGACGAACTCGCCCGCATCGCGCAGGCCTTCAACCAGTTCGTTGAAAAAATCCGGCTGACGCTGGTGGACATCCGCAACACCAGCGCATCGGTGCATCTGGCGTCGGAGGAAATCGCCACAGGCAACCACGACCTTTCTGCCCGCACCGAGCAGACGGCGGCCAACTTGCAGGAGACAGCCTCGTCCATGGAGCAGATGACCAGCGCCGTCGGTCAGGCCGCACAGACCGCCGCAGAAGCCAACCAGATCGCGGCGACAGCAGCCCAGTCGGCCCAGCGCGGAGGTGCGGTGGTGGCCAAGGTGGTGCGGAGCATGGAGGAAATCACCCACAGCTCGCGCAAGATCAATGACATCATCTCGGTCATTGACGGCATCGCCTTCCAGACCAACATCCTGGCGCTCAACGCCGCCGTGGAAGCGGCCCGTGCCGGTGACCAGGGCCGGGGTTTCGCGGTGGTGGCGAGCGAAGTGCGCACGCTCGCCCAGCGTTCGGCCGAAGCGGCCAAGGAGATCAAGGCATTGATCCAGAACTCGGTCTCGGCTGTGGATGCCGGTTCGGGCCTGGTCCACGATGCCGGGCAGTCCATGCAGGAGATCGTGGCCAACGTGGGCCGCGTGGCCCAACTGATGCAGGAGATTTCCACCGCCGCCACCGAGCAGCGCGCCGGGATCGCCCAGGTGGGCACCGCCATCCACAACCTGGACCAGATGACCCAGCAGAACGCGGCCCTGGTCGAGGAAAGCGCGGCAGCGGCCTCCAGCCTGAAAGACCAGGCTGAACACCTGGCGCAGACCGTGGCACAGTTCAAGGTGGGCTCGACCTGAGCCAGCCCGCCACCCAGACCATGCCCTACACCGCCCAGCACCTCCCCCAAGCGCCGAGCCGCGAGCAAACCGACCGCCTGCCAGGCGCCACCGTGCTCGAATTCGGTACACCCTGGTGCGGCCATTGCCAGCGTGCCCAGCCGCTGATTGAACAGGCTCTGCAGGGCTGCCCCGGCGTGGCCCACATCAAGGTGGAGGATGGCTCGGGCCGCCCGCTGGGCCGCAGCTACGGCGTGAAGCTCTGGCCCACACTGGTGTTCCTGCGCGATGGCCAGGAGGTGGCCCGACTGGTGCGCCCCCAGGAGTCGCAGGCGCTGAGCGACGCTCTCGCCCGACTCTTGCCAGCAGCCTGACCAGCTCCAGGCTCAGGCAGCAAGCAGGCGCACAGCCCAATACACGCCCAGCCCCATCTGCACCGCGAAGGCCGAGAAGCGCAGGGTCACGGCCAGGCGCGACAGCGAAGCCAGGTGGATCAGCGACTGCAGTACACGCGCGGCGAGAAAGACATAGGCCAGGGGGTCAGTGACGGCTGTTTTGCCCGCCACCACGGCCACCAGCAACAGGCCGCCGAAAAGGGGCAGGCCCTCGATACAGTTGGCATGGGCCCGCGCCAGGCGCTGCATGAAAGGCGAAAGATTGGCGTTGTCCGGTTGGAACCCGTTGGCAGGCACGGCCCGGGTGAGCACAAGCCAGGAGCGGATAGCCTCCATCCACACCAACAGCAGCAAGGTCCAAGCCAAGAATCCGAGAAGGGCCATGAGGCTGGGGGTCATGTCGTACTCCCTTGGAACAGGTGACAAGAACGGCGGCCAGGGTAGATGATCCACCCCAACCAGACCAGATGGCGGTTTGTAGCGCACAACCGCATGCGCGTCGAGCAGCAGCCTGCACGCCGCCCTACACTGCTGCCACAGCCCTTTCGCACACGCACCGCCATGCCACCTACACCCGCACCTGGATCGGAGGGATTGAAAATCCTGGCGTTCGACATTTTCGGAACCGTGGTGGATTGGCACACCTGCGTGGCGCGCGAGGTGCGCGCACTGTGCCCCGGCACCAACGGAGATGCCTTCGCGCTGGCCTGGCGCGACGGGTACCAGCCCGCCATGCAGCGCGTACGCTCGGGTGAACTGGGCTGGACCCTCATCGACGACCTGCACCGGATGGTGCTGGAAGACACGCTGCGCCAGTTCGGCATCACCCACCTCTCGCCCGCGCAGATCAACACGCTCAACCGCGTCTGGCACCGCCTGGACCCCTGGCCAGACACCATCGAGGGGCTGACCCGCCTCAAGGCGAAGTTCACCCTCTGCAGCCTCTCGAACGGCAACCTCGGCTTGCTGACGAACATGGCCAAGCGCGCGGGCCTGCCCTGGGACTGCATTCTCTCGGCCGAGGTCTTCCGCCACTACAAACCCGACCCCGAAACCTACCTGGGCGTGGCGCGCATCTTCGGTGTGCAGCCGTCCGAGGTGCTGATGGTCGCCGCACACCAGGACGACCTCGACGGCGCCCGGGCCTGCGGCCTCCGCACGGCCTACATCGAACGGCCGCACGAGTTCGGGCCCACCCGCGCCAAGGATGTCTCGGACAACGGGCGCAGCAACTGGCATGCCAAAGACTTGCGGGAACTGGCCCTGGCCCTGGGCGCCTGAGTGCCCCCATACCCCGAGAAAACCTGCACACTTTTGATATAGCTCCAGTGTTGCCCCGGGCAATGCACCGCGCACCGGACTAGAATGACCATTTTCCACAAAGGGTTTTCAACATGGTCAAGCGCATTCCCGTGGTCGTTGCAATGGCACTGGCGGCAGTGCTCGCATGGCAGCCGGCGGCCGCCCAGACGGCCAAGGCCCGGGCAACAGCCAAGGTGGACCTGGAAGCGCGCTTCAAGGAGGCGCAAGCCGATCCCAAGCTGGCCGACGACCTGTACAAAGTGGGTCGCAAGGTGGCCGCCGTCTGCGCCAACTGCCATGGCGAAGGTGGCAACAGCACCAAAAGCTCGATTCCCAACCTCGCCGGACAAAACCCGGCCTACCTGCTGGAGCAACTGCGCCAGTTCTCTGACGGACGCCGCCGCAACGAATTCATGGAAGGCATGATCCGCGCCATGAACAGCGACGAGAAGATCGGCATGGTGCTGTTCTACGCAGCACAGGAAGTCACCCACAAACCCGCCACCAACGCCGCACTGGCCGGCAAGGGGCAGGAGTATTACGGCAAGATCTGCTTTCGCTGCCACGGCAATGTGGGCCGCGGCAACGAGTTGATCGCCCGGATCGCGGGGCAGCAAGCCGACTACCTGCGCGTGACACTCAAGCGCTACCGCGATGGGACCGACGTGCGCGCCAATTCCATCATGACGCCCAACACCAAGAACATGACGGACGCCGACATCGAGGCCGTGGTGGCCTACGTGTCTTCCATGCCCTGATGTGACCCGCCGCATGCCACGATGCGGCAGGCCTTGCCGCTGCGCCCGCGCGGCACAGGCTCACCAAGCTCAGCGCGCACACGGATCGGTGCCAGGCCCTGCACGGCAGCAAAGGCCTTGAGGGCGGATCGGCAGCGGGCCATGGCGGCCTGCCCGGCCTCGCCCTCCAGCGGCAGTCGCAGCACCAGGGTGCGGCTGTCGATCTGGCGCAGGTGGAAATCGAACACCCCTGCGTCGTCTTCGAGCACCGTCGTCAACGCCAGCGGCAGCAAGGTGACAGCACCCCCTTCCCGCCCGGCCATGTGCAGTGGATCGTCCTGGCGTCCGCAGACCTCGATCACGGGCAAGGGGGAGCCGCAGGCGCAGGGCTCTGCGTGCACGGTGACGTGGTCGCCCAATTCGTAGCGGATCAGCGGCTGAACGGTGTTGGCCAGATTGGTCAGCAGCATGGCGTGGGGTGGCTCGCCGGGCGGGACGGGGCGGTAACGCTCGTCCACGGGCTCCAGAATGACCCAGTCGGCGTTCAGGTGCATCTGGCCATGCGCGCATTCCCACCCCATCGCCAAGAACTCGGATGCCCCGTAGCTGTTGCGCAGCACGCCGCCCAGGCGCTGCTCGACGTAGGCACGCACCCCTGCGCCCAGGGTTTCGCCGCCCGTCCAGATCTCGCGCGGTGCAATGCGCAGGCGTCCACTCTCGGCCTCCTGCGCCAGCAAGGCCGCCACCGTGGGGTAGGTGATGAGGATGGTGGGCGTAAATTCGTTGAGCGAGCGCACCAGATCGGCGGTGGGTTCCTGGATGGAAAAGCTCCGTGTGGTGGCCGCCAGCCAGGGGTTGAGATTGCGCAGCCGCCGCAGCGAGACATGGCTGGCGAAATGCCCGCCCGTGACGCCCACGAAAGCATGGCGCTCGGACAGGTGCAGCGGATCCATCCAGTGCGCCAGCGGACGCGGTGCGCTGCGGCGCAGGGCTTCGAGCGCGTCGTACACCGCCATGGCCTGCGCATCCTGCACAAAAATGCCGGGCTGCCCGGTGGTGCCCGAGCTTTCCCACACCATGTAGCGGCCCAGCCAGGGCTCGGCAATGCGGTCGGGGTCCGCGGTGAACGCACGCAGCTCATCGAGCTTGAGGCGCGGGTCGGCCACCCAGTCGTCAAAGCGCTCCATGAGCTGGCCGCGCGTGACCACCGGCAGTTGATCCAGGGGCGTACGGGCGTCTGTGCCCCGGGGCATCAGCTCCTGGTACAGGCGCGAGTCGCGCAACGCCGCCGACAGCAACTGAGACAGACGCACCTGCTGGCGCTGCGCAATGCCCTGCGCGGTGCCCCGTTGGGCTGCCATCACGTCCATCGACACGCTGGACAGGCGCAGCAGGTCAAAAACAGGGCTCATGGCGACGTGCCTCCCACGGTCTGCGCCAGCATGACCTGCTGGTCGGTGCCCAGGCCCATGGCCGTGGCCAGTGCCTGTCGGTCGATCCAGGCCCGGATCACGGTGGACAGACCGGCGCTGGCGCAATACAGGTAAACGTTCTGTGCCATGGCCCCGACAGCCGTCGATGCGTAGGATTCGCGCAGCGCGGCCGGCACAAGCTTCATGCGCGCGTGGTCAGCCACGTAGACCAGGTCGAGGGGGGCATCGTCCACAAAGTCCTGGTAGCCGGTGACGCGGCGTACATCGGCCGCCAGCACACGTTGCAGCGCATGGGCCTGCGGATCGTAGAGGTACAGGCCTTCGGGAAGGGCGACATAAACGTCCACCTCCTGGCTGTTCATGGCACTGGGCGCGGTGCGGCCGCCGTGTACGGGCCGGTTGATGCCCGCTGCCGCCCACAGCAGATCCGACAAGGTTTGCGCGGGCAGCGCTGCGGTGTCAAAGCTGCGTTCGGAGTGGCGCAGGGCCAGTGCCTGCATGAGGGGCAGCCCCCCCTGCGTCTGCGGCGGCGGCAGCACCACGGCCGGACTGCTGTCGCCCGTCGGGGCGTCAGGACGCATCTGCCCGATGAGCCCCAGGGCCATCTTGGTGAGCATGTTCATGGGCGCTCCGTGTGGTACGACGATCCGACCATCATAGAAGCAGCGCGCCCCGACCCCTTGCGCAAAGTCACGTGCGGGTGCGAAGCACACAGCGCCCTACCCCCGATTGATTCCCCAGAAGAGAAAATCCGGCGCCCGGCTGTCAAACAATATTTAACCTAGAAACGGCAGTTGACCGCTTTGTATCCCTTGCCAAGCCGCATGAAATCAAGGTTTGACAGCTCCGATGGCGTTACTAGGTTCAAATGAAAACTGCCCGCAGCGCTTTACCAACAAGCGCCACAAGCTACCATATTTATAGCAATAGACGCAAACTAAAAAAACGCAAGCAGCCTCAGTGCCCCTCCGGGGCGGGACCTGCGGGCTGCTCCTGGGCGACGGTGATCCGGGCGCCGGGCACCGTCGAGCGCGCCAGCAGCGAGTACATGGTGGGCACGACGAAGATGGTCAGCAGCGTGCCCAGCGACATGCCACCCACGATCACCCAGCCAATCTGCATGCGGCTCTCGGCCCCCGCGCCGCTGGCCAGCGCCAGCGGAATGGCGCCCAGCACCATGGCACCCGTGGTCATGAGAATGGGGCGCAGGCGTTGCGCCGAGGCCTTGACGAGAGCATCGACCATCTCCAGCCCCTGCTCGCGCAGCTGGTTGGTGAATTCGACGATCAGGATGCCGTGCTTGGTGATCAGCCCCACCAGCGTGATCAGGCCGATCTGTGAATACACATTGATCGAGCCACCGCTCCACTTGAGCGCCAGCAGCGCGCCGATCATCGAAAGCGGCACCGACAGCATGATGACCAGCGGGTCGATGAAGCTTTCAAACTGCGCTGCCAGCACCAGAAAAATGAACACCAGCGCCAGCACGAAGACGATGCCCAACGCTCCCTGCGAGCTTTTGAACTCGCGCGAGATGCCGTTGAGTTCGGTGGTGTAGCCGGGCTTGAGCACCTGGGCAGCGGTGCGGTCCATGAACGTCAGTGCTTCGCCGAGCGAATACTCGGGCGCCAGGTTGGCGGTGATGGTGGCCGAGCGGCGCTGGCCAAAGTGGTTCAGCTCGCGCGGGCTCACGCTCTCGCGCACGCTGACCAGGCTCGACAGCGGAATCAAGGCATCGGCCCGGCCGCGCACGTAGATGGCATCGATGTCCTGGGGCGTGGTGCGCCCCTCGCCGGCCGTCTGCACGATCACGTCGAACTGCTCGGCATCGCGCTTGTAGCGCGTCACGGCACGCCCGCCCAGCATGGTTTCGATGGCGCGCGCCACCACGTCCACGCCCACGCCCAGATCGGCGGCGCGCTCGCGGTTGACGGTGATGCGCAACTCGGGTTTGTTCAACCGCA
The DNA here is from genome assembly GCA_001770955.1 of Burkholderiales bacterium RIFCSPLOWO2_12_FULL_65_40. GTDB lineage: Bacteria > Pseudomonadota > Gammaproteobacteria > Burkholderiales > Burkholderiaceae_C > Simplicispira. The sequence goes on along the minus strand of MESL01000042.1, from coordinate 15,681 downwards.
GGTCCACGTCGGGCGAGAGGATGCCGGGGTTTTTCGCCATCTCGTCGAGCATCTGCGTGACCGTGGCGCTGAGGTTCTCGTAGCTGTCCGAGGTCTGGATGACGTAGTTCAGCGGCCGCGAGCGAAAGCCCTGCCCGAGCGACGGTGGCGTGATGGGGAAGGCATTGACCCCCGGCAGGCTGGAGATGCGCGACTGCATCTCGCGCGCCAGTTGCAGGGTGCTGCGGTTGCGGTCTTCCCAGTCCACAGTGCGGTACACCACGCTGCCTTGCGACACCATGGGGTTGCCGATGTTGGCAAAGATGCGGTCGAACTCGGGGTAGTCGCGGCCGATTTTTTCCAGCTCCAGCGCGTAGCGGTTGGTGTATTCGAGCGTGGCGCCATCGGGCGCGGTCACGCTTGCCAGAATGGTGCCCCGGTCTTCCAGCGGCGACAGCTCCTGGCGCATTGTGGGGTACACCAGCACCAGCGCGGCGCCGCTGAGCGCCATCACACCCAGCACCAGCCAGCGCGCCTGAAACACGGCACCGCGCAGGCCCCCGCCCGTCCAGCGAGCGGTGACCAGCCAGCGCAGCAGGCGGCCATAGTCATCGGACAGCGCGGTCAGCCACCGCTCCATGGATCGGTCGAACCAGTGGGGCTTGGGGTTGTGCCTGAGCAGCAGCGAGCACATCATCGGCGAGAGCGTGAGCGCCACAAAGCCCGACACCAGCACCGCCCCGGCCAGCGCCAGGGCAAACTCGACAAACAGACGCCCCGTGCGCCCGGGGGTGAAGGCCAGCGGCGCATACACCGCCACCAGCGTCAGCGTCATGGCGACGATGGCAAAACCGATCTCGCGCGCGCCCTTGATGGCGGCGGAGAACGGGTCCAGCCCTTCCTCGATGTGCCGGAAGATGTTCTCCAGCATGACGATGGCATCGTCCACCACCAGCCCGATGGCCAGCACCAGCGCCAGCAGGGTCAGGGTGTTGATGGAAAAACCCGCTAGCTGCATCAGCGCAAAGCTGCCGATCAGGCTCACCGGAATGGTGACGATGGGAATGATGGAGGCGCGCACGGTGCGCAAGAAGACAAAAATCACCAGCGCCACCAGCACCACCGCTTCGGCGATGGTGGTGTAGACGCTCTTGACCGAACGGTCGATGAACAGCGAGTTGTCGTTGGCGATTTCCACCGTCACGTCCGGCGGCAGGTCGGCCCGCAAAATGGGCAACATCGCGCGTACGCCGTTGGCCAGTTCCAGCGGGTTGGCCGTGGTCTGGCGGATCACGCCCACCGAGATGGCATCGCGCCCGTTGAGCCGCACGCGGCTGCGGTCGCTCGCAGGCCCCTCTTCCACCCGCGCGACATCGGAGAGGCGTACCGGAAAACCGTTCACATTGCGCACCACGATCTGGGCAAACTGCTCGGCCGTGACCAGGCTGGTCTGCGAGGTGACGCTGAACTCGCGCTGTTGCGACTCGATGCGCCCCGCCGGCAGCTCCAGGTTGCTGCGGCGGATCGCGTCCTCGACGTCCTGCGTGGTGATGCGGTAGCCCGCCATGCGCTGCGGATCGAGCCACACACGCATGGCATAGCGGCGCTCACCATAGATGGGCACATCGGCCACGCCGCTGACTGTCTGGAGCCGGGGCTTGACGATGCGGTTGAGCATGTCATTGATCTGCAGCGGTGTATGCGTGTCGCTGCTGAAGGCCAGCCACATCACCGGGAAGGCATCAGCCTCGACCTTGGCAATCACGGGCTCGTCCACCGCATCGGGCAGGCGGTTGCGCACACGCGCGGTGCGGTCACGCACCTCGGCGGCGGCATTGTCGGCATCCTTTTCGAGCCGGAAGCGCACCGAAATCTGGCTGCGCTCTGCCCGGCTGATGGAGGTGATGACGTCCACCGCGTCGATGCCGGCAATGGAGTCTTCCAGCGGTTTGGTGACCTGCGATTCCATGACCTCGGCCGACGCGCCAGCGTAAGTCACGCTGACGGTGACCACAGGCTCGTCGATCTTGGGGTACTCACGCACCGACAGGCGGGTGAAGCTCACCGCGCCAATCAGGAGAACCAGCAGCGACAGCACGGTGGCAAACACCGGGCGGCGAATGGAGATTTCAGCAAGTTGCATGGGTGGGGCCGGCGGGCTCGGTGCTCAGTCGGACGTGCGCTGGGCGGAAGAAGCACCGCCCACGGGCGCCTGGGGCAATTCGACCACGCGCACGGGCGCGCCATCGCGCTGCACCCGTTGCTGCCCGGCCGTAACCACCGTGTCGCCCAGCGACAAGCCGTCCTGTACTTCGACCATGCCGCCCTGGCGCTGGCCCAGCCGGACAGGCACGCGCTGCACCACCAGGCTGCCGGCGGCCGTACCGGGCACTACAGTGAACACATACGGGCTGGAGCCCTGGGGCACGATGGCCTCCTCGGGCACGACCAGCGCATCGGCGCGGGTGTCGAACCGGGCGGTCACCCGGGCGAACATGCCTGGCCGCAGCTGCAGGCGCCGGTTGTCGATGCTGGCGCGCACCGACACCGAACGGCCATTGGCATCGATCTGCGGGTCGATCGCGCGCACCTGCGCCTCGTAGGTTTCGCCAGGCAAGGCATCGAGCTGCACCTGAGCCACCTGCCCGACACGAATCTGCCCCTGGTAACGCTCGGGCAGCCGGAAGTCGACGAAAACACTATCGATGTCTTCAATGTTCACGATGTCGGCACCATCCTTGAGGTAGTCGCCCACATGCACGTTGCGCAGGCCCGCCATGCCGTCAAACGGTGCCACGAGCTTGAGCCGTGCTGCCGTGGCCTCCGCCAGGGCCAGCTTGGCCTGTGCCACCTGCAGGCCGGCGGCGCTTTCATCGAGCGAACGCTGGCTCACGAAACCCTGCGCCACCAGATCGCGGTTGCGCTGGTGGTTGGCCCGCGCAATCGACAATTCGGCCTGGGCCTGCTGCACCTGGGCGCGGGGCAACTGGTCATCCAGCTGCACCAGCACCTGCCCCTTGCGCACGCGCGCCCCGTCGCTGAAATGAAGCTGCGTGACACGCCCGCTCACCTCGGGACGCAGCACCACGCTGCGGCGCGAGCGCAGGCTGCCCACAGCCTGGACCTCGTCACGGATGACCGTGGTGCGCACGCGCGCCACTTCGACGCTGACAGGCTGTTGCGGCGCTGCCTTGCCCTTGCCTGCCCCGTTCTGCGAGGCCGGTGACGGAGCAACGCCAGACGCGGCCGCCGGTGCGGGACGTTGCAGCCACCAGGCCGCCGTACCGGCGCCCGCCAAGCCAAGGACCGCGACGATGAAATAGGTTGCTCTGATAGCCATGGGGACCAATACCGGGTTACATGTTCACGCCATCTGCCAATGTAGCAGTGCACCTGCACCGCCAAAGGCCGTATGACCGCGTAGCCCACCGCAAGGCACGGTCATTTACCCAGGCTTTACACAATGCGGCCCGCCGGGTGACACACATCGATGCGCAGAAACCCGTCAGCGCCTTCCGAGCGCCTGCTCCACACCCCGGTTGGCCAGGGCGTCGGCACGCTCGTTGCCGGGGTCGCCGGAGTGACCCTTGACCCAGCGCCAGTCGATCTGGTGGCCGCCCTGAGACACTAGCGCATCAAGACGCTGCCACAGCTCCACGTTCTTCACGGGTTGCTTGGCCGCCGTGCGCCAGCCCCGGGCCTTCCATCCGTGGATCCATTCGGTGATGCCCTTGCGCACATATTCGCTGTCGAGAAACAGGGTGACAGCGCAAGGGCGCTTGAGCGCCGTGAGTGCCTCGATCACCGCCAGCAATTCCATTCGGTTGTTGGTGGTGCCCAGCTCTCCGCCAAAAAGCTCTTTTTCGGTGGAGCCAGAGCGCAGCAGCACGCCCCAGCCGCCCGGCCCGGGGTTGCCCTTGCACGCCCCGTCGGTGTAAATCTGTACCTGGTTCACTCGCTGTTCCTGTCGATCAAAGTCATGTCTGTGGCATTGCGTGCCACCGGGATGGAGGCCGTGGCGCGCTGCCGATGGGTGCGCCATGCGGGCTCCATCAGTCGCATGCCGTGCACGCGCTTGACGCCCACGACGAAATACCCCGCGCCCAGAATCGGCCAGCACCGTTCGCCCACGCGCTCCATCCACGCGAAACGCTCCATCCAGTGCTCGGAGCGCACCGCCGGTCGGTAGCAACCGAAATCGGCCGGTTCCACCTCGAAGTTGAGCAGGCGCAACCAGTCGCGCAACCGCCAGGCACTGATGAACTCGCCCACATCGGGCAGGTACAGGCGCCCACGGCCTCCGCTCAGGCGCTGGTACAGGCGCACGCGCTGCTGGCGCAGCCCCCACAAGCTGATCGGGTTGAGCCCGGTGATCACCACGCGCCCCTCAGGCACCAGCACGCGTGCGACCTCGCGCAGGGCCACATGCGGGTCGTGGCTGAGTTCGAGCGTGTGCGGCAGCAGCACCAGGTCCAGGCTGTTGTCGGGAAAAGGCAGCGCCACGGCGTGGGCCAGCAGATCCGGTGCCGGGCCGGCATCAGGCTCAGGGGTCTGGATGGCGTCGAGTGCCAGCCAGCGGTGGGGCATACGGTTGGCACGCAGGCCATCGAGCAGCGGCATGCCGATCTGCAGGCTGTGGTAGCCAAACACATCGGCCACCGCCTCGTCAAAGCGCGCCTGCTCCCAGGCCAGCAGGTAGCGCCCGGGCGGAGAATCGAACCAATGGTGCAAACCTATAATTTCTGTGCTCATGAACCTGCTTGCGTTACCCGCCTTCTCCGACAACTACCTCTGGCTGCTGCACGATGCACGCCAGGCCATAGTGGTCGACCCTGGCCAGGCAGAGCCCGTGCTGCAGGCCCTCGAAGAGCGGGGACTGCAATTGCAGGCCATTCTAGTCACGCACCACCACGCCGATCATGTAGGCGGCGTGGATGCCCTGCGCCAGGCCACCGGTGCCCCGGTGTACGGCCCGGCACGCGAGCGCATTCCGGCTCCTTTCATTCCCCTGTCGCAGGGCAGCCGGGTGGAAGCGCTCGGGCTGGGGTTCGAGGTGCTGGACGTGCCGGGCCATACGGCCGGGCACATTGCCTACTTTTGTCCGCAGGTGGACGGTGCACCACTGCTCTTTTGCGGCGACACGCTTTTTTCCGGTGGCTGCGGTCGCCTGTTCGAAGGCACCCCGGCGCAGATGCTGGCCTCGCTCGACCAGCTCGCGGCCCTGCCCGGCGACACCCGGGTGTGCTGCACCCACGAATACACACTTTCCAACCTGAAATTTGCCCGCGCCGTGGAACCCGGCAATGCCGCGCTGGTCCAGTACATTAGCCGCTGCGAAGCGCTGCGCGCACAAGGACTGCCCACACTCCCTTCACGCATCGCCCTGGAACGTGAAATCAACCCCTTCCTGCGCACCCGCGAGAACGCCGTGGCGGCCGCTGCTGCAGGTTTTGCACCCCCTACCGATACGCGCGATGCCGTGGCCGTTCTGGCGGCCCTGCGCGAATGGAAAAACGAGTTTCGATGAAGTTCCTCCACCTTGCCTGTCTGGCGGGTCTGCTCTGGCTCTCGGGCTGCGCCACCCCGCTGGCCACCGCCCCTGTCTCCGACCCCGCCACACCCTTCTCTTCTGCCCCTGAGCAGACCCCGGCAACGCAGGCGCATACACCCGTCATTCCCCTGGGCCCGCTGCAACCCATCGCGCCATCCCGGGCTTCGCGCCTGGAAGTGATGCCGCTTTTCACGCCTTCGGATCTGTGGGACCGCATTCGCCGGGGCTTTGCCATGCCCGATCTGGAACACGAACTGGTGCAGGACCGCGAGCAGTGGTATGCCAGCCGGCCCGAGTACATGCAGCGAATGACCGAGCGCTCACGCAAGTACCTGTTCCACATCGTCGAGGAGCTGGAACGCCGCGGCATGCCCACCGAACTGGCACTGCTCCCCTATATCGAAAGCGCCTTCAACCCGCAGGCAGTGTCGTCGGCTCGGGCCGCAGGCATGTGGCAGTTCATGCCGGCAACGGGCAACTACTTCGACCTCAAGCAGAACGCCTTCCGCGACGACCGGCGCGACGTGCTGGCCTCCACCCGCGCCGCGCTCGACTACCTGCAAAAGCTCCACGGCATGTTCGGCGACTGGCATCTGGCGCTGGCCGCCTACAACTGGGGCGAGGGCAGCGTGGGCCGCGCCATTGCGCGCAACCAGAAGGCCGGCCTGGGCACCCGCTACACCGACCTGACCATGCCTGCCGAAACGCGCATGTATGTACCCAAGCTCCAGGCCGTGAAAAACATCGTGGCCAACCCGGAGGCCTTCCGCACCGAGCTGCCGCTGATCGAGAACCACCCCTACTTCCAGACGGTGGACATCACACGCGATATCGACGTGGACCTGGCCGCGCGGCTGGCAGACGTGCGGCTGGAAGATTTCAAGGCGCTCAATCCCTCGCTGCACAAGCCGGTGATCCTGGCAGCAGGCACGCCCCAGATCCTGCTGCCCTGGGACAACGCCAAGGTCTTCGAGCGCAACTTTGCGGCCTACAGCGAGGGCCAGTACGCGAGCTGGACCGTCTGGACCCTGCCCTCCACCATGAGCGCGACAGAAGCGGCGCGCCGCGTCGGCATGGACGAGTCTGACCTGCGCAGCATCAACCGCATTCCCCCGCGCATGCTGATCAAGGCCGGCTCGGCGCTCATCGTGCCGCGCTCCACGACCTTGCGCGCCGACGTGGCCGAAAAGGTGGCCGACAACGGCCAGATCGCCCTCACGCCCGAGTCCGTGACGCGCCGTACCACGGTGCGCGCCAGCAAGGGCGACACGGTGACCAGTCTGGCCCGGCGCCACCGGCTGAATGCGGCCAGCGTGGCCGACTGGAACGATGTGAAAGTCAATGCCGCCTTCAAGACCGGGCAGCAGGTGGTGCTCTACCTGCCCGTGCGCACAGGCCAGAAGGCAAAGGCCAGTCCAGCGAGAAAATCCACAGGAAAGTCGGCCCCAGCGCGCCGGGGCGGCAAACCTTCCAAAGTGAAGCGGCGCTGAGCCCCCTGCGCCGCCTGGGCGCATACGCTCAGAGGCGCAACTGGTGTATGCCCAGCAGACCCAGAATGCCGATCACGATGAGGTACAGCGCCACGATGGTGCTGAGCAGGCGCGGAAACACCAGAATCAGGATACCTGCCAGCAGGGAGATGATGGGTGCGAGGCCGAGATGAAGTGTCATGGGTACGTCGTAAGGGTGAGGTGAGGCGCCAGCGTACCAGTTCTCCAGGGAAAAAATGCCATTCCACGCCCCTGGAACGATGTAGCGCATGGAATGCAAGCCAGCAGCCGCCGTGCCACGGCCGCCCCGCCGCACCGATCAAAGTCCCCTTTCCGCATCGCGCAGCCCAGAGAAGAGGGACGCGGCGAAGCTGCTCAGGGGGTTGTCACCTCTTCACGCGCTGAATTTCTGCTTGGCCTTGCGCGCGAACTCCTGGGTGAAGGTGCGCGTGAGGTCGGGACGCCGGGCCGCCAGTGCGGGGTCCAGTGCGCTCAAGGCGCGCAGGGAGGTCTCAGGCCCACCCTCGGGCATCAGTCCGTCGGGCGAGATCGCCTCGCGCACGCGGGCCAGCGCAGCCAGGTACAGGCTGCGCTCGCCCATGGATTCATCGGGCGGCACCGTCTTGACGATATCGGCCGGCGCAGCCGTCTGCAACCACTTGAGGGCATGCACCACGCCATAAGCCAGCGCCTGCGCCTCGACCGGGCGCTTCTGAAGGAAGGACACGGGCGCTACCAGACAGCTTCCGGGCATGGTTCCGCCAAACAGCGCGTGTGCCCCGGCCAGGCTGCGGGCGTCGCTGACCACGCGCACTTCGCCTCGGCGCTCCAGCCGGGACATCACCGGATCGGCATGGCACAGCGCCTGCACCTGTCCTGAGCGCAGCGCCGCCATGGCCTGCGTGCCGTCCCCCACCGGCACAAAACGGACGTCGTCCGTGGGGACACCGGCCTGCGCCAGCGCCATGCAGGCCATGGCATGCGCCATGGACCCCAACGAGCAGACCCCGATCGTGCGCCGCCGCAAATCTGCAGGCGAGCGGTATTGCGGCAGGGCCTTGACCGATACCGCCAGCACCAGCTGCGGAGCCCGCGCCTGCAGCACCAGCGAACGCACGGCGGCGCGGCCATCGTGCGCCAGCAAGGTCTGCTCGAACCCCATGGCACCGACATCGGCCACCCCCTCCTGCACGGCCCGCAGGGCCTGTGCATCGTCGGCATAGTCGAGCCAGGTGATGTCTGCCCCCTCGGCACGAAAGAATTCGAGCCGGGTGGCCACGCTCAGGGGAAGGTGCCGGAACGCGTACGCTGCCCGCCCGCCCACAGCCACCCGCACGCGGGTTGAAGACGCACTGGCGCGGGCAACCCGGCCGGGCGCAAGCCCCGCCATGGTGATGGCAGACAGCGCGCCCAGAACACGGCGACGGGAAGACAGGGAATCCACGGTGAATGTTTCAGAATTGATGCAGCGCAGCAATTTTGCGCCAGTCCCGCATTGAGCGCATCAGGGTGAGCCCGTGCGGGTTTCTACGGACCCGCCACGACGCCCCCGGGCTCGGCCCTCACCGGTAGCCGAGAAAGAAGATGCCGATGTTGGTGAACAAGGCCGCGCCCCAGAAAACACTGCGGGCCGTGGGCATGTCCGAGACGTACATCATGATGTAGAACAGCCGCAGCAGCACATACAGCATGGCCAGCAGATCCAGCGCCGTCTGGCCCGCGCCCAGCTGGTGCGCCACGACGACCGCGCCGATGAAGAACGGCAAGGCCTCGAAGCTGTTGGCCTGCGCCGCATTGGCGCGCGCCGCAGCCCCCGTTTGCTGGGCAAGCCAGGCACGCGGATTGTGGTTGTCGTAGCCCCCCTCCGATCGCTTCTTGCCCATGCCCGCACGCTTGGCAATGAGGGAGCACAGCAGGGGGAGCAGTGCCGCCACGAAGACGCACCAGTAGGCAACCGTGAAGTGGGCCATGAGAGGGGTGTTCATTTTCAGATAAAAATAGCTTCCAGCGCCCTATTTTAAAGCGCTGACAGCTATTGATTTGGGAGTATTTTCTAGCGCCGGTCCGCAAGCGCGTGGGCAATGGTGCCCAGGTCCACATACTCCAGCTCGCTGCCCACAGGCACACCACGCGCCAGCCGCGTGACCTGCAGCCCCCGCGCCTTGAGCGCCTCGCCAATCACATGCGCCGTGGTCTCTCCCTCAGCCGTGAAATTGGTGGCCAGAATGACCTCCTGCACCACACCATCGGTGGCGCGCTGCAGGAGTTTTTGCACGCCAATGTCGCGCGGCCCCACCCCGTCGAGCGGCGAAAGCCGCCCCATGAGCACGAAATACAGGCCCTTGAAGGCTCCCGTGCGCTCCAGCGCCGACTGGTCGGCGGGCGTCTCCACCACGCACAGCCGCGTGGCGTCGCGCTCCGGGTCGAGGCAGACTTCACACACCTCGGCCTCGGTGAAGGTATGGCAGCGCGTGCAGTGGTGCACATGGTCCGCCGCCTGCGCCAGCGCCTGCGACAACAGTTGCGCGCCCGCCCGGTCGTGCTGCAGCAGATGGAAGGCCATGCGCGCTGCCGATTTCACCCCCACCCCCGGCAGCCGCCGCAGGGCCTGGATCAGCGCGTCAAGGGTGTTGGTGGTGGACATGCGAATAAAAGGAATTCGAAATGGGATGAGGTGATTTCACCCCGCCGCCAAGGGCGTAGCGAGCGCCTGCCAGGCTAGGCGGACGGAGCACAGCAACCAGAGCGACCTCCCTGGTCGTGAGGATTGCGAGCGCCGCCCAACGACGCATGGCTGGCGCGCAGTAGCCTCCCCCTCAGAACGGGAACTTCATCCCACCTGGCAAACCCGGCATGCCTGCGGTGATCTTGCCCATCTTCTCCGCCGAGGTCTCCTCGGCCTTGCGCACGGCAGCATTGAAGGCGGCAGCCACCAGGTCTTCGAGCATGTCCTTGTCGTCCGCCAGCAGGCTGGGGTCGATGGTGACGCGCTTGACGTCGTGCTTGCAGGTCATCAGCACCTTCACCAGGCCCGCGCCCGATTCGCCCTCGACCTCGACGTTCGCCAGTTCGTCCTGCGCCTTCTTGAGGTTGTCCTGCATGGCCTGGGCCTGCTTCATGAGGCCGGCGAGTTGTCCTTTGTTGAACATGGAATTACCTTTCGTTGAAATGGGGATAGGGGTTCAGAAGGGCTTGATGCTGCCGGGCACAACACGGACGTCGAACTCGCGCACCATGGTCTGAACGAACGGGTCATTCATCACGATGTCCTGCGCCCGCTGCTGGCGGGCGTTCTCGATCGCGGCATTGCGGCGCGCCGGGCTGTCGATGACCACGCCCAGCTCCACACTGATCTGCTGCGCGAACCCGGCCGCCGCCAGGGCGGCACGCAGGCGTTCGCGCGTGGCGGGCTGGTTCAGCGATTCGCGCTCCACGCGCAGCAGCCAGTGCTCGCCGTCGCGCGCCACCAGTTGCGACTGCAGCGCCAGCTCGCGCACCAGCGCGGTGATGGCCTCGCTGGCGATGAGTTGCTGCACGGCTGCGTGCCAGACTTCGCCCTCCTCGGTGGGGGTGAATCGGGACGCGGGGCGCCCCGCCCCGGCGGCCTGCGGCTGCAGGCGTGCGCCGGGCTCGGGAGTCTGGCGCACGGGGATGGCCAGCACGGCCGGGGGCGGCTCCGGCGCAGTCGTACGGGGTTGCGCCGACGCGGCGGCTACGCCCTCGGGCGTGCGCACCGGCAGCGCCTGGGTGGCGCGATCGGCCGGGGGCTGAACCGGAACTGCCTCGGAGACGACGGGAATTCCGTTGTCGGCGGCAGGCTCATTTGCTATTGAATCAGTAGCTGCTTGCGCTTTACCAGCAGGCGCTACAGCCTGTTTTTCTTCAAATTTCTCGGGCTTAGGCGCTGCCTGCTCCAAGGGCGCAGCAGGCGCGCGCGCGGCGGTGGGTGCGGCGACCGGCGCTGTGGAAGGCGCTTGCGGCGCCGCCGCAGCCGGGGTTTCAGGCCGCGTCAGTGTTTTTTTTTCCGCCGTGCCACCTTCGGGCTTGAAGGCCAGCAGCCGCAGCAGCACCATGGTGAGCGCCGCGTACTCGTCGGGCGCCAGGCCCAGTTCGCCGCGCCCGTGCAGGCACAGGCTGTAGAGCAGCTGCGTTTCGTCTGCGGGCATCAGCGCGGCCAGGCGGGAGGTTTCAAAAGCATCGGGGTCGCTGGCGTCGCCACCGGCCATGTCCGGCACGGCCTGCAGCACAGCCATGCGTTGCAGCACGGCGCCCATGTCCTCCAGCGTGGAGGCGGCGGACAGGCCATTGAGGCGCAGCACATCCACGGTCTCGACCACGGTGCGGCCATCGCCGCCCGCCAGCGCATCGATCAGGCGAAACACATAGGTGCGGTCCACGCTGCCCAGCATCTGGCGCACAGCACCTTCGTCGATGCGGCCGCTGCCAAATGCAATGGCCTGGTCCGTGAGCGAGAGCGCGTCGCGCATGGAGCCGCGCGCAGCGCGTGCCAGCAGACGCAGCGCCGGCGGTTCGGCGGCCACGTTTTCGGCGGCCAGCACCTGGGTGAGGTGTTCGAGCACCGTCTCGGGCGCCATGGGCCGCAGGTTGAACTGCAGGCAGCGGCTGAGCACGGTGACCGGTACTTTCTGCGGGTCGGTCGTGGCGAGCACGAACTTGAGGTATTCGGGGGGCTCCTCCAACGTCTTCAACATCGCGTTGAAGGCCGTGTTGGTGAGCATGTGCACCTCGTCGATCATGAAGACCTTGAAGCGCCCCTGCACCGGCTTGTAGACGGCCTGCTCCAGCAGGCTCTGCACCTCGTCCACGCCCCGGTTGGAGGCGGCGTCGAGTTCGGTGTAATCGGGAAAGCGGCCGCTGTCGATATCCTGGCATGCCGGGCAGACACCACACGGCGTGGCGGTGATGCCGCCCTGCCCGTCGGCGCCCTGGCAGTTGAGCGACTTGGCCAGAATGCGCGAAACCGTGGTCTTGCCCACGCCGCGCGTGCCTGTGAACAGGTAGGCATGGTGCAGCCGCTGCTGCGTCAGCGCGTTGGTGAGAGCCTGCACCACATGCTCCTGCCCCACCATTTCGGTGAAGTTGCGCGGGCGGTACTTGCGGGCGAGCACGAGGTAGGACATGGGGGGTGATTCTAGGGCCCCTCTCGCCAGCCCTTCGATACCCGCACACCCAAGCGAGGGACACCGCGCATGGGCCACCAGAACTCTTCAGGGTGCAGACGCCGGGGTCGTTCCCGAATGGCGCAGCATTTCGAGAGAAGGGGGAAACAGCACAACCGTTCAGGGGGTAGAATCTCGCCCTGACGGGCCTCCCCGCATGGTGAAGCGGCCAACCGGGTCAGGTGGGGAACCAAGCAGCCCTAACTGTGGAGCCAGTGCCGGGGGTAAGGCTCGTCAACTTCTTCTGGTGCGTTGCCTTGGGCATCGCACCTTCCCAACGCCTATTCCCCACCCCATGTTGTGCTCCCCGTGCCTTGCTCACGGAGCCCCATGGATATCAGTGGCGCTTGTGGTGCTTTTTTGTCTTGGCCACCTCGGGTGTCGCCGCAGCGGCGGGCTGGCTTTTGCCTTTGCCCAGGCGTGATTCCTTGCCCTGAATGAGACGCGCAATGTTCTCTTTGTGGCGCCAGGCCAGCAAGGCCGACATGACCACGATGGCCGCCACGATGCTGCGTTCGGAATACCAGAGCGGCCCACTGGCCAGCACATAGATGACCGGCGCAAGCACCGCCGCCGCCAGCGATGCCAGTGACGAGTAGCGCGAGACAAAAGCCACCACCAGCCAGACCACACCCACCGCCAGCCCCAGCCAGCCGCTGATGCCCACCAGCACCCCCAGCGCCGTGGCAACGCCCTTGCCGCCTTCGAAGCGGAAGAAGACGGGCCACAGATGCCCCAGGAACGCCGCCAGGCCAGCCAGGGCCACGGTGCCCTCGCCCAGGCCATAGGGCTCGCCAAACCAGCGCACCAGCACCACGGGCAACCAGCCCTTGACCGCATCGAGCAGCAGCGTGACCACGGCCGCCGCCTTGCTGCCCGAGCGCAGCACATTGGTGGCGCCCGGGTTCTTGCTGCCGTAAGTGCGCGGGTCGCTCAGACCCATGACGCGTGTCACGATGACCGCGAAGGACAGCGAACCCAGCAGGTAAGCGGCAAGCACCGCGAGGACGGAATAGACAACGGGCACGAAATACTCTCCAGATCAATACAAAGCGCCGCCATTCTGCCAGCCTGCAGACCGGCAAGGTGGGGGCAGAGCACCCGCGCACCCGCGCACCCTCGCCACTCCTACAATGCCTGGCCGCCCCTCAACGCCCCCGGAGTTCAGCCCCATGCGCACCAAACCACTGGACCGACTGCTGTTCGCGCAAGGGGGCGAGTGTTTTTTCTGCCATCGGCCCCTGCCACGCGAGGACGCCAGCATCGAGCACCTGGTGGCCGCCACCCACGGTGGCAAGGACAACGACGAGAACCTCGTGGCCTGTTGCCAGGCGCTCAACACCCTGTTCGGTCGCATGTCGCTCAAGGAAAAACTCGCCGTCATCCTGAAGCAGAAAGGCGCTTTTCAGTGTCCGGCCCGGACTGCCGACCCCGCTGCCGCACCCCGCGCCACGCCCACCCCAGCGCCCGAGGCAGCCGCCCCCACCCGCCCTGCCACCGCGCTGCCCGTGGTGCTGGCCGGGCTGAGGAAACGCGGCAACGCCCGCCCGCGCACGCTCGACGCACTTGCCACGCTCGTGGCCGACCTGCTGGAGCAGAACGGCTTTCCTGTCGCAGAAGCGAAGGACGTGGTGGCCCGGCTGCGCAGCCAGCATTACATCGAGGTGCAGGACCGCAGGATCACCGCCTACCTGCTTCCACCGTCGAAGGCCTGAGGCAGCACGCACCAGAGATTGCTACTGATATAAGAGCTGTCAGCGCTTGACTACTGGACGTTCAAGGCACTTTTTATTCAAGATCTTCAGTGCGCTGCATGGCGCAACCGCTGCAGGCTGAACACCGCCGCCACGCTGGCAAACAGCGCCGCCAGCCCCAGAGCGATGACCGGCCCGCGCCCGTCGTGCGCGTCGGCCACGCTGAAGATCATGGCCAGCAGCACGGCTCCGGTCGTCTGGCCGGTGAGCCGTGCCGTACCCAGCATGCCGCTGGCCCCGCCCGATCGGTGCACCGGCGCTGAGGTCACGATGGTGTGGTTGTTCGGCGACTGGAACAACCCGAAACCGATGCCGCACAGCGCCATGCGCCACACGATGTCGGCCCCGGTGGGCTGCGCCGGCAACAGCGCCAGCAGGCCCAGGCCCAATGCGAACAGGCCCAGGCCGATGCCACCCAGCAGCCCATCGGGGTAGCGGCCGATCAGCCGCCCCGCCAGCGGCGCCGCCACCACCGTGCCCAGCGGCCAGGCCGTGATGAGCAGGCCTGCCTCCACCGGTGTACGTCCCAATCCGTCTAGCAGGAAAAACGGCAGCCCCACATAGGCCAGCATCTGCGCAGCGAATGCCCCTACCGAGGTGCACATCGACAAACGGAACACCGGAATGCGCAGCAGGTCCACCGGAAACAGCGGCACCGGCAGCACCCACTGGCGCCGCAGGTACACCACCCCCACGGCAATGCCTGCCGCCAGCAGTGCCAGCGCCGTGGCCAAGCCTGCTGCCGTGGGGGCAGCGCCCACGCTCGTGCCCAGCATGTCGGCGCCGAGGAACACCAGGCCGAACATCAGAACGTTCATCAGCACATCGGGCCACGAAAGCCCGGCGCCGTGGGGCCGCACCGTGGCGTTTTGCGGCAGCGCCGCATACCCCATGCCCAGCACCAGCAAGCCCAGAGGCAGGTTGAGCGCAAACAGCCACGGCCACGGTCCCAGCGACAGGATGACCGCCGACACGCTAGGTCCGGCCACCGAGGCCGTGGCCACCACCACCGAATTGAGCGCCACACCGCGCCCGAGCAAATGGCTGGGGTAGATGCGCCGCACCAGCGCTGCATTCACGCCCATGATGCCGGCCGAGCCCACGCCCTGCACCGCACGCCAGAAGGCAAGTTCCACCAGCGAATCGGCCAGCACGCAGCCCAGCGAAGCCGCCGTGAACAGTGCCAGCCCGCTCAGGTACACACGGCGGTAGCCCAACAGGTCGCCCAGCATGGCGCAGGGCAGCAGCAGCCCCAGCGTGGCCACCTGATAGGCATTGACCACCCACACCGACTGCGCAGCGCTGGCCTGCAGGTCACGCGCAATACCCGGCAACGCCAGGTTGACGATGGTGCTGTCGAGCACCGACATCGCAATGCCCATCACGATGACAAACATGGCGCGCAGGCGCGCAGGGGGAGGAAGGCCGTCTTGCATGAAAAAAAGAGTGACATCCAGGCGCGAGGATGAGGGCCCTGGAAGGAGGTGTGCAGGAGAATTTTCGCCCGGATGGCGCAACCATGTGTGCGGTGCCATGAAGCCCCTGGAACCCGCACGCTCTCCCGGAGAACAGGCCCCTTTGCGCCCCGCAGGGCTTGCCCGCTTGTCAGGCAAACACCTACAAGCCCGGCCGCGAAACCAGACACAACGCGCAGCCAGTGCCCGACTTAAGTTTTGATTGGCCCGCATTCACAATCCATTTCAACAGATCACGCAACGCAGACATCA
>MESL01000041.1 GCA_001770955.1 Burkholderiales bacterium RIFCSPLOWO2_12_FULL_65_40 | reverse complement strand
CTTTCCATCAGCACCGCAAGCAGCACTTCCGTTCAGCGAAGCCTTGCATTGTACATCGAATTTCTACCCGATTCACAACAAAGACCGAAGATTTTTTACCTCGCTTTTCTCAACCCACCCGGCCAGGCTCTTCAACCCCCAACCAAGCTTGGCACAAACATTCCGAAAGAACCTCTGTGCAGCGAAGCCTTCGACTATAGCACAGGTTTGGAGGGGCAAGCAACATTCTTCAACCGACTGACACATTCACTGCGGACTCAAGGGCATCGATGAACAGGGCCGGTACATCGCAGCCCGTCTGCTGCTGGATTTCCTGGAAGCAGGTAGGGCTGGTGACATTGATCTCGGTGACGCAGTCACCGATGACATCCACCCCGGCCAGCAGCAGGCCCCGGCTTTGCAGGATGGGGCCGAGCGCGTGGGCAATTTCAAAGTCGCGCTCCGAAAGGGGCCGGGCCACGCCTTTGCCGCCCGCTGCCAGGTTGCCGCGCACTTCACTGCCTTGCGGGATGCGCGCCAGGCAGAAAGGCACGGGCTTGCCACCGATGATGAGAACACGCTTGTCGCCCTCGGCGATTTCCGGCAGAAACTTCTGCACCATCAGGCTCTGGGCGCCGCCCCGGTTCAGGGTTTCAGTGATGCTGCCCAGATTCAGGCCGTCAGGACCGACACGAAAGATGCCCATGCCGCCCATGCCGTCGAGCGGCTTGAGGATGATGTCGCGGTGCTCGGCGTGGAAGCGCTGGATGTCGCGCGCATCGCGCGTGACGAGCGTGGGGCCGATGAACTGCGGGAATTCCATGATGGCGAGCTTTTCCGGGTGGTCACGCAGGGCACGGGGCTTGTTGAAGACCCGGGCACCATCGCGCTCGGCCTGCTCCAGCAGGTGCGTGGCATAGAAGTACTCGCTGTCGAACGGCGGGTCCTTGCGCATGAGCACGGCGTCGAAACCGGCCAACGCCACGGCGCGCTCCTGGCGCACGCTGAACCAGCCGTCGGCGTGGCCGGTCAGCACGATGTCGCGCACATGCGCCATCACCGGGCCGCCACGCTCCCACATCACATCCTGGGGCTCGCACGCGGCGATCGTGTGGCCGCGCCGCTGCGCCTCGCGCATCATGGCAAAGGTGGTGTCCTTGGTGGTCTTGAAGGATTCCAGCGGGTCGGCGATGAACAGCAGTTGCATGGTGTGAGCTCAGATAAAGAGGGAACCGGTGGTCGAATCAGTGGCGCCGGGCAGCGGGGCGTCTGGCGTACTGTTGCACAAACAGCGCCAGGCTGCCGGCCACCACGCCCCAGAAGGCCGAGCCCACGCCGGCGATCACCACGCCGCTGAGCGTGACGAGGAAGGTGATCAAGGCCGCCTCGCGGTGGCCTTCGTCACGCAGCGCCACCGACAGGCCGTTGCCGATGGTGCCCAGCAGTGCCAGCCCGGCGATGGCCACCACCAACTCCTTGGGGAAGGCTGTGAGCAGGCCCGTGACCACGGCGCCGAAGATGCCGATGACGACGTAGATCGCGCCGCACGATACCGCCGCCGTGTAGCGCCGCTCCGGATTCTCATGGGCTTCCGGCCCCATGCAGATGGCGGCCGTGATGGCGCTGAAATTGAGCGCAAAGGCCCCGAACGGCGCCAGCACCAGTGTGGCCAGGCCCGTGAGCGTGATGAGTCCGGACACCGGCATCTGGTACCCCGTGGCGCGCATCACCGCCACGCCGGGCAGATTCTGCGAGGCCATGGTGACGACAAACAGCGGCAGCGCCAGGCTCACCAGGGCACTCCAGGTGAATTGCGGCATGGTGAACTGCGGCGTCGCCAGCTCAAAGGCCACGGCCGACCAGGCCATCTGGCCACGGACTGCCACATACAGAATGGCCACGGCCAGCGTGCACACCACGGCATAGCGCGGCAGAAAGCGGCGCGCCAGCAGATAACTGCCGAGCATCAGCAGCACCAGCGGCAACGCCGTCTGCGCGGCAGCGAACGCCTGCAGGCCGAAGCGTGCCAGCACGCCGGCCAGCAGGGCCGAGGCAATTTCCATGGGAATGCGGCCCATGATGCGCTCGAACCAGCCCGTGACACCGGCCAGGGTGATGAGCGCCGCGCAGACCATGAAGGCGCCCACGGCCTCGGCCATGCTGAAGCCCCCGGCCAGCCCGGCCGTGGCCAGCACGGCCGCACCCGGCGTGGACCACGCCACCATGACCGGCTTGCGCAGCCACAGCGAGGGCAGCATCGAGCACAGGCCCATGCCCAGGCCCAGCGCCCACATCCAGGACGTGATCTGCGCCGGCGTGGCCTGGAAGGCCTGCGCCGCCTGGAACACGATGGCCACGGAACTGGTGAAGCCCACCAGCACGGCGACGAAGCCAGCGGTGAAAGCCGAAAGGCTCAGGTCTTTGAAAAACGGCATGGTCAGATTCTGGCACTGGCGCACAGCGAACCGGCGGGCCCGGGCGCAGTGGCGCAGTTGCTATCGTAAGAATAGCTGCTTGCGCTTATCCACAAAGCGCCAGAGGCCAAAAAGACTTGAAGTCTGAGAAATGGCCGCCCAGCGCCTACAACTCGATCTTCGAGCCCAGCTCCACCACCGCATTGTTGGGCAGGTGCAGAAAATCGGCGGCTGCACTGGCGTTGCGGTGCATCTGGGCGAACAGCTTCTCACGCCAGGGCGCCATGCCACCGCCCATCGAGGGGATGACGGTGTCGCGCGACAGGAAGTAGCTGGTGGTCATGGGCTCCACATCACAGCCGTGCCCGCGCAGCAACTGCAGGGCGCGCGGCACATCGGGGTCGTTCTTGAAGCCGTAATGGATCACCACCTGCCAGCAGTCGTGTCCCAGCGGTTCAATCTGCAGACGGCGGTCGAGACCGATCCAGGGCACCTCATGGTTGTGCACGGTCACAAACAGGTTCTGGGCATGCAGCACCTTGTTGTGCTTGAGGTTGTGCAGCAGTGCATTGGGAACGACCCCTGTCTCGGCGCTCAGAAACACGGCGGTACCTTCCACACGCGTGGGCGGGCTGACAAAGACGGCCTCCAGAAAGGAACCCAGATCGATGGCATCGGAACGCAACTTGTCGTTGAGCAGCGAGCGCCCCCTCTTCCAGGTCATCATCAGCGTGAAAACGGCGCCGCCGATCAGCAGCGGGAACCACCCGCCCTGAAACAGCTTGAGCAGGTTGGAGCTGAAAAAGGCCAGATCGATGGCGAAGAAGCAGCCGGTGGCTCCCAGGCACAGCGCCAGCGGGTAACGCCAGCCATAGCGCAGCACAAAAAACGTCAGCACCGTCGTGATCAGCATGTCCAGGGTCACCGCGATGCCGTAGGCGGCCGCCAGATTGCTGGAGGAGCGGAACATGACCACCGCGAGCACGATGGCCACGAACAGGCCCCAGTTGACGAAGGGAATGTAGATCTGCCCGGTGTCACGCACGCTGGTGTGCAGGATGTTCAGACGCGGCAGGTAGCCGAGCTGGATGACCTGCTTGGTCACGCTGAAGGCACCGGTGATCAAAGCCTGCGATGCGATCACCGTGGCCATGGTCGCCAACCCCACCAGAGGCAGCAGCGCCCATGCGGGCGCCATCATGTAGAAGGGGTTTTTGACGGCGTCCGGGTTGGCCAGCAACAGTGCGCCTTGACCGAAATAGTTCAGCACCAGCGCCGGCATGACCACCGCAAACCAGGCGATGCGGATAGGCCGCTTGCCAAAGTGTCCCAGGTCGGCATACAAGGCCTCGGCCCCGGTCACGCACAGCACCACGGCGCCCAGGATGATGAAGCTCGTGCCCGGCTGGTGCAGCATGAACCCCAGCGCGTGGTGCGGGCTCAGGGCCCAAAGGATTTCCGGATGGCCCACGATGTGCGACATCCCGAGCACCGCAATGGACGCCATCCAGACCAGGGTGATCGGTCCGAAAAACCGCCCAATGCCGCCCGTGCCGCGTTTTTGCACGACGAACAGGCAGAACAGCACCAGCAAGGTGAGGGGGATGACCCCCTGCTTGAAATGGGGCGACACCACCTCCAGGCCTTCCACGGCCGACAGCACCGAGATGGCCGGAGTGATGACCCCGTCGCCATAGAACAGCGACGTGCCAAAAATGCCCATGGCGAGCAGTATGTTGCGCAGGTGGGGTTTGTCTTTGACGGCCTGCGAGGCCAGCGCCAGCATGGCCACGAGGCCACCCTCGCCGTTGTTGTCGGCCCGCAGCACCAGCACCACGTACTTGAGCGAGACGATGACCGTGAGCGTCCAGAAAAGGATGGACAGGATGCCGTAGATGTTGGCCTGCGTGAAAGGCACGTGGCCCGAGCCAAACACCTCTTTGAGGGCATACAGCACGCTGGTGCCGATATCACCGTAAACGACACCGATGGCCGCCAGGGTGAGCGCGGCCGAGGAGGATTTTGTGGGGTGCACTGCATGCCCTGGCGAACGGATGGGAACCGCCCGTCAGGATTCCATAGTCCTGGGAGAGCGTATTCTGCGCCTGCCCCGGGCCGGCCGCAGCACGCCACGCGCCGCCCCGGGATGGAAATTCTGCGATTGTTGCGCCGCAGCAACTGCCCCGGCGGCAGAGGGATGGTCAGTCGTAGATTTCGGCGTCGGGGTTGGTCGCTTCCAGCTCGTAGCTGGCCGCGAGCATGGCCAGGCGGCCGATCACACCATACATATAGAAGCGGTTGGGCGCACTGGCTCCCGGGCGGGCACCCAGCTGGGGCAGGTGATGGCTTTGCTCAAACGCCAGCGGAACGAAGCCGGCGCCCGGTGCGTTCAGGTTTTCGTCCACGCCCCGCTCGGCGTGAATGCGGTAGAAGCCGCCCACCACATAACGGTCCATCATGTAGACCACGGGCTCGGCCACCGCATCGTGCATACGCTCCTGGGTCAGCACGCCTTCCTGGATGATGACGTCGTGCACGGGCTGCCCGTCTTTCGCCACGGCCATCTTGTTCTTCGTCTTGCGGTTGAGCGCCTGCAAATCTTTGGCGTCATGCACCGTCATGATGCCCATGCCATAGGTGCCGTTGTCCGCCTTCACAACCACGAACGGCTTCTCGTGGATGCCGTACTCCTTGTACTTGCGCCGGATCTTGGCCAGCAGTGCATCCACATTCGTCTGCACGCACTCCAGCCCAGTTTCCTGCGAAAAATCCACCATTCCGCATTTGCCGAACATCGGGTTGATGAGCCAGGGGTCGATCCCCAGCAGCTTGCCAAAACGCTTGGACACCTCTTCGTAGCTGCGGAAATGGTTGCTCTTGCGGCGCACCGTCCAGCCTGCATGCAGCGGCGGCAGCAGGTATTGCTCGTGCAGGTCTTCCAAGATGCCCGGCGCGCCGGCCGACAGGTCGTTGTTCAGCAGAATGGTGCAGGGGTCGAAGTTTTTCAGCCCGATGCGCCCGCGCGTGCGCACCACCGGCTCCAGGGTGATGGCGTCACCGCCCGGCAGCTCGATCACCGTGTTCTTCTTCACATCGGCACTGATGGAGCCCACGCGCACATTCAGCCCGGCCATGTTGAAGATGCGCTGCAACTGCACCAGATTGCTCAGGTAGTGGACGTTGCGCGTGTGGTTCTCGGGAATGATGAGCAGGTTGCGCGCCTCGGGGCAGATCTTCTCGATCGCGGCCATGGCGGCCTGCACCGCCAGCGGCAGCATCTCGGGCGTGAGGTTGTTCCAGCCGCCGGGAAACAGGTTGGTATCGACCGGCGCGAGCTTGAACCCGGCGTTGCGGATGTCCACCGAGGTGTAGAACGGCGGCGTGTGCTCCATCCATTCCAGCCGGAACCACCGCTCGGTGGCCGGCATGGAGTCGATGATGCGCTGTTCAAGCTCGTTGATGGGCCCGGTGAGGGCCGTGATGAGGTGCGGAACCATGGCTGCCTTGAATGACGGGTCCGGACAATTGTAGGGACTTGCGCGGTGCCTCCCGCGACTTTTCAGTCGCCCGGTCGGGTCTCAGCGCCGCCAGAACGCCGGCGTGAGCAGGGCCATGACGCTGAGAAACTCCAGCCGGCCCAGCAGCATGGCCAGTGTGCACACCCAGATCTGGAAATCGGTCAGCACGGCATAGTTGGACGCGGGCCCGACCAGACCGAGCCCCGGCCCCATGCAGTTGACGCTGGCCAGCACGGCCGAAAACGCCGTCACCGGGTCCAGATCGGTCAGCAGCAGCAACATGCTCAGCCCGATGACGGTGCCGCCATACACCAGCATGAACGCCAGCACGGAGAAGATCACGCGGTTGTCCACCACCGACTCGCCCAGGCGCACCGGCTGCACGGCGCGGGGGTGCACCAGGCGCGTCATCTCGCGGCGCGCCTGCTTGACCAGAATCAGCACGCGCACCATCTTGATGCCGCAGCCCGTCGATCCCGCGCTGGTGGCCACCCCCGACAGCAGCAGCATGAACACGGGCGCGAACACCGGCCAGCCGATGTAGTCCACCGTGGAGAACCCTGTCGTGGTGGCAATCGACACCACGTTGAACATGCCGTAGCGCAGGGCATCGAGCGGCGCGTACACCCCCTTGAACCACAGCAACAACGAGACAAAAAGCCCGCCCCCGGCCAGCACCGAGAGCGTGGCGCGCATCTCCGGGTCGCGCCAGAAACCACCCCAGTGCCCCTTGCGCAGCGCCACAAAGTACAGGGCAAAGTTGCAACTGGCGGCGAACATGAAGACCAGAGCCACGGTTTCAAGCAGGGGCGACTGAAAGTGGCCAAAGCTGGCGTCGTACGACGAAAGCCCCCCCAGGCTGACCGTGGTGAACATGTGCATGAGCGCATCGAGCGGCTGCATGCCCCCCAGCCAGTAGGCCAGCGCGCAGGCCGTGGAAAAGAAGGCGTACACGCCCCACAGGCCCTTCGCCGTGCCGGTCATGCGCGGCGTGAGCTTGGCGTCCTTGACCGGTCCGGCCGCCTCGGCCTTGAAGAGCTGGCTGCCGCCCACCCCCAGCATGGGAAGCACTGCCACCGCCAGAATCAGGATGCCCATGCCGCCCACCCACTGCAGGAAGGTGCGCCACACATTCACCGACACCGGCAGCGCATCGAGCCCGCTGAGCACGGTGGAGCCGGTGGTGGTGAGCCCTGACACTGCCTCGAAGTAGGCATGGGTGAAAGAGAGTGGGCGCCCGATCTGCTGCATGGCCAGCATCAGCGGCAACGCAGAAAACAGGGGCAGCAACGCCCACACCAGGGTGACCAGCATGACGCCGTGGCGCGGCTGCAACTCGCGGGTGTGCTTGCGCAGGCCCCACCAGAACAGCGCACCGACGACGAGCGCGACCCCCATGGCGGTCGGATAGACCCGCCAGACGCCGTCGTCCTGGAACCAGGAAACCCCCATCGGCAGCCCCATGGCCAGCGCGAACACCATGATCAGGATGCCCAGCACACGCAGAACGGGAAACATGTCCACCATGGCGGTCTCGCGGGGGGCTTGTCAGAAAAACGTGGCGCTGACGCGGAACAGCTTTTCCACATCGAGCACCAGCCGCTTGTGCGGCAGGAAGAACACCACATGGTCGTTGCTCTCGATCACGGTGGTGCTGTGCGGAATGATGACCTCGGGCTCACGCAGTGGCTCGGTGGCGTCGTCGCCCTCGCACGGCAGGCCGCGCACGATCAGGCCCATGTGCACATCGTGCGGCAGATGCAGTTCACTGACCTTGCGGCCCACCACGCGCGAGCTCTTGCGGTCGCCCCGGGCCACGATCTCCAGCGCCTCGGCCACGCCCCGGCGCAGGCTGTGCACGGCCTGCACGTCGCCCCGGCGCACATAGGCCAGCAGTTCGCCCAGCATGGCCTGCGCGGGCGACAGCGCAATGTCGATCTGCGTGCCGTGCATCAGGTCGGCATAGCTGCGCCGGTTGATCAGCGCCAGCACGCGGCGCGCACCCATGCGCTTGGCCAGCAGACAGGACATGATGTTGTCCTCGTCGTCATCGGTCAGCGCCAGGAAGAGATCGACCTCCTCCACGCTCTCGTCGGTCAGAAGGTCTTCGTCGGTGGTGTCGCCATGCAGCACCAGCACCTCTGAGGGCAGCACCGAGGCCAGTTCGACGCAGCGCCCGGCGTCTTCCTCGATGATCTTGATGTGAAAGCGTCCCGCCTCCTTGCCCAGCTGGCGCGCCAGCCGCAGCCCGACGCGGCCGCCGCCTGCAATCATAATGCGGCGCACGGGCCGCACGGGCTGCTCGCCCCGGCGGTGCAGGGCCGACAGCACCTCGGCGATGTGCTCGTGGGCCGCCAGCACGAAGACTTCGTCCCCGGGCACCACGCGGGTGGCGCCGTCACAGGCCACAAAACGGTCAGGCTCATCCTGGAAGCGCCGGTAAATGGCCACCACCCGCATGTCCACGCTGGGCAGCAACTCGCGCAGCTCGCTGATCGAATGGTTGACCAGCAGGGCCCCCGCCCTCGCGCGCACCGCCACCAGGCAGGCGCGGCCGCCGGCGAAATGGCGCACCTGCATCGCCTCGGGGTATTCGACGAGCTTGGTGATATAGCGCGTGATCGACTCTTCGGGGCAGATGACGCGATCGACCCCAAAGCCCTCCGGCCCCATGAGCAGTTCCTCGTCCTGAAAACCCGAGGAGCGCACCCGCGCGATGCGCGTGGGAATGTTGAAGAGGCGCTGCGCGATCTTGCAGCACACCAGGTTGGTTTCATCCTGGGCGGCACAGGCGATGAGCAGGTCGGTGTCGCGGGCACCGGCCTCGGCCAGCACGGCCGGTTCAATGCCGCTGCCCACCACGCCGCGCAGGTCAAAGCGTGATTCGAGATCGCGCAGGCGCTGCGCATTGGTGTCGATGACGGTGATGTCGTTGCGCTCGGACACCAGGCTGTCCGCCACACTTTCGCCCACGCGGCCTGCGCCAAGAATGATGATTTTCACAGTGGCATGATCGGTTCGGGCCCGTGGCGCGTCAATGGGCGCATGCCCGCGTGCGCGCCAGGGGCTCAGGTGCGCACTTCGCCCTCGCCCAGCACCACGTACTTGAGCGAAGTGAGGCCCTCGATACCCACCGGGCCGCGCGCATGGAACTTGTCGGTGCTGATGCCGATCTCGGCGCCCAGCCCGTACTCGAAGCCGTCGGCAAAGCGCGTACTGGCATTCACCATCACGCTGCTGGAATCGACCTCGCGCAAAAAGCGCTGGGCATGCATGTGGTTGGTGGTGAGGATGGCCTCGGTGTGGTGACTGGAATAGCGGTTGATATGGGCAATGGCCTCGTCCAGCCCCGCCACCACCTTGACGCTGATGACGGGTGCGAGGTATTCCTCGGACCAGTCTGCTTCCGTGGCGTCCACCAGTTTCGCTCCTGATACCGTAGCTAACAGCGCCCTGCTTTCGGCGCAAACCCGCATTTCGACCCCTTTTTCGGAAAACACGGCACCGATGCGCGGCAGGAACACGCTGGCCACGCCGCGCGCCACCAGCAGGCTCTCGCTGGCATTGCAGGGGCTGTATTTCTGCGTTTTGGCGTTATCCGTCACGCGCACGGCCATGTCGAGGTCGCAGGGGTCGTCCACGTAGGTGTGGCAATTGCCGTCCAGGTGCTTGATGACGGGCACCTTGGCTTCGCGGCTGATGCGTTCGATCAGGCCTTTGCCGCCGCGCGGAATGATCACGTCCACGTACTCGGGCATGGCAATCAGGTGGCCCACGGCCTCGCGGTCGGTGGTCTGCACCAGCTGAACGGCGTCCTGCGGCAGGCCGGCCTCCTGCAGCGCCTGCTGCACCAGCCTGGCCAGCGCCTTGTTCGAGTCGATGGCCTCGGAGCCCCCCCGCAGGATGCAGGCATTGCCGCTCTTGATGGAGAGGCTGGCGGCCTCGATGGTCACGTTCGGGCGGCTCTCGAAGATCATGCCGAACACGCCGATCGGCACGCGCATCTGGCCCACGCGGATGCCGCTGGGCTGCTGTTTCATGCCGATGATCTCGCCAATGATGTCGGGCATGGCGGCGAGCTGCTCGCAGCCGATGGCGCAGGTCTCCAGCACCTTGGGACTGAGCTTGAGCCGGTCCACCAGGGGCTCGGCCAGGCCCGCGGCGCGGGCGCGCTCCAGGTCGCGCGCGTTGTCCCCCTGCAGCGCTTCGGTCTGCTCGCGCAGCAGGCGCGCCAGCGCCCGCAGCGCTTTGTTTTTGATAGCTGCTGGCGCTTTAGCCATCAGCGCGGAAGCCGTTTTTGCCTGTAAACCGAGGGTGAGCGTGGTTTCAGCCACATTGAGCGCGTTCATGGGGGGATTTTGCCGCAGTTGTGCGCCGGGCGCCGGGCTGCGCTGTAATCGCCGCCAGACTGGAGCCCTGCCATGCCCGAACATTCCCACCCCACCACCCAGCTCGCCGCCTTGCAGGCCGCCCTGACGGCCCACAGCCAGGGGAGCCTGGGCGCCGCGGCCTTCGGCACCCAGGCCCGGGCCCAGAAAGAATTGCTGGCCGCCTTGCCGCCACGCTATGGCGAGGTGCTGCTGAACCTGCTGGACCGGCTGGAAGCCAGCGCGCTGTTCACCGAGGAAAGCTGCTCCTTCAGCCGCAGCAGCCTGCTGGACCACCTGCAAGCCTGGGTGGACAAGGCGGGCGCCTCGCTCCAGGTCGCCCAGTAGCTATCTAAACAGTAGCTGCAGGCGCTTTCCAGTCAAGGAATGGGGCCTGATTTGCCTTCACATCCCGGGGCAGTCCATGATGGACGGACGTTCCGGGCCGGTGGCCGCTCCCGCTCCCAGGCCGCGCGGCCCGAAGCACTACAGCACAAGGCGTGCTTGTCCGACACCCGCGTGCACGCGCCGCTCCTAGCATGAGGGCTTCCCCCACCTACCGGAGCCCCCCATGAGCGTCGCCAAAGTCATTGAAGTCAGTGCCACCAGCAAAACCAGTTTCGAGGATGCCATCAACCAGGGCATTGCCCGCGCCTGCGACACCATCGCCAACGTGCGCGGTGCGTGGATCAAGGAACAGAAGGTGTCCATCGAGAACGGTCGCATTTCCGGCTACCGGGTGAACATGCAGGTCACCTTCGTCCTCGACGAAAAATAAGCCCCCTGCCGCGCGTAAGCGCCGTCTGGCTCCGCCCTAACTGCGCCGAGGCGCCCCCGCGCAGACGCGCCCCAGCTGGAAAGCCAGCCGCTGCAGCGCCTGCCAGGGGCCGGCAGGCCAATCGGGCACCTTCAGGCCCTTGACGATGCCATCGACCACATGGGCGGACTGCAGCAGGCGGTCTGCGCTGGCGTCGGTCAGGCGCGGCAGGATGCGCTCGTACAGGCGCTCCTTCACGCCCCAGACGCGGTTCTCGCGCAGTGCCATGGGCAGAGGCTTTCCCGCGTTCATGGCCTCTTTCACGCGCTTCAAGGCGCGGATGTCTTCGGACAGCGCCCAGTGCACCAGCACGGGCGCTTCGCCTTCGGCCTCCAGGCCGTCGAGCATGCGCTGCACGCGCAGCACCTGGCCGCCCAGCACCGCCTCGGAGAGTTTGAACACGTCGTAGCGCGCCACGTTGAGCACGGCGGCCTCGACCTGCGCCCAGCACAGCTCGCCCGGAGGGTGCAGCAGGCCCAGTTTTTGAATTTCCTGGTGCGCCGCCAGCAGGTTGCCCTCCACCCGGTCGGCAAAGAACTGCAGCGTGCGCTGGCCCTCCTCGCCCGCCGCCACGCGCTGGCCCTGCGCGCCCAGGCGCTGGGCGATCCACTGCGGGAGCTGGGCGCGCTCGATGGGGTCGATCTGCACGGCCACGCCCGCACCTTCGAGGGCGGTGAACCAGCCGCTGGTCTTGGTGGCCTTGTCCAGGCGCGGCAGTTGCACCAGTGTGAGCGTGCTGTCGTTGCCGCGCGCGCTGGTCGCCACCTGCTGCAGCGCCACGCTGCCGTCCTTGCCGGGCTTGCCCGAGGGGATGCGGATCTCGATGATCTGCCGGTCGGCAAACAGGCTCAAACTGCCACCCGCCGCCAGCACCGCGCTCCAGTCGAAATGCGCCCCCGCCACGGTGAAGCTGCTGCGCTCGGAGTAGCCCTGGGCGCGCGCCGCCGCCCGAATGGCGTCGGCCGCCTCCTGCTGCAGCAGGGGCTCGTCGCCATACAGCACATAGAGCGGCGCGAGGCCACGTTGCAGCTGTGCGGGGATCTGGGCCAGGGCGACTTGCATGTCCGGCAGTGTATCGCCGCGCCTCCCCGGGGTATCGAATTGAACAAATCGCCATTTATTGATAACGATCTGCTCTACAAGCTGCATAAATTGCGCAGATTTCTCACTTTTCTTTGGCTGTGCCCCTGCGGAGAATTCTTCCCAGAACAGACAAAGGAGATGGTCATGGTGAATTACCTGGGCGTGAACAGCGTGCGCGAACTGGTGCGGCAGGTGGGGCTGGCCCGCTTCCTGCAGCAACTGGTGGACGCCATGGACAGCGATTACCGCCGCTGGGAGCAGTTCGACAAGTCGGCGCGGCACGCCATCCATTCGCCCGTGGGCGTGATCGAGCTCATGCCCACCAGCGATGGGCGCCTGTACTGCTTCAAGTATGTCAACGGCCACCCCAAGAACACCGCCGAGGGGCTGCTCACCGTGACTGCCTTTGGCGTGCTGGCCGATGTGGACACCGGCTACCCGCTGCTGGTGTCCGAGCTGACGCTCACCACCGCGCTGCGCACCGCCGCCATGTCGGTGCTGGCCGCACGCCACCTGGCCCGGCCCGACAGCCGCCGCATGGCGCTGATCGGCAACGGAGCGCAGAGCGAATTCCAGGCGCTGGCCTTTTATCACCTGCTGGGCATCCGCGCGCTGCGCCTTTTTGACACCGACCCCGGCGCCAGCCTCAAGCTGGAGCGCAATCTGGCGCGCCTGGCACTGCCGGGCCTGGTGGTGGAGCGCTGTGCCAGCGTACAAGAGGCCGTGCGCGGCTGCGACATCGTGACCACGGCCACGGCCGACAAGCGCAACGCCACCATATTGCTGCCGGAGATGATTGAGGCGGGCATGCACCTCAACGCCGTGGGCGGCGACTGCCCGGGCAAGACCGAGCTGCACGCCGACATCCTGCGCCGCCCCGACGCGCGCGTGGTGGTGGAGTTCGAGCCGCAGTCGCGCATCGAGGGCGAGATCCAGCAGATGCCGGCAGGCTTTGCCGTGACCGAATTCGCCCAGGTGTTGCGCCGCCAGGCCCCGGGCCGGCGCACGGCGCAGGAGGTGACGGTATTCGACTCCGTGGGTTTCGCGCTGGAAGACTTCTCCGCCCTGCGCACGCTGCACGCGCTGCTGCAACAATACCCGCACCTGGGCACGCCCATCGACCTGATTCCGCAGATGGACAACCCCAAGGACCTGTTCGGCCTGCTGCACACAGCGGCGCCCCAGGCCCGCGCACCGTTGAAACCAGAGGGCCAACCCGCATGACAGACACCCCGCCGGCTCCCGTCATCAGCCTGATCGGCGCCCCCACCGACATCGGCGCGGGCGCGCGCGGCGCCTCCATGGGCCCCGAGGCGCTGCGCGTCGCCGGTTTGCAGGCAGCGCTGGAGGCGCGCGGCCTGCAGGTGGCAGACCGGGGCAACCTCCATGGCCCCGCCAACCCCTGGCTGCCGCCCGTGGACGGCTACCGCCACCTGCCCCAGGTGGTGGAATGGAACCGCGCCGTGTTCGACGCCGTGCGGGACGAACTGCGCCAGGGCCGCCTGCCCATCCTGCTTGGCGGCGACCACAGCCTGGGCCTGGGCAGCATCAGCGCCGTGGCGCGCCACTGCGTGGATACCGGGCGCAAGCTGCGCGTGCTCTGGCTTGACGCGCATGCCGACTTCAACACCAGCGCGCTCACGCCCAGCGGCAACGTGCATGGCATGCCGGTGGCCTGCCTGTGCGGCTTCGGCCCCGAGGCGCTCACGCAGCTCGCGGGCATGCCCGGTGGCGCGCCCGCCCTGCTCCCCGAGCAGATCCGCCAGATCGGCATCCGCAGCGTGGACGCGGGCGAAAAGCGCTTCGTGCACGCGCAGGGGCTGGAGGTGTTCGACATGCGCTTCATCGACGAGGTGGGCATGCGCCAGACCATGCTGCAGGCGCTCGATGGCCTGAACGAGCACACCCACCTGCATGTGAGCTTCGACGTGGACTTCCTCGACCCCGACA
Organism: Burkholderiales bacterium RIFCSPLOWO2_12_FULL_65_40; assembly: GCA_001770955.1. Classification (GTDB taxonomy): domain Bacteria; phylum Pseudomonadota; class Gammaproteobacteria; order Burkholderiales; family Burkholderiaceae_C; genus Simplicispira. Next base: position 71,378 of record MESL01000041.1, on the reverse strand, counting down.
TCGCCCCCGGCGTGGGCACCACCGTTCCCGGCGGGCCGACCTACCGCGAGGCGCAGCTGTGCATGGAGATGATCGCCGACAGCGGCCGCCTGGCCTCGCTCGACATTGTCGAACTCAACCCGGCGCTCGACGTGCGCAACAAGACGGCACTGCTGGCCGTGGACCTGGTGGAGTCGCTGTTCGGCAAGAGCACGCTGATGCGCAAGGGCGAATCACTTCAAAAATAATAGCTACCGACGCTTTCCCATAAAGCGCCAGAGCCGGATTTCATTTCAAATCTTCTTCACAGCTGCCAGACGGCGCAGCAGCTGCTGGACGATGTCGGTCTGCATGTTGCGGTAGAGCAGCCCTTCCTCGGCCTCCTTGGCCAGGGCGATGGTTTCGCTGTAGCTGATGTCGCGTGTCTGCAGCAGCTCGGTTTCCGGAATCCGCTCGTCGCCCTGCGGCGTGCGCAGGCGAAAGCGCACGCGCAGGCGCAACTGCAGCTCGCGCACCTGGCCCGAGGGCGTCAGCCCCACCACGGCGCGCTCATGCTGCTCCGACAGCAGATCAAGCACCATCTCTGCCGTGGGCAGTGCCGCAGCATCGCGCAGCACGCGCAACGGACCTCCGGCCCCCTCCAGCGTGCGCTGCAGTTCGCGCGCCAGCGGAGAACCCGCAGGGGCGGCGATGTAGAGCGTGCTGAACGCAAATTCCGGCGCCCCCCGCAGGCGAAAGCCGCAGCCCGCCAGCAGGGCCACCGGCGCAAAGGTCAGCAGGGCGCGGCGCTGCATGTTCAGACCACCACGTTGACAAGGCGGCCGGGCACCACCACCACGCGCTTCGGCTGCGCGCCGCCGGAATGCGCCACGAATGCCTCGCTGGCCAGTGCGATGCGCTCGATCTCGGCCTTTTCGGCCGTGGCGGGCACCTGGATGGAGCCCCGCAGCTTGCCGTTGACCTGCAGCACGAGTTCAACCTCGTCCTGCACCAGGGCATGAGGGTCCACCTGCGGCCAGGACGCGTCGAGCAGATCGCCCAGATGGGCGGCGTAGCCCAGTTCGCTCCACAGGCCGTGCGTGATGTGCGGCGTCGCCGGGTACAGGCAGCGCAGCAGAATGCCGAAGCCCTCGATCAGCGCCACCGGGGCACCGGCGCAGTCCATGGCCTTGAAGTCTTCGAGCGCGTTGATCATCTTCATCGCACCCGACACCACCGTGTTGTACTGCATGCGCTGGTAGTCGTAGTCCACCTGCTTGAGCACGCTGTGGATCTCCAGGCGCAGGGCCTTGGCCTCTTTGCCAAATTCCACATCATTCAGGCTTGCAGCACCCACCACACTTGCGTTGACAGCTACGCTGTCCATAGCAGACAGCTTGACGCCGAAGTTCCACACGCGGCGCAGGAAGCGGTAGCTGCCCTCCACGGCCGCGTCGTTCCACTCCAGCGTGGCTTCGGGCGGAGCGGTGAACATGGTGTACAGGCGCGCCGTGTCGGCGCCGTACTTCTCGATCAGGTCCTGCGGATCGACGCCGTTGTTCTTGGACTTGGACATGGTGCCCACGCCCTCGTAGTCGATGGGGGTGCCCACCGGCAAATCCCCCACGGCGTTCTTCAGCCGGGCGCCAATGACTTTGCCACTGTCGTCGAGCACATGCTCGACGTCGTGCGGCCAGAAATACTCCTTGCCGCCCTTCTCGCCCTTGCGCGAGTAGATGTGGTTGAGCACCATGCCCTGCGTGAGCAGCTTGGTGAAAGGCTCATCGACTTTCACCAGACCCAGGTCGCGCATGACCTTGGTCCAGAAACGCGCATACAGCAGGTGCAGGATGGCGTGCTCGATGCCGCCGATGTACTGGTCCATCGGCATCCAGTAGTCGGCGCCGCCAGCCACCATGGCCTCGCTGTTCTTCGGGTCGCAGTAGCGCATGAAGTACCACGAGCTGTCCACGAAGGTGTCCATGGTGTCGGTCTCGCGGCGCGCGGCCTTGCCGCAGCAGGGGCAGACCACCCCGGCGTGGAACACCTCGCTCTTGACCAGCGGATTCCCCGAGCCATCGGGCACCAGGTCCGGCGGCAGCACCACGGGCAGGTCCTTCTCGGGCACGGGCTGCGGGCCGCAGTCCGCGCAGTGGATGATCGGGATCGGCGTGCCCCAGTAGCGCTGGCGCGAAACGCCCCAGTCGCGCAGGCGCCAGGTGGTCTTGAGTTCGCCCAGGCCCTTTTCGCCCAGCGCATGGGCCACGGCGGCCACGGCAGCCTTGTAGGGTAGGCCGCTGAAGCTGTCGGAGTTGACCGTCACGCCACGCTGCTTGTCGGCGTACCAGTCCTGCCACTGGTGGTAGTTGAAGGTTTCGCCATCGACCAGCACCACCTGCTTGATCTCGATGCCGTACTTGAGCGCGAAGGCGAAGTCGCGCTCGTCGTGCGCCGGCACGCCCATCACGGCGCCGTCGCCATAGGACATGAGCACGTAGTTGCCGACCCAGACTTCGACCTTCTCTTCGGTCAGGGGGTGCGTGACGAACAGGCCCGTGGGCACGCCCTTCTTCTCCTGCGTGGCCAGCTCGGCCTCGGTGGTGCCGCCGCTCTTGCATTCTTCAATGAAAGCGGCGAGCTTCGGGTTGCTCCGGGCGGCATGGGCCGCCAGCGGGTGCTCGGGCGCCACGGCGCAGAAGGTCACACCCATGATGGTGTCGGCGCGCGTGGTGAACACATACATCCTGCCGTCGCCGATGAGCTGGCCGTCGTCACCGGCAATGTCGTGCGTGAAGGCAAAGCGCACGCCCTCAGACTTGCCGATCCAGTTCTCTTGCATCAGCTTGACGCGCTCGGGCCAGCCCGGCAGCTTGTCGCCAGTGACGAAGTCGAGCAGCTCTTCGGCGTAGTCGGTGATCTTGAGGTAATAGCCGGGGATTTCGCGCTTTTCCACCGTGGCACCTGTGCGCCAGCCCTTGCCATCGATGACCTGCTCGTTGGCCAGCACGGTCTGGTCCACCGGGTCCCAGTTCACGACCTGGGTCTTGCGGTAGGCGATGCCTTTCTCCAGCATCTTCAGGAACAGCCACTGGTTCCATCGGTAATAGTCGGGGTCGCAGGTGGCGACCTCACGGCTCCAGTCGATAGCCAGCCCCATCGCCTGCATCTGCTTCTTCATGTAGGCGATGTTTTCGTAGGTCCACTTCGCGGGCGGCACGCCGTTCTTCAGCGCCGCGTTCTCGGCCGGCAGGCCAAAGGCGTCCCAGCCCATGGGCATGAGCACGTTGTAGCCACTCATGCGCAACTGGCGCGTGAGCATGTCGTTGATGGTGTAGTTGCGCACATGGCCCATGTGCAGCTTGCCGCTGGGGTAGGGCAGCATGGAGCAGGCGTAGAACTTTTTCTTGCCGGCGTCTTCGGTCACGCGGTAGGCGTCGTTGGCCGTCCAGTGGGCCTGCGCGGCGCGCTCGACCTCGGTGTGTTGGTATTTGTCTTGCATGGAAGCCCGAAAAAAGGTGAAAGCAGCCGCAAACCGCTGCGCTGCCCGGATTTTAGGCGCTGACAGCGCCGGCTCAGCGCGGCGCCACCGGCTCGGCCACGAAGCCGATGCGCTGCAGCCCGGCTGCATGGGCCGCGCCCATGATCTCGACCACCCGGCCATACGGCACGGTGGCGTCGGCCCGCAATTGCACTTCGGTGTCGGGCTGGCTCGCAGCGGTCTCCGCGAGGGCCTGCACCAGCGCACCCTGCGTCAGCGGCTGGTCGTTCAGGAACACCTGCCCGGCCTTGTCCACCACCAGAGTGATCGATTGCGGCGAAGCCCCGGGCACGGCGCCGTCCGCGCGCGGCAGGTCGAGCCGGATGGAGCTGGCCAGCAGCGGCGCGGTGAGGATGAAAATGACCACCAGCACCAGCATCACGTCGACCAGCGGCGTCATGTTGATATCGCTGATGGGCTGGGGGCCGCTGGTGCGCTCAAGTCGTCCAAAAGCCACGGCAGGCCCTCCGCTTCAGGCCGCCTGCGGGGCCGCAGGGGCGGGGTCGAGCAAAAGCTCGCGCAGGTCGAGCGCGAAGCCTTCGAGGTCGGCCTCGATGCGCCCCACGATGCGGCCGAACCAGTTGTAGGCCAGCACGGCCGGAATGGCCACGGCCAGCCCGGCGGCCGTCATGATGAGTGCCTCGCCCACGGGGCCGGCCACCCGGTCGATGCTGATCTGGCCCGCCCCGGCAATGGCCGAGAGCGCGTGGTAGATGCCCCAGACCGTGCCCAGCAGGCCGACAAAGGGGGCCGTGGAGCCCACGGTGGCCAGCAGGACCTGACCGAACTGCAGCTTGCCCAGCACGGCATGCAGGGCGTCGCGCAGCACGCGTGTGAGCTGCTGCCCCCGGCTGCCGGCCTGCGCCAGCGTATCCGTGGCGGGTGCTTGGGCCACGGTATCGGCGGCCACCACCAGCGGCAGCACCATGGCTTCGCGGTCGAACGCTGCCAGGACCTGGCGCGCAGCACCCAAACCGGGCGCCTGCCAGAAGGCCGCCATGCAGCGTGTCACGTCGCTGGCGGCGCGGCGCAGCACCCACACCTTCCAGACAATCACCACCCAGCTCGCCACCGACATCGCCAGCAGGCACAGCGCCGTGCCTTGTGTGACGGCGTCGCCCTGGTACCACCAGTGCAGCGGGTCCATGGCGCGGGCGTCAGTTCAGGCCGAGCACGTCGAACATGTCGAACATGCCGGTGCGGTGCGCGCGCAGGAAGCGCACCGCACGCAGGCTGCCCTGCGCATAGGTGGCGCGGCTCGACGATTTGTGCGTGACTTCGATGCGCTCGCCGGTACCGGCGAACAGCACGGTGTGGTCGCCCACGATGTCGCCGCCCCGGATGGTGGCAAAACCGATGCTCGACGGGTCGCGCTCGCCGGTCACGCCTTCGCGGGCATAGACGGCGCAGTCCTTGAGGTCGCGGCCGAGCGCTCCGGCGATGACTTCACCCATCTTGAGCGCCGTGCCCGAGGGGGCATCGACCTTGTGGCGGTGGTGCGCCTCGATGATTTCGATGTCGTAGCCGGTGGACAGCGCCTTGGCCGCCATCTCCAGCAGTTTGAGGGTGACGTTCACGCCCACGCTCATGTTGGGCGCCATGACGATGGCCGTGCGTTGCGCGTGGGCGGCGATCTCGGCTTTCTGCGCTTCAGTGAAGCCGGTGGTGCCGATGACCGCCTTGACGCCCAGCTCGGCACACACCGCCAGATGGGCCAGCGTGCCCTCGGGACGCGTGAAGTCGATCAGCACATCGGCGTTTTTCAGCCCCTCGCGCAGATCGGCCGTGATCGGCACGCCACTGGCCACGCCGAGAAAGGCGGTGGCATCCGAACCGATGGCGGCGCTCGAGGGAAGGTCGAGGGCCCCGGCAAGAACGCAGTCGTCACTGGCGCGCAGTGCCTCGATCAGCATGCGGCCCATGCGGCCGGAGGCGCCTGCCACGGCCACGCGGCAGGGCGAAGAAGAGGGGGCGGGTGCGGTGGTCCCAGTCATGTCGTTCCTTGTGTGCATGCGGTCCGCCGGCGCGGCCGGGGCCGCGCGGTTTCAGCGGACAGTCGATTCCAGCGGCGGATAGCGATCAGCGGGCGCAGGCGCCACGGGGGCATCGTCCGCCTTGGCCGGCGCCCGTGCCGGATATTTGTCCAGTTGCTCGGGCGTGGCCTCCAGCACCGGCACTTTGCGCTTGCCCTTGCGGGAATCGAGCGAGGCGACGAATTCGCTTTCCGAGGGCATTTCATCGCCCTCGAAGCGCTCCAGCGCATCCCCCTTGAAGAACACCGTGAGCTTGCGCGTTTGCGCATCGACGCCGGGGCGCTTGAGGGTGAAGACATATTCCCAGCGGTCAGCGTGGAACAGGCTGCTGACCAGGGGAGTCCCCAGGATGTCGCGCACCTGCTGGCGCCCCATGCCGGCCTGCAAGGCCTCCACCTGCTCGCGCGAGACAAAATTGCCCTGCACGACGTCCACCTTGTAGGGCGTGACCACGCTGGCCAGTCGGGTGCTGGCGCCGTCGAAGCTGCTGCAGGCGGCCAGGCCTGCACCGATCAACAGGGCGAAGCCCCAACGGGCACTGCGATGGGCGAAAGCGGGCATGGGAAAAGAGCTAGAGGATATGATCGGCCCATTGTAGCGGCAGGCTCTCCCAGGCCCTGGCGCCCCGAGAGTCCGTCGCTCTGACAGCGGCGCATCAGAGACCTTGCCATGACGAACATCGACGAACTCAAGAGCACCGGGCTCAAGGCCACACTGCCACGGCTGAAGATTCTTGAGATTTTCCAGAAAGGCACCCAGCGCCACATGACGGCCGAGGACGTGTTCCGCGTCCTGCTGGAAGAACGTTCGGACATCGGTCTGGCCACGGTCTACCGGGTACTGACCCAGTTCGAGCAGGCCGGCATCCTGAGCCGCAACAATTTCGAGAGCGGCAAGGCCACGTACGAGCTCAACGAGGGCAAGCACCACGACCATTTCGTCTGCACGGCCTGTGGCAAGGTGGAAGAGTTCTACGACCCCGAAATCGAAAAGCGCCAGCAGATCGTGGCCAAATCCAAGGGCTGGGTCGTGCAGGATCACTCCATGGCGCTCTACGGGCATTGCGCCCAATGCGCACAGTCCAAGAAGTAAAAGCCCGTTCGCTCGCCCTTCGGCATGCGCGGGTGAACCAACTAGGCTCCCTGCTCCATGGCACGGCGGTGGCGGTCGACAAACTCCTGGTAGGTGTCGATGCCGCGCAACTGCAGGATGGTGTTGCGCACCGCAGCCTCGACCAGCACGGCGATATTGCGCCCGGCCACCACCTGGATCACCACCTTGAGCACGGGAACCCCGAGCACGTCCTGGGTCAGCGGCTCGTAGGGCAGGCGCTCATACTCGCGCTCCAGCGTTTCCTTGCGCACCAGGTGCACGATGAGCTTGAGCCGCATCTTGCGCCGCACTGCCGTCTCGCCAAAGATGGCACGGATATCGAGCAGGCCTATACCGCGCACTTCCAGCAGGTTCTGCAACAGGTCGGGGCACTTGCCTTCGATGGTGGTCTGGTTGATGCGGAACAGGTCCACGGCGTCGTCGGCCACCAGACCATTGCCGCGCGAGATCAGTTCCAGCCCGAGCTCGCTCTTGCCCAGGCCCGACTCGCCGGTGATCAGCACCCCCAGGCCCAGAATGTCCATGAAGACGCCGTGCATGGTGGTGCGGTCGGCGAAATGCTTGGACAGGTAGGTGCGCAACACATCGATCACGAATGCCGAAGACTCGCGCGTGGAAAACATCGGAATCTGGGCGCGCTCGCACATGGACAGCAGCGCATCGGGTGCCGTCTGGTTGTCGGCCAGGATCAGCACCGGCGGCTCCAGCGTCACGATGCGTGAGATGCGGCGTTTGCAATCCTCGGGCGTGGCGTTGGAAAGGTAGGCGATTTCGCGCTCGCCCAGAATCTGCGCCCGGTAGGGGTGGATGTAGTTGAGGTAACCCACCAGATCGGCGCCCGAGCGCGCCGAGCGCACCGCCACCTCGTCAAAACGGCGCTCGGAGGCGCCCAGCCCTGCCACCCACTCCCATTTCAGGTGTGAGCGGAATTCCTCGAACAGGACATCGGCGCTGACGACGTTGGGTTTCACGGCGCGGCAGCGGCGGCGGAACTCAGGCGGCCTGGGTGGACTGCCAGCCGGCAATCATGCCGTGCAGATCGGCGGCGCTGGCGCTCGTCTTGATCTTCTCGCGCAGCACCCCGTCGCTGAGCAGTTCGGCGATTTCGGAAAGGATTTCCAGGTGCTTTTGCGTGGCGGCCTCGGGCACCAGCAGAAAGATCAGCAGGCCCACGGGCTGCTCATCGGGGGCATCGAAGCCGATCGGATGCTCCAGCTGGAACACGGCGGCCATGGGCGATTTGAGCCCCTTGATCCGTCCGTGCGGAATCGCCACGCCATGGCCCAGACCGGTGGACCCCAGGCGCTCGCGCGCAAACAGGCTGTCGGTGATGAGCGCGCGAGACAGGCCGTGCAGGCTTTCAAACAGCAGGCCGGCTTCTTCAAAAGCACGTTTTTTGCTGGTGGCGTCAACGCTCACAAGCACTTGGTCTGCGGGCAGGATGGAGGCTAGACGGTTCATGGCAATTCTGGACGCGATTATGCACCGCTTGGCACAAACCCTAATAAATATGTTTCAGGGCGTAAAAAACCGCCCCTTCGGGCGGTTGCGGAATGCCGGGCATGCAAACCCGGCACAAGACGATTCATCGTCACGCCACCATGCGACGGCGGGCATCAGAATGGTGATTCTGCACGCGGTCCTTGTGGCGGACCACCTGCCGGTCCATCTTGTCGACCAGCTCATCGACAGCAGCATACAGGTCGGCATGTGAACTTTCGGCGAACAGATCGTTGCCCTTGACATGAATGTTGCACTCGGCACGCTGCCGCTTTTCCTTTTCCTTCTGCTTCTCCACTGTCAGCAGCACCTTGACGTCGACCACCTGGTCGAAATGCCGGTTGATCCGGTCCAGTTTGGAGGTGACATAACTGCGCAATGCGGGGGTAACTTCGAGGTGGTGACCGCTGATCGTCAGGTTCATAAACAAGTCTCCTGTGACACTCGGTGAAAAAACGCCGCCCCGTCTCTGAAGGGCGACCCGGCGAACGGTATGCATCGTTTGTCGTGGTTTCACTATGCCCCTGCCCTGCCCCAAATGCAATCCCATACCGTCCCGGCCAGGCGGGTTATGCAGGCAAAGGTGCCAAGGGCCGAAAAAGGGCGCACAATGAGTAAGTTGCCCTCTCCCCCGCATGCGTTGGCATGCCTAGCGACGGGCCTTCGGCGGCCCCTGGGTCGCCCCGTGCAGCGTCAGCCCACCCACCACCCGCCATGCCAACAGGCTGGCCACGATCCCCAACACAGCGGCCATCCAGTAGTTCTGCACCAGGCCCTGCGCATCGCGCTGGATTAGCATCCCCCCTGCGAGCGATGCCAGCCCCATGGCCGCCGACTGCACTGCGGCATTCAAGGTCATGAACGTGCCCCGCAGGGCCGGGTTGGCCGCAGCAGTGAGGATGGCCATGCCCGGAATCATGCGCCCGCTCATCAGGGCAAACATCAGGGTCGTGGCCACCAGCACCACCCACAGGGGCACCTGGCCCAACAGCGTGACGGACAGCAGGGGTACCGCCACGGCGACCGCCAGCCAGCGAAACGTCGTCACCTTGCCATGCCGGTCGGTCATGCGCCCGAACAGACGCGCGGTGAACAACGTCACCACCCCGCCGCAGAGGTAGACCCAGGGAATCTGGCCGGACTGCACGCCGACATTGGCCTGCAGGTAGATCGTGATGTACGGAATCACGGTGAACCCGGTGGACATGAGCAGCGCCGAGAACAGGAAGGCCCGCCGATGGTTGGCGTCTGCCAATACCTGCGCAATGCCCCCCATCACCGTGTGCTGGCTGGCCCCGTGCACATGGGCCGTCATCGCAGGAAGCACCCTTGCCGCCACCATCGTCAAGACGCCGCACAGCAGGGCAATGGCGATGAACGGCATATTCCAGCCCCAGCGCTCGGCCACCACCAGCCCCAGCGGCACACCCGCCACCGTGGACACCGAGAACGAAGTCATCACGATGCCCATGGCCCGCCCGCGCCGCTCGTAGGGGATGACGTCGGCAATGATGGTCTGACCCACGGCCGACAACACGCCGCCAAACATGCCCGCCAGAATGCGCGCCACCATCAAGGCGCCATAGGTGGGTGCCACACCGCAGGCCAGCGTGGCCAGCCCGAACAGGACATACAGCACCATCAGCAGGCGCTTGCGCCCGAAACGGTCGATGTAGGTGGCGGCGAGCAGCCCAGACACCCCCGCTGACAGCGTGTAAGCCGACACCAGCAGTCCAAACTGCGCATCGCTGATGCCAAACAGCCGGGTGAGCTGCGGCCCCAGCGGCATCATGATCATGAAGTCGAGGATGTGGGTGAACTGAATACCGGCGAGCGTGAGCAAAAGCCAGAGTTCACGGCGGGGCGGCAGGACGGCGGCAATGGTCATAGGGATGCAATGTGCGACGCGGTGGCCGCCAATGGCGCAGGGCAGCACCGGAATGCCGGAGTGTGCAGCAGGGAGCCAGCGGCTGCCAGAACCTGGGCGACGGCATAAAATGCGCGGTTGTGCCCCCGGCCCTTCCCGGCGCCCACGGTGGCGCGCCCCGCACCCCAATCAAGCACCACCATGACCCAGTCCAGTTCCTCCGCCCTGCACACTTCCGCCCTCGCCTCGCTGCCGCTGCTGGCACGCGGCAAGGTGCGCGACAACTACGCCGTGGGTGACGACCGCATCCTGATGGTGGCCAGCGACCGCCTTTCGGCGTTTGACGTGATCATGGGCGAACCCATCCCCGGCAAGGGCGAACTGCTGACGCAGATGGCGTTGTTCTGGTTCGACAAACTCGGCCACATCTGCCCCAACCACCTCACGGGCGAAGATCCCGAAAGCGTGGTGAGCCCCGAAGAAGCGGCGCAGGTGCGCGGCCGCTCCATGCTCGTGCAGCGCCTGCGACCCATCCCGGTCGAAGCGGTGGTGCGCGGTTACCTGGCCGGTAGCGGCTGGAAGGAATACCAGGAATCCCAAGCGGTCTGCGGCGTACCCCTGCCTCCTGGCCTGACGAACGCCGCCAAGCTGCCCGAACCGATCTACACCCCTGCCGCCAAGGCAGCTGCGGGCGAACACGACGAGAACATCACCTTCAAGCGCACGGTGGAGATGATCGGCCTGGAGCTGGCAACGAAGATCCGCGACCTGAGCATTGCCATCTACAAGGCCGCCGCCGAGATCGCGCTGACCAAAGGCATGATCATTGCCGACACCAAGTTCGAGTTCGGCCTGGCCCCGGACGGCACGCTGGTGCTGATGGACGAGGTGCTTACACCCGACAGCTCACGCTACTGGCCCGTGGAGGGCTATGCCCAGGCGCTGGCCCAGGGCACGAACCCGCCCAGCTACGACAAGCAGTTCGTGCGCGACTGGCTGGAACAGGCCAAGGTGGGCGGCAAGCCCTGGGACAAGACGGCGCCTGCGCCACGCCTGCCGCAGGACGTGATCGAAAAGACTGCAGCCAAGTACCGTGAGGCGCTGGAACGGCTGACGGGCTGATTCGCAACCCGCCCCCGGCCATCCCTGGCCTTGTAGTAACCGGCTAACACCACGCCCGGCGCAGTTGCCGGAAAAATGGTCACTGCCGATTCACAACCCAGGAGACACGCATGGCCGGAAAAAAGATTCTGATGATCTGTGGCGACTACTGCGAGGACTACGAGACCATGGTGCCCTTCCAGGCACTGCTGGCCGTAGGCCACCAGGTGCACGCCGTGTGCCCCGAGAAGAAGGCGGGCGAGCAGATCAAGACCGCGATTCACGATTTTGAGGGCGCCCAGACCTACAGCGAGAAGCCGGGGCACCACTTCACCCTCAACGCGAGCTTTGCCGACGTCAAACCCCAGGAATACGACGCACTGGTGCTGCCCGGCGGGCGCGGCCCCGAATACCTGCGCACCTACCCGGCTGTTGTCGCAGCAGTGCAGCACTTCTTCGAGGCCCACAAGCCCGTGGCTGCCATCTGCCACGCCGCGCAATTGCTGGCGGGCGCAGGCGTTCTCAAGGGGCGCAGCTGTTCGGCCTACCCGGCCTGCCGCGCCGAGGTAGAGCTGGCCGGTGGCCGGTATGCCGACATTGCCGTAGACAAGGCCCACACCGACGGCAACCTGGTCAGCGCCCCGGCCTGGCCCGCACACCCGGACTGGATTGCGCAGTTTCTGGCCGTGCTGGGTACGCGCATCACGCACTGAGAGGCCGAGCCCTCCAGCCCTCCGGGGCTTGCCCGCTTGCACGCCCCTGGGCAAGCGCGCAAGATGGCGCCTGCTTTCTGCCCCCTGGAGATATCCGCCATGTGCCAGGTCTTTATCAGCGCCGATCCCGCCCTCTACACCTGCCGCGCCCGCTCGGTGCGGCTGCATGGGGTGGCCACCAGCATTCGGCTGGAGAACCTGTTCTGGCAGGTGCTGGAAGAAATTGCCGCGCGCGACGGCATGAGCGTGCCGCAACTGTGCGCCCGGCTGCACGATGAATTGCTGGCCGAACGGGGCAGCGTGGACAACTTTGCGTCGTTTCTGCGCGTGTGCTGCGGACGCTATATGGCGCTGCAACTGTCGGGCGGCATTCCGCAGGACATGTCCATCCCGATCCGCAGCCTCAACCCCACACGTGTGCTGGCCACCGAACGCCAGCCCGCGCCGCCCGACCAGCGCCCCCAACGGGCCGCCTGACTGAAAAAGCTCAGCTCAGCACCACGCTGGACAGGCGGCGGCGGTAGGTGGCCACCAGCGGATCTTCGGGCGGGATCTGCCCGTCGGCCACCTTTACCTTGGGTGGCTCGATGATTTCCAGGATGGCGACAAAGGTCTTGCGCGCCGCTTCTTCGTTCCAGGCCTTGTCGCGCATCAGGATTTCGAGCAACTCGTCCATGGCGTCCTGCCAGCGCTGCTGCACCATGAGCCAGCGTGCACGGCCAAAGCGGGCCTCGAAATCGCGCTTGTTGGCGGCAATTTTTGCATCAAATGCGGCTCCAGCGCCCTCTGCATGAGCGCCAGCAGCTACAAAATCAAGAGCATCCATCCAGGACTTGAGGGCGCCCAGTTTGCGCGAGCCGGGCGCCTTGGCAATCACCGGGGCAAAGGCCACCTTGGCGTCGTCCTCGCGGCCCAGTTGCAAGAGCAGCTTGACGTAGTCAAAGCGCGCATCGTCGTTGGCCGGGTCGGTGGCGACGGCGTGCTGGAGCTTTTCCAGCGCCGTGTCGGTGTCGCCCTCGGCCAGCGCATCCAGCGCCTGTTCTTCCTCGACCTCGGCCTGCACCTCTTCGGCACTGGGCACATGCTTGTCGAGGAATTCGCGCACCTTGCCCTCGGGCAGTGCGCCGGTGAAACCGTCCACGGGCTGGCCGTTCATCATCAGCACGCAGGTGGGAATGCTGCGGATGCCGAACATGGCGGCGAGCTGCTGCTCCTGGTCGGAGTCGATCTTGGCGAGCTTGAAGCGGCCGGCGTATTCGGTCTCCAGCTTCTCCAGCACGGGTCCGAGCGACTTGCACGGGCCGCACCAGGGCGCCCAGAAATCCACCAGCACGGGCACGTTCATGGAGGCTGCAACCACCTCGGCTTCAAAGTTTTCTACGGTGATATCAATCATGCAAAGGCCCTTCCCCGCAAGCGGGTGGCAAAAAGTAAAATCTCGGGTTCACACTCTGCGGCAGGCGGCCAGCGCGGCGTTCTGCTCCTCACACTATGACACCCATCCAGATCGGTGTGGTCATGGGTTCCAGCAGCGACTGGGACACCATGCAGCACGCAGTCGAGATTCTCCAGCACTTTGGCATCTCCCATGAAGCCCGCGTGGTATCGGCCCACCGCATGCCCGACGACATGTTCGCCTACGCCGAGGCCGCTGCGGGCCGGGGACTCAAGGCGATCATCGCGGGCGCGGGTGGTGCGGCCCATCTGCCGGGCATGATCGCGGCCAAGACCGCCGTGCCCGTGCTGGGCGTGCCGGTGGCCAGCAAACACCTGCAGGGTGTGGATTCGCTGCACAGCATCGTGCAGATGCCCAAGGGCATCCCGGTGGCCACGTTCGCCATCGGCACGGCAGGCGCGGCCAACGCAGCGCTGTTCGCCGTGGCGCTGCTGGCCAACGAGAACCCCGCGCTGCGCCAGCAGCTCGACGCCTTCCGCGCCGCCCAGACCGAGGTGGCGCGCAACATGACCTTGCCCCCCGCTGCCCGATGAGCGCCCACCCCATCCGCTATTTGCCCCCCGGCAGCACGCTCGGCGTGTTGGGTGGTGGCCAGCTCGGCCGCATGTTCGTGCACGCGGCGCAGGCCATGGGCTATTTCACCGCCGTGCTCGATGCCGACGTGGAGAGCCCCGCCGGACGGGTGAGCCACCACCACATCCAGACCGGCTACGAAGACCCCGACGGCCTGGCACGGCTGGCGGCGCTCAGCGACGCGGTGACCACCGAATTCGAGAACGTGCCCGCCGTCTCCCTGGCCGCGCTGGCCGGGCAGTGCCCTGTGGCCCCGGCCGCACGCGCCGTGGCCGTGGCGCAGGACCGCGCCCAGGAGAAAGCCCATTTCGTGCGCTGCGGCGTGCCCTGCGCACCCTACGCCGTGATCGAAACGGCCGAACAACTGGCGGCGGTGTCCGCCGATCTGCTGCCCGGGATTCTGAAAACAGCCCGCCTGGGCTATGACGGCAAGGGCCAGGTGCGCGTGCAAACCGCCGCCGAGCTGGCCGCCGCCTGGGCATCGGTGGGCTCCGTGCCCTGCGTGCTCGAAAAAATGCTGCCGCTGCAGCTCGAATGCTCGGTGATCGTGGCGCGCGGCGCCGACGGCGCCACCGTGCACCTGCCGGTGCAGCGCAACCTGCACCGGGACGGCATCCTGGCCGTGACCGAGGTTTATGAAGGAAATCTGCCTCCAGCGCTTACCAGTCAAGCGGCGGCAGCTGCGATTTCCATAGCATCCGGCCTCGATTACGTGGGCGTGCTGTGCGTGGAATTCTTCGTGCTGCAGGACGGCAGCCTGGTGGTCAACGAAATCGCTCCGCGTCCGCACAACAGCGGCCACTACAGCCAGAACGCCTGCGACATCTCGCAGTTCGAGCTGCAGGTGCGCACCCTGGCCGGCCTGCCGCTGACGCAGCCGCGCCAGCACAGCGCCGCCGTCATGCTCAACCTGCTGGGCGACCTGTGGTTCGCCCACGGCGAGACGGCCCAGACGCCCCCCTGGGCCGAGGTGCTGAAGTTACCCGGCACGCACCTGCACCTGTACGGCAAGACGCTGGCCAAGCATGGCCGCAAGATGGGGCACCTGAACATCACCGCGCCCACGGCACAGCAGGCGCGCGCCACGGCGCTGCAAGCCGCCGCCCTTCTGGGCATTGCCCCGTTTTGAGCCGCCCATGATCCTCGACGGCTCCCTGCCAGAATCCGTGGCCGCTGCGGCACGTGCGCTGCGTGGCGGCGCGCTGCTGGGCCTGCCCACCGAAACGGTGTATGGCCTGGCGGCCGATGCCAGCAGCGACACCGCCGTGGCGCAGATCTTCGCCGCCAAGGGCCGGCCCAGCGACCACCCGCTGATCGTGCATGTGGCCGACGCCTCGGGCATCGCGCATTTCGCCAGCGAGGTGCCGGCGTTCGCCCAGGCGCTGGTCGACGCCTTCTGGCCCGGCCCGCTCACGCTCATCCTGCCCCGCCTGGCCGGCGTGGCGACAGCAGCCACCGGAGGCCAGGACAGCGTGGGCCTGCGCTGCCCGGCCCACCCCGTGGCGCATGCGGTGCTGCAGGCCTGCGCCGCGCCCGGCGACGACCCCGAACTCGGCGGACCACCCGTCTGGGGCTTGGCCGCGCCCAGCGCCAACCGCTTCGGCCGCGTGAGCCCCACCACGGCGCAGCACGTGCAGGACGAGCTGGGCGAGGCGCTGCTGGTGCTTGACGGCGGCCCCTGCGGCGTGGGGATTGAATCGACGATCGTGGATTGCACGCGCGGCGTACCCGTGCTGCTGCGCCCCGGCGCCATCACGCGCACCCAGATCGCGGCCGCCTGCGGCATCGAACCGCTATCGAAAGAAGAGCTTCCAGCGCTTACTCCACGGGCCTCCGGAACGCTTGAAGCTCATTATGCCCCGGCCGCCAAAGTGCGCCTCATGGACGCCAAAGCGCTGCAGACCGGCCTGGACCTGCTCGGCGCCGAGGCCACGCACCTGGCGGTGTACGCGCGCGCGCCGCTGCGCAGCGCCTCGTCCCGGGTCCTGCTGCGGCGCATGCCCGACGATGCCGAGGCCACAGCCCAGCAACTGTTCGCTGCGCTGCGTGGCTTCGACGATGCGGGTGTACGGCTCATCTGGATCGAAACCCCACCCGACACGCCCGACTGGGAAGGCGTGCGCGACCGCCTGCAGCGCGCCGCCGCAGCCTGAGCCCTACTCGTTAAACTAGCGAACCCTTACCGGAGAACACAACATG
Organism: Burkholderiales bacterium RIFCSPLOWO2_12_FULL_65_40; assembly: GCA_001770955.1. Taxonomy (GTDB): domain Bacteria; phylum Pseudomonadota; class Gammaproteobacteria; order Burkholderiales; family Burkholderiaceae_C; genus Simplicispira. The sequence continues at coordinate 55,327 of MESL01000041.1, read as the reverse complement.
GCAGCAAATTGGATGCGCCGCACCGCCCTGGTCGCCGCATGTGCGTCGGCCGCGCTCTTGGCGGCCTGCGGCTCGAGCACCACCGAATCGGCCATCACGCCCGATCGTTTCATCGCCTTTGGCGACGCCTACAACGACGTGGGCCAGAAAGGTTCGCGCTACACGGTGAACAACGGCAGCGTGAACAACTGGACGCTGCAGCTCGCATCGCATTACCAGAAGACGCTGGCTCCGGTCGCCAGCGGTGGCCTGAGCTATGCGCAGGGCAACGCCCGCATCACCGCGCAGCCTGATGCCGCAGGCGACGCCAGCACGCCCACCATCACGGCACAGATCGACAGCTTTCTGGCCAGCAAGACCTTTGCCGCGAATGACATCGTGCTGCTCAATGGGGGCATCAGCGACCTGATCGTCGGCATGGCGGCCGTGCGCGCCGGTACCCTCAGCGGTGCCGACTTCCTGGCCCAGGCGCGCCTGGATGGCCAGGCCCTGGCCGCGCAGGTGCGCCGCCTCGTGGCGGCCGGGGCCCCGCATGTGGTGGTGTCGGGCACCTACAACCTGGGCAAGACGCCCTGGGCCATCGCCATCGGCCAGGAAACCCTGCTGAGCGACGCCAGCAGCCGCTTCAACGAGGCACTGCTGGTGGCGATCAACGACCTGGGAGACCATGTGCTGTATGTCGATGCGGCCTACTTCGTGAACGTCTACACCTCGACCCCCGGCGTGTATTCCTTCACGAACGCTGTCACCGCCGTGTGCACTTCGGTGGACGCTGGTCAGGGCATCGGAACGGGTGCCGGGCAGATCAATTCGGCCCTGTGCACTCCCTCCACGCTGGTGGCAGGTGCCGACCCTGACCGTTACGTGTTTGCCGACAACGTCTACCTCAGCCCGTCAGCCCACCGCCAGCTGGGCACCTACGCTTACGACCGGCTGCGCGCCCGCTGGTAAGCCTGCAGCTCTCCTCGCAAGAAAAAGCCGACCCTCGGGTCGACTTTTTGCTTTGCACCCCAGAACCCACCGCTTCCGGCGGGCTCCGGGGGCTGGATCACTTCACCATTTCAAACAACGCACGTGCCTGCGCATGGCAGAACGGTGGCTCGTAGGTGCCGTGGTAATTGCCATAGTAGGTGGCAAACGCAGCCGATGTCGGATCGGTGGGTGCCTGGCCACCGGGCCCGAAAGCTGCCTGCACCATGGCGTCCACATCCACCGAGCTGACGTTGGTCAGGCCCCGGCTGTCGAAGTCGGCCTTCATGACCTGCTGGTGAATGGCCGGAGGCACCGTGGGGTCGCCGGCGCCGCCGCACAGCAGCACGCGCGACCGGGGGCTCCATCCCAGCAGATCGTTCTTCTTGGCCGCCACGTACAGGGGGTGGGTGGTGCTGGTCTGGGCACCGAGCAGGAAGTCGGACTGGAACACCGCGTCACGCGCCTGATTGGGCGTCACGCTGGGGCCGCCCGGCAGCGTGCCGGTGGTCACCAGCGTGGTGTAGTTCAGCGTGGGACTGGGCAGCAGGTTCTCGATGTAACCCGAGTAAGGCGTCTTGAAAACCGTCTTTACATCGGTATAGACGTTGCCGTAGACCTTTTGCCATGCTGTCACGAGGTAAGGCACGAAAAACTGCACGCCGGCAATGGCATCGGGCAGCCGGAGTGAGCCGGACAGGTTGTACGGCCCCGCGAGGTGGGCACCGGCCACCACATTGAATTCGGTGGGGTGATCGCGCTCGGCCGCCCGGTGGGCCGCCATGGAGGCATGGCCCCCTTGGGAGTAGCCGGTGAACATGACCTTACCCGACAGGCTGGCGCCCACGGACGGTGCGGCCGCCCGTGCCGCGCGCACCGAATCAAGCACCGTGGTGGCCTCCGAGTCGGCGTGCAGGTAGGGGTGGTAGGCGTGGGAGGACTTGGCAAAGCCCAGATAGTCGGTGGCCACCACCGCATAGCCCTGGGCCGCGTACATGGCAGCCAGCAGGAAGGTTTCACTGTCCTGCGGGTTGGCCAGGGTGCGCGGCTTTTGCACATCGGTTCCCTTGGCATAGGCCACCAGCGCTGCGGGCGCGGTACACGCCGCGCCGCCCGGAACCAGCATGACGCCCGAGGCATTGGTCTCGTCGCTGCCATTCGGGCCCACGGTGATGTAGTTCAGCGCCACCACCTTGACGTCGCACTTGGCCTTGCCGCTGAGGGCTTGCAGGCCTGCCGCGGCAGTGCTGGCATCGATCTGTGCCGCGGTCAGCGTGGTCACCGTGACGGGCGCCTCCTTGAGCGCACCACGATCGGGGTCGTCAGAGCCACCGCAGGCCACAAGCAGCGCCGCGGCCGCGGCCACACAGGTAAAGCGGAAATACGTCATGGATGAATCCCTCAGGTCGGAAAACGGCCATGGTGCCTGTACCTGCGGTGCCTTCACCATTGGGGATTACGCGCGGCCCCACATCAATCAGACACCTGTGCGACAGCTCACGAGGCGTCGTGCGGTGGTTCGCTGCGCCCGTACCGCAGCTTCATCGCCAGGATGCTGCCGGCCAGCGCCAGGGTGATGGCATTGGCCCCCACGATGGGCCAGGCCCTCAGCGCCAGCCCGTACACCAGCCACAGGGCGATGCCCACTGTGAACACGCTGTACATGCCCAGGGAAATGCCGCGCACATCGCGTGTGCGGAAGGTGTGCAGCGCCTGCGGCACAAAGCTGCAGGTCGTGAGGGCGGCGGCCAGGTAGCCGATCAGGTCGGTGAGGGACATGGCATGGGCGGGGTTTCGGTCTACTGGTCGCGCGCGGTCCAGTCGATCAGGGCGTCCAGGGCCGGGCGCGCGGCGGCGGCGGCCGCATGGTTGACCATGGCCACCAGCACATAGCGCCGTCCGCTGGCGCCATGCACATAGCCGGCCACGGCCATCACGTCGCGCAGGCTGCCCGTCTTGAGGTGGGCCGTGCCGGCCCTGCTTTTGCTGCGGCGCAAGGTGCCATCGACGCCCACGATGGGCAGGGAGGCCACCAGTTCGGGCATCACGGGCGAGGTCCACGCGGTCTGCAGCATGCGGCCCAGGGCCTGGGCGCTGATGCGCGCCTCCCGGCTCAGGCCCGCGCCATTGTCGGCCACGGGCATGGGAACGTCGCCCCACCGCCCTTGCCACCACTGGCGCAGCACCTCGCGCGCGCCGTCGAACGTGGCCACGCCGTTCTTCTGCAGCGCCAGCGTCAGGAACACATGCTGCGCCATGACGTTGTTGCTGAACTTGTTCACGTCGCGCACCACCTCGGCCAAGGTCGGCGAGGTGGTGATGAACAGGGGGCGCAGGCCGGCGGGCACCTTGCCCTGGCGCACGCTGCCGGTAAGTTTGCCGCCCATTTCGCGCCACATGCCCTCCACGGCCCGCGCGGCAAACCCGGGTGGGTCGGCAAAAGCGACGGGCCACACGCGCTCCCCGCAGGCGGCGGGGTACACCCCCTGGAACCCCGCGCGGGATGGGTCGGACAGCTCGGCCCGCAGGGACGCGCGCCAGTCGCCGCACTCGGCTCCCGGTGCCGCCAGTGGCACGCTCCCCTGGCGCTGCACGCCCGCCAGCGGCGGGTCGTACTGGATGCGGGCGACGCCGGCGGCAGCATCGGGCGCAAAGCCCATGCTGACCGACTTGAAATTGAGCAACAACGCATCGGGTGCGGCGTTGTAGGGGCGCAGGGGCTCCCCGTCAAAGCGCGCCGGATCGTGCTCGGGAACGTCGAACGCCGTGCGGTCCAGCACAATGTCGCCCACGATGACCTGGATGCCCTGGCCTTGCAGGCGCCGCAGCATCAGCCACAGGCGCTCCATGACCAGCGTGGGGTCACCCTGCCCCTGGATATAGACATCGCCCTTGAGACTTCCGCCCTGCACCACCCCGTCGATATAGACGGGCGTCTTCCAGGTGTAGGCGGGGCCGAGCTGGTCCAGCGCGGCATAGGTGGTCACCAGCTTCATCACCGAAGCCGGGTTGACCGGCTCCTGTGCCCGATAGGACAAACGCACGGGTGCGCGGGCATCCTGCGCGTCGGCCACATACACCGACAGCGCCTCGCGCGGCAACCTGGCACGGGCCAGGGCGGCGTCCACCTCGGCAGGCCAGGGAGTACCCGGGCTCGCCAAGGCCGTGGCTGCGGCCCCCACCAAGACAGCACAAAGCGCATGGCGCAGACACAGCAGACCGAAAGCAGGAAATGGCATGCCAAGAAGTCTAGCGGCTGACAGCCCTCCGGCCTGCCCATGACCCTGCTCGCACCCAGCCCCCGCAGCAAACCCCCTGTGGAGCGCCGGGTAGCCAGCACAATTTCATCGACGTCTGCGGATGTCACTGCGGGGGCCTGCGGGAAGTCTGGCGATAATGCCCGCTCGCCCCATCCGACCGCTTCATGAACCTGCTTGCTTTCGACACCAGCACCGACACCCTGTCCATCGCCGTGCAGCGCGGCGATGCCGTGTGGGAGCACAGCGGACCTGGCGGCGCACAGGCCTCGGCCACGCTGATTGCCGCCCTGTTCAGCTTGCTGGAGCAGGCTGCGCTGAACCTGGCACAGCTGGACGCGCTGGTGTTCGGGCGCGGGCCGGGCTCATTCACCGGGCTGCGCACGGCCTGCGCCGTGGCCCAGGGCCTGGCCTTCGGGGCCAACGCAGGGCGCGGCATTCCGGTGCTCCCCATTGACACACTGGCCGCCGTGGCCGAACAGGCGCGCCATCAGCACGGCTGCACCGATGTGGTGGCGGTGCTGGACGCCCGCATGGACGAGGTGTACGCAGCGCGCTACCAATGGCAGGACAGCGCCTGGCACGGCATGGGCGATCTGGGCCTGAGCGCACCCCAGGCTGTGCAGGTGCCCCCCGGCTGGACCGTGGCCGGCAATGCCCAGGCAGCCTATGGCGAGCGGCTGGCCCCCGGTGCGCTGCATGTGCGCGCATTGCCCACGGGGGTGGCCCTGTTGCGCCTGGCCCCCCACCTGTTGGCCACCGGCCATGCAGTGACGGCTGCAGCAGCCCAGCCGCTGTACATTCGCGACAAAGTCGCCCAGACAACGGCCGAACGTGCGGCAGCGCAAGCCGCCGCCGCCCGCTGAAAGGTGCATGGATGAGCGCATCGGCCCAACCCCTGGACAGCCTTCCGGCACGTTTCGAGACCCTGTCACTCGCCCGGCTGGACGATGTGCTGGCCGTGGAGCAACAGGCCTACTCGCACCCCTGGACGCGCGGTAATTTCACCGATGCCATGGCAAGCGGTTACCAGATCCAGTTGCTCATGGGCGACGAGCAGATCCTGGGTTACTTTGTCGCCATGCTGGGCGTGGACGAAGCCCACTTGCTGAACCTGACCGTGGCCCCCGCCTTCCAGCGCCAAGGCTGGGCGCATGTGCTGCTCGATGCTCTGGCCCTCTGGGCCCGTGGCCAGGGCGCGCAATGGCTGTGGCTGGAGGTGCGCGCGAGCAATCTGCGCGCCCGCCAGATCTATGAAGCCAATGGCTTCCGGCGCGTGGGCGAGCGCAAGCGCTATTACCCTGCCATCGGCACCGAGCGCGAGGACGCAGTGGTCATGAGCCGTCCGCTATGAGTCTGCACCTCGATTCTCGCCAGCGCGCCATGCTCAAAGAGATGGGCGTATCCCTGTGGTGGCCCGGTGCCATGGCACAGGAACCTGCCGCAACGCCGTCCACCCATGGGACACCGCCCCAGCCCACGCCCACCGTCACAACGCACGCCGCCCCGGCTCCGATCAAGGCTCCGCAGCCCCTGCGTCCGGTGCTGCCCGTGCAGCCCGCAACCCTCCATGGGCAGACACTGCCAGCCCGTGTGCTGCTCCCACCCCGCGCACTGTTTCCCGGCGCCGACCCACAGCACACCCCCGCCGCCCTGGGCGCTGGCTGGCTCATCGTCGCAGATGGCCTGGCGGACGCAGACCCCCTGGAGGGCGAGGCCGGGCGCTTGTTGGGCAACATGCTGCGCGCGCTGCAACTGCACCGGCATCCGCGGGTGTTTCTGTGCGCCCTGTCGGCCGCGCACGGCCCCAGCACCGATGCGGCCCCCCCCGACGAAGTGCTGGCCCAAGCGCTGGCCTCCGTAAAGCCCTCGGTGCTGCTCCTCATGGGCCGTGCGGCGGCCCTCGCGGTATTGGGCCGCACCGAGCCCCTGGGCCAGTTGCGCGGACAGGCGCACCGCATGGCGGGCCTGCCTGCCGTCATCACCTATGACGCATCTTACCTGCTGCGCGCTCCCCAGGCCAAACCCGCCGCCTGGGCCGACCTCTGCCTCGCCCGGGTCCTGGCACGGTCCACCCCTGCAGCCCCTTGAACCCCGGGCGCTGCGCGGGCAGCGCACGCCATGCAGGCGTCACATGCCGGTGCGATAATTCCCCGTTCGGATTTTTGGAGAACGTTCCATGGAAGCCTATCCCAGTCGATAGCTTTCAGCTCCCAGGCCAGCGCCGGGGCTGAAAGCGCCCCACCCCCTCTGCCGGCCACCACTACCAGGGAGTGAGCACATGCTCAACATCTTCACGCTTGCCAATGGGCGCCTTGTCCAGGAAGAGATCGAATCGCTCGAGGAGCTCTCCCGCTTCCAGCCCATCTGGGTGGACCTTGAATCACCCACGCTCGACGAAAAGCGCTGGGTCACCCAGTATTACGGCCTGTCCATCCCTGAAGACGCGATGGACGAGGACATCGAAGAGTCCGCCCGCTTCTACGAAGAAGACAACGGCGAGCTGCACATCCGCAGCGACTTCCTCATCGACGACCACGACCAGCCGCGTTCGGTGCGCGTGGCCTTTATCCTCAACCTGATCAACCCCAGCCTGCGCAGCAAGGGCGTGCTGTTCTCCATCCACGACGAGGACATCCCGGTGTTCCGTCTGCTGCGCCTGCGCGCACGCAGGGCGCCGGGTCTGATCGAGGATGCACGGGACGTGCTTCTCAAGCTCTTTGACGCCGACGCGGAATATTCGGCCGACACGCTCGAAGGCATTTACGACGATCTGGAGAAAGTCAGCACCCAGGTGCTGGCCGGCGATGTGACCGACGCCCGCGCCGGCGAGGTGCTGGCAGCCATTGCACGCCAGGAAGACTTGAACGGCCGCATCCGCCGCAACGTGATGGACACACGCCGCGCGGTCAGCTTCATGATGCGCAGCAAGATGCTCAACGCCGAGCAGTTCGAGGAGGCGCGCCAGATCCTGCGCGATATCGAGTCGCTCGACAGCCACACGGCCTTCCTGTTCGACAAGATCAACTTCCTGATGGACGCCACGGTCGGTTTCATCAACATCAACCAGAACAAGATCATCAAGATCTTCTCGGTGGCCAGCGTGGCGCTGCTGCCGCCCACACTGATCGCCAGCAGCTACGGCATGAACTTCAAGTTCATGCCCGAGCTGGAGTGGACGCTGGGCTACCCCTTCGCCCTGGGCCTGATGGTGTGCAGCGCCCTGGTGCCCATGTGGTACTTCCGTCGGCGCGGCTGGTTGAAGTAAGACAACCCCCTGTGGCGCTGCGCGCCCTCCCCCTTCTCTCGGCTTCGCCGGGAAGGGGGACCTTGCTCAGCGCGGCGGGGCGGCCCTTGCGCGGCGGTCGCTGGTCTGGGCCGTGCCTGTTTCAAGAGGCCAGGATAATTCAAGCAATATTGGCAAAAAACACCCGCCCATCATGCGCAAGCAGCTATGTTTTTTATAGCAATTCGAGTAAATGGCGCACGATGTGGTCGGCGTAGCGGCTGGCCACTGTCTGGATGAACACCGGGAAGTCCACATGCGCGTCGTCGTCGGCCCGATCCGAGATGGTGCGCACTGCGGCGAACGGCACGCCATAGTCCAGGCACACCTGGGCCACGGCAGCGCCCTCCATCTCCACGGCCAGAACATCGTGCCCCGCCGCCACCAGGGGATCGCGCAGCGCCCGCGACACCTGTGCGCTGGTCACGAACTGGTCACCACTGGCCACCAGCCCCCGGTGCAGCTGCGGTGGCCGACCATCTGAATTGACATAAAACTGGCCCCCAGCGCTTTGCAGACAAGCGCTGACAGCTCCTGAAAGATGAGCAGACAAACCGGCATCGCACGGTAGACGCACCCCCGCGTAGCCGGGCACATGCCAGCGCTGGAACAGCGGCGAGACATCCATGTCGTGCTGCACATAGTCCAGCGCCACCACCACATCACCCACCCGCACACCGTCCCCCAGCCCGCCCGCCACACCCGTGAACACGATGCGTGCCACGCCAAACCGCTCGACCAGTACCGTGGCCGTGGTCGCTGCAGCCACCTTGCCCATGCCCGAGAGCGCCAGCACCACCGGTTTGCCGTGCAACACCCCCTGCCAGAAGGCCCGCCCCGCGTGCGTCACGCGGCGGGCCTGTTCCAGGCTTCCGACGAGGCCGGACTGTTCTTCGGGAAGGGCGCTGAGGATGGCGGTGGTCATGGTGTTCCAGAAAGACAAAGAGCGGCCGAAGCCGCTCCGTATTGTGGCGCACGGGGGCTTTCGCCCCTCGCGGCTTACTTCTTGTCGCGCAGTTCTCGGCGCAAGATCTTGCCCACAGGCGTCTTGGGCAGCTCTTCGCGGAACTCGACCACCTTGGGCTGCTTGTAGCCCGTCAGCTCATGGCGGCAGAACTCGCGCACGGCCTCCTCGGTGAGGTCGGGGTCCTTGCGCACAATGACCAGCTTGACGGCTTCGCCCGACTTTTCGTCGGGCACACCCACCACGGCGCATTCCATCACGCCCGGCATGGCGGCCACCACCTCTTCGACCTCGTTGGGATAGACATTGAAGCCGCTGACCAGCACCATGTCCTTCTTGCGATCGACGATCTTGAAGAAGCCGCGCTCGTCCATGACGCCGACGTCACCGGATTTGAAGTAACCGTCTTCGGTCATCACCTTGGCGGTTTCGTCGGGGCGCTGCCAGTAGCCGGCCATGACCTGCGGGCCCTTGATGGCGATCTCGCCGGGAACACCCAGTTCGGTGACCGTGTTGCCTTCGTCGTCGAGCAGTTTCATCCAGGTGCTGGGCAATGGCACGCCAATGGTTCCGGTGAATTCCGTCGCCGTCACCGGGTTGCAGCTGGCCGAAGGGCTGGTTTCCGACAGGCCGTAGCCTTCGCAGATCGGGCAGCCTGTCTTCTCCAGCCACAGCTTGGCTACCGCACCCTGCACCGCCATGCCGCCGCCCACGGAAACTTTGAGGTTCTTCCAGTTGACGGTGTTGAAGTCGGGGTGGTTGGCCAGGCCGTTGAACAACGTGTTCACGGCCGGGAAGCTGTGGAAGGTGTGCTTGGACAGCTCTTTGAGCACGGCGGGCAGGTCACGCGGGTTCGGGATCAGGATGGTCTTGCCGCCCATGCGCATGGACAGCATCATGTTCACCGTGAACGCGAAGATGTGGTACAGCGGCAGCGCGCAGATGCTGGTGGGCTGCTCGCCAGCGGGCACCTTCTTCATCACGGGCTCGTTCCACACTTCGGACTGCAGTACGTTGGCGATCACATTGCGGTGCAGCAGCACGGCGCCCTTGGAAACACCCGTGGTGCCCCCGGTGTACTGCAGCAGGGCAATGTCGTCGGGCTTGATGTCCGGCTTTTTGAAGGTGCCGCGCGTTCCCTGGGCGATGGCTTCGTTGAAGCGCACGGCATTGGGCAAGTTGTAGGCCGGCACCATCTTCTTGACGTTGCGCACCACATAGTTGACCAGCGCGCCCTTGAGCAGGCCGAGCTGGTCGCCCATGGCACACAGCACCACATGCTTGACGGGCGTGTGGGTAATGCACTGCTCCAGCGTGGTGGCAAAGTTCTCGATGATGACGATGGCCTTGGCGCCCGAGTCCTTGAGCTGGTGCTCCAGCTCGCGTGGCGTGTACAGCGGGTTGACGTTGACCACCACGAAACCGGCGCGCAGGATGGCGGCCACCGTGACCGGGTACTGCGGGACGTTGGGCATCATGATGGCAACACGGTCACCCTTGACCATGCCCAGGCCCTGCAGATAGGTGGCGAAGGCATTGCTCAGCGACTCCGTCTGGGCGTAGGTGATGTCCTTGCCCATGAAGCTGTAGGCCACGCGGTCGGCGTACTTGTGGAAGGCTTCCTCCATCAGTGCGACGAGGGACGGGTACTGCCCTGGGTCGATGTCGGCGGGCACGCCAGACGGGTAGCTCTTGAGCCAAATGCGGTCGGTCATCTCCGAGTCTCCTGATCTATTTTTCACGTGTGATGGACCGTGCAAGAACAATTTCGCACGGTCGTGCTTTTCCCTTGGGAATTATGCCTTGTCAGCCCTTGAGTGCTCCCAGCACCTCGTCAAGCATTTTCTTGGCGTCGCCAAACAGCATGCGGTTGTTCTCCTTGTAGAAGAGCGGGTTGTCCACCCCGGCATAGCCCGAGGCCATCGAGCGCTTCATCACGATCGAGGTCTTGGCCTTCCACACTTCGAGCACCGGCATGCCGGCAATGGGGCTGCCCGGGTCTTCGAGGGCGCTGGGATTCACGATGTCGTTGGCACCAATGACCATGACCACATCGGTGTCCGGGAAGTCCTCGTTGATCTCGTCCATCTCCATCACGATGTCGTAGGGCACCTTGGCCTCGGCCAGCAGCACGTTCATGTGGCCCGGCATGCGGCCCGCGACCGGGTGGATGCCGAAACGCACATTCACGCCCTTTTCGCGCAGGGTCTTGGTGATCTCGTACACCGTGTGCTGTGCCTGCGCCACGGCCATGCCGTAACCCGGCACGATGATGACGCTCTTGGCATCGCGCAGCAGTTCGGCCGTCTCGGCAGCGCTCACCGGCACCACCTCACCCTGCGGCTCGGCCGCTTCGCCCGATTTGGCGGGCGTCGAACCGCCACCGGAACCAAAGCCGCCCGCGATCACGCTGATGAAGTTGCGGTTCATTGCGTTGCACATGATGTACGACAGGATGGCACCCGAGGAGCCGACCAGCGCGCCGGTCACGATCAGCAGGTCGTTGCCCAGCATGAAGCCCGTGGCCGCAGCGGCCCAGCCCGAGTAGCTGTTGAGCATGGACACCACCACCGGCATGTCTGCACCACCAATGGCCATCACCATGTGCACGCCAAACAGCAGCGCGATCACGGTCATCACGATCAGCGGCAGCATGCCTTCGGCCACCGTGGATGCGTGAACGAACTCGCGACCGAACCAGATCACCACCAGCAGGCCGACCAGATTCATCCAGTGGCGCGCGGGCAGCAGCAGCGGCTTGCCGCCAATCTTGCCGTTGAGCTTGCCGAACGCAATCAGCGAGCCCGAGAAGGTCACAGCGCCGATCAGGATGCCGACGTAGATTTCCACCTCGTGGATGACCTTCTCCGCGCCCTGCAGCTGGATCGAGGTATCCACATAACTGGCAAAGCCGACCAGGCAGGCCGCCAGACCCACCAGGCTGTGCATGAGCGCGACCAGTTCGGGCATCTGGGTCATCTTCACGACCTTGGCGGCGTACAGGCCAATGCCACCGCCCACCACCAGCGCACCGACGATCCAGGCGACGCCCATGGGGCTGACGCGCGGTCCGAACACCGTGGCCAGCACGGCCAGCGCCATGCCGACCATGCCGAACAGGTTGCCGCGGCGCGAGGTTTCCGGGTTGGACAAGCCACCCAGGCTCAGAATAAAGAGAATGGCGGCGCCAAGATAGGCCACCGTGGCGAGACTTTGGGACATGAGCATCTTTCCTTGCGTGTTCTAGTTGTGTCTCGTTCTTATCGGCGGAACATGGCGAGCATGCGGCGCGTCACGGCGAATCCGCCGAACATGTTGACAGCGGTGAGCACAATGGCGGCAAAGGCCAGCCAGAGGATCAGCCCGTCGGGGCGCCCGTTGACACCCGCTTCGGGCGGCGCGATCTGCACCAGCGCGCCGATGGCGATGATGCTGGAAATGGCGTTGGTCACGCTCATCAGCGGCGTATGCAGCGCGGGTGTGACGTTCCATACCACCATGTAGCCGATGAAGCAGGCCAGCACGAACACCGTGAAGTGCCCCAGGAAGGCCGCAGGCGCATAGGCTCCGATGAACCAGAACGCCAGCGCAGCCACGGCAAAGAGAATGGCCAGGGTCTTGGCGGGCAACGGGGCGCTGCTGCCGTGGCCATGCCCGCTTTTCTTTTCGGCCACAGGGGCTGCGGCAGGCTTGGGCGCGGGCGCCGGCGCTGCCTTAAGCGGCGGTGCGGGCCAGGTGATGGCACCCTCCTTGATGACCGTTAGGCCCCGGATGGCGTCGTCTTCCATGTTGACCACGGCCACGCCGTCCTTGGCCTTGCACAGTTCCTCGATCAGGCGCATGAGGTTGGTGGCATACAGCGTGGACGACTGTTTGGCCAGGCGCGAAGCCAGATCGGTGTAGCCGATGATGGTCACGCCGTGGCGCACCACGGCCTCGCCGGGCACGGTCAGTTCGCAATTGCCGCCCTGCTCGGCAGCCATGTCCACGATCACGCTGCCCGGCTTCATCGACTGCACCATCTCGGCGGTGATGAGCTTGGGCGCGGGCTTTCCGGGGATCAGGGCCGTCGTGATGATGATGTCCGCGTCCTTGGCCTGGGTGGCGTACATCTGGCGTTGTGCGGCCTGGAAGCCCTCGCTCATCACCTTGGCGTAGCCGCCACCGCCCGAGCCCTCTTCTTCATAGTCCACCTTGACGAACTCACCGCCCAGCGACTTGACCTGGTCAGCCACCTCGGCGCGCGTATCGTTGGCCCGCACGATGGCGCCCAGGTTGGCTGCCGTTCCGATGGCCGCCAGGCCCGCCACGCCCGCACCTGCGATGAATACTTTGGCCGGGGGCACCTTGCCCGCCGCCGTGATCTGGCCGTTGAAATAGCGGCCGAAGGCATTGGCCGCTTCGATGACGGCGCGGTAACCGCTCACCCCTGCGGTGGATGTCAGCGCGTCCATCTTCTGCGCACGGCTCAGGGTGCGCGGCAGGCAGTCAATGGCCAGTACCGTGGCGTTCCTGGCAGCGAGCTGCTGCATCAGTTCCGGGTTCTGGGCGGGCCAGACAAAACCGATCAACGTACCGCCATCACGCATCAGCGCCACTTCGTCGCTGCTGGGCGGGCGCACCTTGAGCACAATGTCCGAAGCAGCCCACAGTGCGGCGGCATCCGGCAGCACCTCGGCACCAGCGGCACGGTAGGCTTCATCGCTGCAATGGGCGGCATCGCCCGCACCGGATTCGACAGCGACCGAGAAGCCAAGCTTGACGAGCTTTTCCACCACGTCGGGCACGGTGGCAACGCGCTTTTCGCCATGGAAGGTTTCCCGGGGCACGCCGATGCGCTGCGCCGGTGGGGTGGGATTGGTTTGCATGAATGGTCTCCTCCAGGTTTCGTGATCGTTGCGCAAGCGTCGCTGGGTCTTGCATGTGTCGTGAATCGGGGCAGGCATGCTCCACACCGCAATCGCACGGACAAACTGACCGCGAGCTTACATGAAGAAATTTCACGGTCCTATCTTCTATCGGACATGCACGGGTAGAGAAGGGCCCCCAAACAAAAACGGCAGCCCCAATGCTGCCGTTTTTCTGTATGGATGCGTTGGCGTCAGTTCACCACTTGGGCCAGTTCACCCGCAGCGTATTTTTGCGCCATCATCAGCAGGTTCGCACCCTTGATCTTGGAGCCCTGGCCTTCGCAGCCAAATTCAAGGTAGCGCTGCTTGCAGATGGCCTTGGCGGCTTCGCGCGCGGGCTTGAGCCATTCACGGGCATCGAACTTGTCGGGGTTTTCGGCCAGAAATTTGCGCACAGCACCGGTCATGGCGAGGCGGATATCGGTATCGATGTTGATCTTGCGCACGCCGTACTTGATGGCTTCCTGGATCTCCGAGACAGGCACGCCGTAGGTTTCCTTCATCTTGCCGCCGTACTGGTTGATGATGGCCAGCAGATCCTGGGGCACCGACGACGATCCATGCATCACCAGGTGGGTGTTGGGGATGCGAGCGTTGATTTCCTTGACGCGCGAGATGGCCAGCACGTCGCCAGTGGGTGGGCGGGTGAACTTGTAGGCGCCATGGCTGGTGCCGATGGCAATCGCCAGCGCATCCAGCTGGGTGGCCTTGACAAACTGCGCCGCTTCTTCGGGATCGGTCAGCATCTGGCTGTGGTCAAGCTTGCCGACGGCGCCGATACCGTCTTCCTCGCCCGCCTCGCCGGTTTCCAGTGAACCCAGGCAGCCAAGTTCACCTTCCACGGTCACGCCGACCTTGTGCGCCATCTCGACGACCTTGCGAGTGACGTCGACGTTGTATTCGAAAGAAGCGGGGGTCTTGCCATCTTCCATCAGCGAGCCGTCCATCATGACCGAACCAAAGCCGAGGTCAATCGCGCCCTGGCAGATCTTGGGCGAGGTGCCATGGTCCTGGTGCATGACCAGCGGAATGTGCGGATAGGCTTCGCAGGCGGCCTGAATCAGGTGCTTGATGAAGCTCTCGCCAGCGTACTTGCGTGCTCCTGCGCTGGCCTGAAGAATCACGGGCGCCCCCACCTCGTCGGCGGCCGCCATCACAGCCTGCACCTGCTCCAGGTTGTTGACGTTGAAGGCAGGAATGCCATAGCCATTGCTGGCGGCATGGTCAAGCAGTTCGCGCATCGATACGAGAGGCATGGTAGTGATCCGATCAGGGTTAGGGAGGCACAGAAAACGGTACAGGGCGGCGGCAACCGCTTGGTAACCGCTTGGTAACCGCTGATTTTAGCGGCCTCCGACCCTCCCTATCACTTCCTTCTCTACCCTCAAGGCAGGCAACACCTGCCCGCGCATTCCAGCGCACACGTTCAGACGACGCGGCAAATTTTCAGCATATTGGTTCCCCCGGGTGCCCCCATGGGCTCGCCGCAGGTGATGGCGTAGACGTCTCCGCTGCTGACAATGTTGCGCATTTTAAGGTGCCGCTCTGCCTGCTCCAAGGCCGTATCACGGTCTGCGCTGGTATCCATGAGCAGCGGCCGCACGTTGCGAAAGAGAGCCATGCGTCGCTGCGTCGCGATCTTGGGGGTCAGCGCGTAGATCGGGATATGGATGCGGTGGCGGCTCATCCACAGGGCGGTGGAGCCGCTATCGGTCATGGCAACGATGGCCTTGGCACCGAGGTGGTGCGCCGTGAACAACGCCCCCATGGCAATCGATTGGTCGATGCTCCCAAAGGTACGCCCCGAAAAATCTGCATCGAGCTGCACATCTTCGGCCGCTTCCGCCGCAGCGCAGATTTTCGCCATCTCCAGCACGGTTTCGAGCGGATATTTACCCGCAGCAGTCTCCGCACTGAGCATGACGGCATCCGTGCCATCAAGTACCGCGTTGGCGACATCGCTGACCTCGGCGCGTGTCGGCACGGGGTTGTTGATCATGCTCTCCATCATCTGCGTTGCCGTGATGACCACCTTGTCCATGTCACGCGCCATCCGGATCATTTTCTTCTGGAGCGCGGGCACCACCGCATTACCCACCTCCACGGCCAGGTCACCACGCGCCACCATGATGCCGTCGCTGGCCCGCAGAATTTCCTCCAGCCGTGGAATGGCCTCTGCCCGCTCGATTTTTGCAATCAGCCCTGGCCGGTGCTTGTAAGGCGCAGCCGCCACATTGCACAGCTGGCGTGCCATTTCCATGTCCGTGGCGTTTTTTGGAAAGCTCACCGCCACATAGTCGGCCTGCAGACTCATGGCCGTGCGGATGTCCTCCATGTCCTTTGCCGTCAATGCCGGCGCTGTCAGACCACCGCCCTGCTTGTTGATGCCCTTGTTGTTCGAGAGCTCGCCACCAATTTTGACCGTGGTGTGCACTGCTTCGCCACGCACCGCGTCCACGGTAAGAACAATAAGACCGTCATTCAAAAGGAGTACGTCGCCGGCACGGGTGTCCCGGGGAAGTTCCTTGTAATCCAGACCCACCCCATCCTGGTCCCCCGGTTCGGTCCGGGATGCGTCCAGCACGAAGGGCGCCCCGGCCTCCAGCATCACTCGCCCCTGCACAAATTTGCCGACACGAATCTTGGGACCCTGCAAGTCCGCCATGATGGCCACTTCCCTGCCCGCCCGCTGCGCTGCCTCACGCACCATCCTTGCGCGGTCGATATGGTCCTGCGCGGTTCCGTGGCTGAAGTTGAGGCGCACCACATTCACGCCTGCCTTGATCATTTGCTCCAGAAGCAGCGCCTCACTGGAGGCGGGGCCCAGAGTGGCAACAATCTTGGTGGCGCGACGCAACAACATGAACAGCTTCTTTCGTATATGTAATTAGATTTCAATTTTCACACGGATTGGGTTACATGCCCGCAACGACGTGTGAAACACCCAGCCTCTGGAAAAGCATTTTTCAGCGCGCTGCACGTATTCGTGCTGCTCCCATCGGACAGACCATAAAAAAGGCCGTCATCAGACGGCCTTCTTATTTGATTTCCAAGCCAATGCTCGGTGTGAAACTCAACGGGGCACCTGCAGCAGACGCTGCACATCACGGTCGTTGGGCAAGGCATAGTCGTGGCCCCGCACGATACGACCGTCTTCGGTCCGGACCAGCTTGAGGCTGACATAGGTGAAGTTGGCTGCCGCGGAATAGGTGCCCACCAGCACCAGCGAAGCATTGTGGCTGCGCGCGATATCCTTGATCTCACGCGAGAGCAACAATTCGCCCGCACCTTCCTTGACGAACACATCGCCACGGAGTTTGATTTCCTTCACATTGAATCCGCTGCCCGCCATGACCGAGGCATATTGCTCCGAAAGCGTACGGCCCAACGGCGCAGAACGGCTCAGGTCATTGACGTTGACCACCGTGGCCACCAACACCGGACCACCGCCCAGGGAGTCCATGTTGAAACCGGCGACAAGCTTGGTCACGGCATCGCGGTTGGCTTGCAGAAACTGGCTGCTGGCCGCTTCCTGGTAGCTGGGTTCAGCGCGTACAGGAACATTGTTCGAGGCACAGCCCGCCAGCAGCGCGCCGGCCAGTGCGGTCAAGAGTGCGTACGATTTCATTGCGAAACCACCTTCATGTTGACGTTCTTGTACGAAGGACGCATGAACAACGGGGTGTCAGCGTTTTCAAGGTAGTACACATCCGTCTTGCGGACGATGTACTGGCCACCGCGCGTCACGGTGGTGGTCAGAATCATCTCGGTATTGGTCGGTCCACCCGAATTGATGCTGGCACCATAATCCGCCGCTGCAGTAAGGCCCAGGGTGGCCAGCAGCTGTGCATCCAGGTGCTCATGGCGCAGCCCATAGGCGGCCATGAGTCCGGCGGCAATCATGGTGAACTGGCCGGGGATGAAATGGGGGCGCTCGCTGTTGTGGCGCACCAGCTGGGTGTGGTACGTCACGTCAAGCGTCTGGCCCGGCATCTGCTGCACCGGAGCTCCGCTCTGTACCAGCTTGGTAATCAGAAAGTCGCGGAACGCCAGGTCGAAGGAACTGGGATTGCCGGGCAAAGCCACATGCAGCTGCGTTCCGGGCGCCACACCGACTTTGTCGAGAGTGGCCAGCGTTTGAGCGACCACGTCGTTTGAAACCAGTTCCCAGTGACCTGCGGAGCGCACCTTGGGCTGCACCGTCAATTCAAAATTCTCGGCGAGGGGAATGGGCGCCCTCGATGCGCATCCCACCATAGTTGCCACAGCGCCAGCCAGCACGGCCAGGCTGATTGCCTTTGAAAACACCATGATTCCCTCCTACGGACTTGAACGACGGGCCCACAGAAAAGCGATATCCCGCACGATTGAAATTAATTTTGGGCGTTATGCTCAACAAAAACAAGAAAAAGATGCGCTAACTGCGCCCGGATGCAGACGCTTTGTTGTTTTTGTCACAGTCCGAAGTTTCCCCGCCCCATCAAGTCGAAGCGCGCTTTTCAAGAATCTCGAAAGCCGGCAGTGTTTTCCCTTCGAGCACTTCGAGAAACGCACCGCCACCGGTCGAGATATATCCCATGTCTTTCTCGATACCGTATTTGGCAATGGCTGCCAGGGTATCCCCTCCCCCGGCAATACTGAATGCAGGCGACCTGGCAATGGCCTGTGCAATGGTCCGCGTTCCATTTTCAAAGGGTGCGAACTCAAAAACACCCACCGGCCCGTTCCAGACGATGGTGCCCGCCTGCAGGAGCTGGTCCGCCAGGCGGCGGGCCGTGTCGGGCCCGATGTCCAGAATCAGGTCATCCTCAGCCACGTCCTGGGCCGCCTTGATGACAGCGGGCGCATCGGCCGCAAATGTCTTGGCCGTGACCACATCCGTGGGAATAGGCACCTCGGCTCCGCGGGCCTTCATGGCGTTGATCACCGCGCGCGCCTCATCCAGCAATCCTGGCTCCGCCAGACTCTTGCCGATAGGCAGGCCCGCAGCCAGCATGAAGGTGTTGGCAATGCCACCACCGACGATCAGCTGATCCACGTTCTTTGACAGGCTTTGGAGAATGGTGAGTTTGGTGGACACCTTGGAGCCCGCCACAATGGCCGCCAGCGGGCGTTTCGGGCTGGCCAGTGCCTTGGTGATGGCATCAATTTCGGCCGCGAGCAGCGGGCCGGCGCAGGCAATCGGTGCAAACTGGGCGATGCCGTAAGTCGTTCCCTCGGCACGGTGGGCCGTACCGAAGGCATCGTTGACAAAAATATCGCACAGCGCTGCGAGCTTGCGCGCCAGGGCTTCGCTGTTTTTCTTCTCGCCCACATTGACGCGGCAGTTCTCCAGCAACACCACCTGTCCCGGCTGCACCTGCACACCGTCGACCCAGTCGGCGACGAGGGGCACGTCGCGGCCCAGCAGGCTGGACAGGCGCGCCGCCACAGGCGCCAGGGAATCTTCCGGCTTGAATGCCCCTTCGGTCGGACGACCCAGATGGCTGGTGACCATGACGGCCGCTCCCGCATCCAGAGCCATCTGGATGCAGGGCACCGAGGCGCGGATGCGCGTGTCCTCGGTAATGGCACCGTCGCCATCGAGCGGCACGTTCAGGTCGGCACGGATGAAAACGCGCTGGCCACGGGCACGGCCCTGGGCGCACAGATCGGAGAAGCGAAGAATGTTCATGGGAATGGTCAGTCTGGCAAGTCGCACATGCGGCAGGGCTGCCATTGTAGGCACGCGCCAGCGGTTACCAGCCCAGACCGACGTGCAGCGGCAGATAGACCAGCATGCCCACGACGATGGTGCCCAGAATGCCGCGCCGCCAGAAATAGTAGGCCGTGGCACACAGGACTGCGGGCAGGCGCGCATCCTGTAGCGTGCCGATGAGGTTTCCCTGTGTCATGAGGATTTCCGGTGCAATCACGGCCGTCAGGGCGGCCAGCGGCGCATATTTCAAGCCGCGGCGCAACCAGTCCGGCATGGGGATTTCGCGCTCCGGGATCATGAAGAACGCCCGCGCCAGCACCGTGATGGCTGCCAGCACCGCAATGGCCAGGACCAGCCAGAGTTCATCCGCACTCATGGCGCACCGTCTCCATGGCCCGGTGCTACCCCGCGGCGGCGCCGCTCCACCGCCTCCATCATCAAGCCCGCTGCCACGGCGGCAGCGATCGCCACGAGGATGTTGAGCTTGAGCGGCAGGGCAAAGGCCGCGATGGCCGCCGTGGCCGCCACGCCCGTGGCCAGCCAGGTGGCGCGGTCAAATAGCAGTGAAAGCAAGATGCCCAGCAGCGCCAGCACACCGGCAAAGCCCAGACCCCAGGACAGCGGTATGGCATGGGCCAGCAGGATGCCAGCGATCGAAGGGATTTGCCAGGCCGCCCAGTTCACCGATGCCGCCCCCCAGAAGTAAGGCACCTGCCCCGGACCGGGCCGAGGCTCGGGGAAGCGCTTCATGAAAGCCACGAAGATCACGTCGCCACTGAAATAGCCAATCGTGAGCCGCTGGCGCAAGGGCAGCGGCTGGAAATACGTGCGCCACATGCTGCTGAAAATCACGAAGCGCAGGTTCACGCAAGCCGCCGTGAGCCACACCACCCAGAGTGGCGCACCTGCCGCCAGCAAGGGGATCACCGCCAGCTGCGCGCTCCCCGCGTACACCAGCAGCGACATGAGCAACGCCATGGGAACCGACATGCCACTCTTGACCATGGCCACGCCGGTCACCAGCCCCCAGGCGCCAACGCCCACCGCCGGGCCCAGCATGTCGTTCACACCCTGGCGAAACGACGGATGGCGCACGGCGGCACCCACCGCGAGCCAGCTCACCCGCCCGCTCCAGCCGCAGGTACGCCGAGCACCATGCCCGGGCGGAGGTCGAATCCGTGCAGAAAATCAGCGGCTGCCAGGCGCTTGCCCCCGGAGCGCTGCATCATGGTCAGGCGCAGTGCGCCCTCGCCGCATGCCACCAGGACGCCCGTGTCATCTACAGACAAAATATGGCCACAACGCACGTCCGTCATGCGCTGACAGCTATCAATTTTGCAAGCCCAGAGCTTGATGACCTCCGGCCCCAGGACGGTGCTGGCACCAGGAAACGGATCGAACGCTCGAATGCGGCGGGCGATTTCTTCGGCCGGCCGGGACCAGTCGACCAGGCTTTCGGCCTTTTCAATCTTGTGCGCATAGGTCACGCCCTCCCGGGGCTGCGGCACACGCGCCAGTTCACCGCGCTCCGCCTGCTGCAGCGCCTGCACAATGAGCCGCCCCCCGAGGGTTGCAAGCCGGTCGTGCAGGACGGCTGTCGTATCCTGAGGCAGGATGTCCACGGCCTCCCGCAGCAGCATGTCGCCGGTATCCAGACCCGCATCCATCTGCATGATGGTCACGCCCGTCTGTTCGTCACCCGCCTCGATGGCGCGGTGAATGGGGGCCGCCCCTCGCCAGCGCGGCAACAGGCTGGCGTGAATGTTCAAGCATCCTCTGGGTGGCGCGTCCAGCACCCACTGGGGAAGAATCAGGCCATAGGCAGCCACCACCATGACATCGGCCTGGGCTGCCGCAATGGCGGCGCGTGCCTGTGCCGCATCTTCGGGATACTTGCCCTCCAGCCGCAGGCTGCGCGGCTGCACGACGGGAATGCCATGCTCCAGCGCATGCTGTTTGACGGGTGATGCCTGCAGCTTCATGCCTCGCCCGGCAGGACGGTCTGGCTGGGTCAACACCAAAGGCACCGGATAGCCGGCCTCGATCAGCGTCTTCAGGGCCATGCGGGCAAACTCCGGTGTCCCGGCGAAGATGACTTTCAAGCTCATGGGCGCAGGAAACGGTGTTCAGCGGTAGCGCTGGTCGGCCGCCGGATCATCCGCAAACTCCGTGCGAACCACCACCCCGGCGGCATCCAGGTGGATGCGTACCAGCCGATGCACCCCGTATTCTTGGAAGAAGTAGGTCCAGACACTCCCCTTCTCGCCATCGGCTGCGCGGCGAGCGGGTGGCCCGAAGGTTTGCTGGAGGTCGGCGGCCCGCCACTGGCCGACCGTGATGCCCTCCAGCTTCTGACGGGCCAGCACCTGCTCCCTGGCCACAAGCCGCCCCGATGCATCAAAGTCCAGACTCTGCACCTGCCCTGCCTGCGGACGGTACAGCAGCCGCTGCCCCACGGGCAGCTGATAGGTCGCCCACGGCGCCCCCCAGCGTGCCAACACGTCGTCAACGGTCGCGCCGGGCGATACATCGCTGGAGGTCGCACAACCCGATAGCAGGGCGCACAGCACCAGAACAGCCGCAGCTCCAACGACCGGGCGCTGGATGGAACTCATGGGCGATCCTCGCGCTGGCGCTTGAGCATCTTGGATTTGATGCGGTTGCGCTTGAGGGGAGAGAGGTATTCGACAAACACCTTGCCCAGCAGGTGGTCCAGCTCGTGCTGGACGCAGACGGCCAGCAGTTCAGTGGCCTCGATCGTGCGCGATTGCCCGTGGGCGTCCATGGCCCGCACATGCACGGCGGCTGAACGCTCGACCCCATCGTAGATCCCGGGCACCGACAGGCAGCCTTCATCCCCCCGATGCTTCTCGGCACTGAACCAGACAATCTCCGGATTGATCAA
This sequence comes from Burkholderiales bacterium RIFCSPLOWO2_12_FULL_65_40, assembly GCA_001770955.1. Classification (GTDB taxonomy): domain Bacteria; phylum Pseudomonadota; class Gammaproteobacteria; order Burkholderiales; family Burkholderiaceae_C; genus Simplicispira. The sequence goes on along the minus strand of MESL01000041.1, from coordinate 33,338 downwards.
CACCAGCGGCTCGTTGCGCTCCTCGGAGACATCGATGACGACGATGCGCTCGTGCACGTCGATCTGCGTGGCCGCAAGACCAATGCCGTGGGCGTCGTACATGGTTTCCAGCATGTCCGACACCAGGCGGCGAACACGATCATCCACCGCCTGCACAGGTTTTGCCACGATGTGCAGACGGGGGTCGGGATAACAAAGAATGGGAAGAATTGCCATGGACGCGCCAAAAAGATGTCGCTATTTTCGCCACTTTTTCAGCCCAGTGCAGCCGCCTTATCCAATAATCATTGCCGAATCAAGGGCTTGAGCAGAGAATCTCAGTTGGTTTGTAATGAATTTCGCCGCATTCACCGCTCTGCGCGGTGCATTGTGGCGCCAGCGAGGGGGCATTCAGCAATGCATCAAAACAGGAACGATATGGCGGCATTCTCCGGTCTGCAACGGGCAACATGGGGTGCCGTCACCCTCATCTGCGCCGCATTGGCCAGCCCTCTGGCCTTGGCACAAGGCCATCCCGTCACCCACAGCCAGCGCGCTACGGCCGAACAGGTCGCGGCGCAGGGCGTGCCATTGGCCGAACTGTCCCCCGATGCACCGGATACCTACATCGTCAAAAGTGGCGACACGCTCTGGGGCATTTCCGGCATGTACCTCAAGCGCCCCTGGCGCTGGCCGGAACTCTGGGGCATGAACCTGCAAGCCATTCGAAATCCGCATCTCATCTTTCCGGGGCAAACCCTCCATCTCGAAAAGACGGGCGGTTTTGCGCGTCTGCGCACCAGTGCCCCTGGAGCGCTCGAAACCGTGCGCGTCTCTCCACGGACGCGCAGCAACAGCTTGTCGGAATCGGCTCTTCCCACGCTGAAATCCCACCTGATCGAACCCTTCCTGGCGGAACCCCTGGTGGTGGATGCCGATACCTTGAGCCAGGCCCCACGCATTGTGGGCACCACGGAAGACCGCGTGCTGATGTCGGCCAATGACCGCATCTATGCGCGCGCAGACGCCGCCAGCCCGATGCGGGCCGAGCCCGGCGAACCACGCCAGTACCGCATTTTTCGCAATGCCGTCGCGCTGAAGGACCCGATGACCGGGGACGTCCTCGGGTACGAAGCGCAGTATCTCGGCAAAGCCGTGATGGTGCGCGGCGAAGGCTACGAAGACAGCGCCAACGGCAAGGGCGGCATCACCTCCGATTACGTCCCGGCCACCCTCGACATCACCTCCATCAAGGAAGAGATCCGTGCAGGCGACCGGCTGCTGCCTTCCCCGCCACGCACCTTTACCAGCTACGTTCCCCACGCCCCGGGCGTCGATGTGGACGCCCGGGTGGTCTCCATCTATGGCAGTTCAGCCGTCGCCAATGCAGCCCAGAACAATGTGATTGCCATCAATCGTGGCACTCAGGATGGCATCGAGGTCGGTCATGTCCTCAACCTGCTGACCAAAGGAAGCCGCATCCGTGACACCACCGCAGAGCAACGCTCGGAGATCAAACTCCCCAGCGAAAGCAATGGTGTGGTCATGGTGTTCCGGACATTCGACCGCGTGGCCTATGCGCTCATTCTGGACGTCAGCACCCCTGTCCGGGTGGGCGACCGTCTGGTCAATCCGCAATAACCGATCCGCCAGTTCGCCCGGCGCCACATGCGCAGGGTGGGACGCATATCCCCGATGGAACGCGATGAACTTGCAGCCTGGCTGCGGCTGACGCTCACCCCGGGGGTCGGCGGCACGGCAGCGCGGCGCCTTCTGGTGGCGTTCGGTTGGCCGCAACGCATTTTCGAGCAGTCGCCACAGGCGCTCCAGGCCTGCGTCACCGCACACCAGGCCAGCGCACTGCTCTCGCCACCGGAAACCCTGGTTGCACTCGTTGACGCCACCTGGCAATGGCTGCAGGAGGCGCAAGCCAGTGGCGCACCGGTGCGGGCCGTCGCGCCGCTGGGGCATCCGCTGTATCCGGCCACGCTGCTGGACACCGATGACCCACCCTTGCTGTTGTATCTTCTGGGTGCACCGCGCTTCATGGTGCCGGGTGCCCTGGCAGGAATGCGCTGCCTGGCCATGGTCGGCAGCCGCAACCCCACGCCGCAGGGTCAGGACAATGCCCGGCAGTTTGCCCGCGCCCTGCGCAGTGCGGGTTTGACCATCGTGTCGGGGCTGGCCCTCGGTATTGATGCGGCCGCCCATGAGGGCGCGCTGGCCGCAGGTGCGGACGATGACGCCACGCCTGCCACCATCGCCGTGGTCGGCACCGGGCTGGACCGTGTGTATCCCAGCCGCCATCTTGACCTGGCGCACCGCATCGCCGCACAGGGTCTGCTGGTCAGCGAATACCCGCTGGGAACCCCTCCCCTGCCGGGCAATTTCCCTAAGCGCAACCGGATCATCTCCGGCCTGTCCCAGGGAACGCTGGTGGTGGAGGCGGCTCCTGCCTCCGGCTCGCTGATCACAGCGCGACTGGCCAGCGAGCAAGGGCGCGAAGTCTTCGCGATCCCGGGATCCATTCACGCCATCCAGTCACGCGGGTGCCACGCCCTCATTCGCCAAGGGGCCAAGCTGGTGGAATCGGCACAGGATGTGATGGAAGAGCTCCATTGGCCTGCTGCATCGCAGCCACCAACGACCGCGCCCTCGGCCACCCCGGCAATGGGGGACACGATGCACCACTCTCTGCTGGAGGCCATGGGATTTGACCCCATCGGTCTGGATGCCTTGCAGGCGCGAAGCGGACTGGATACCGCACGCTTGCAGGTGCAATTGCTGGAACTGGAATTGGCAGGACTGGTCGGGCGGCTCCCCGGTGGACTGTTCCAGCGCATGGGCCTGGCCTGACCCTCGAATTCGGCCCGGCAAAACGCCGCCCCCCCCCACCCGCAGATCAACCGAGCAGACGCTCCGGATTGGCGTTGAGTTTGGCCAGTGCGTCGCGTGTGGCGCGTACCGTCAGTCCTTCTTCCTCACGAGCCACCAGCAGACCGGCCTGCAAATACGCCCCCAGGCGGCGCAACTGGATGAGGTAGCTGCGGCCATCGGTCGCTGCGAACAGATGCAGCTGCTTGCGCTGGCTGTGCCAGGCATATTGCACCTGGTTGCTCGACCCGTTGTGATCCAGCGTGAACCAGTTGCCCAATTGAAGCTCCTGGGCCCAGGTCACCATGGCGTCGTCCACCGGCGCCCCGTTGTCGGCCACGACATGGATGGCCGAAGCATCGATACCAGTCATCATTTCGATACTCTCGGCATCCAGCGGCAAGTCTCCCATGTCGGCGTCGCCGATAAAATCTTCCAGGTTTTCCAGCCGCTTGGCCATCGCCTCGATGTGCTCCATCGGAATGGCGGCAGTCTTCGACAGGAATGCTTCAGCCAGGGTATCCGTGAGCGCCTTGATCTGGGCATCCTGCGCGGCCCCCGTGATGCCCATGAGCGCCAGCCCCTGGCGCAGCCGCTGCAACAATGCGGGCAGACTCTGGATGACCTGGGCACGCTCGCTGCGGTTGGGCTTGGCGCTGGCCGCCCACACCAGATCGGCGGCCGTCCGCTTGAATGCAATCGTGTCGGCATGCTGTGGACCTTCACGCACCGCCGACAGCGCCAGCACCTCGGCCCAGGTCTTGAAGAGAAACTCGCGGATTTCGTCGCGCACCGGCATGTCCTTGAGCATGGTGCGCAACTCGATGGTGTATTGAATGGCCAGCGTTTCCTTCTGCTCGACCTGCTGCGCCACACTCACAAGGCGCGAGGTCGCCTGCTTTTCCGTGAGGAACTTGGCCAGGAATTTTTCGAACTCGTCGTACACCAGCTGGAACACGCGCCGCCCGGTCTCGGGATACTGTTCGATCACCTGCACGATGCGCTTGATCTCGGCTTCAAGCGCACTGCCCGTGATGGAGGTCGCGTCAAACCCCAGGGCGCACGAACCCATGCGGTCGATGAGCTGCCGTGCCGGGTGGTTCAGGTTGCTGAAAAATTCCGGCTCGGCCAGCGCCACGCGCAACACCGGAACCTGCAGCCGAGCAAACCACACCCGCACGGCCGGTGGAATGCGATCTTCGGCCAGGATGCTCTGAAACATCAGCGCCACCACCTCGATAATGGCTTTTTCGCCCTGGGTGTCGGCTTTTTTCTTGAACTCGGTGGCGCGATTGCGCACCACCCCAGCAAGCTGCACCACGGCGGCGGGGCTGTAGTCCTCGACCACAGCCCCGCCCACGGTGCTGTAGTAGGTCTCGGCCTGCACACGATGGGCCGCCAGCGCATGGGCCAGTGCCGCCGACGCGGGTGGCGCATTCACCATGTCGAACCCCGTGGCCGGCTGGGTCAGCAGGCGTCGCAGCTGCCCCATCACACCATGGGCCCGCTGGCGCGCGCGGGCCAGCGGTGTCATACCCGACATTCCGACCATGCCGGTGGCCGATGGCGGCATGCCATACGCAGGCCCCTGCCCCCCCATCATCGGAGCCACCTGTCCGCGCCCCGAAGCCTGCGCCCGGGCCCGGGCTGCAGCCACGGCCTCCTGTGATTGCTCCAATGCACGCGAGGCCGGTGCAGCCTGCAGTCCTACCGCCCCGGACGTCGGCGGGCGGCGTACGCGCAGATCCTGCTTTGCATCAATGCCCTGGTTCTGCAAAGAATCGTTGCAGGCTTGGTAGACCGTCTGCAGAAGCGTCGCCAACTCGCGCTGCAGGGGATCAAGCACAGTCTGCAGGTCTTCGCGCGGCAATCCGGCCTTGCCCCAGCTGTCCACCAGCCGCAAGGCCACGGCTTCCGGGCGCAGGATGTCGGTGGATGGAAGATCCTGTCCCTCCAGGGCCTGGACGCGCAGGCGCAGGGCCTCGAAGGCCGCACTGACCTGCTCCAGGACAGGCAAAGCCATGCGCGATGCCAGAATCTTGTTTTCGACCACGTCGTCATCGACCAACTCGAACGTGGGCTCGGGGATACGCATTCCCGCACCGGCAGGCGCCGCCACAGGCGCCGCCGTCAGCGCTTCGCGCCAGGCCTCCATCGTTCCCCGGAGCCATGCGCCGCTGCACTGCTGGTATTTCTGCCAGGCGTCGCGCCGATTCTGCATCTCACGCTGGGTCCCCGTCTGGGACATCAGCGTGTTCAAGAACTCCATCAGGGCCTTGTCGATACCCGTCAGGCCTGCGCACAGCCCTTCCACCAGCCGCTCGCGCACCTGGCGAGCCAGCCTGCGCTGGGGATGGATCGGCGGCGTGGGTGTGTGCATTCCGAGATATTAGCCCGGGAATCACTCAATGGGTCACACCGTCGCACCCGCATTGGGGTCGTTCGGGTCCCCTTCCTTGCGCGTGGACTTGACGAGATCCTCGCGCTTGACACCCAGCCACATGGCAATGGCGGCCGCCACGAAAACCGAAGAGTAGATGCCGAACAGGATGCCGATGGTGAGCGCCAGCGCGAAGTAGTGCAGGCTCGGCCCGCCAAAGAACAGCATGGACAGCACCATGGCTTCGGTCGAAGCGTGGGTGATGATGGTGCGGCTCATCGTGCTGGTGATGGCGTGGTCGATGACTTCATGCGTGGTCATCTTGCGGTAGCGGCGGAAAGCCTCGCGGATCCGGTCAAAAATCACCACCGACTCATTCACCGAATACCCCAGCACCGCCAGCACGGCGGCCAGCACCGCCAGCGAAAACTCCCACTGGAAGAAGGCAAAGAAACCCAGGATGATGACCACGTCGTGCAAATTGGCAATGATGGCTGCAACACCGAACTTCCACTCGAAGCGAAACGCCAGGTAGATGACAATGCCCACGATCACCATGGCCAAGGCCATGAGACCGCCATGCACCAGTTCCTCGCCCACCTGCGGGCCGACGAACTCGGTGCGACGCAACGTCACGCCGGGGTCTGCCGCCTTAAGAGCGCCCATGACCTGCTCGCTCTGCTGGGCCGAGGTCACCCCTTTTTGCACCGGCAGGCGAATCATCACGTCGCGTGCCGTGCCGAAATTCTGCACCTGCACATCGTCGGCATAGCCCAGCGCCGACACGGCGCTGCGCACCTTGGCCAGTTCGGCCGGCTGGCTGTAAGCCACCTCCAGAACCGTGCCCCCGGTGAACTCCACCGACAGGTGCAGCCCGCGCGAAAACAGGAAGAACACGGCCAGCGCGAAAGTGATGAAGGAAATCGCGTTGAAGACCAACGCGTGCTTCATGAAGGGAATGTCTTTTTTGATGCGGAAGAACTCCATGGTCTTCCTCCTTTATTCAGGCTTGGCCACGGCCTTGCCGTTGCCTTCTGGCTTCCAGATCTGTCCGATGGACAGGCTCTTGAGCTTTTTCTTGCCGCCATACCAGAGATTGACCAGACCGCGCGAGAAAAACACGGCCGAGAACATGCTGGTCAGGATGCCGAGGCAGTGCACCACGGCAAAACCCCGCACCGGCCCCGAGCCGAAAGCCAGCAAGGCCAGGCCGGCAATCAGGGTGGTGACGTTCGAGTCGAGAATGGTGGCCCAGGCCCGCTCGTATCCGGTATGAATGGCCATCTGGGGCGAGGCGCCCTCGCGCAGCTCCTCGCGGATGCGCTCGTTGATCAGCACATTCGAGTCAATGGCCACACCAATGGCCAGTGCCATGGCAGCAATGCCGGGCAACGTCAGCGTGGCCTGCAGCATGGACAGCACAGCGAGCAGCATCAGCACATTGACCCCCAGCGCGATGCTGGAAAACACGCCAAACAGCATGTAATACACGCACATGAAGGCCGCGATGGCCAGCATGCCCCAGACGACGCTGTTGATGCCGCGCTCGATGTTGTCTGCACCCAGGCTCGGGCCGATGGTGAATTCCTCAATGATCTCCATGGGCGCGGCCAGCGAACCGGCGCGCAGCAGCAGCGCCGTGTCGTTGGCTTCCATGGTGGTCATGCGGCCCGAAATCTGCACGCGGCCGCCGGCAATCTCGGTGCGGATGACGGGGGCCGTCACCACCTCCCCCTTGCCCTTCTCGAACAGGATGATGGCCATGCGCTTGTTGACGTTCTCACGCGTGACATCGCGGAAGATGCGTGCGCCCTTGGCGTCGAGCGTGAGGTTGACGGTGGGTTCCTGCGTCTGGCCATCGAAACCAGGCTGGGCATCGGTGAGGTTTTCACCGGTCAGGATGACCTGCTTCTTGACGATCACGGGCAGGCTGTTGCGGTCCAGGTAGCGCTCGGAGCCAAACGGCACCGGGCCCTGCCCGGCCTCCGCCGCGCGCGCCTCGGTACCCTCATCCACCAAGCGAACCTCCAGCGTGGCGGTACGGCCCAGGATGTCCTTGGCCTTGGCGGTGTCCTGCACGCCGGGCAGCTGCACGACGATGCGGTCCAGGCCCTGCTGCTGGATCACAGGCTCGGCCACGCCGAGCTCGTTGATCCGGTTGTGCAGCGTGGTGATGTTCTGCTTGAGGGCCTGCTCCTGCACGCGGCGCGTGGCCTCGGGCTTGATGCTCGCGCGCAACTTGAATTCGGCGCCATCGGGCGTGACCGTGGTCTGCAGGTCGGGGAACTGGTCGGTGATCAGGTTGACCGTAGCCGTGCGCGTGGCTTCGTCGCGCACCCTGATATCGATGGACTGGCCGTCGCGGCTGATACCGCCATGGCGGATGTTCTTGTCGCGCAGGGCGCTGCGCAGGTCGCCCGCATACGACTCGGCCTTCTTGGTCAGAGCCGCCTGCATGTCCACCTGCAGCATGAAGTGCACACCGCCACGCAGGTCCAGCCCCAGGTACATGGGCTGTGCGTGCAACGCGGTCAGCCAGGTGGGCGAACGCGAGATGAGGTTCAGCGCAACGATGTAAGACGGGTCCTGCGCATCGGGCACCAGGGCTTTCTGGATCGCGTCCTTGGCCTTGAGCTGGTTGTCGGGCGTATCGAAACGGGCACGCACCGAGGTGCCATCGAGGCTGACGAAATCAGCCTTGACGCCTGCGGCCTTGAGCGCCTCTTCCACCCGTTGCAGCACGGCGGCATCGACCTTGATGGTGGCCTTGGCCGAAGAGACCTGCACCGCAGGCGCCTCTCCGAAGAAATTGGGCAGGGTGTAGAGCACCCCCACCAGCAGCGCGATCACCAGGATCGCGTACTTCCAGACCGGATAACGGTTCATGATCGCGCTTTTACCTCACGGACAAGGACTAGTCAGGCCGACCTCCAGCACGGAGCGGCGACCTGCAGGCTTTGAAGAGCCCGGAAATTATTTGATCGTACCCTTGGGCAGCACCTGCACCACGGCAGCGCGCTGGATCTGGACTTCCACACCCGAGGCGATTTCCACATGCAGGTACTGCTCGCTCAGGCGCGAGACCTTGCCCAGCATGCCACCGCCCACCACCACCTCGTCGCCCTTGGCGATGGCTTCGATCATGGCGCGGTGCTCTTTCTGGCGCTTCATCTGGGGGCGGATCATGACGAAGTACAGCACCACGAACATCAGCACCAGCGGCAGCATGCCTGTCAGCGAGGACATGAAGTCACCGCCACCTGCGGCAGCAGCGGGAGCGGTCTGGGCGAAAGCAGAGGAAATAAACACGGACAGGACTCCACAATGGATGGTCAAAACAGACAAAACCCGCCACGGACGCTCGCTTGGGCGCCCGCCAGGCGGGGAACGGGACATTGTATGCGGGTGTCGGCCCGCGCTGTCACGGCGAAAACCCAGCAGGTTTACGGGTGTTTGCCCCCGTCCAACCCGCAAGCCAACAGCTGAAAAATACAAGCAAAAAGTGCCTTCAACGCTTTACCAGTAAGCGCTGAAAGCTACTTTTTCAATAGCAATCTGCTGTGGCTGCGTTTTCCGGCTCAGGCCGCCTGGCGCTCCGGCCGACTGCGCCACTGGGCCATCAGGCCGTCCCACTTGGCGCGCGCAGCCTTGAGGTGGCGCTCCTTCACATGGCCGTAACCCCGGATGTCCTCGGGGATGCGTGCAATTTCTGCCGCCAGCGCCAGACGCTCGGGCGTCAGGCCTGCGATCAGTTCCTCGATGCAGGCGCGGTATTCCTGGATCAACGCACGCTCCATGCGGCGCTCGTCGGACTTGCCAAAAATGTCCAGCGCGCCGCCGCGCAAACCCTTGAGCCCGCCGAGCACACCCAGGGCGCGGCGCATCCAGGGACCGAACGACTGCTTGACCAGCTCGCCCTTCTCGTTGCGCTTGGCCATGAGGGGTGGCGCCATGTGGTGAACGATCTTGTAGTCGCCTTCGAACAGGGCGTCGATCTTGTCGGTGAAGGCCTTGTCGGTGTGCAGGCGGGCCACCTCGTACTCGTCCTTGTAAGCCATGAGCTTGAAAAGGTAGCGCGCCACGGCCTCGGCCAGGCGCGTGCTGCTGCCCAGCCGGGCCTCTGCAGCCTGCACTTTATCGACGAAGGCGCGGTACTGCGCCGCATACGCGGCATCCTGGTAGCCTGTGAGGAACTCCACGCGCTGCGCCACCATTTCGGCCAGCGCAGGCTTCTTCACAAACTGGATCACCTGCGCCACCTGGAACAACGCCTGCACGGCCGCCAGGTCGTGCGCGCAGCGCCGACCCCATTCAAACGCTGCCTTGTTGTTGTCGATCTGCACGCCGTTGAGCTCCATGGCGCGCATCAGCGCGGCGTGTGACAGCGGCACGCGGCCCTTTTGCCAGGCAAAGCCCAGCAGCAAGGGGTTGGTGTAGATGCTGTCGCCCAGCAACTGCACGGCCACCTGTTCGGCGTCAAAACTGCCCACCAGATCGGCGCCCACCGCCGCCGTGATGGCGCTCTCGCAGTTGCCGCCCGGGAACTGCCAGTTGGGGTTGGTGACAAACGAGGCCGTTGGCGTGCCGTGGGTGTTGAGGGCCACGAAGGTACGGCCCGGCTGCATCACGGCCAGCGTGACCTTGTTCGCGGCCACGATGGAGTCGCAGCCGATCACCAGGTCGGCCTTGGCGGTATCGACCTTGGTGGTGTAGATGGCTTCCTGCCGGTTGGCGATCTGGATATGGCTCCAGGTCGCGCCGCCCTTCTGTGCCAGGCCGCCCGCGTCCTGCGTGACCACGCCCTTGTCGTCCAGGTGCGCAGCCATGCCCAGCAACGAGCCGATGGTGATGACACCCGTGCCGCCCACACCGCCAACCACGATGCCCCAGGCCCGCTCGGCGACGGGCAGCACCGGCTCGGGGATGGGGGGCAGACTGGAAAGATCGCCCTTTTTCTCCTTCTTAGGCTTCTTGAGCTTGCCGCCCTCGATGGTGACGAAGCTCGGGCAGAAGCCGTTTACGCAGGAGTAGTCCTTGTTGCAGGTGCTTTGGTTGATGCGGCGTTTGCGGCCAAATTCCGTCTCGACCGGCTCGACGCTCAGGCAGTTGGACTTGACCGAGCAGTCGCCGCAGCCTTCGCACACCAGTTCGTTGATGATGACCGTCTTGTCGGGCGTGGAGAGCAGGCCGCGCTTGCGGCGGCGGCGCTTCTCGGTGGCACAGGTCTGGTCGTAGATCAGTACGGTGCAGCCCTTGACTTCGCGCAGCTCGCGCTGGATGCGGTCGAGTTCGTCACGGTGGTGCACCGTCACGCCATCGGCCAGCGGCACGCCGTCGTATTTTTGTGGTTCATCGGTCACGATGACAATCTTCACAGCGCCTTCGGACTTGACGCTGTGCATGATCTGGAGCACCGAGTGCCCCTCGGGGCGCTCGCCGACCTGCTGGCCACCGGTCATGGCCACGGCGTCGTTGTAGAGAATCTTGTAGGTAATGTTCACCCCGGCCGCGATGCTCTGGCGGATGGCCAGCAGGCCGCTGTGGAAGTAGGTGCCGTCGCCCAGGTTGGCGAACACATGCGCATCCTCCGTGAACGGCGCCTGCCCCACCCAGGACACGCCCTCACCGCCCATCTGCGTGAAGGTGGAGGTGCTGCGGTCCATCCACACCGTCATGTAGTGGCAGCCGATGCCCGCCACGGCGCGGGAGCCCTCGGGCACGCGCGTGCTGGTGTTGTGTGGGCAGCCGCTGCAGAACCAGGGGGTGCGTTCGCCGGTATCGGTCTTGAGCTCGACCATGGCACGCTCGCGCCCCTCGATGGTGGCGATGCGCGCATTCATGCGCGCGATGATGTCGTCGGACACGCCCAGCTTCTTCAACCGCTTGGCGATGGCCTTGGCGATGAGGGCGGGCGTCAGATCGGCCTTGGCGCGCAGCAGCCAGTTCTGGCTCGGGTTGGGCATGGACCATTCGCCGCCCGTGCTGTCGCCTTCCGGCTCGTCGAACTTGCCCAGCACGTTGGGGCGCACATCGGCGCGCCAGTTGTACAGCTCCTCCTTGAGCTGGTACTCGATGACCTGTCGCTTCTCCTCCACCACCAGGATCTCCTGCAGGCCTTCGGCGAAGCTGCGCGTGATGGTGGCCTCCAGTGGCCACACCACGTTGACCTTGTGCACGCGGATGCCGAGGCTCCGGCAGGTGTCGTCGTCCAGGCCCAAATCCATCAATGCCTGGCGCGTGTCGTTGTAGGCCTTGCCGCTGGCGATGATGCCGAAGCGGTCATTCGGACCCTCGATCACGTTGTAGTTGAGCTTGTTGGCGCGCACATAGGCCAGCGCGGCGTACCACTTGTAGTCCATGAGGCGCGCCTCCTGCTCCAGCGGCACGTCGGGCCAGCGAATGTGCAGGCCGCCCGGCGGCATGGCGAAGTCCTCGGGCAGGATGATCTTCACGCGGTCCGGCTGAACCGACACGCTGGCCGAAGATTCGACCACCTCCTGGATGGTCTTCATGCCCGACCACACGCCCGAGAAACGGCTCATGGCGAAGGCATGCAGGCCCATGTCGAGGATGTCCTGCACATTGCTCGGGAAGAACACCGGCGTGCCGCAGGCCTTGAAGATGTGGTCGCTCTGGTGCGGCGCCGTGCTGCTCTTGCTGATGTGGTCGTCGCCGGCAATGGCGATCACGCCGCCGTGCTGGGCGGTGCCGGCCATGTTGGCGTGCTTGAACACGTCAGAGCAGCGGTCCACGCCCGGGCCCTTGCCGTACCAGATGCCGAACACGCCGTCGTATTTCTTCTTCTCGGGGTACAGGTCGAGCTGCTGCGTGCCCCACACGGCCGTGGCACCCAGCTCTTCGTTCACGCCGGGCTGGAAGACAATATGGTTCTCGGCCAGGTGCTTCTTCGCGGCCCACAGCGCCTGGTCATAAGTGCCCAGCGGGCTGCCCCGGTAGCCGCTGATGAAACCGGCGGTGTTCAGTCCCGCTGCGGCATCGCGCTGGCGCTGCAGCATGGGCAGGCGCACCAGGGCCTGCACACCGCTCATGAAGGCGCGGCCCTGGTCCAGGGTGTATTTGTCCTCCAAACTGACGGTTTCGAGGGCCTTGCGGATATGCTCAGGCAGCGGTGCGTTCATGGTGTTGTCTCCAATGGCGTTCTGGGTGTGGCCGCGCCTTGTGGGGCGGCGAAGGGACGGCACCACGGCCCGGTAGGGCCGAGGCTTCCGTGTGCAGACGAGTGTATGTCCACAAGGCAGATATGTCTTTGCGTTCTATGCCGCATTTAGGCTATTCTGAGAAAGCTTCTTTCTTTTTGAGGCCGTAAATTGAACACTTTGGACAAATTCGACCTTGCCATCCTCAACGAGCTCCAATCCGACGCGCGCCTGACCAACGCCGAACTGGCCCAGCGCGTGGGCCTGTCGGCGGCCCCGTGCTGGCGCCGCGTGCGGGTGCTGGAAGAAGAGGGCTACATCAAGGGCTACCACGCCGAGATCGACCGGCGCAAGATCGGCCTGGGCGTGCTGGCCTTCGTGCGCCTGGACGCCGACCGCAACACCGGCGGCCTGACGCTCGCCATGGAAGAGGCCATCCGCCAGATCCCCGAGGTGGTGTCATGCCACTACATCAGCGGAACCGGCACCTTCGAGCTGCAGGTGGTGGCGCGCGACCTGGACAGCTTCTCGCAGTTTGCGCGCGACGTGCTGCTGCACCTGCCCAATGTGAAGGACATGCACACCAGCTTCTCGCTCGGCGAGGTCAAGGCCAGCGGCGCGCTGCCGCTCAGCCACCTGCCCAGAAACAACGCCTGACGCTATTGATTGAATAGCTGCTTGCAGCGCATGGACGGCTTTCAAGGCCCTTTTCATTCCTCGCTTGCGCCGCGTTGGAGAGGGTCTGATTCATGCTGCGCATTGAATAAAATCGCCATTTCATTCCGTCGAGATCCATGCCCCGGCGCCGGACGGCTTTGACGGGCGACCTCCCATGAAACGCCTCCCGCGCTCCTGCATCCTCCCTCTGGTCTTGGCTGCCTCCTCGGGCCACGCCGCCGGTCCCGACCCCTCCCTCTTGGGATGCTGGCGCGCCGCAAAAATCGTTCTGACCACCCAGGACGGCTCGAAGGCCGAGGACACCACCGGGCGCTGCGCCCTCCGGTTCACGGAAAACCAGCTGGAATCGAGCTGCAAGACCACCACCGGCGCAGCCACCACTACGTACCGGTATGCCGTCGTGCGCCCCCAGGTGTATGCGGCGACGATGGCGGGCAGCACCTTCCGCACCGAGATGGTGGGCTCCACGCGCGAGTACGAATACCAGGTGCAGGGCGATCTTCTGCGCACCGTGAGCGTGCCCCCGGCGAAAGAGCCCGTGGCAGCCCCCGCAGTGGCCCCACGGGTGGAAACTGAAGCGGTGCGAATGCCATGTCCACCGACGCATTCCGCTTCCAATTAGATAGCTTTCTGCGCTTACCCAGAAAGCGCCAGAGGCCAAAAATACCTAAAACAACGCCTCATCGGGGCCAGAGTGCCCACAGGCGCAGCCCCTGCTTGAGGCGCCCGGCCATTTCGCCGGCCTCGTAGCCCCAGCCCGTGAAGTAATCGGCACGCACTGCGCCCAGGATGGCACTGCCCGTATCCTGCGCCAGCACCAGACGGTTGAGCTGCACCTGCGGCCCGCTGGAGGCCAGCCACACCGGCGTGCCATAAGGGATGCTCAGGCGATCCACGGCAATCGAGCGGCCCGGCGTCAGCGGCACACCCTGGGCACCGCGCGGGCCAAAACCCGCGTCAAAGCCTTCGAGCGGCTCCTCGCGGAAGAACACATAGCGCGGGTTGCTCCAGAGCAGTTCGTTCACCCGCTGCGGGTTGGCCGCGATCCAGGTGCGGATACCGGGCCAGGTGGCGTCGCGCGTCAGTCCCTGGTCCAGCAGCCAGCGCCCCACGCTCTGGTAGGGCTGGTCGTTGGTGCCGGCGTAGGCCACACGCACCAGGCGCACGCTGCCGTCCATCTCCTGCACGCGCAAACGGCCCGAGCCCTGGATGTGCAGCACCAAAGCGTCGACCGGGTCGCGCAGCCAGGCGATGGCGCGGCCTTGCAGGGCGGCCTGCGCCTCGGGCAGGGTGTCGATCTGCTGGCGTGTGTACCAAGGCTTGCGCGCACCATGGCTGGCAGGCAGGCGGTGCAGCGGCACGGTGAAGCCGTTGCCCGGCTGGCGCGCGGCATCGACCAGCGGCTCGTAGTAGGCCGTCAGCAAGCCCTCGGCGTTCCCGTCGAGCGACTCGACGCGGTAGGGCCGCAGGCGGGCCACCAGCCAGGCGCGCTGCTCCTCGCTGCTCGCAATGCTGAGCTGGCGCACCTCGCCGCACAGGGTGGTGAATGGCGGTACGGGGCGCTCACAGCTCTTGATCCATGCATTCCAGGCCTCGTGCAATGCGTCGTCGGTCACGCCCGGCAACTCGGACCAGCGCACCGGCACCCAGCGGCTCTTGGGCTGCACCAGGGGAGGCGGCAGGGGGCCGGTGTCGTCCGGCAACCCGGCGGCAGCCGGCATCGGCGGTGGCGCAGACGCCTCGGGGCGGGAGGGGGCCGGGGCGGGGGGCGTGGAGCAGGCGGCCAGCGTTCCTACAATCAGCGCCGTCACCACAAGGCGCGGGAGTGTCCAATTCATGGTTCTGATTTTGCTTGAAGCGCTGGCAGCGCTGGTGATCCTGGTGCTCATTGTCTGGTGGACCATGTTTTCGGGGCGCAAGGGCGGCGAAATCCAGCCCCCACCGGACGATGACGGCAAGTCACCGCCCCCCTGAGTGAACGGGGCCGCGCGGGCGCGGCATCGTCCTACAACCGCTGTGCAGATGTTCCGATGGCTCCATGGAGCGGGATGGGCCATGCTCGAACCCGTGGGGCGCCGGATCGGCCCCCGTCACTTCTCTCAGGAGCACCTCTATGCGCAAACACATTCTTCTCGGCGTCAGCGCCGTCATCGTTCTGGCCACCGGTTGCGCAAGCATGGACGACACGCAGCGCCGCACCGCCACGGGTGCGGGCATTGGCGCGCTGGCAGGGGCCGTCATCGGGTCCGCCACAGGAGGCAGTGCAGGGACCGGAGCCGTGGTGGGTGCGGGTGTAGGGGCCCTGGGCACCTACATCTGGTCGCAGAACATGGAGCGCCAAAAGCGGGATATGGAGCGCGCGACGCAAGGCACCGGTATCGCCGTCACGCAGACGGCCGACAACCAGCTCATGCTCAATATTCCGAGTGACATCTCGTTTGCCGTGGGGCGCTCGGACATTCAGCCCAACTTTGCGCCAGTGCTGGACCAGTTCGCCGAGGGCCTGCGCAACAACCCCTACACCGATGTGCGCATCGTGGGCCACACCGACAGCACGGGCAGCGATGCCATCAACAACCCGCTGTCGATGGACCGCGCCGCCAGCACGCGCAACTATCTGACAGCGCGGGGCGTGGATGGCCGCCGTATTGCGATCGATGGCATGGGCGAGCGGCACCCGATCGCCACCAATGACACCGCCGAGGGCCGTGCCCGCAACCGCCGGGTCGAAATTTTTGTGGGTGAACGCCCACGCGGCTGAGCACGGGCCTGTGCTGCACGGTGCGCGCAGCCTCATTCCGTTTCCAAATCATTCGTGTCTAGGCGCGAAGCCGCAGACAGTGCTGTAGCACGGCAAGGCAGAGCAACAACGACACGGCTGGTTTGGAGACGGAATCACTCGCTGTCGCGCAGCAGGTTGGCCAGTTCCACGGCCGACTTGACCTGCATCTTGTCGAACACGCGCGCGCGATGCACCTCCACCGTGCGCACGCTGATGTCGAGCCGGTCGGCGATCAGCTTGTTGGGCAGACCCTCGACCACGCAGCGCATCACGTCGCGTTCGCGCTCGGTCAGGTCGGCCAGCCGACCTCGAACGTCCTTGCGCTGGCGCAGCGTGTCGAGGTGGCGCGCAGAGAGCGCCAGCGCCTGCTCGATCCGGTCCACCAGGGCATTGTCGGAAAAGGGTTTTTCGCAAAAATCGAAGGCCCCGCGCTTGACGGTGTCCACTGCCGTGGGTACATCGGCGTGGCCCGTCAGAAAGATCACCGGCATGGCATCGACGGCACCCCGTGCCACCAACGCGTCGAACAGCGCAATCCCGCTCATGCCGGGCATGCGCACATCGAGCAACAGGCAGCAGGGCTCGCGCGGCGGCGGGCGCGTCTGCAGCATGGCATCAAACGCCTCGGCACTGTCGAAGGATTCGCTGGGCAGGCGGCGCGAGCGCAGCAGCCAAGCCAGGGCCTCGCGCACGCCTGCGTCGTCGTCCACGATGTATACGGTAGCGTTGGGGATGGGTTCCATCAGTTCTGACCCTCCTGCGAAGCTGCGGGCAAGGTGAAGGTGAATACCGTACCACGCGGATGGCGAGGCTTGTGCCCCAGGAATCCGCCGTGCTGCTCCACCACCGTGCGGCACAGGCTCAACCCCAGGCCCATGCCTTCGGTGCGGGTGGTGAAGAACGGCGTGAACAGTTTTTGTGCCGTCTCCTCGCTGATGCCGATGCCGCCATCGCTCAGGGTGAACTCCAGCCAGGCACTGTGGGCATTGGACGCCGCGCGGCGCACCCGGATTTCCAGCGTGCGCTCGCGGATCGATGGATCGTCCATGGCCTGCATCGCATTGCGCGCCAGGTTCAGCAGCACCTGCTCGACCATCACACGGTCGCACAGCGCGGGCGGCAAGCCGGGCTCCACGTCCACCTGCACGCGCACGCCCAGCTTGCGCGCCTGCAGGTTCACCAGCGGCAGCACATCGCCCAGCAGCTCCTGCGCGGGAACGGCCTCGCGCGCCTGGTCGCGGCGACGCACGAAATCGTGCACGCTCTTGATCACCCGGCCCGCGCGCTCGGCCTGCTGGGCAATGCGCTCGATGGCGGTCCGCAGGTCTTGCAGGTCGGTCTGCAGCGTTCCGGCATCGGCGCCCTGCACCGCCGCCAGCAGGTTCAGCGAGCCGGTGGCATAGCTGGAGATCGCCGCCAGGGGCTGGTTCAGCTCGTGGCTCAGCAGCGAGGCCATCTCGCCCACCGTGGCCAGGCGCGCCGTGGCCTGCAGACGCTCCTGCGAGGCACGCGAAAGCTCCTCCACCCGGCGCTGCTCGCTGATGTCGATGAACGCGCTCATCCAGCCCGTGTGCTGGCCCACGGCGTTGATGAGCGGCGCCTCGATGATCAGCACCGGAAAGCGCGTGCCGTCCTTGCGCATGAACACCGACTCGAACCCCTCGCGCGGGGGTGCGTTGCCCGCCAGACGCACCGCCTGGCGCTGCCAGTACTCTTCGGCCAGTTCGGGCGGCCAGTAGGGTGCGTTGGTGCTCTGGCCGAGCAGTTCCTGGGCGCTGAAGCCGACCATCTCGCAGAACGCCGGGTTCACGTAGGTGATGCGGCCCTGCAGGTCGCGCGCGCGCAGGCCCGTCACCAGCGAGTCTTCCATGGCCTTGCGAAAGGCGAAGGCATCGCCCAGCTCGCGTTCGGCCTTCAGCCTGCGCCGGTTGTCGCGCACCAGCACCACCAGCACCGTGACCAGCGCGATGGACATCGCTGTCACCAGCGCGGTGAGCACGTTGGGGAACAGGCTGGGCGCGGTATGCCAGTGATCCAGCCGCAGGACCATGGTATGACCGGGCAGGTCGATCAGCTCCCGCGCGCTGAACATGTGCGCGCTGCGCCGGGCAGCGCCCACCAGCGCCAGGCGGGTGCCGTCGGCCTCGGTGAAAGACACCTCCTGGCGCCGCGTCAGGCGATGGTCGATCATTTCCGACAGCATGCCCTGCAGCGAATAGGTGGCGACCAGATAACCCGCATTCTTGTCGGCGGCGGACGGAGGCAGGCACAGCTCGATCAGCTCCGAACCCATGCCATCGCCATGCGGCTGGAAATAGCTGCTGGAATAGGCAGGCCCGCTGAGGCGGCGTGCGTTGGTGCACGCCAGGGCCGTATCGGAATGGGGCTCCACGCGCGCGCCGTCGGGCCAGGCGATCGCCTGGAACGGGCTGTTGGCATGCGCCTGCAGGCGCAGCGCCGGTGTGCGCCACTCGATGCGCACGAGTTCGCGGTGCTCACGCAGCAACGCCACCGCCTGCGACTCCCAGCGCTGCGCGTCAGGCGGGCCCATCTGCAAGGACTGGAGGGCCTGCAGGTTCAGCAGGTTGCGCGCCAGTGCCATGCGGATATCGGCCACGGCATCGGCGGCGTCGCGCTCAAGCTTGCCCTGCACCACGCTGGCCTCGTAGCGGCCTGCCAGCCACACCAGCGTGACCAGCATCGCCGCAACGAGTGCGACCAGCAGCCCCCACAAAGACCAGCGGCGCCAGACGCTGCGCAGGCGTTTCAGAAGCCAGTGCGGCGGTTGCGTGCTCACAGTACGCGGTGCTCCAGGGCCGGCAACTGCAGACGCACCTGCTGCAGGCGATCGGCATCCAGCATCCCGGCCACGACGCCAGGGCCTTCGGCCTGCACCGCCAGCACCTCACCCCATGGGTCCACAAGCATGCTGTGCCCCCAGGTACGTCGCCCTGTCTCGTGCAGCCCTCCCTGGGCAGGCGCCAGCACATAGGCCTGGTTTTCCACCGCACGCGCGCGCAGCAGAACCTCCCAGTGCGCCTGGCCGGTGGTATGGGTGAAGGCACTGGGCACCAGCAGCAGGTCGGCGCCTGCACGGGCGTGCTGGCGGTACAGCTCGGGAAAGCGCAGGTCATAGCACACGCTCAGCCCCACGCACCAGGTGCGGCCGCCACGACTCTGGAGGCGAAACTGCACAGGGGTATCGCCCGGCTCGATAGTCCGCCCCTCGTCGTAATGCTCCTGCCCGTTATCGAAGCGAAACAGGTGGATCTTGTCGTAGCGTGCCACACATTCCCCTTGGGGCGAATATGCCAGCACGGTATTGCGCACCTTGCGGGGGTCGTCGCATGCCATCGGCAAGGTTCCCCCCACGATCCACAGGCCCAGCTCTCGTGCGGACTGCGACAGAAACGACTGCATCACCCCGTCGCCCAGGCTTTCGCGCAGCGCCAGCTTGTCGGTGTCGCGCGGGCTCACGGCACCAAAATACTCAGGCAGCACCGCCAGTTCCACGCCGCAGGCCGCAGCCTCGTTCAACAGCATGCGGGCGGCGGTCAGGTTGTCGTCCCGGCGCGGACAGGACACCATTTGCAGGGCGGCGACTTTCATGAGGGCTCTCCGGTGGGCGCGATCGGGCGGGACGGACCCGGCGGGGGGGCGCTGGCAGGGTCGGCTGGCGCGGGCGCATCGGCACCGCGCGCACGCCGCACGACCCGTGTCACGCGCGGGTCGGTCCAGGTGCCATCGACACGGAACTCCTGGGTGGCTGCCTCGATCAGCGGCCCCCGCAGGAAAACCTGTGCCAGGAAGCTGCCCAGCCCGATCACGGGGTTGATGGCCGTGGCCACCAGCGAGGCGGTCATGGCGTTGATCTCGGGCACCACCACCACACGCAGATCCTGGGTTTCGTGCTCGATATCGGCGCGGCCTTCCATCAGCACCGCTGCGTTCACGCCTTTCATCTGCAGGTTGTTGGTGATGGCCACCCCCTGTTCGATGCGCACATCTCCACGCACAAAATCGAAAGCAAAGCCTTCGCTGAACACGTCCCGGAAATCCAGGGTCAGGCGCCGGGGCAACGACTGCAGACTCAGCACCCCGAGCAGTTTGGCCAGGCCCGGCTCGGCCTTGAGGAACTGGCCCGATTCAATGTTCAGGTTGATCTGCCCGGTCATGGAAGCGTAGTCGGGACTGATCGGCGCCCCCCGCCAGGCCACCTGGCCCTCCATGCGGCCCTTCCCACGGCGCACCACGTCGGCCATGCCAAATCGCCCGAGCAACTGCCCGGAATCCTGGATGTCGAGACGGAAATTGAGCACGGTGCGCCGCTGCACCGGCCGGGCCGCAGCACCCTGAGCCGACGGACGCGTGGGCGCTGCAGACGCCAGGGCATTGAGCGAAGCCCAGTTGCCACTGGCCGTGAAAACGGCCTCCGGCATGACCATGTTGAACTTGCCCAGGCGCCACTCCCGCTGGGCACCTTCGAGCGTGCGGTTCTGCGCCTCGATCTCCAGTCGGCCGAGCTTGCGCCCGCGCAACTCGAAATCCTGCACCACGATGTCCAGCGACGGCAGATTGCCGGGCTGTTCGTCCAGCAAAGCCTCCACCTCCGAGGCAGCGCTTTGCGGCACTGTCAACCGGGCCAGCCGTGCAAACAGCCGCCCGGCGCCCGCATCCTGTGCGCCAGCCTGGCGATACTCCACATACCCATTGAGTTCCTGTGCGTCGAGGTTGGCGCGCCAGACCCGCCCCTCGCGCGAGCCGCCCACCAATACATGGTGCAGGGTCCGTCCCTGAACCGTCAGCGCCTTGGCGCGAACCGCCAGCACATGGGGCAGATAGTCCTGGATCGTTCCCGCCTCACCGGTCCCCGGAGCCACCGGCGCGCGCTCACCGGCCGCCGGGCCCAGCAGCAGCGATTCCCAGGCGTCGACATCGACTTCACCCACCTGGATGTTGGCGGCCACGCCGCGCTCGGGCAGCGGCGCCGATTCCTCGCGCGCCAGCCCGAGCGCAATGGCTCCGCGCAGCACCCGAGGCTGTGGCGTGCCCAGGTCGCGCACATAGTGGACCGAGCCCACCCCCTCGATGTCCAGCGTCAGCTGATCGTGCAACGGAGGTGGTCGGGCAGGCACGGCCACGGGCGCCAGCGCCTCGCGCGTGAGCTGGTTCTCGAACCGCACGGGCATGCTGCTCTCGGCCGGTTTGCCCATGGGCGCAGGCAGCGCCAACGCCAGGCCCTGGAGGCTGCTGCTGACCTGCAACTCCGGCACCCCCCGCCGCAGAGCCAGGGTGAACGCATACGGCGCGCTGCCCGTGGCCTTGTGCGCCAGCTGGGACAGCAAGCCCAGCTCCCGGGCCTGGCGCAGGCCTTCGGCCGAGGCCATCCCCTGGGCGCGCAATTGCAGCGCTGCCTCGGAAGGCGGTGCGCCCGGTGGCAGCGCACGCATGCCGCCTTCGAGCCGCACGTCCCCCCCCAGCGCACGTGCCTGCACCCCCACCAGTGAAAACCCGGTTTCGCTGAACTGCACCGCACCGCGGGCCCGAGACAACGCGGGCGTATCCGGGGTGATCCGCACATCATTGCCGCCCAGCGTCAGGCGGCCCTGCACCTGCGATTGGCGGATCTCGCTGATGGGCAGAGTCAATCGCAGGCGCAGATCGGCATTGCCCGTTCCGCTCGCCTGATCCAGCGCGTTGCCCGTCATGGCGGCCAGCGGCGAAGTGGCCATGAGCGACAGCAACTCCGGCAACGGTCCCCGCGCATCCGCACTCACCGTCACCACGGTATGCGACAGATCGGGAATCTGCGCCTCCACCTTGGTGGCCTGCAGTGTGGGACTGCCTGAAAAACGACCGCTCGCGCCTTTGACGAACATCGACGAGCGCTCAAAAACCAGTTCCCCCGAGAGCTTGGTGAGCGCGGGCCAGGGCTTTTCTTCTACCGTCTGCAGGGAGCGCGGCACAAAGGCATAGGTCACGTCCTGCACCCGGGCTGCGATGCGAAACTCTCCCTGGGCAGGGTTATTGAAAGGCATGTCATGCAGATCGCCCCGGACACGAAAGCTCACGGTACTGGCCTTGCCCGCCACCACGGAGTCCCGGACATAGTGGCGCGCATCCGGTGGAATCGACAGCGGCAGATAGCGATGCACCCGGGTGCCATCGGCGCGCTCCAGGCTGCCACTGAGGTCCAGCACCCCCGGAAAACGCGACCGGCTGCCCGAGCGAGCAGGATCGCTGGTGTGCCACGTGGCACGCGCCTCCCCCTGCGCGTCGGCGTTGGCAAAGCGGGCGTCGGTCACCTGCACGGCAATGCGCTCGCCATCGATCTGCCAGCTCACCGCGCTGCTGAGCTTGTCCAGCGGCAACACAGGGTCTTCAAAAACGCCGGGCAGTACCAGCGCACCATGGACCATGTCCACGGAGGCCTTGCCTCCCTGGTGCGTCAGATCGAAGTCCACGGCGGCTCCGCGCATGCCGATGGCCTGTGCGGCGGCCGCATCGTCCTGCACAGGGCGCGCCCGTGGCTTGCCCGCCAGCGACAGCCCCGTGACACGGCCCCGGGCCCGATAGGTCTGCGGGGCCGTGAGCGCCCCCTGCCATTGCGCGTCAATCACTTCCACCAGCCCCTGGGGCACATAGGTGCGCAAGGCCTGGTGCGCCGCCTCGCCCAGGGGCACACGGTCGGCAATGCGCGCCAGCGCCGCCAGGTCGAGCAGGTCGGCCTGGAACTCCCCCTTGGCCGGAACCGCCTTGCGGGCGTCGGTATGCTTGAACCGCACATTGCCGCCCGGCCAGCGCAGACCGTCGTCGGTGGTGAACTGCAGCTTCTGGGTGAAAAACTCCAGCCCCTCGGGCGACCTGCGCCCGCCGACACGGCCCTGTACCGTCGGTAACACCAGCGGCTGCAGGTGCTCGGCCAGCGTGACATTGACATCTGCCAGGGCCACATCGGCCATGCCGCCCACCCATTGGCCGCGCTCCACGTCGACCCAGGCCCGCACCGCACCGCGCCCCTGCGCCACCGCCACACCCACATCGGCATGGTGGCGCAGGCGCGAGACATCCACCCGCGAGAAATGGGCATACAACTGCCCGCTCCAGTCCTGCCAGCGGCCCCTGTGCGTCGTGAAAATGGGTTGCCGGAACAGCCCGGTCAGAGAAAACCGATCCCCCCACTCGGCAGGCGGAGTGGCATCGATGCGCAGGCTGTGACGCCAGTTGCCGTTGCGTACCAGGATGTCCACGTCCTCGAGCGCCAGTTCCGGCGCACCGCGCAGCTCGTCGGTCCAGCGCAGCCGTCCGCCCCGGATCAGCAATTCGGGCTGGGAGAAAAACCAGTCTGCCGCCGAACCATCGTCAGCCCCCGCACTGGACAGCTCCAGCCCGGCCAGCAGAATGCGCCCCTGTGGTGTGCGCCGGATGTCCAGCTCGGGCCGTTCGATATACAACTGCTCGAAGCCGAAATTCCAGAGCGAGCGAGGCGACACCGCCAGCACCACGCGCGGCAGGCGCAGGGCCTCGCGCCCTTCGGCATCGAGCAGCGCCACATCCCCCAGCTCGATGGTGGGAATCAGCCCTTCGGTGCGCGCCTCAATGGTGCCCAGCCGCACGGAAACCCCCAGGGCCTGGCTGGCCTGCGTTTCCAGCTGCGCACGGTAATCGCCGATTCGCGGCACAATCCAGCCGTGAAGCGCCCCCCAGGCCGCCGTCAGCAGCAGGCCCATGGCCAGCAGCAAACCCAATGACCACCGCGCGAACACTGCCACGATTTTCAGCAGGCGCGATGGATAGGGCACGGGATCGGTCATGGCGGGCAGGAGATGATGCAGGAATTATGACCCGCGGCCATGGCACGGGTTCAGTGCAACCCAGTGTCTATTTACATGCGGCCCAGCCGCGCCGCGCAGGCCATGCAAACTGAATTGACTGACAGCACCCCCGACGGCTCCGGCCTGGCTGCCCATTCGCGCTTTTTCCAGCGCCTGCACCGCCGCTACGGCGCCGACCTGGACCTGCTACCCCCCGGCGCACCCGTGCGCGCCACCATGGAAGCCACGCTCGACGCCCTGCACGCGCGCGGCCACGACACCCCGACCGCCCTGCGCATGCTGCGCCAGCTGGTCATGGAACGCCTGATGCGACTGGACTGCGAGGCCCAGGCCCCGCTGGCCGACATCACCCGCGCCGTGACCGAACTGGCCGAGCTGGCCCTTGACCGCGCCTGCCTGCTGGCCCGCCAGGAACTTGATGCCCGCCACGGCGCCCCCTGCGGCCCCGACGGCCAGCCGGTCGAGCTGTGGATCATCGGCATGGGCAAGCTCGGCGCCCGCGAGCTGAACGTGTCGAGCGACATCGACCTCATCTATGTCTACGAGCACGATGGGGACACCTGCGGCACCCCTGACGGGCGTGGCCGCATCTCGCACCACGAATATTTCGCGCGTGCGGTCAAGATCATCTACAACGTCGTCGGCGACACCACCGAGCACGGTTGCGTGTTCCGCATGGATCTGGCACTGCGCCCCAACGGCAACTCCGGCCCCCCGGCCGTCTCGCTCCCGGCGCTGGAGGACTACCTGCAAGTACAGGGCCGCGAATGGGAGCGCTTTGCCTGGCTCAAAAGCCGCGTCGTCGCGCCCCAGGCCTGCATCGGCAGCCCGGCCGTGCAGGCGCTGCGCGGCGTGGTGCTGCCCTTCGTCTTCCGCCGCTACCTGGACTACAGCGTGTTCGACGCCCTGCGCGCGCTGCACCGCCAGATCCGCGACCACGCCGCCAAGCGCAGCGCCGGGCACCCGGAGCGAGCCAACGACGTCAAGCTCTCGCGCGGTGGCATCCGCGAAATCGAGTTCACGGTGCAGCTGCTGCAGGTGGTGCGCGGCGGGCAATTCCCCGAACTGCGCCGCCGCCCCACCCTCGACGCCCTCCAGCGCCTGGCCGGTGCCGGGCTGATGCCCCGCGAGACGGCCGAGGCGCTCGCGAGCGCCTACACCTTCCTGCGCCGCGTGGAACACCGCATCCAGTACCTGGACGACCAGCAGACCCACATCCTGCCCACGCGCGACGACGATCTGGCCTGGATCGCCCAGACGATGGGCTACGCCGACTGCAGCGCTTTCCTGCACGCCCTGGACATGCATCGCGAACTGGTGGCCCAGGAATTCGACACCCTGCTGGGCGGCGACGAACCCAAGAAGTGCAATGGCTGCAATGGCGCCCAGGCAAACGCCGCCGTACCGCCCGAACTCGAAGCCCTGCTCGAACAGCTGCCGCCGCTGCTGCGCGAACGCGTCGCCGAATGGCGCAACCACCCGCGCGTGGCAGCGTTGCGGGACGAGGCGCGCACGCGCCTGTTCCGCCTGGTGCAGCGCACCGCCCTGTGGCTGCGCGAAGGCCGGGTGGGCGATGAGGCCGCGGTGCGCCTGGTGAACTGGCTCGAACCCCTGCTGCGGCGCGAGAGTTACTTGGCCCTGTTGCTGGAGCGCCCGGCCGTGCACGAGCAACTGCTGCACCTGCTGGGCGCAGCCCGCTGGCCCGCGCGCTACCTGCTGCAGCACCCGGGCGTCATCGACGAGCTGGCCGGCAGCTCGCTGCTGTCCGAGCGCTTTGTCGTGGCCGACTTCGAGCGCGACCTGCAGTTGCGCCTGGCCTCCCTGCGCTCGACCCAGGAAGACGACGACGAAACCCTGTTGAACCTGCTGCGCCGTGCGCACCACGCCGAAATCTTCCGGACCCTGGCGCGCGACGTGGAGGGCCGCATCACCGTGGAGCAGGTGGCCGACGACCTCTCGCTGCTGGCCGACAGCGTGCTGCGCATAACGGCACAGTGGTGCTGGAGCCGCCTGAAGAACCGCCATCGTGAGACGCCGCAGTTCGGCATCATTGGCTACGGCAAGCTCGGCGGCAAGGAGCTGGGTTATGGCAGCGACCTCGACATCGTGTTTGTCTTCGACGACGAGGATGAACGCGCCCCCGAGATCTATGCCGCCTTCGTGCGCAAGCTCATCAACTGGCTCACCGTGAAGACGGGCGAGGGCGACCTGTTCGAGATCGACACCGCCTTGCGCCCCAACGGCAACTCCGGCCTGCTGGTCACGAGCTTCGAGGCCTACGCCAACTACCAGCAACAGCGCGGCAGCAACACCGCCTGGACCTGGGAGCACCAGGCCATGACACGGGCGCGCTTCATCCTCGGCAGTGAGGACCTTCCGGGCACAGGGGGTGCCGCACCGGCCCCGGTGCCGCACCCCACGCTGCGGGAACGTTTCGACGCGGTGCGCAAGGCCGTGATCACGGCCGAACGCGACCCGACAGCGCTGCGCCAGGAAATCCAGGCCATGCGCGCGCGCGTGGGTTCGGCGCATCCCGCACCCCAGGGGCAATTCGACATCAAGCACAGTCCCGGCGGCATGGTGGATGCCGAGTTTGCCGTGCAATACCTCGTGCTCTCTCAGTCGGCCACCCACCCCGAACTGGTGGACAACGTGGGCAACATCTCACTGCTGCAGCGCGCAGAAATCGCAGGCCTGCTGCCTGCAGGCGTGGGCCAGGCTGCCGCATCGGCCTACCGCGAACTGCGCCGTGTGCAGCACCGCGCGCGGCTCGACGAAGCGCCGACCCAGGTGCCCCTGTCCGAGCTGCAAGCCGAGCGCGCGGCGGTGCAGGCCCTGTGGCAGGCCGTTTTCGGTGCGCCGGCATGAGCATGCCGCGTGCAGTTTGTTTCATGAAATTTTTATTAATTCAAACAACTGTTTGAATTAAGGTGATTTAATCCGGGCCCATGGCCCCATCCTTTCCACAAGCTTCGTCGCGCGCGCCCCGCAGCGATGGCGCAGACACCCGCGCCCGCCTGCTGCTGGCGGCGCTGCAACTGTTTTCCGAGCGCGGCTTCGCCCAGACTCCGGTGCGCGCCATTGCGGAAGCCGCGGGCACCAACGTGGCGGCCATCGCCTACCATTTCAGCGACAAAGCCGGGCTTTACACCGCCACTTTTCACGAACTGCTGGGCAGCCACGCGCTGATACCGCACTTTTCGGCACCCGGACTGGGCCTGGAGGAGGCCCTGCGGCGCTATTTCGAGGGCTTCCTGGAGCCCCTCAAACACGACGACCTGGGGCGCCAGTCGCTGCGCCTGCACATGCGCGAACTGCTGGAACCGACCCATGTCTGGCCCGAGGTGATCGAGCGCGAATGCCGCGCGCCGCACCTGGCGCTGGCGCGGGTGCTGTGCCGCCACCTGGGCGTGCGGCGCATGGACGCCGAGGTGCACGCCCTGGCCTTCTCCATCGCCAGCCTGGTGATGCAGATGTGGACCCAGCGCGACGCCCTCGAAGCCATCGCGCCCCAGCTGGCCCGCCCCGCCGCCGTGGACGCCTGGGCCCGGCGTCTGACAGGCTACGCCCTGGCCATGGTGCAGGCCGAGACCCTTCGCCGCCAGGCCCCCCGGTCGGCGGCCCGCAAGCGCAAGAAAGCCACCGCATGAAACCTGACACGCACGCTCTGCGCATGCTCACTGCCTGCCTGCCGCTCGCACTGGCCGCCTGCGCCGCCACGGCGCCGCCCCCGCCCCGGGTGCCGGCCTCCACGCCCGCCACCTGGCAGGCTCCCCTGCCGCACCAGGGTTCGCTGGGCGACCTGGCGCAGTGGTGGGCCCAATGGGGCGACCCGCTGCTGGTGGACCTGATCCGCGAGGCGCAGGACCTGAGTCCCAGCGTTGCACAGGCGCGTTCGCGCCTGGCCCAGGCCCGCGCCACCCAGACCGCCAGCCGCGCCGCCCTCCTGCCCGCCCTCGACGGACAGGCCAGCGCCAGCCGGGGCTTCAACGAGCAGATCGGCGCCGTCGCCAGCACGGCACAGGCCGGGCTGCAGGCCCAATGGGAAATCGACCTGTGGGGCGGAAACGCCGCGCTGGAGACCGCCGCCGTGCAGCGCCTGGCCGGCGCGCAGGCCCTGTGGCACGAGGCCCGCGTGAGCGTGGCGGCCGAAGTGGCGCTGCAGTACAGCAGCCTGCGCACCTGCCTGCAGCAACAGGACATTGCCGGGCGCGATGCGCAGTCGCGTGCGGAAACGGCCCGCCTGTCTGCGCTGAGCGCGCGCGCGGGTTTCACGGCCCCAGCCACCGATGCGCTGGCGCGGGCCAGCGCCGCCGAGGCCGTGGCGCGCACATCGCTGCAGCGCATGCAGTGCGCGGTGGAACTCAAGACCCTGGTCGCACTGACCGGGCGGGACGAAGCCCTCCTGCGCCCGCAACTGGCCGCCAGCCCTGCACAGCCTGCGCCCGAGGCGCTGTTCTCCCTCTCCAGCGTGCCCGCGCAGGTGCTCGCCCAGCGCCCGGACGTGTACCACGCCGAGCGAGAAGTGGCCGCAGCCAGCGCCGACGTGGGCCATGCACACGCCCAGCGCTACCCGCGCCTGGGCCTGAGCGGCGCCATCGGCATGGCCCGGGTGCGCACCGGCGGTGCAAGCACCGACCTGTCCACCTGGTCCATCGGGCCCTTGTCACTCACGGTGCCTCTGTTTGACGGTGGTCGCCGCGCGGCCCAGGAAGATGCGGCACGGGCCCGCTACGACGAGGCGGCCGCGCTCTACCGCGCCCGCGTGCGCCTGGCCGTGAGCGAAGTCGAACAGGCCCTGGTGCGGCTGCACAGCAGCGCCGAGCGCAATGACAGCGCCCGCACGGCGGCCGAGGGCTATCGCGCATCGCTGGAAGCCACCGAAGCCCGCTGGCGCGCCGGAATGGCCAGCCAGGTCGAGCTGGAAGATGCGCGCCGCACCGCCCTGGCCGCGCAGAACGCGCTGACGGCGCTGCAGCACGAGCGCACTGCGGCCTGGGTGGCGCTGTACCGCGCCGCCGGCGGGGGCTGGAAGGAATGAACACCCCTGAGCGGCTGCGCCGGTGGCACTCGCCTTGTGCCGCGCCAGTTTCCCATGTGACGTGCAACGCCATCAACGATTGAAACGAATTCTTCGAGACGGATGCCAATGCGAAATCTCTCTTTCCTCAAGTCCCCTTCCTCCCTCGTCGCCGTTCTCACGGCCTGCGTGCTGGCCGCGGGCGGAACCCTGCTTTTCACCGGCAGCACACGCGCCGCCGATGCGCCCGCCGCCACCCAGGCCCGGCCGACCCTGACCGTGACCACCGCCCAGCCGCAGCGCACCGCCATGCCCCTGCACCTGTCGGCCAACGGCAATGTGGCGGCCTGGCAGGAGGCCAGCATCGGCGTCGAAAGCAATGGCCTGCGCCTGACCGAGGTGCGCGTGAACGTGGGCGATGTGGTCAAGGCCGGGCAGGTTCTGGCCATCTTTGCCACCGAAACCGTGCAGGCCGACGTGGCGCAGGCCCGTGCCAGCCTGCTCGAAGCGCAGGCCCATGCGGCCGAGGCTGCGGCCAACGCCGAGCGCGCGCGCACGCTGCAAGCCACCGGGGCCTTGAGCCAGCAGCAGATCCAGCAGTTCACCACGGGCGAGAAAACGGCGCAGGCCCGCGTCGAAGCGGCGCAGGCGCTGCTGCAGGTGCAGCACCTGCGCCTGCAGCACGCGCAGGTGCGTGCCCCCGACAGCGGCGTGATCTCGGCACGCACGGCCACCGTGGGCGCGGTGCCGGGTGCGGGCACCGAGCTGTTCCGCATGGTGCGCAAGGGTCGGCTTGAATGGCGCGCCGAGGTGCTCTCGACCGAGTTGCGCCACCTGCGGCCGGGCGCCAAGGCCCGTGTGACGGCTGCCAGCGGCGCCACGGTCGAGGGCACGGTGCGCATGGTGGCGCCCACCGTGGACCCGCAGACACGCAACGCCTTGGTCTACGTGGATCTGCCTCCGATGGCGACCGAGCCGGCGCCGGGCCGCCCCAAGGCGGCGAGCGCCCCCTCGGGGGGCAGCGCAGCACACGCAGTGGCAAGCGTGGGGGCCATGCTGCCGGGCATGTTCGCGCGCGGCGAATTCCAGATCGGCAGCAGCGACGCCCTCACCGTGCCGCAGGAGGCCCTGGTGGTGCGCGACGGTTTTGCCTACGTGTTCGTGCTGGGCACCGACCAGCGCGTGCAGCAGCGCAAGGTGCAGACCGGGCGGCGCCTGGCCGACCGCGTGGAGGTGCTCTCGGGCATCGAAGCGCAGGCCTCCATTGCCGTGCGCGGCGCGGGCTTTCTGAACGACGGCGATCTGGTGCGCGTGGTTGCACCCGATGCCGGCACTTCGTCACGCACAGATTTCAAGCAAAAAATAGCTCAAACGCTTACTGATAAAGCGCAAGCAGCTAGCAATTAAGGAGCATTCACCATGAATGTATCCACCTGGTCGATCAAGAACCCGATTCCGGCGCTGATGCTGTTCGTGCTGCTGTGCTTTGGCGGCCTGCTGTCGTTCAACGCGATGAAGGTGCAGAACTTTCCCGACATCGATCTGCCCACCATCTCGGTCACCGTGGCGCTGCCCGGCGCCGCGCCGGCGCAGCTGGAAAACGATGTGGCGCGCAAGATCGAGAATAGCATCGCCACGCTACAGGGCCTCAAGCACATCTACACCAAGGTGCAGGACGGCGGCGCGACGATCACAGCCGAATTCCGCCTGGAGAAACCCACGCAGGAGGCGCTGGACGACGTGCGCTCGGCCGTGGCGCGCGTGCGCGGCGACCTGCCCGGCGATGTGCGCGACCCCATCGTCACCAAGATGGACCTGGCCGCGCAGCCGGTGCTGGCCTTCACCATCGCATCCAACCGCATGGACGACGAGGCGCTGTCGTGGTTCGTGGACAACGACGTCGCCAAGAAGCTGCTCACCGTGCGCGGCGTGGGCGCGGTCACCCGCGTGGGCGGGGTGGACCGGCAGGTGCATGTGGCCCTTGACCCGCTCAAGCTGCAGGCCCTGGGCGCCACGGCGGCCGACATCTCGCGCCAGTTGCGCCTGGTGCAGACCGAGAGCGCGGGCGGCCGCACCGACCTGGGCGGCAGCGAGCAGCCCGTGCGCACGCTGGCCACGGTGCAGACGGCGCAGGAACTGGCCGGCCTGACGCTGGCCCTGCAGGATGGCCGCCACGTTCGCCTGGACCAGATCGCCACCGTGTCCGACACCGTGGCCGAACCGCGCGCGATGGCGCTGCTCGACGGCCAGCCGGTGGTGGGCTTCGAGGTGGCGCGCAGCAAAGGCGCGAGCGAGGTCGAGGTGGGTGCCGCCGTGCAGGCCGCATTGCAGGAGATGCGCGCCCAGCACCCGGGCCTCACGATCACCGAGGCCTTCAACTTCGTCGCGCCGGTGCAGGAGGAGTACGACGGCTCGATGCACCTGCTGTATGAGGGCGCGCTGCTGGCCGTGCTGGTGGTGTGGCTGTTCCTGCGCGACTGGCGCGCCACCTTTGTCTCGGCGGTGGCACTGCCGCTGTCGGTCATTCCGGCGTTCATCGGCATGTACCTGCTGGGCTTTTCCATCAACGTGATCACGCTGCTGGCGCTGTCCCTGGTGGTGGGTATCCTCGTGGACGACGCCATCGTCGAGGTGGAGAACATCGTGCGCCACCTGCGCATGGGCAAGACGCCCTACCAGGCGGCCATGGAGGCCGCCGACGAGATTGGGCTGGCCGTGATCGCCACCACGTTCACGCTGATCGCGGTATTTCTTCCCACGGCGTTCATGAGCGGCATTGCCGGCAAGTTCTTCAAGCAGTTCGGCTGGACGGCATCGCTCGCGGTATTCGCCAGCCTGGTCGTGGCGCGCCTGCTCACGCCCATGATGGCGGCCTACATCCTGAAGCCCATCGTGGGCACGCACCACGAGCCGCGCTGGATGGGCATCTACCTGCGCTGGGCCGCCTGGTGCGTGCGCCACCGATGGGCGACCTTTGTGGCCACCATCGCCTTCTTCATGGGTTCGCTCGCGCTCATCCCGCTGCTGCCCACGGGCTTCATCCCGCCCGACGACAACTCGCAGACCCAGGTGTACCTGGAGCTGCCGCCCGGCGCCACGCTGGCACAAACGCGCGTGGCTGCCGAGGACGCGCGCCAGCGCCTCATGGGCGTGGCGCATGTGAAGAGCGTCTACACCACCATCGGTGGCGGCTCGGCCGGCGCCGACCCGTTCATGGGCAGCGGCAACGCCGAAACACGCAAGGCGACGCTGACCATCCAGCTCGCGCCGCGCGGCGATCGACCACGCAAGCAGGGCATCGAACAGGCCATCCGCACCGCGCTGGAGACCCTGCCGGGCGTGCGCTACAAGGTGGGCCTGGGCGGCTCGGGCGAGAAGTTCATCCTGGTGCTCACGGGCGAGGACCCGCAGGCGCTCGCCAGTGCCGCGCAGGCCGTCGAGAAAGACCTTCGCACCATCCCCGGCCTGGGCAGCATTGCCTCCACAGCCAGCCTGGTCCGCACCGAGATCGCCGTGCGCCCTGACTTCGCGCGTGCCGCCGACCTGGGCGTCACCAGCAGCGCCATCGCCGAAACGCTGCGCATTGCCACGCTGGGCGACTATGACGTCGCCCTGGCCAAGCTCAACCTGGCCTCGCGCCAGGTGCCCATCGTGGTCAAGCTGCAGGACGGCGCACGCCAGGACCTCGCGCTGCTCGAACGCCTGGCCGTTCCGGGCAGCAAGGGCCCGGTCATGCTGGGCCAGGTGGCCACACTGGAGTTCAGCGGCGGCCCGGCCGTGGTGGACCGCTACGACCGTGCGCGCAATGTCAATTTCGAGATCGAGCTGTCGGGCCGTCCCCTGGGCGACGTGACGCAGGAGGTGCAGCGACTGCCGTCGCTGGGCAACCTGCCGCCCGGCGTGCGCCAGGTGACGGTGGGCGACGCCGAGGTGATGGGCGAGCTGTTCGCCAGCTTCGGCCTGGCCATGCTCACCGGCGTGCTGTGCATCTACATCGTGCTGGTGCTGCTGTTCAAGGACTTCCTGCACCCGGTCACCATCCTGGCGGCGCTGCCGTTGTCGCTGGGTGGCGCCTTCGTGGGGCTTTTGATCGCGCAGAAAAGCTTCTCGATGCCTTCGCTCATCGGGCTCATCATGCTCATGGGCATCGCCACGAAAAACTCCATCCTGCTGGTGGAATACGCCATCCTGGCGCGGCGCGAACACGGGCTTTCGCGCTTCGACGCGCTGATGGACGCCTGCCACAAGCGCGCGCGCCCCATCATCATGACCACACTGGCCATGGGCGCGGGCATGCTGCCCATTGCCATCGGCATCGGCACGGCCGACCCGAGCTTCCGCTCGCCCATGGCCGTGGCGGTGATCGGCGGGCTGATCACCTCCACCTTCCTGAGCCTGCTGGTGATTCCGGCCGTGTTCACCGGCGTGGACGATCTGGGCCAGTGGTTCGGACGGTTATTGCGGCGTACGAAGCGCGCTCCTCCTGCCAGCCATTGAACCTAGAAACGGCAGTTGACCGCTTTGTAAGCTTTGCCAAGAGGGTGTAGAAGAAATAAATTATCATCTCATCGTACCAACTGCACAGAAGCAATGCGATGGCAAAGACAGGCCGACCACCCGTGATTCCTGCTGC
>MESL01000040.1 GCA_001770955.1 Burkholderiales bacterium RIFCSPLOWO2_12_FULL_65_40 | reverse complement strand
CGACTACGCCAAGATGTTCATCCAGGAAGGCCGCCTGAACTACCCATCGATGACGGCCCGCCGCCGCAACACGGCCGACCACAGCATCGAAGTGGTGGGTGCCCAGCTGCGCGCCATGATGCCCTGGATCGCCAAGAACAAGCTGGTCGACCAGACCCGCAACTGAGCCCCTGCGGCCCGGTTCCTGCAAAGGCCACTTCGGTGGCTTTTGCCTTTTCTGGAGGGCGGTTCCAGGGAGGGCTGCCGGGCGCGGCTACACTGCCAAGCTCTGGCAGGATATGACTGCTATTGTTTTCGTAGCTACTTGCGCATGATGGATGTGCGCTGGAGACTCATTTGATGCATGACGGCGAAGAATCGGCTGTGGAAGAAGGCGTGGTGGTGCGCAAGCGGCGCAAGGGCATCTACATCCTGCCCAACCTGTTCACGCTGGCGGCCTTGTTCGGCGGTTTCTATGCCATCGTCATGGCCATGAACGGGCGCTTCGACATGGCAGCCATTGGCGTGTTCTGCGCCATGGTGCTCGACAGCCTGGACGGCCGCGTGGCCCGCATGACCAACACGCAGAGCGCGTTCGGCGAACAGATGGATTCGCTCTCGGACATGGTGTCGTTCGGGGCGGCGCCTGCACTCATCGCCTATGTCTGGGCGCTCAATGGCCTGGGGCGCTGGGGCTGGATTGCCGCGTTCGTCTATTGCGCCTGCGCGGCGCTGCGGCTGGCTCGCTTCAATGTGAACACCGGGGTGGTGGACAAGCGCTACTTCCAGGGCTTGCCTTCGCCTGCGGCTGCGGCGCTGGTGGCGGGCTTCATCTGGCTCATGACGGAACTGGGTGTGGAGCGCGGGCAGGACAATTGGCTGACCTGGACGCAGGTCACCTGGACGATGTTCGCGTTCACGCTGTATGCCGGCCTGACCATGGTGACGAACGTGCCGTTCTACAGCTTCAAGGACGTGCAGATGAAAAAGAGCGTGCCGTTCGTGGTCATCGTGCTGATTGCGCTGGGCATTGCCGTCATCAACATCCATCCTCCCATCGTGCTGTTCGGCGTGTTCGTGCTGTATGGGCTGAGTGGCTATGGCGTATATGCCTGGCGCAAATCACGCGGGCAGCAAACGAGTGTGATCAGCACGTCCACGGACGAACCTGATGAACGGGGCCTGCACAAGTGAACAGACCCTGGCCGCGCCGCCACGAAATTTGTGCTACATTGCTCTTCATGAAATCGTTTGCACTGAGCCTACTGCTAGCCTCCCACGGGCGGAGACAGTAGCGCGCGCGCACACTTTTTCCACACAGGCCCGTCTGCACTCGCAACGGGCCTTTTGTTTTGGGCGCCAGGGAATGCCGTTGCGGGCCACCCCCACCACCAGGAACCAGGAGAAACCACATGGCTGACAAACTGATCATTTTCGACACCACCTTGCGCGACGGCGAGCAGTCTCCCGGTGCGTCGATGACGCGCGATGAAAAGCTGCGCATTGCCCGCCAGCTGGAGCGCCTGAAGGTGGACGTGATCGAGGCCGGCTTCGCCGCCAGTTCCAATGGTGATTTCGAGGCCGTGCAGCTGATCGCCAATTCGATCAAGGATTCCACCATCTGCTCGCTCTCGCGCGCCAATGACCGCGACATCGCCCGTGCTGCCGAAGCCCTCAAGGGTGCCAACCGTGCGCGCATCCACACCTTCATTGCCACCAGCCCCCTGCACATGGAAAAAAAGCTGCGCATGACACCCGAGCAGGTGTTGGAGCAGGCCAAGCAGTCGGTGCGCTTCGCACGCAACCTGGTGGGTGACATCGAGTTCAGCCCCGAGGACGGCTACCGCAGTGAGGTGGATTTTCTCTGCCGCGTGATCGAGGCCGTGATCAATGAGGGCGCCACCACCATCAACGTGCCCGATACCGTGGGCTACGCCGTGCCGGAGTTGTACGGCCAGTTCCTCAAGACCCTGCGCGAGCGCGTTCCGAACAGCGACAAGGCCATCTGGTCGGTGCACTGCCACAACGACCTGGGCATGGCCGTGGCCAACTCGCTTGCCGGCGTGATGATTGGCGGCGCGCGCCAGGTGGAATGCACCATCAACGGCCTGGGTGAGCGCGCGGGCAACTGCTCGCTGGAAGAGGTGGTGATGGCCGTCAAGACGCGCAAGGACTACTTCAATCTGGAAGTCGGCATCGACACCCAGCACATCGTGGCCGCCAGCCGCATGGTGAGCCAGACCACGGGCTTCGTGGTGCAGCCGAACAAGGCCGTGGTGGGCGCCAACGCCTTTGCGCATGCCAGCGGCATCCACCAGGACGGCGTGCTCAAGGCGCGTGATACCTACGAGATCATGCGTGCCGAGGATGTGGGCTGGAGCGCCAACAAGATCGTGCTGGGCAAGCTCAGCGGTCGCAATGCCTTCAAGCAGCGCTTGCAGGATCTGGGTGTGAGCCTGGAGAGCGAGGCAGACACCAATGCCGCATTCACCCGATTCAAGGAACTGGCCGATCGCAAAAGCGAGATTTTTGACGAGGACATCCTGGCTCTGGTCAGCGATGAAAGCGTGCATGGTCAGAGTGACCAGTACCATTTCGTATCTTTGGCCCAGCACAGCGAGACGGGCGAGCGGCCCCATGCCAGCGTGGTGTTCACCGTCGATGGCAAGGAAGTCAAGGGCGAGGCGGATGGCAACGGCCCTGTCGATGCTTCGCTCAAGGCCATTGAATCGCATGTGAAGAGCGGCGCCGAGATGGTGCTGTATTCCGTCAATGCCATCAGCGGTTCGACGGAAAGCCAGGGCGAAGTGACGGTGCGCCTGCAGAACAGCGGCCGCGTTGTGAATGGCGTAGGGGCCGATCCTGACATCGTCGTGGCGTCTGCCAAGGCCTACCTCAGCGCGCTCAACAAGTTGCAGAGCAAGGCGGACCGCGTGGCGGCGCAGGGCTGAAGCCGACTACACGGGGCGAGCCATTTTTTATCTCGTCCTGTTTCTTCAAAATGCCGCGCAAGGTCTTGATCTTGCGCGTTTTTTTTTATGGGACTACACTGTGACACAATTGTTGCTGCTTGGAGATGAGCCTTGATTTCACATCGATCCATGAC
This sequence comes from Burkholderiales bacterium RIFCSPLOWO2_12_FULL_65_40, assembly GCA_001770955.1. Classification (GTDB taxonomy): domain Bacteria; phylum Pseudomonadota; class Gammaproteobacteria; order Burkholderiales; family Burkholderiaceae_C; genus Simplicispira. Next base: position 56,319 of record MESL01000040.1, on the reverse strand, counting down.
TGCACTGCGTTCCATGCTCAGGTTGTGTGCTTTTGCGGTGTTGGGCGTTGCGCTTGCTGCGCCGGGTGCCCATGCCGCGCAGCGCAAATCCAGTCCGGATAAAAAACAGCATGTGGTGGGCAAACGCCCAGTCGCCAAGTCATCGGTGGCTCCCCGGAAAAAAGTGGTCTTGCGCGCCCAGCCCCGGCGTGTGGTAGCCACTTCAGCTCGGACCCCCGTCCGCATGGCAGCGCCGCGCCCTTCGTTTGGAAAACTGGCAGGTCTGCACGACCTGACCGACCCGCTGGATTTGCAGTCCAGCGTTGCTTTGGTGGTGGATCAGGACACACAGGAAGTTCTTCTGAGCAAGAACGATCACGCGGTTCTGCCGATTGCGTCGCTGACCAAACTCATGACGGGGTTGATCATCAGTCAGTCTGGGTTGCCCATGGACGAGGCGATCACCATCACGGAAGAAGACGTTGATACGGAAAAAGGCAGCAGTTCCCGCCTGAGGGTGGGTACCACGTTGAGTCGGCGCGAGATGCTTCACCTGGCACTGATGTCCAGCGAGAACCGGGCCGCCCATGCGCTCGGGCGTACCTATCCGGGCGGACTTCAGACTTTCGTGGCACAAATGAATATCAAGGCGCGCCTGATGGGCATGACCGATACGCGGTATGTGGAGCCCACAGGGCTTTCAAGCCAGAATCAGTCCAGCGCCCGCGACCTGGCCGTTCTCGTCAATGTGACTCACAGCGACCCGGTGCTGCGCGAGTTTTCTACCTCCCCGGGGTACGAGGTGTCGGTCGGAAAGAAGACGCTGCAGTACAACAACACCAACTTGCTGGTGAAAAACCCTTCGTGGGATATCGGCCTGCAAAAAACCGGGTATATCTCCGAAGCGGGTCGCTGTCTGGTCATGCAAACCCAGATATCGGGTCGCAAGCTCATCATGGTTTTTCTCGATTCTGCCGGGAAACTCAGCCGGATCGGGGATGCGGTACGGGTCCGGAACTGGGTCGAGTCCATGACTGGACCGCATTCCCAGGTGCCTGCTGCTCAGGTGACCAAGGGCTGAATCCCCCTGCGGCGCGCCGTCGCCTCACAAAAGCATTGGCTGGCTCCCCCTGAACCAGGGGGAGCCGCCAGCCGGTCAGCGCACAGGCAATGACAGTGCGCCGCGTGGTGTTCCCTCAGGCGTTGCCTTGTAGCCAAGTGCGGCAGAGATTTCATGGGCGGTGGACTGCAGCTTGGGCAGCCAGCTTTCATCCAGACGATCCGCAGGTGCCGAGATGGAGAGGCCTGCCACCAGGCGTCCCTGGTCGTCAAACACGCCGGCAGCGATACAGCGCACGCCGAGCTCCAGCTCTTCGTTGTCCCGGGCAACACCCGAGGCGCGTGCCTTGGCCAACTCCCGTTCAAGTGCAGGCAGCTGCGTGATGCTATTGCGTGTATGCCCTGCGAGTCCCGTCCGCGTGGCATAGGCGCGCACCCGTTGAGGATCGTCGGCAGCAAGAAAGAGCTTGCCAGTCGAGGTCAGATGCAACGGGGCCCGGCCACCGATGGCACGCACCACCTGCATACCGGATCGCTCGCTGTAGGCGCGTTCCACATAGATGATTTCGTCACCCTGGCGCATGCTGAGGTTGACGGGCTGCTGGATCAGCCGGTGCAGTTCACGCATCGGAAGCAGCGCGGCATCGCGTACGCTCAGCCGACCTTTGACCAGATTGCCCAGCTCCAGCAGGCGCATTCCCAGGCGGTAGCTGCCAGATTCGGGTCGATCCACAAAACGGCCGATGGTCAGGTCGTTCAGAATGCGATGGGTTGTGGAGGGGTGCAACCCTGTCCGTTCGCTGATTTCCTTGAGAGAGATGGCTTCTTCACGGGACGCCAGAACCTCGATCAGGGCGAACATGCGTTCGATCACTTGGACGCTGGGCTTGGCGGGGAGATCGGGGTCGTTTTTTTTCATGGAAGCAGGCCTGCATTGGAAATTACATTTTATCTGGTGAAATGAAAATGCATATCCTCATCGGCCTGCGGGTTCGACCCTGTGCCAATGTTCATCCTGCAGCACTTCATGGGGCAGAAACCGGGCCTTGTAGCTCATTTTCGGACTGGCGTTGATCCAGTAGCCTAAATAGATATAAGGCAGGCCCAGTTCGCGGGCTTGTGCGATCTGCCAAAGAATGTTGTAGGTGCCGTAGCTGCTGCGAGCATCAGGTTCGTAGAAGGTATAGACCGCGGACAGACCATCATCGAGCACGTCCATGATGGAAACCATGCGCAGTTCACCGGTTCTCCCGTCCACATCGGGCTCGCGAAACTCGACCAGACGCGAATTCACCCGGCTTTGCAGCAGAAACTGGGTGTATTGATCGATGCTGTCGTGATCCATGCCGCCACCCGCATGGCGGCCGTTTTGGTAGCGAAGGTAAAGCTGATAGTGCTCAGGCACGAACCGGGGGCGCAGCACTCGGGCTTGCAGTCTGGCATGGCGCGTGTCGGCACGCCTCTGACTGCGATCTGGCTTGAATTCGTTGACCAGAACCCTGAGTGCTGTGCATGCACGGCAGCCGTCGCAGTAGGGGCGGTAGGTGAACATTCCGCTGCGCCGGAACCCCTGGGCCACCAGCCGGGAGTATGTGTCGTTGTGCACCAGATGGCTGGGCGTGGCCACCTGCGAGCGTGCCAGGCGGTCTGGCAGATAACTGCAGGGATAGGGAGCCGTGGCGTAAAACTGCAGCGTCTGGAACGGGAGATCGTTAAGTTGCGTCATGCCGGCAGCACGGAAGGAGGCAGAAGCTCATTCCAGTATACGGGATCGAATGACCAGCGCAGATCATGCTGCCCGGCAGCCTCGCCCATGTGCTGCAGGAACCGGTCGCGACTGATTTCGTGCGCCCCCAGAGAGGCCAGATGGTGGGTGTTTTGCTGGCAATCGATGAGTTCTACGCCTTGCTTCCTGCACAGGCACACGAGGGCCGCCAGTGCAATTTTTGACGCATCCGGCTGGTGCGCGAACATGGACTCTCCAAAAACCGCGTGTCCCAGGCCGATGCAGTAAAGCCCGCCGACCAGGTGGTCATCCACCCAGGTTTCGATGCTGTGAGCGTGACCCGCGTCGTGAAGGGCTTGGTACGCAGACACCATTTCTGGCACGATCCACGTCCCGTCCTGGCCCTTGCGGGCTTTGCTCGAGCATGCGGAAATCACGGCATGGAAATCGTGATCTATCCGGATTTCACAGCCGGGGGTACAGCGAAATTTCTGTAGGGTCTTGCGCAGAGAACGATGCAGGCGGAACGAGGACGGTTCGAGCACCATGCGAGGGTCGGGAGACCACCACAAGATGGGTTGCCCTGCGCTGAACCAGGGGAAGATGCCCCGGTGGTATGCCGCCGTCAGGTGTGCCACATCCAGTTGGCCGCCCGCAGCCAGCAAGCCGGGCGCGGGTGTTTCCGGGCCCCAGGCCAGAGAGACCGGGGGAAACGGATCGTCAGCGTCCAGCCAGGGCAGGTGTGCGGGCATCGTTTCAGGGTAACAGCAAAGGGAGCATGTTCCTCCGGGCAATGGTTACCGGGGAAGAGCACTGCGTACTGGCCGGGCTGGGCTCCTCGGAGCATGCCCATTCAAAGACAAAACCCGCCAAGGCGGGTTGGTTGATGGATGCAACAGAGCTATTTTTTGGGATTGACGGTTTTCTCGTCTTTGGCGGACTTGGTCTCCGCTGCCGGCTTCTTATCACTGGTCTTTTTGGTGGCTGGTGGGGCGTAGGTGCTGCCATTGACGGTCAGCCCCTCGGCAGAAAACTTGGCGGCTGTGGCTTCGCCCACTCCGCTGACTCGGCCGATGAAGTCATTCCAGTCCTTGAAATTGCCCTTCTTGCGCTCCAGGATGATTTTTTCCGATATGGCAGGGCCAATACCCTTGATGCCGTCTAGTTCAGCAGCAGAGGCTTTGTTGACATCGACGGCCGCGAACGAGGCGGCTGCATAGAGCATGGCGACGAACATCAGAATTTTTTTCAGCATGGACAGCTACTCCTGGTTGGGAATGAAGCGGCGCGGTACGGCCGCGCAGAGGATCATAGCGGTCGTACCGAGCGGGCGGCAAGAGTCACAGTTCTTCAACGCGCCGCGCCGGATAGCTGTCCCAGGTCTGGCAGCCCGGGCATTGCCAGAAGTGCTGACGGGCTTCGAAACCACAGGCGGCGCAGCGGTAGCGCGTCAGAGGCTGGGTGGCATGGTCCAGGGCGCGTTGTACCTGCGGATGGTATTGCTCATGCTCGAGGCGCTCACCTGCCATCCATTTGGCGGCCGCCACCAGCGAAGGCTCGGTATCCAGGTGGCGCAGATACCACAGGCGTCCGGGGGATGTGGCCTGGCCAGCCTTCTCGGTCAGTGCCACGATGGCATCAAGCACGTCGAGCGAAGGGGCCGCTGCATAGTGTTGTTGCAGACCCTGCAGGACCTGATCTGTCTGTCCGCTGGTTTCAGCCACCTCGACCAGCAGGGCTGCCGCCAGAGGGAGCGCGGCAGGTGCTTCGGCAATCATCGTCTGAAGGGTTGAGAGGGCAGCGCGGGGCTGGCCCATGCGCTGATACAGGCGCGCCAAATCAATGTGAGGGCGGGGTGCTTGGGGGGCGCTGGCATGGGCCTTTTCAAGCAGCGTGCGAGCCTCCTCCAGGTCATTGCCTGCAACCCGCTCCTGTGCCTGCTCGCACAGATAATGGGCTTGCCGGGTACTGAAGTCACCTTGACCGGCGTGGTGCATTTTGAGTGCGATGGCGGCGGCGCGTGGCCAGTCCCGTGAGCGCTCGTAAATGGCCAGCAATGCCAGCCGGGCCTGGCCCTCGAAGGGGGTTCCCTCCAGCTTGGCTAGGGCGTCCTCGGCCCGATCCAGCAGCCCGGCCTTGAGGAAGTCCAGGGCCAGCGCGTGCTGTGCGCGTTCGCGGTCTTTCTTGACCAGATCGCCGCGCGAGAGCAGGTGCTCGTGCACCCGAACGGCCCGGTCGTACTCTCCACGCCGACGAAACAGGTTCCCCAGCGCGAAGTGCAGCTCCGATGTATCCGGATCGTTTTGCACCGCTTCGATGAAGGCGTCTATGGCCTGATCCTGCTGCTCATTGAGCAGGAAATTCAGGCCCTTGAAATAGGCCTTGGGCACGCTGCGATTTTCTGCGCGCAACTGGCGCAGGTCGATGCGCGATGCGCCCCATCCCAGCACGAAGGCCAGCGGCAGGCCGAGCAGCAGCCAGACGAAATCAGATTCCATGGGGTGGGGCGTCTTCAGGGCTGGGGGCCGATGCGCTGATGGGTGAAGTGGAGGTCAATGTGTGGATTTGTTGCTGTGCAGTGCGTGCTGCAGCGCGGTGTTTCCACCAGCGCGGCACCATGCCCAGCACACCGGTCACCAGACCCGCAGCGAAAGCAGTCAACACCACCAGAACCAGCGGTGCGCGCCATTGCGTGCCAAAGAAGAAGTGCACGGTGACGTCTTGCTGGTTGTTCAGCGCAAAGGCAAAGAGGGTAAAAAAAATGGCTGCCTTGAGCAGCCACAGGAGGTATTTCATGTGTCTCCCCAGTGGTGGAGAGATTCTAAGAGCCACCGGCCACAGAGCCGACGGGTACAGGAAAATATAGAAAAAAGGACGGTTCTGACCGTCCTTGAAGCGCTGAATGCTATTGAATATATAGCAATCTTAGCCTTTGTCTTCCATTTCTGCCGTGCGCTGGTCCACTGCTTCACGCAAAGCCTTGCCCGGCTTGAAATGAGGCACCCGCTTGGAGGGAATGGCCACTGCTTCGCCGCTGCGCGGGTTGCGGCCCATGCGTGGGGGACGGTGGTTGACCGAGAAGCTGCCAAAGCCGCGCACCTCGATGCGGTGGCCACGCACCAGGGCTTCGCCCACGGCATCCAGAAGGGTCTTGACGGCGAACTCGGCATCACGGTGCGTGAGCTGACTGAATCGCGCAGCAAGTTCTTCAACGAGGTCTGATCGGGTCATAACTGGATAGTCTGCTTCAGGAAAATGGCCGGGTGGGCGCATTGCGCACCCACCCGGCCAGTGTCATCCAACGCGCGAGGAGCTTACTTCTCGGAGTTGTCCAGCTTGGCGCGCAGCAGGGCGCCCAGGCTGGTCGTACCGGCGCTTTCGCGGCTTGATTGCTGGCTTAGGTTGGCCATGGCGCCTTGTTCGTCGGCCATGTCCTTTTGCTTGATCGACAGCTGGATGTTGCGGGTCTTGCGATCCACGTTGACCACCACGGCCGTGACTTCGTCGCCTTCCTTGAGCACGTTGCGGGCATCTTCCACGCGGTCGCGGGAGATTTCCGAAGCACGCAGGTAACCGATGATGTCGTCGCCCAGATCGATTTCGGCGCCACGGGCGTCCACGGTCTTGACCTTGCCGGTCACCGTCTGGCCCTTGTCGTTCACGGTCACGAAGGTGGTGAACGGGTCGCCGTCGAGCTGCTTGATGCCCAGGGAGATGCGCTCACGGTCCACGTCCACGGCCAGCACGATGGCTTCGACTTCCTGGCCCTTCTTGTAGTTGCGCACGGCGGCTTCGCCGGTTTCATTCCAGGACAGGTCGGACAGGTGCACCAGGCCGTCGATGCCGGCAGCCAGACCCACGAACACGCCGAAGTCGGTGATCGACTTGATCGGGCCCTTGACGCGGTCGCCGCGCTTGGTGTTCTGCGCGAATTCCTGCCAGGGGTTGGCCTTGCACTGCTTCATGCCCAGGCTGATGCGGCGCTTGTCTTCGTCGATTTCCAGGACCATGACTTCGACTTCGTCGCCCAGCGAAACCAGCTTGGCGGGAGCGATGTTCTTGTTGGTCCAGTCCATTTCGGAAACGTGCACCAAGCCTTCGATGCCGGGTTCGAGTTCGACGAACGCGCCGTAGTCGGCAATGTTCGTGATCTTGCCGAACAGGCGGGTGCTCTGGGGATAGCGACGCGAAACGCCCATCCAGGGGTCATCACCCATCTGCTTGAGGCCCAGCGAGACACGGTTCTTCTCGGTGTCGAACTTGAGGATCTTGGCGGTGATTTCCTGGCCGGCCTGAACGACTTCGCTCGGGTGGCGGACACGGCGCCATGCCATGTCGGTGATATGCAGCAGGCCGTCGATGCCACCCAGATCCACGAACGCACCGTATTCGGTGATGTTCTTGACCACGCCCTGGACGATGGAGCCTTCTTTCAGGGTTTCCATCAGCTTGGCGCGCTCTTCGCCCATCGAGGCTTCGACCACGGCGCGGCGGCTCAGCACCACGTTGTTGCGCTTGCGGTCCAGCTTGATGACCTTGAATTCCATGGTCTTGTTTTCGTACGGCGTCAGATCCTTGATCGGACGCGTATCGATCAGCGAGCCGGGCAGGAATGCGCGGATGCCGTTGACCAGCACGGTCAGGCCGCCCTTGACCTTGCCGCTGGTGGTGCCGGTGACGAATTCGCCGGATTCCAGGGCCTTTTCCAGGCTCATCCACGAAGCCAGGCGCTTAGCGGTGTCACGCGACAGGATGGTGTCGCCGTAACCGTTTTCGATGGAGCCGATGGCCACCGATACGAAGTCACCCACCTGGACTTCGACTTCGCCCTTGTCGTTCTTGAATTCTTCCAGCGGCACGTAGGCTTCGGACTTGAGGCCGGCGTTGACCACGACGAAGTTGTGTTCCACGCGCACGACTTCGGCGGTGATGACTTCGCCCGGGCGCATTTCGGTGCGTTGCAGGGATTCTTCAAAAAGGGCGGCAAAAGATTCAGACATGTATTTCCTTGCCACAAGCAGGTTTACGGCGACACGATTGCCGCAGTTTCAAAGGCTGCCCGTGGTGGTTTGCAGTGCGGCGGATAGCCGCGGTTTGGTTGAAAAGAACCACACCGCCTGTGCGCTGGCGCGCGAAAGGGGCGGTGTGGGCCCGGTATCAGCCCTGCGCGCCGGGCGTGAAGGGCTGCCGCTCCTGCCACCAGTCGAGCACCTGGCTGACGGCCTGTTCGACCGTGAGTTCGGAGCTGTCCAGCACCAGAGCGTCCTGCGCGGGCTTCAAGGGGGCAACGCTGCGGGACATGTCCCGTGCGTCGCGCGCCTCAAGGTCTGCGCGAAGGTCGTCGATTCTAGCCGTTAATCCCTTTGAAATCAACTGCTTGTAACGCCGCTCGGCCCGGCAGGCGGCGCTGGCCGTCAGGTAGACCTTGAGCGGGGCGCCGGGGAAGATCACCGTGCCCATGTCGCGGCCGTCGGCCACCAGGCCGGGCAGGCGACGAAAGCTATGTTGCAGGTCCACGAGCGCCTGGCGCACGGCGGGCAGCGCGGAGACGCGCGAGGCGTTCATGCCGGCCTCTTCGGTGCGGATGGCTTCGGTCACGTCATCGCTGCCGAGCCAGATCCTGCCGCCCTCGAAGCGCACCGGGAGCTGGCGGGCCAGGTCGGCGATGCGTTGTTCGTGTTCCATTTCGATGGCCAGGTCCGCGCGCGTGGCGGCCAGGGCCGTGATGCGGTACATCGCCCCCGAGTCGAGGAAGGCGTAGCCCAGGCGCTGGGCCACCAGCGCGGCCACGGTGCCCTTGCCCGAGGCGGTGGGGCCGTCGATGCAGAGCACGGGGATGCGCTCAGGTGCTGTTTGCGCGACCGAGAACAGGGCCTCGAAGTAATCGGGGAAGGTCTTGGCGACGCATTGGGGATCTTCGATGCGCACCGGCAGGCCTGCCGGATTGAAGGCTGCGAGCGAGAAGCACATGGCGACGCGGTGGTCGTCGTAGGTGTGGATGCTCGCTGCCTTCCACGCGTCCACGGCGGCGGGCGGCGTCACGGCGATGAAGTCCGCGCCTTCTTCCACGGTGGCACCGAGCTTGCGCAGTTCGGTGGCCATGGCGGCGATGCGGTCGGTTTCCTTGACGCGCCAGCTCGCGATGTTGCGCAGCCGGGTCGTGCCCTGAGCGTAGAGCGCCATCACGGCCAGCGTCATGGCGGCGTCTGGAATGTGGTTGCAGTCCAGGTCGATGGCCTTCAGGGGCCAGGCACCGCGTTCGATCTGCAGCCAGTTGGGGCCCCCGGTAATCTGGGCGCCCATGGCGCGCGCAGCTTCGACGAAGCGGATGTCGCCCTGGATCGAATCCAGCCCCACGCCCAGGATCTTGATGCCATTTGGACCGGCAGGGCTCGGAGCGATTGCGCCAAGCGCTATGAAATAGCTAGCAGAAGAGGCGTCGGCCTCGACATGGATGTGGCCGGGCGACTGGTAGCGGCTATCAGCCGGAATAGTGAAGCGCTGCCAGTTTTCGTGCGCCACGCGGATGCCGAAGCGTTCGAGCAGCTGCAGCGTGATGTGGATGTAGGGCTTGGAGATCAGTTCGCCCACCACCTCGATGACCACGTCCTGTCGCGTGGCCGCCAGCGGCAGGGCCATGAGCAGGGCGGTGAGGAACTGGCTGGAGACGTCGCCGCGCACGCGGATGGGCGCGGCGAGAGAGAGCGCGGGCACGCCTGCCGCGTGGGCGATGCGCAGTGGCGGGTATCCGTCATTGCCGAGGTAGTCGATCTGGCAGCCGAGCTGGCGCAGGGCATCGACCAGGTCGCCGATAGGGCGCTCGTGCATGCGTGCGATGCCGCTGAGTTCGAATTCGCCGCCCAGCAGGGCCAGCGCTGCCGTGAGCGGGCGCATGGCCGTGCCGGCATTGCCGAGAAACAGCTTCGCGGGCGATTGGGGCGTGCGCCCGCCCAGACCGGTGATACGCACCTGGGCTCCTTCTTCTTCTACGCCGCAGCCGAGCTGGCGCAGGGCGTCGAGCATGACGCGGGTGTCGTCGGAGGCCAGCAGGTCGTGCACCGTGGTGGTGCCGTTGCTTAGCGCGGCCAGCAGCAACACGCGGTTGGAAATGCTCTTGGAGCCGGGCAGTTGCACATCGCCTGCGGCGGCGTTGAGCGGAGGCAGGTCGAGAAAGGCCGTGGTGAACATTTATTTGTGGCGGGAGGTGCGCTGCGCGCCCATGCGCCAGTGCGCGCGGGTCTCGCTGGCCAGGGTGAGCATGTCCTCGATGGCCTGGGCATTGCCTTCGCGCATGGCCTGCTCCAGGCGGTGCAGGGTCTGCTGGAACAGGCTGGACTGTGCCAGCAGCTCCTCGCGGTTGGCCAGCAGGATGTCGCGCCAGACTTTCGGGTCGCTGGCGGCGATGCGTGTGAAATCACGAAAGCCCGGCCCGGCCAGCGACAGGAAGGTGTCGGCATGCGGCTGGCCAGTAATGCTGTTGACCAGCGAGAACGCCAGCAGGTGCGGCAGGTGGCTGACGGCAGCAAACGCTGCATCGTGCGACTCGGGCGACATGCTGGTGACGCGGCAGCCCAGAGCGGTCCAGACTTCTTCGGCGCGCTGCAACTGGGCGGTGAGTGTGCGCTCCGTGGGCGTCAGGATGACCTGACGACCGCTGTAGAGTTCAGCCTCCGCATGCTCCACGCCGGAGACTTCGCGGCCGGTGATGGGATGTGCGGGCACGAACGAGCCCACCTTGTCGCGCAGCGCGCGCTCGGCGGCCATGACCACATCGGCCTTGGTGGAGCCGACGTCCATGACGAGCATCTGCGGCGTGATGAGGTGCTTGATGGCTTTGAGCGTGGCCTCGGTGGCGGATACGGGCACAGCGATCAGCACGATGTCGGCGCCGGCCACGGCCAGCAGGGCCGACGGCGCTTCCACATCGATCACGCCGAGCTGGCGTGCACGGTCGGTCGTGGAGGGGGATTTGCTGTAACCCACCACGCGCTGCACCAGGCCCGCGCGCTTGAGCGCCAGTGCAAACGACCCGCCCATCAGGCCGCAACCAATGAGTCCTAGTTGTTCAAACATGGTGAAATTCCGGGTGGGGCTGCGGGGGCAGGGCGGAGCCGGGGAGGGGGGCGGTCATGACGACACCGGGTAGGTGCCCAGCACCTTGTAGTAGGCGCACAGGCTGCGCAGTTCGGTCAGCGCGGCGGTGACATGGGGCTGGCTCGGGTGGCCGTCGATGTCGATATAGAAATAGTATTCCCACTGGCCCGTACGCGCCGGACGTGACTCGAAGCGCGTCATCGAGACCCCATGCTTTTTCAGCGGCACCAGCAGGTCGTGGACCGCGCCGGGCTGGTTGGGCACTGAAACGATGAGACTGGTGCAGTCGTGGCCCGACGGCGGCGGCGTATCCAGCGTGTGCGGCAGGCAGATGATGGCGAAGCGCGTGCGGTTGTAGGCCTCGTCCTGGATGGCGTGGGCCACGATGTGCAGCCCGAACTGCGTGGCGGCGCGGTCGCTGGCCAGCGCCGCCCAGGCCGGGTTGGTGGCGGCGAGGCGCGCGCCTTCGGCATTGCTGGAAACCGGGCGGCGCTCGGCATGCGGCAGGTGCTTGGACAGCCAGGCTTGGCATTGCGCCAGCGCCTGGGGATGGGCCAGCACGGCCTCGACGCCTTCGAGCGTGTTGGTGGTGCGCAGCAGGTTGTGGCGTACCAGCAGGCTGACCTCGCCCACCACATGCGTGGGGGTGTGCAGGAACAGGTCGAGCGAGCGCGTAACCACGCCCTCGACCGAGTTCTCCACGCCCACCACGCCGAACTGGGCGCTACCCGAGGCCGTGGCGTGGAACACTTCGTCGAAATTGGCGCAATAGACGATGTCGGCCGCACCGCCGAAGTATTCGATCGCGGCTTGTTCGCAGAAGGTGCCGGCCGGGCCGAGCACGGCCACGCGCTGCGGCGATTCAAGCGCCAGGCAGGCCGACATGATCTCTCGCCAGATGGCGGCCACATGCGCACCCTTGAGGGGGCCGGGGTTGGCACGGGTGATTTTCTCGATGACCTGGGCCACGCGGTCGGGGCGGAAGAACGGCGTGCCCTCGCGCTTCTTGACCTCGCCGACGCGCTCTGCCACCAGTGCGCGCTGGTTCAGCAGGGTCAGCAGCTGCTGGTCGATGTTGTCGATCTGGACGCGCAGGCTGGCCAGCTCGGGGGATGCTTGGGGTGTGTTCATGGAGGGGTGGGGTCAGGCTCAGGCGTGCAGCTGCTCAAATTCTCGCATGTAGTCCACCAGCGCCTGCACGCCGGACAGCGGCATGGCGTTGTAGATGCTCGCGCGCATGCCGCCTACGGACTTGTGGCCCTTGAGTTGCAGCAGGCCGCGCTGTTTCGCGCCGGCCAGGAAAGCGTCGTTGCGGGTTTCGTCGCGCAGGAAGAAGGGGATGTTCATGCGCGAGCGGCAGTTCGGCGCCACTTTGTTGATGTAAAGCCGGGATTGGTCGATGGCCTCGTAAAGCAGCTTCGCCTTGGCGATGTTGCGCTGCTCCATGGCGGCGATGCCGCTGGCTGTGCCCTCGCGCTGGCGCTTGAGCCACTGGAAGGTCAGGCCGGCGATGTAAATGCCCCAGGTGGGTGGGGTGTTGTACATGGACTGGTTTTCGGCCACGATTTTGTAATCGAAAGCGCTCGGGCAGATGGACAGGGCATGGCCGAGCAGGTCGTCGCGCACCACGACCAGGGTCAGCCCGGCCGGGCCCAGGTTCTTCTGCGCACCGCCGAAGGCCAGGCCGACGCGCGACCAGTCCACCGGGCGCGAGGCCACATGGGACGAAAAATCGATGACCAGCGGTGCATCGCACCCCAGTGCGCGCAGGTCAGGCAATTCGTGGTATTCGACCCCGTTGATGGTCTCGTTGCTGCAGATATGCAGGTAGCTGGCGCCCTTGCTGGGCTGCCACCGTGCAGGGTCGGGCAGGGTGGTGAAGCCGCTGTCCTCACCCGACGCAATCACATTCACTTCCGATGCGTACTTGCGCGCCTCTTTCTGCGACTTCTGGCTCCAGCTGCCGGTGACGACGAAGTCCACCGTGGCGGCGCGCGAGAGGTTGAGTGGCACGATGGCGTTCTCGGCCAGACCGCCGCCCTGCATGAACAGGATCTTGAACTGCGGGGGCACGGCCAGCAGCTCGCGCAGGTCGGCTTCGGCCTGCTCATAGATCGAGATGAATTCCTTGCCACGGTGGCTCATCTCCATCACGCCCATGCCACTGCCATGCCAGTCGAGCATTTCGGCAGCAGCCTGCTCCAGAACCTCGGCAGGAATGGCTGCCGGACCGGCGGAGAAGTTGTAAGGGCGTTGCATGATTTATGGTTAAAAGTGGCTCCAGCGCTTATCCATCAAGCGCTGCCAGCTATTAATAATATAGCTTTCAAGTCAGCCCGGTTGGGGGCTGACCTGCATCAATCATCGGTGGCAGGAGGGGTGTCTTCGGCGGCATCCGCGTCATCGACTGCGTTGGCATCGTTTTCGACGATGCGCTGCAGGCCGCTGAGCTGGGAGCCTTCGTCCAGCGCGATCAGCGTCACGCCCTGCGTAGCACGGCCGAGTTCACGGATTTCGGAGACGCGGGTGCGTACCAGCACACCCTTGTCGGTGATCAGCATGATCTCGTCGTCGGCATGCACCAGCGTGGCGGCGACGACCTTGCCGTTGCGCTCGCTCTGCTGGATGGCAATCATCCCCTTGGTGCCACGACCGTGGCGGGTGTATTCGGTGATGCTGGTGCGCTTGCCGTAGCCGTTCTCGGTGGCGGTGAGCACGCTCTGGGTTTCGTCCTCGGCCACCAGCATGGCGATCACGCTCTGGCTGTCTTCGAGCATCATGCCGCGCACACCGCGTGCCTGGCGGCCCAGGGGGCGCACGTCGTTCTCGTCGAAGCGCACGGCCTTGCCGCCGTCGCTGAACAGCATCACGTCGTGCTGGCCGTCGGTGAGCGCGGCCCCGATCAGGTAGTCGCCCTCGTCCAGGTTGACGGCGATGATGCCGCCCTTGCGCGGGTTGCTGAATTCGTCGAGTGCCGTCTTCTTCACGGTACCCATGCTGGTGGCCATGAACACGTAGCGATCGGCCGGGAAGGTGCGCATGTCGCCGGTGAGCGGCAGCACCACGTTGATTTTTTCGCCGTCCTGCAGCGGGAACATGTTGACGATGGGCCGACCGCGCGAGCCGCGCGAGCCTGCGGGCACTTCCCACACCTTGAGCCAGTACAGGCGGCCGCGGTTGGAGAAGCACAGGATGTAGTCGTGCGTGTTGGCGATGAAGAGCTGGTCGATCCAGTCGTCTTCCTTGGTCGCCGTGGCCTGCTTGCCGCGCCCGCCACGCTTTTGCGCGCGGTATTCGCTCAAGGGCTGGCTCTTGATGTAGCCGGTGTGGCTGAGCGTCACCACCATGTCGGTGGGGGTGATCAGGTCTTCGGTGGAGAGATCCTGCGCGCTGTATTCCACCAGGCTGCGGCGTGCGCCGAGCTTGTGCTGGCCGAACTCCTGCTTGATGGCGGTGAGTTCGTCGCCAATGATGGTCGAGACCCGCTCGGGGGTGGCCAGGATGTCCAGCAGGTCTTCGATGACCGCCATCACGTCCTTGTATTCGGCAACGATCTTGTCCTGCTCCAGGCCTGTGAGGCGTTGCAGGCGCATCTGCAGGATTTCCTGGGCCTGCGTTTCCGATAGGCGGTACAGGCCGTCCTGGCCCATGCCGAGTTCCTTTTCCAGACCGTCGGGCCGGTAGTCGTCGGCATTGACCACGCCGCCATCGGCGCGCGTGCGCGTGAGCATTTCGCGCACCAGCTTGCTGTCCCAGGCGCGGGTCATCAACTCGGCCTTGGCCACCGGCGGGGTGGGGGCGTTGCGGATGATGGCAATGAAGTCGTCGATATTGGCCAGCGCCACGGCCAGGCCCTCCAGCACATGGCCGCGTTCGCGGGCCTTGCGCAGCTCGAACACCGTGCGGCGCGTGACCACTTCGCGGCGGTGCTGCAGGAAGACGCTGATCAGATCCTTAAGGTTGCACAGGCGTGGCTGGCCGTCGATCAGCGCCACCATGTTCATGCCAAAGGTGTCCTGAAGCTGCGTCTGCTTGTACAGGTTGTTGAGCACCACCTCGGGCACTTCGCCACGCTTGAGTTCGATGACCAGACGCATGCCCGACTTGTCGGACTCGTCCTGGATGTGGCTGATGCCCTCGATCTTCTTCTCGTGCACCAGTTCGGCCATGCGCTCCTGCAGCGTCTTCTTGTTGACCTGGTAGGGAAGCTCGTCCACGATGATGGCCTGGCGCTGGCCCCGATCGATGTCTTCGAAGTGGCAGCGCGCGCGCATTACCACCTTGCCGCGACCGGTGCGGTAACCGTCCTTGACGCCGTTGATGCCGTAGATGATGCCCGCCGTCGGGAAATCAGGCGCGGGAATGATTTCCATCAAATCGTCGATCGACGATTCGGGGTTGCGCAGCATGTGCAGGCAGGCATCCACCACCTCATTGAGGTTGTGCGGTGGAATATTGGTGGCCATGCCCACGGCGATGCCCGACGAGCCATTGACCAGCAGGTTGGGCAGCTTGCTCGGCAGTACCAGCGGTTCCTTTTCGCTGCCGTCGTAGTTGGGCCCGAAATCGACGGTTTCCTTGTCGATGTCGGCCAGCATCTCGTGGGCTATTTTGGCCAGCCGGATTTCGGTGTAACGCATGGCGGCGGCGTTGTCGCCGTCCACCGAGCCGAAGTTGCCCTGGCCGTCCACCAGCATGTGGCGCAAGGAGAAGTCCTGGGCCATGCGCACAATGGTGTCGTACACCGCGCTGTCGCCATGCGGGTGGTACTTGCCGATCACATCGCCGACGATACGGGCAGATTTCTTGTACGGCCGGTTCCAGTCGTTGTTCAGTTCGTGCATGGCGAACAGCACGCGCCGGTGCACCGGCTTGAGGCCATCGCGCGCGTCCGGCAAGGCCCGGCCCACGATCACGCTCATGGCGTAATCCAGGTAACTGCGGCGCATCTCCTCTTCAAGGCTGATGGGCAGGGTTTCTTTGGCGAACTGGGTCATGGGACAGGCGGAATGACAGCAAGGACGGCCATTTTAGGCGCAAGCGCTTGTGGCCGTTGCGCAACACATTCGGGCAATTGCGCATTTGTCCTACGGCAAGGGCAGCGCACGGGGCAACACGCCCCGGTTACGTATGGCACAATCAATTTCAACGTTTTTGGTGATGGTCACCGGCGACGTCCTGATTTCGCAGCGCGGCTGCGGCTTTTTCCCCTGAGGAGAACCAATGAAGAAACTGAACAAAGTAGCAATGCTGATTGCTTCCGCAGCGCTTGCAACCGCCGCTGGCGCTCAAACCGTTGATAACTGGAAGAACGGCACGAACGAGCTGGTCTGGAAGAACGGCACCAACGAACTGTGCTGGCGCAATGCCTCCTGGACGCCCGCCACGGCAGCCGCCGGCTGCGACGGCGCTCTGGCTGCACCTGCTGCTGCACCTGCCGCTGCGCCTGCACCCGCTGCTGCTCCTGCCGCTGCTGCTCCTGCTGCTGCTGCTGCACCCGCTCCCGCTGTGGCCACCAAGGTGACCTACGCTGCAGACGCTTTCTTCGACTTCGACAAGGCTGTCCTGAAGCCCGAAGGCAAGGCCAAGCTGGACGACCTGGTTTCCAAGGTCAAGGGTATCAACCTGGAAGTGATCATCGCCGTGGGTCACACCGACTCCGTGGGCTCTGACGCTTACAACCAGAAGCTGTCGGTGCGCCGTTCCGAAGCCGTGAAGGCTTACCTGGTGTCCAAGGGCATCGAAAAGAACCGCGTCTACACCGAAGGCAAGGGCGAAAAGCAGCCCGTGGCTGACAACAAGACCAAGGAAGGCCGCGCAAAGAACCGCCGCGTGGAAATCGAAGTGGTCGGCACCCGCGCCAACTGATAGAACCCTGTGATCTCCATGGCCTCGCTAGCGGGGCTGTGAAGAAAGGTTCTGTCGGATCCCCACCAGCGTCAAGCTGTGTGGGGATTTTTTTATGGAAAGCACGCAACGCCTGCCTGTGGATGCACGGCATCGGTGCCTGGTATGGGGCGGGGTGCATTTCGGGTATCGCTGCTCGTCGAGAGCGCCGTCCTTGTGCCCCAAGGCTGTGCTATGGCTGCAAATCCGGCAACAACCATTCTTGCCGGGGACGAAACTGGCGAAATTTTCGGCCTGCGCTACAGGCGCTCCAAGTCCGATAGCCGGTTAGGTTCTCGTATGGGCGGGCAGCGTCAGTGCGGCACGCAAACCGCCAAGTGGGGAATCGTCCAGCTCCACTCCCCCGCCATACAAACGGGCCAGGTCATCCACGATCGACAGGCCAAGCCCTGAGCCGGGGGTTTTTTCATCGGCCCGCACCCCCCGTTGCACCACTGAAGCGCGCTGTTCGCGTGTGAGCCCTGGGCCGTCATCGTCGATCAGGATGGTGAAGGTGCCGGGTGCGATGCGCACGCTCACGCTGATCGTTCGAGATGCCCATTTGCATGCGTTGTCCAGCAGGTTGCCCAGCATTTCCTGCAGATCCTGCGCTTCGCCGCGAAAGTCCAGCGAGGCCGGGATGGAATCGACATGGAATTGAAGCTCGCGATCGGCGTGAATGCGGTGCATCACGCGAACGAGCCCTTCCAAAATGGGCTGCAGCGGTGTTCTGCTGCCCGGAACGCGCTCGGTAGCGGCCGTCTGCGCCCGGCCCAGGTGGTAGTCGACATGCTTGCGGGCCACGCTGACCTGTTCGTTCACCAGCCGTGCCAGTTTGGCCGTTTCAGGATTCATGCCGGAGGCATGGGCTGCATTGGCCAGCACACTCAAGGGCGTCTTGAGTGCATGCGCGAGGTTTCCCGCGTGTGTGCGGGCGCGTTGCACGACTTCCGCGTTGTGGCCCAGCACAGTGTTGAATTCGTCGATCAGAGGCGTGATTTCACCCGGGAAATCGCCTTCAAGCCGTTGCGATTCGCCGTTCCGGACCCTGGCCAGAGCGGTGCGCAGGCTGCGCAGCGGCGCCAGCCCCACCACCACCTGCACCAGTGCTGCCAGCACCATCCCTGCGCCGAGGACACCCAGCGCCAGCCACAGGGTGCTGTTCAGGCGTGCCACGGGCTCTTCCATGAAGCTCTCACTGGCTGCGGCAATCAGGCGCAATTTGCCGGTTTTTTCGCCGCTGGTGTCGTTAAGAAACACGCTGCGTTCCACCATGCTGAGCATCTTGTTTTCCGGGCCCATCACACGGTGCTGGTGAATCTCTCCATCTTTCGGTGCATCGGGTGGCACCTGCAATACGTGGTCCCATAGCGAACGCGAGCGCAATTGTCCTTGGGTGGGCGCTTCGGCTGCTCCGCCGGAGGTTTCCACCTGATCAATTTGCCAGTAGTAGCCTGAGTAGGGGCGGCCCAGGCGGGGATCACTCATGGGCTGGGTGAGCACGGGGCGCCCCTGCGCATCCAGGATGATGTGGGCGGTCAGTTGATCCAGGTGGGTGCGCAGTTCAGCGTGAAACTGGCTTGCCACATGCTGGCGGAACATGTTGCTCAGGCCCCAGCCAGCGAGGGCAATGGAGGCTGCAATCCAGAACAGGGTGCCTGCCAGCAAACGAATGCGCAGCGACTTGCGCAGACCGGAGAGTGTCATGGCGGGGAGGTGAGGCGGTACCCGAGGCCGCGCACGGTTTCGATCAGGCCGGGAGGCAATTTCTTGCGCAGGCGACCGATAAACACTTCAACGGTGTTGGAATCGCGGTCGAAATCCTGGGCGTAGAGATGTTCGACCAGATCGTTGCGAGAAATGATCTGGTCAGGGTGGTGCATCAGGTAGGCCAGCACGCGGTATTCGTGGCTGGTGAGCGTCAGCGCCTGACCGGCCACGGTGGCGCGGTGGTTGCGGGTGTCAAGCGTGACCGGGCCGCACACCAGTTCCGCGCTGGCGTGGCCATGCGCACGGCGGATCAGCGCGCGCAGCCTTGCCAGCAACTCCTCCATGTGGAACGGCTTGGTCAGGTAGTCGTCGGCCCCGGCGTCGATGCCGGCCACTTTTTCATGCCAGCCATCGCGCGCGGTCAGAATCAGCACGGGCATGTTGCGCGAGGCGCTTCTCCATTTGCGTAGCACGGAGAGGCCATCGAGCTGTGGCAGGCCCAGGTCAAGCACCACGGCATCATAGGGCTCGGTATCGCCCATGAAGTGGGCATCGACGCCGTTGCGGGCCAGGTCAACGGCATATCCGGCGCTGCGCACGCCATCGGCCAACTGGGCCAGCAGCGTGGGGTCGTCTTCCACAAGCAGAACTCGCATCAGTGGCGATCCCCCGGTTTGACGGTCGGCTGTCGGGTCTTTTCACTGAGCAGCGAGCCATCGCGGGCATTGATCTTGAGTTTGACCAGTGCGCCGCCTGGGCGCACCAGTTTGATCTCATAGATCCAGCGCTGGATCCCACCCTTGTGTTCTTTCTCCAGGTCCACGTCAATGACCTGTCCAGGGTGATCGCGCTCCACCCGTTCAAGAATGGCTCGAAGTGGCAGAACCTCGCCGGCCTCCAGCGCCTTGCGCGCGCGGTCGTGGTCCTCGTCGGCCAGGCTGGCGGTGCTGACGCACACCCCAAGAAGGGTGCCGAGCAGCACACGCAGCATGGCCAGAAGGTGATTGGAAATTCGGTAGCGCATCGCGAAGGCCCCCTTTCTGGATCCTGTAGCCCGATTTATAGACGTGCTCACATGAATGCAGGATGAACAGCCGATTCACGTTCTGTTCAGGCGACCTTGCGCATAGTAACTCCCAGCACACATTCACCGAGGAGTTTCCATGCATCCCAACCGAACCATCCCCCTGCTTGCCGCAGCCCTGGTACTGGGCTTGTCAGGCCCAGGCATCGCCGGTCCGCGAGAAAGCCAGCTCGATCAGTGGGCCGTGGCCGCCAAAACGGCTGATCCGGCATTCTCGGGGTTCTCGGCAGAGCGGGGCAGGGCACTGCATACACAGACCTTCACAGGTGGCAAGCCCGACACGCCCAGCTGCACCACCTGCCACGGCAAAGACACACGCGCAGCCGGTCGCACCCTGGCCGGCAAACCGATTGATCCGGTGGCCGTGTCGGCAACCCCCATGCGCTACACCGATCCCGCCAAGGTGGAAAAGTGGTTCAAGCGCAATTGCACCGAAGTGCTGGGCCGCCCGTGCAATGCACGGGAAAAGGGCGACTGGCTGGCGTTCATGCTGAGCCAATAAAAACCATCCCTCCTCAGGAGTTGACCATGCACATTCCCTACCGTCCGCTGGCCCTGGGCCTTCTGGTTCTTGGTTTCTCTGCTGTTGTGCTCAATCGTGCGCAGGCTGGAGGCAGTCATTTTTATCCGCCGGTCACCAATGTGGTGGTCAAGGAGGAGTGCGGAAGTTGCCACCTCGCCTTCCCTGCGTCGATGCTGCCTGCCAGTTCCTGGACACGCATGATGGCCGACCTGAAAAACCACTTCGGCGATGACGCCAGCATCGACCCGGAACTGGCCCGGCAGGTCACGCAGTACCTCGTCGCCAACGCCGCCGATGCGGGCGGTCGCCGCTACAGCGAGAAGCTGATGCGCGGTGTCACGGCCAGCCAGGCGCCCTTGCGCATCACCGAATTGCCCAAGTGGACGAGCGAGCACCGCAAAGTGCCGGCATGGGAGTGGAAGCACAAGGATGTCCGAACTAAAGCCAACTGTGTGGCGTGCCACGCCGACGCCGAGCAAGGTTATTTCAACGACTGAAGCCAGACAACCCATTGATTCAACGGAGATTTGCACCATGAAAATCGCAACCCTTCTCACTTCCCTGGCGCTGGGCAGCGCCCTCGCTGTCGGGGGCGTACTGCTGGCACCGTCCATTGCGGGAGAAAACCGGCCCATGTCGGCGGCCGAGCGCCAGTGGCTCTCCATCCCCCAGGTGCATGAAAAACTGGAGGCCGCGGGCTATCGCAATGTTGAAAAAATCGAGCGTGAACGGGGTGGCTATGAGGTACGCGCGACCGACCGCCAAGGCGACCGGGTCAAGCTCTACGTCAATCCGCAGACTGGCGAAATCGTGAACCAGCGTGGTGAAGGCAGGCGCCATGGCGCGGATGCCGACAGCAAGCGATCGTCGGCCGACTGCACCAAGCGCCGTTGCCGGGACGACTTGACGGCGCAGCCCGTCAGCCCGGCGTCCGCAGCACGTTAGGGCACTTTGCCTGCAGTCGTCCTGACCGCAGGCATATCACTCACCGGAGTTCCTCACCATGAAAACACTGCTCGGTAGCCTGATGGCGCTGGTGGCCCTTGCCTGGGGCCTGGATTTCTCCAGCGCTCCCCCGGCAGCAGGCGCCCACGCCTTGTGGATTGCACGCCAGGAAACGATGTACCTCAGCGGTCTGCTGTCGATTGCCATGATGTCGCTGGCCATGGTCCTGGCCACCCGGCCCGCCTGGCTCGAAGTCCCTCTCGGGGGCATGGACCGCATCTATCGCACGCACAAGTGGGCCGGCATTCTGGCCGTCTCCTTTGCTGCGCTGCATTGGCTGATCGAAATGTCGAGCGATATCCTCAAGGCCACGATTGGCCGTGAAGGCCGCCTGCCAAAGGAAAAATTCGTGGGATTTCTGGAGGTTCTGCGCGACCTGGCAGAAGACATGGGGGAATGGGCCCTCTATGCCTTGCTGTTGATGCTTGTGATCACGCTCTGGAAAAAATTCCCCTACCGCACCTGGAGCATCCTGCACCGGGCCATGCCTGTGCTGTATCTGATGCTGGCCTTCCATGCCGCGTTGCTGGCGCCGGCGGATTACTGGAGCCAGCCTGTGGGAGCACTCATGGCCGTGCTCCTGGCTGTGGGTGTCTATGGTGCGCTGCATTCGCTGCTCAACCGCATCGGAAGATCTCGCAAGGTGCACGGTGAAATTGTCGCGATCAAGCAGCCCGCACAGGATGTCACCACGGTGCGGTGCCGCCTCAGCCAGGGCTGGCACGGGCACCGACCAGGGCAATTTGCCTTCGTCACGTTTGACGACAAAGAGGGCGCGCACCCGTTCACCATCGCCAGTGCGGATCAGGGCGACCAGACCCTCAGCTTCCAGATCAAGGCGCTGGGTGACTACACCGGGCAGCTAGGCCGTCGTCTGCAGGTGGGGCAAACGGTGCGGGTGGAGGGGCCGTACGGCCGGTTCGACATGGCGCGCATCAATCGCCGTGCCCGACAGATCTGGATTGCGGGGGGCATCGGTGTCACGCCCTTTCTGGCCTGGCTGGAGTCATTGCAGGCCCATCCGGAAACGGCGCCCACCGCCGATTTGCACTACTGCACCCGCGACCAAGCCTCCGATGTGTTTGTCCCTCGGCTGCAAGCGCTTTGCGCAGTACTTCCGGGTGTTCAACTCCACATCCACGGTGCACGCCAGGGAGGCACCTTGACCGCGCAATCGCTGGGCGAGGCGAAGCATGCGGAAATCTGGTTCTGCGGCCCCAGCGGATTGGCCGATGCCTTGCGTGATGGCCTCCGCGCCATGGGGGGCCGGCCCCGGTTTCACCAGGAAGCCTTCGAGATGCGTTGACCCACAGCACCGCCTCCCGGGGCGCTGAGCCCCGGGTGCGTGCACGGAAGATCGGCGTTTCCAGCGGGTGACCCGCAGGTGACACGGGGGTGGGAGAAACCCGAAACGTCTCGCCGCAGTCCGGGTCCTAGACTGAAGCGCAAAGGATTCACCATGCACGCCCACCACGCTTTCTGGCCCTCTCGTCTGCCCCATTCCATCACGCCGCCCGCCACCTCGCTGTGGCACAACCTGGCCATCAGCGCGCTGCGCTACCCTGACAAGCCGGCGCTGGTCTTCTTTGGCCGCACGCTCAGCTACCGTGAACTGGCGCAAGGGGCGGAGCGGCTGGCCGCGCAACTGCATGCGCTCGGGGTGCAGCGCGGCGACCGGGTGGTGCTGTGCATGCAGAACTGCCCGCAACTGGTGCTCGCGCATTTCGCCATCCTGCGTGCCAACGCCGTGGTGGTGCCCGTGAACCCGATGAACCGGGCCGAAGAACTCAAGCACTACATCACCGACCCGGACGCCCGCGTGGCCATCACCACGGCCGATCTGGCCCCAGAGTTGGCCAAGGCGAGCAATGCCTTGCCTGCAGGGCAGGGGCTGAGGCACCTGGTGGCCACACAGTTCACGGATGCCTTTGACGCCCCGATAGCGGGCGAGGATGCACCCCCCGCAGCCTGGCACGACTGGCTCTGCACCGCCCATCCGCTGCCTTCACTTGAAGGCGGCCAGGTGCACTCCTGGAGCGACATGCTGGACTGCGCAGATGCACTGCCCGAGCATGTGGCGGGGCCAACCGACCTGGCCGTGCTGCCCTATACCAGCGGCACCACCGGTTTGCCCAAGGGGTGCATGCACCTGCATCGCAGCATCATGCACAACGCCGTGGCCAGCAGCCTGTGGGGCAACGCCTCCGCCGAGAACATCACCCTGGCGGTCGTGCCCATGTTCCACATCACGGGCATGGTGAGCGTGATGCATGCCACCATCTACACCGGCGCCACGCTGGTGATCATGCCGCGCTGGGACCGTGACCTGGCCGGGCGACTGATTTCTCGCTGGAAAGTCACGGCCTGGACCAACATCCCCACCATGGTCATCGACCTGCTGGCCAGCCCGAACTTTGCCCAGTACGACCTCTCCAGCCTGAACTACATCGGCGGCGGCGGTGCCGCCATGCCGCAGGCCGTGGCACAGCGCCTGCTGGAACAGTACGGCTTGCGCTATGCCGAAGGCTATGGCCTGACGGAAACCGCAGCGCCCTCGCACACCAATCCGCCAGACCGCCCCAAGCAGCAATGCCTGGGCATTCCCTTCATGAGCACCGATGCGCGCGTAGTAGACCCCGATACCCTGCAGCAAATGCCCGTGGGCGAGCAGGGTGAGATCATCATCCACGGCCCCGAAGTGTTCGACGGCTACTGGAAGAGAACTGCAGCCACGGAGGCTGCTTTTGTCGATTTCGAAGGCAAGCGGTTTTTCCGTTCGGGCGACCTGGGTCATGTGGACAGTGATGGCTATTTTTTCCTCACCGACCGCCTCAAACGCATGATCAATGCCTCGGGCTTCAAGGTGTGGCCCGCCGAGGTGGAGGCCTTGATGTTCCGCCATCCGGCCATTCAGGAGGCCTGCATCATTTCCATGCGCGATGACTATCGGGGTGAGAGTGTCAAGGCCGTGGTGGTGCTGCGTGCCAGCCACAAGCACACCACCGAGCAGGAGATCATCGACTGGTGCCGCGAGAACATGGCGGTGTACAAGGTGCCGCGAAAGGTGCAGTTTGTCGACACTTTGCCCAAGAGCGGCAGCGGCAAGGTCATGTGGCGGCTGCTGCAGGATGCTGAAAATCCCGGCTGAACGAATGCTCCCCGGTGTGGTGCGGTGGCGCCGCAGCGGAACGCAGCCTGGCCGTTACACAGGTTCTTGCGGTGTCATCCCCTGGCTGGCCATCGCCTTCTTCAGCAGCAGCAGCGCGGTGCCGAAATCGAAATCGTGCACGGCCTCGGCAAAGCCGTTGAAATCGGTCCCGAGCAGAGAGCGTAGCGGCCCTTCATGCTCGTCCACCAGTTGACCACTGGCGAAATCGTCATGCTCGAAGGACTGGACGAGCTGGCTGCAGAGTTCGACCAGGGAGGTCGAATCGATGGCCAAAGCCGTGGGCTCCGCATGGTTGGCGGGCAGACGTTCCTCCAGGGCGTTCAACAGCATTGCGAGATGAATGCCCGCCTCGCGCAACCGAGGACCGATGGCCTGGGCGGCTTCATGCTGTTCGATCGCATGTTCCAGCGACTGTGCCAGGTCCCGCATCCGCAGGGCTCCCACCTGCGCCGAAACACCCTTGAGCGAATGCGCCAGAAGCCTGGCGCTGGCCATGTCAGGCTGTTCCAGAGCTGCCGCCATGCGCGCGGACCAGTCGCGCCCTCCCTGCACAAATTTTTCTAGCAGCGAGACATAGAGCTTTTCCCGACCCATCGCCTGACGCAGGCCAAGATGCACATCGAGCCCCTCGATGCCGTCAAGAAACGGCAATCCGGAAGGCTCGGCTCCTTGTACGTTGCCCTGATCGGTCGCCGCTGGCAGGGCTTGCCCGCGCGGTCGGATCCATTGCAGCAGCTTGCTGGACAGCAACTCCGGATCAATGGGCTTGGTCATATGATCGTTCATGCCGGCCTCGATGCAGCGCTGGCGGTCTTCCGCAAGTGCGTTGGCCGTCATCGATAGGATGGGCAGATGGTCCTGACCGGGTAACTGGCGAATTTCGCGTGTGGCAGCCAGGCCGTCGAGCACGGGCATCTGCATGTCCATCAGGACAGCGTCGTAGCGGCCCGCTTTCACCTTGTCTACCGCGATGCGCCCGTTATCGGCGATGTCCACCTCCAGGCCCAGTTCATGCAGAAATGCAGTGGCCACTTCCTGGTTCAGTGCGTTGTCTTCGACCAGCAGAATGCGGGCGCCCCGGATCGCTGTCAGCTCTTGAGAAGGTCGCGGTGCTTCGGGTCTGGCGGATACCGCACGCTCCAGTTGCGCTGTGGCCAGTGCATGCATGACGGTGTCAAAGAGCAGCGAGGGGTTGAGGGGCTTGGTCAGGATGTCCTCGATGCCCGCCTGCTCCGCGGGCTTGTGGAGTTCCTCCCGGCCATGGGCCGTGATCATGATCAGGTGCGGAAGTTTGGCCAAGGGCAGCCGCCGGATTTCGTGGGCGGTGGCGATGCCATCCATGCCCGGCATCTGCCAGTCGAGGAAAACAATTTCGTAAGGCTCTTGTATCGCCGAGGCCCGCTGGATCTCGGCCACCGCAGCCTTTCCGGAAGCCGCCATGCCCACCACAAAGGTCATGCTGCGCAGCATGTCGGCGACGACTTCACGGGCGTAATCGTTGTCATCCACGACCAGGACGCGCCGACCGCGCAGGTCGGGATCGGGCAGCAGGCTGCGGGCTTCTTCCTTGCCTTTGCCCAGGCGAGCGGTGAACCAGAAGGCCGAGCCCTTGCCGGGCTGGCTTTCCACGCCGACGGTGCCACCCATCAGCTCCGTCAGGCGCTTGGCAATCGCCAGCCCCAGGCCGGTGCCGCCGAACTTGCGCGTGGTCGAACTGTCGGCCTGCTGGAAGCTCTGGAACAGGTGCTGCAGGTGTTCCGCATCGATGCCGGGCCCCGTGTCGCGCACCGAGAAATGCAGCAGCAGCCCATGGTCGGTGTCCGTGGCCACGCGGACATGGAGTGCGATCTCGCCCTGATCGGTGAACTTCACGGCATTGTTCGCGTAATTGATGAGCACCTGCCCGATGCGCAAGGGGTCGCCTACCAGGTGGTTTGGAACATCGGAGGCCACGTCCAGAATCAGCTCCAGGCCCTTGGCGGTGGCGCGGTCGGCGATCAGATTGACGACGTTGTCGAGGACCTTGTCGAGTTCGAAGTCGATGTGCTCCACCGACATCTTGCCGGCCTCGATCTTGGAAAAATCGAGGATGTCGTTGATGATGCCCAGCAGGTGCTTGCTGGCGTCCTGGATCTTGGTCAGGTACTGGCGCTGGCGCGTCGTCAGCTCGGTTTTCAGCACCAGGTGCGTCATGCCCATGACGGCGTTCATGGGGGTGCGTATCTCGTGGCTCATGTTGGCCAGAAAATCGGCCTTGATGCGCGCGGCTTCCTCGGCCATCTCCTGGGCCTTGCGGATGGCCTGCACGGCGGCGCGCTCCGTGGTGGTGTCCTCAATGATGGATACGGTCCCTTTGCTGTGGTCGGCCGTGTCAACGGCACGGGCCGACATGCGGGCCCAGAAGGTCGAGCCATCCTTGCGCACCAGGAGTTGCTCGCGCACGTCGGTGTCGCCCCGCCATACCGCCTTGTAGCCTTCCCTTCCGACCAGCTCATAGGAGGCCTCGTCCGGGTACCACATGCGCGTGGGTTTGCCGATTTGCTCGCCGTAGGCATAACCCAGCATTTCATCCATGCGGCGATTGCAGCGAACGATGGTGCGGTCTTTCATCAACACCATGCCTGCGCCTGCGGAGTCAAAGATGGCCTGTTGTTCTTCGTTCGCCAAGCGCAGGGCGTCCAGCATGGCGCGCTCGGCAGAGGTATCTTCAACAATGGCGATCAAGCCCCGGGAAGGATCGGTGACGTCGAGCAGGTGGGCGGAACTGCGGGCCCAGATCTGGCTGCCATCCTTGCGAAGGCCGCGGTCTTCGCTCACATAGGTTTCCCCGCGCACCAGTCGGGGAATCCCCTGGTCGAGCCGTTCCTGAAACGAAATGTCGGTGGGATACAGGCACTGGACGGGCTGATCGACCAGTTCGCCGGAGGCATAGCCAAACATCTCGTCCATGCGGTGGTTGCACCGCACGATGGTCATGTTCCTGATTAGGATGATGCCGACACCCGCAGAGTCAAACAACGCGTTCTGCTCCTGGACGACGGCGGCGAGTTCGGCCGTGCGCAGAACCACCTGCTGCTCCAGGCTGCTGCGGTAGGCATCAAGCTCGTCGCTCATGCGCTTCTTCTCGGTCACGTCCTCCTTGATCGCCAGGTAATGCGTCACCTTCCCATCGGGCTGCCGAACCGGGGCGATGATGGCGTGCTCCACATATTCGCTGCCATCCTTGCGCGCGTTGTAGAGTTCGCCACGCCAGGGTTGTCCTCTGGTCAGCGTGGCCCACATATCCTGGTAGGTGGCCAGGGGTGTTTTGCCCGACTGCAGCACGCGCGGGTTGGCGCCGATGGCTTCTTCCCAGGAGTACCCAGTGTTCCGGATGAATGCCTGGTTCACATACTCGATGCGCGCATCCAGGTTGGTGATGACGATACTCTCCGGACTCTGGTCTACGGCCAGCGAGAGCTTGCGCAGCCGGTCTTCGTTGCGGCGCTGTTCGGTGACATCTTCTTTGACGGCAACGTACTGGCAAACCTTGCCGTCCTCGCCGCGTATCGGGACGATGGTGGTGGCATGGATCTGTTCGCTGCCGTCCCTGGCACGGTTGATCAGTTCGCCTGTCCAGGTGTCGCCAGCGGTCAAGGCGCACCACATGGCATCGTAGGTGGCGGCGGGTGTCTTGCCGGACTTGAGCATCCGGGGGTTGCGGCCCAGAATTTCTTCGCGGCCATATCCGGTGATGCGTGTGAAGGCATCGTTCACATAGACGGTATCGGCTGCCAGGTCGGTGATGAGCACGGTGTTGGGGCTTTGATCCACGGCCATGGAGAGCATGCGGATCTGCGCCTCCGCCCGTTTACGGGCGGTGATCTCACTCCACATGTCCACCATGAGCGTGCGATGGCCGCGCTGAATCACATGCACGTCGATCTGCACGTCAATAAGCGTTCCGTCGCGGCGTTTTCGGCGGTTCTCAAAGCTGGCCTTGCCTGCCGCCACGACGGCCCGAACCTTGTCCTGGAATTCCTGCGGTGAGAACATGCCCTGGACGTCTGCCAATGTCATGCCCAGCAGTTCCTCCCGGCTGTAACCCAGTTGCCGGCACGCCGCAGCGTTGGCCGCCACAAAGCGCAAGCTTTCGATGTCGATCAATTCGATGGCGTAGGGAGACTCCTCGACCATGGCGTGCATCAGGGCCTGGTTGTCCTTTTCGATCAGCGCGGCCTGGCGGCGGCCGAGGGTGCTGGACAGGCGCAGCCCGATGGCCTTCACCAGCGCCTCCTCCTCGGGCAGAAAGGCAGGCGTGGTGCCGTCCACCAAGGGGGTGAGGTACGCGACCGTCAGACGGTGGAGCTGGCCGTCGCCGCCGCCGAACTCCACTGAAAGCGAAGGCGAGCGGTCTTTGGCTTCCTTCGATCCGATGGACTGGCCTTCGAAATCCACATGGGCGGCGGCGGTTTCGGGAAAGCGCAGGGCCGCCGGCAGGCGCTCCACGGTCTGGCGCAGCAAGTCCTGCATGCTGATGGCTTCATCCTCGGTGAGCCGAAAAATGTCATAGAGGCAGGCGAGTTCCTTGATTCGTTCGTCGAGCGCGTATTTGGCGGTTTGCAGATCAGCGGTCTGGTGCCTGAGCGCCTCGTCCGCCTGCTGGCGCGCATCCACCATGGCGTTGAAGGCGGTAGCCAGGGCGGAAATTTCGCCGGGCCCGGTCACGCTCGCCCGGACAGAGTCGTCGCCTGCCTGGATCGCGCGGGCCGTGGTGCCGAGCGCGTGTAGTGGGAGCGCGATGCGTCGTGCGATGTACGCGGCGATACCCAGCAGCACGATCAGCAAGGCGGCAGAAAATGAAACCAGTCGTATGACATCGCGTTGTGCCGTACTGTGGATACCCTCGGACGGGATGCCGACGAAGGCAAGCAGTCCGAATTCCGGCAATGATTTGACCGCGTAATCACGCAGGATGCCGTCGGACGCCTTCCCTTCGTATATTCCGTCACGGACCTCCAGACCACGCTTGGCTGCGTCGTTCTGCATCCGGGTGCCTATCTCGTTGGCATTCTGGTTGCGCCAGATCAGCGTACCTTCATCGTTGATGAAGCCATAGAGGGAGCCCTGAGGGATACGCTTCGTGGGAAACATCGGGTCGAAGGCGGTGATGGCGATGGTGATGCCGATCGCGCCGATCATGCGGCCGTCTGGGCGATTGCCCTCGCGCAAGGGCTGGCTGACGATGAGCACCTGCTTCCCGGCGATCTCACCGACAAAGGGTTCCCCGACCCTGAAGCGCTGTTCTTGCAGCAGTCGCTGAAACCAGGGCCTCTTGGCCGCACTGGGCTGCTCGCCGGGCGCAATGGGCAATGCCGAGCAGACCAGGGTGCCCGAGAGATCGGTCGTGACGATGTTGGTGTATTCCGGATGCATCGCCAGCAGGTGCTTCAGGCCCGGATCGCAGCGCGCCGGATCCAGCAGTGCCGGAGTTGGCAGAGATGCCAGGTAGTCGAGTCTGTGACGGATGTTGCCGAGCTTGGTGCCGATGTTGGTCACCAGGATCTCGGACTCGAACTGGAGGAGGCTGTGGGCCTCTTCTTTGGTGCGCGTGAAGTTTTGCTCGATGGTGTACGTCAGCAAGGCTGTCAGTGGCAATACTACGGCCGCAACGATGAAGATGAGGTAGGTACGGATCCTCATGGCACTTGCTTTTCGGCTTCGGAATCGGCGAAGCGCGTGGCGATTTCGGCAAAGCGTTCACGGCAGGCCAGATAGGCATCGACCACGTCCGGATCGAAATGCGTGCCGCGCCCTTCGGTGATGATCTGGCTGGCCTGATCGATGGGCATGGGCTTTTTGTAGACGCGGGTGCAGGTCAGCGCGTCGAATACGTCGGCCAATGCCATCAGTCGCCCGGCTGCGGGAATGGTGTCGCCGGCCAGCCCTGCGGGGTAGCCACTGCCGTCCCATTTTTCATGGTGCGATAGCGCAATTTCACGGGCCACCTGCAGGAACGCAAAGGCGCCAGGGGCCTGGGCGGCCATGTTGTCATCGGCGGCGGCCAGTGCATCGCGCATGGCCTGGCTGATGGCGTCGGCGCCAATGGCGGCGTGCGTCTTCATGACCTCGAATTCTTCCGGCGTCAGCCGCCCAGGTTTGAGCAGGATGGCATCGGGAATTCCGACCTTTCCCAGGTCATGTAGCGGGGCCGCCTTGACCACCATGTCCAGGCGCCCGTCGGCGAGGGCGTCCGCAAAGCGCTCATGGTGCTCCAGTTGGTGCGCCAGGATGTCGACATAGGCCTGGGTGCGCAGAATGTGGTGGCCGGTGTCGGTGTCGCGCGCTTCTGCCAGACACGCCAGTGCCCGCATGCTGAGGTCCTGCACCAGCAGGTTTTCGCTCATGCGCCGGGCCACCTCGCGCTCCAGCCATTCGTTCTGGTTCGCCAGGCGATCGCGTGCGTGCTTGAGTTCGAGGTGGGCGCGCACCCGCGCCAGCACGATGGCCGGTTTGATCGGCTTGGTGATGTAGTCCACCGCGCCCAGCTCCAGGCCCCGCTCTTCGCTTTCTGCGCTGTCCATGGCCGTCACGAAGATCACCGGGATGTCGCGGGTTTCTTTCTCGGCATGGAGCCGCTGCAGGACTTCGTAGCCATCCATGCCGGGCATCATCACATCGAGCAGGATGATGTCGGGGCGCGGGTCCGAATGGGCTGCGCGCAGGGCACGCTCGCCCGAGTTGGCCGCCCGAACCGCGTAGTGGGGGTGCAGCAACTCGCCCAGCACCGTGATGTTCTGGGGCGTGTCGTCCACGATGAGGACTGTTTGTCGTGGGAGGAGCTCTTTCACGTCCGGTGCGTTGGCATTCATCGTTTCTTCTCGGTGATGGCCCCGGCAGGAGCCGATGCCGGGCAAACGGGGCTTGGGGAATGCGCCGACGGGTGCTCGTCTGCTGCTCAGCGGCCTCGCTGCGGGCGGAGCGCGTGAAGCGCGGGCATTCAGTGCACGGGTGGCAGTGACACCGACGCGGTGAGTTCGGCCAGATCGCGCTCGAGCAGGGAGGGCGCGCCCAGCTGCAGTTCGATCAGGCGACGCAGGTGCGTCACGCTGTCGAGGTCGATGGAGCGGCACAGCAGCCCGGCAAAATGGCCCTCGACATGCGCCACCTCGGCCGACATGGCGATGTGGTCGCTGGTGCTGGTCAGCGGTACCGTGAGCTGGCACAGGGTGCCCGGGGGCAATAGCACTCCCGGTGCCAGCGCCACCAGCGCGCCCTTGAGCGAGAGGTCGAGCACATGCGCGCTGTAAGTGCTGGTGGCCGTGGTGAGTTGTGCCGGTGCATCAAAGGTCACTCGGATGTAGTGGCGTCGTTCGTGGGGCATGGCGTCTGGCGGGTGGTTTGGCCTTCATGCTACACGCAGGGCCATGGGACTGGCGTGCTTTTGTCAAAAAGTGTTACGAATGATGGGGTGACATCTTCTTTGGGACCGCGTGCAAGCCGGTGCGGCTCCTGCGCTTCTGTCAGACACAGTATCGGCGCGGTTCCCCGTTTGCGGGCTGCCGCCTCAGCAGAAGCACTTTAAAGCTATAAAAAAAATAGCTTATGGCGCTTGCTGGGTAATGCAGATTAGCCATTTTCTCTGTAATTTTTCCCCATGATTTCTGCTTTGTCCTACGCCGTGGCGGGCACAGGGGGTTGAAAATCCTGTCTGTCCACTACTTGAAGGATTGATATGCATAAAACACTGCGCCTCTGGGGGGCTGCCGCCGTTGTGTTCTGGATGTCCGCCGGGGCTGCCCATGCCCAGGCCTATGTGAATGCCACCGTGGGCGGCGAACTCGCGCCTGGCGTGTATGGCCGCATCCAGATCGGCAACGCACCGCCGCCGCCTCTGCTGTACCCGCAACCGGTGATCATCCACCAGCCTGCGGTTGTCGTGCCCCGTTCACCGATCTATCTCTACGTGCCGCCGGGGCATGCCAAAAACTGGGGCAAGCATTGCGCGCGCTACAACGCCTGCAACCAGCCCGTGTACTTCGTCAAGGAGCCGCCGCGCCGCGCGCCCCCGGGCGCCCACGGCTGGGGGCCCGAGCCGCGCCGCGATGATGGCCGGGGATACGGCAAGCGCAATGAGCCCCGATACGACAACCGCTCCGACGACGGACCGGGCAATGGTCGAGGCCAGGGGCGCGGCAACAAGCACCGCGACTGAACGGGCGGCGCATTGCCGCCGGTTCCCGGTGGCGATGCGTGGGACAGCGGGGTCATGAAAGCGCCTTATCGCGCCGTGCAGGCACTGCACCGCGATACACTCCTGCGCACATGCTTGCCCACCTGGCGTGATCTTTCCGGGTGCGGGCTGTTCCCATCAACCGAAGGAGAGTTTCATGTTCAAGCACATTCTGGTCCCCGTGGACGGTTCCCCCACCTCGATGCTGGCAGTGTCCAAGGCCTCCGGTTTGGCCAAGACTTTTGGCAGTACCGTCACCATCCTGTATGTGATTGATCCGTATCCCTTCACGGGTGTGGGCGCTGATTTCGCCTACGGCCAGGCCCAGTACCTCAGCGCTGCCACGGCCGAGGCCAACACCGCCCTCGATGCCGCCAAGAAGGCCATGCAGGAAGCGGGCGTCGAAGCCGCGACCGTGGTGGGCGAAGGCCATGCCGTGCAGGAAGGCATCGCGCGCGCGCTCGACAGCACGGGGGCCGATCTTGTCGTCATGGGTTCGCATGGCCGCCGTGGCATCGAGAAGCTGGTGCTGGGCAGCGTCACGCAGCGCGTGCTGGGCCTGGTGCATGTGCCCGTGCTGGTGGTGCGCGACTGAGCGGCGCAGCGCTTTCCAAGCAAAAAGGCTCCCACGGGAGCCTTTTTGCTGTGCAGTACCGGATTTATTCGATCTTGGCGCCCGAGGCCTCAACGATGCCTTTCCACTTGGCGTAGTCGGTCCTGAGCAAGGTGTCGAACTGTGCCGGTGTGAGGGCCAGCGGTTCGGCGCCCTGGGCCTGAATGGCGGCTTTCATCTCGGCCGTGCCCAGCAGCTTGTTGACTTCGGTGTTCAGCGTGGTCACCACGGCAGCCGGGGTGCCGGCCGGAGCAAACAGTCCATACCAGGTGCTGACGTCGAAGTCCTTGAAGCCGGACTGCGCCACCGTGGGCACGTCGGGCAGGGACGAGCTGCGCTGGGCCGAGGTGACGGCCAGCGGTCGCAGCTTGCCGGCCTTGATCTGGCCCATCGCCGAGGGCAGGGACGACACCAGCAGGTCCACGTTGCCCGCCAGCGCATCCATCAGCGCCGGGTTGGAGCCCTTGTAGGGGATGTGGCTGAGCTTGATGCCCGCAGCCTTCTCGAACAGGTCTCCCGCCAGGTGGATGGACGTGCCGTTGCCCGGCGAGCCGTAGGTGATGGTGCCGGGTGCAGCCTTGGCGGCCGCCACCACGTCGGCCAGGGTTTTGTACTTGCTGTTGACGCTGGTGGCGATGATCACGGGCGTGTAGGCCACGTGGGCGACGGCGGTCAGATCCTTGGTGGGGTCCCAGGGCAGGTTCTTGTAGAGCCAGGGGCCGATGACCAGGTTGTCCTTCTGGCCCATCACGATGTCGTAGCCCGTGGGTGCGGCCTTGACGGCCTCGCCGATGCCGATGGTGCCGCCGGCACCGGCCTTGTTGTCGGCCACCACGGTCCACTTGGCGCTTTCGGTGAGTTTGGTGGCCACCAGGCGCGAGAGGATGTCGGTGCCGCCGCCGGGCGGGAAGGGCACGATCAGGCGGATCGGTTTGTTCGGATAGGCAGGGGCCGGGGCCTGCGCGTGGGCCGGGGCGCCCAGGGCCAGGGCGAGCGCGGTGAAGGAAAGCAGTTGGCGAATCATCGAAAAAATCTCCGTCGGATCAGGAAAAAGGGCGGCTCGCAGCCGCCCGGTACGCAGGGGGTGTCAGATGCGTTCAAAAATGGCCGCAATGCCCTGGCCGCCGCCGATGCACATGGTCACCAGCGCGTAGCGGCCCTGGATGCGTTGCAGTTCGTGGATGGCCTTCACCGTGATCAGCGCGCCTGTGGCGCCGATGGGGTGGCCCAGCGAAATGCCCGAGCCGTTGGGGTTGACCTTGGCCGGGTCGAGGCCCAGATCCTTGGTCACGGCGCAGGCCTGTGCGGCAAAGGCTTCGTTGGCTTCGATCACGTCCAGGTCGTTGACGGTGAGCCCGGCCTTTTTCAGTGCCAGTTGCGTGGCCGGCACCGGGCCGATGCCCATGTATTTCGGGTCCACGCCGGCATGGGCGTAGGCCACCAGACGCGCCAGCGGCTTGGCGCCACGGGCCTTGGCGGCACCGGCATCCATCAGCACCACGGCAGCCGCAGCGTCGTTGATGCCCGAGGCGTTGCCGGCCGTCACCGTGCCGTTTTCCTTGATGAACACGGGCTTGAGCTTGGCCAGGTCTTCCAGGGTGGCGCCAGGGCGGAAGTGCTCGTCGGTGGCGTACTGCACATCGCCCTTCCTGCTCTTGAGGGTGACGGGCACGATCTGGTCCTTGAACACGCCCGACTGCGTGGCGCGCTCGGCGCGGTTGTGGCTCTCCACGGCCAGACGGTCCTGGTCCTCGCGGGTGATGCCCCATTTGGCGGCGATGTTCTCGGCCGTCACGCCCATGTGGATGTTGTGGAAGGGGTCGTGCAGCGCGCCAATCATCATGTCCACCATCTTGGTGTCGCCCATGCGGGCGCCCCAGCGCATGTTCAGGCTGGCAAAGGGCACACGGCTCATGACCTCGGCTCCGGCGCCAATCGCCACATCGGCATCGCCGAGCTGGATGCTCTGCGCCGCCGACACGATGGCCTGCAGGCCCGAGCCGCACAGGCGGTTGACGTTGAACGCGGGGGTGCCCTCGGCGCAGCCGCCGTTGATCGCGGCCACGCGCGAGAGGTACATGTCCTTGGGCTCGGTGTTGACCACGTGGCCGAACACCACATGGCCCACGTCCTTGCCCTGCACGTTGGCGCGGGCGAGCGACTCACGCACCACCAGTGCGCCCAGTTCGGTGGGGGGCACGTCCTTCAGGCTGCCACCGAAGGTGCCGATGGCGGTGCGCACAGCGCTGACAACAACGACTTCACGGGTCATGGTTCTATCCTTTCAAGGTAAAAAACGGGTTTTGCGCTTTATGGGTAAGCGCCGGTAGCTATCAAAATAATAGTACATCAGGCATCGCGCACGTCGGCCACGGGCTGGGCGCCGAAGTCGGGGCGCTGCAGCCAGGCCAGCACACGGGCGGCGGCATCGGGCGCGCTGCTGAGCATGCCGCTGCTCTGGAGCTGGGCGAAATTCTGCACATCGGGGAAGGCATCGGGGTGTGCGGCGCGCAGTTGCACCTGCATGTCGGTGTCGATCACCCCTGGCGCCAGCGAGCACACCCGTGCGCCATGGGGCTTGCGCTCTTCGTCCAATGCCATGCAGCGCGTGAAATGGTCCATGCCGGCCTTGGCTGCGCAATAGGCCGCTTGCGATGCCATGGGCCGGCGGCCCAGTCCCGAGGAAATGTTGAGCACCTTGCGCGGCACGCCCCAGCCCTCGGTGGCACCCAGGAAGGCGGCGCACAGCAGCATGGGGGCTTCGAGCCCGACGCGCAGCGCCATGGCCAGGTCGGCCGCCGCACTGGCCGAGAGCGGGGCGATGGGGGGAATCACGCCGGCGTTGTTGATCAGGGTGGCGCTGGCATAACCGCCCTGTGGAACATCCCGCAGCCAGTCGCGCAGTCGCTGGGCCGCCTGCTCGGTGTCGGCCAGGTCCTGTTCCCACTGCATGAGGGGAGCGCCCTGGGCCGCAGCCTCGTCGGCCAGTGCGGGGTTGGAGCGGCGCGACAGGCACAGCAGCGTGTGGCCGGGGCGCAGCAACTGGCGCGCCATGGCCAGCCCCATGCCGCGCGAGGCACCGGTCAGAATGGTGAGGTGTGGAGGCATTCCAGCATGGTACTCGCCTGTGTGCCCGGGCGTGGGCCACGCCTGCGACAGTGCGCTGCGCACGGTCGTGGCAGTGCCTGGAGGGCTGTCAGGGTTTCCAATAGCGGGTGCCCGGGATGGCGGTGGCATAGTCTGGATAAGACACAGAAATGGATGGGGTTCAGGAGAGTGTGTGATCAATCGCTGCATGGACGGATGGCCTGATTTTCAGCCGCTCGCGGTGGGCGCCGCCGTGGCGCCACGGTTCGCGGCATGGACTGTGCCGGTGCCATGTTGCCCGTCGATCGTTCACCATGGGTGACGCAGATCTCAACAAGGATCGGCTGGAGCTGGCGCTGGAAGCTGCCGGGCTCGATCTGTGGGAGAACGATCTGATCACCGGCGAGGTGACTCTCAAGGCCAGCAAGACCTTTGTGGAACTGGGCTTCAGCGAGGAGGAAATCGCTTCCGACCTGCAAGGTATCTACGGGCTTTTCCATCCGGACGATCTGGACAAGGTGAAAAAAGCCGTGGACGACCACCTGTCGGGCCGCACGCCGCAATACCGCTGCGAGTTCCGGCTGCGCTCCAAGGGCGGCGAATGGGTCTGGTACGCCAACTATGGCCGCATCATGGACGGCAAGAGCAGCACGCCGGGCAAGCGCCTGATCGGGGTGACGTTCAATATCGACGACCGCAAGCGCAGGGAAGACGAAATCGAGCAGATCAACCGCCAGTTGACCGAACAGAACGCCTTGCTGCAACAGCTCAATGCCGCACTGGCGCTGCTGGCGGCCAATGACTCGCTGACGGGGCTCTCCAACCGCCGCACCCTGATGGAGCTGGGCTTGAACGAATGCAGGCGTGCGCAGCGGTTCGGGCACCCGCTGTCGGTGCTGGTGGTCGATATCGACCTGTTCAAGGCGGTCAATGATGGATGGGGGCACCTGGCAGGTGACCGGGTGATCTGCGCCGTGGCCCAGGCCTGCCGGGCGCGCACGCGGCAAGGCGTGGATACGGTGGCGCGTTATGGCGGCGAGGAATTCGTGCTCGTGCTGCCGGAAACCGACACTCCCGACGCGCTGCGCCTGGCCGAGTCGCTGCGCGGTGCGGTGGCGGCGCTGCAGGTGGTCGTCAACGGTACGGGGGGCACGGCCTGCGTCACCGTCAGCATCGGTGTCGCCACGTTGCGCCAGGGAGGCGACCGTTCTTTCGAGGATCTGGTCAACCAGGCCGACAAGGCGCTCTACCAGGCCAAGGAAACAGGCCGCAACAACGTGCAGTGCTGTGCCGCCCATTGAGGCCTTGCCCGCACTGTTTCGTGCCGGGGCGCATCCCTGGATGGGTCTCAGAACGGTGCAGGCAGTGAAAACTCGATCCACTGGCGGGTGCCAGGGTGTTCGAAAGCCAGCCAGCACGCATGCAACAGCAGCCGGGGTGCCTGGGCGTGCACGGCGCTTTCCGCATACAGGGCATCGCCCAGGATGGCATGGCCCACGGCCGCAAGATGTACACGCAACTGGTGGGTGCGCCCGGTCACCGGTTCCAGTTCGATGCGCGTGGTGTTGGCGTCGCCATCGTGCGCCAGCACGCGCCAGCGCGTCTGGCTGGGTTTGCCCTGCACCGGGTCGATCACCCGCAGCGGGCGGCGCTCCCAGTCGGCGGCAATCGGCAGGTTGATCTCGGCCCAGGCGCCAGTCTCCGGGGCCGCCATCTGCCCGGCCACGATGGCCTGGTAGCGCTTGTGCATCTCGCGCAGTTCGAAGGCGCGGCCCAGGCGGCGCTGCATTTCGGGGTTGCGGGCCATCAGCACCAGGCCCGAGGTGGCCTGGTCCAGCCGGTGCACGATCAGGGCTTCGGGCCAGCGCTGCTGCGCGCGGGCGCTCAGACAGTCCTGTTTGTCAGGGCCGCGTCCGGGCACACATAGCAGACCGGAGGGCTTGGCCAGCACCAGCAGCTCGTCGTCGGCGTACAGGCATTCGAGGCCCGCCGGGCCGCTGCCCTCAGGGTTCGCCATTGACCAGGCGGTCCACCGTGTCGCACAGCTCCTGCACGTCGTTGGGCTTGTGGATCAGGGCGCGCGCCCCTGCGGCCAGGGCGGCCTGCTCGATCTCTGTGGTGACATGGCCCGAGGCCAGCGCCACAGGCAGGTCGGGGCGGATGGTGCGCACCTCCAGCAGCAGGTCCACGCCGGAGTAGCCGGGCATGTTGTAGTCGGTGACGAGCAGGTGGTAGTCGTGTGGCGCTGCGCGCAGGGCGTCAGCGGCGACGTGCGGGTCGTTGAAGCCACTCACCCGGTAACCGCGCCGGCGCAGCAGGCGTTGCACCAGAAACACCAGGGCCTGGTCGTCGTCCACGTACATGACGTGGTAGCTCTGCTGCTGGGGCGCATGGGCCGTGACCGGTGCGCGCGCAGGTGCGTGCATCTCCGCCGCAGGCACCGATGCCTCCGCCACCGGGAAATACAGCGTGAAGCGGCTGCCCTGGCCGGGGGCACTGTGCACATCGACCGCGCCAGCATGGGTGCGCATCACGCCGTGCACCACGGACAGCCCGAGTCCTGTGCCCTGGCCCACGGGCTTGGTGGTGAAAAAGGGCTCGAACACGCGCTCCAGCGTGGCGGCATCCATGCCCGGGCCGTTGTCCTGCACGCTGATGGCCACATAGTCGCCCGCAGGCAGCCCCAGGCGCTCGCAGAGGCGTTGGTCGGGGGGCGCAAGCACGGCATCGACCTTCACTGTGCCCCGCGCTTGCCCGATGGCATGGATGGCGTTGGTGCAGAGGTTGAGCAGGGCCTGTTCGACCTGCGTGGGGTCGGCCAGCACCGGGGGCAGGCCCTTGGGCAGGTGCATGTGCAGGTCGATGGCCGGGGGCAGCGTCACGCGCAGCAACCGTTCGGTGTCGTGCATGACCTCGGCCACGGGCACGGCGGTGCGCCGGGGCGGCTCGTTGCGGCTGAAGGTGAGGATCTGGCGCACCAGGTCGCGCGCGCGGCGTCCGGCCTTCTCGATCTCCAGCAGGCTCTCCAGTGCGGGCGAGCCGCCGCCACAGTCGGCCTTGGCCAGTTCCACGTTGCCCAGGATGGCGCCCAGGATGTTGTTGAAGTCGTGCGCGATACCGCCGGCCATGGTGCCCACGGCCTGCATCTTGTGCGACTCGCGCAGCTGCGCTTCGAGTTCGCTCCTGTGCGCCTCGGCCTTCTTGCGGCCCGTGAGGTCGCGTGCGAACACCGTGGTGGTCTCGCCCTCGGCGTGGCGCTCGAACGAAACGCTCACCTCCACCGCCAGCTCCTTGCCACTGGCGGTGAGGGCCGTCATCTCGCCCAGCAGGGCCTGGGTGGTGAGCTGGGCAAAGGCCAGGGCCTGGGCGGCATCGGGTAGAAAGCGCTCCAGCGGACTGCCCAGGGCGTCACTCATGCCGCACTGGAACAGCGCCGCCGCCGTGGGGTTGAACACCGTGATGCGCTGGTGCTGGTCGACGCAAAGGATGGCATCGAGCGCGGAATTGATGATGGCCTCCAGCCGCTTTTCGCTGGCGTAGAGCTGCTCGTTGCGCTGCTGCAAGGTCTGGCGCTCGGCGAGCAAGGGGCCCTGGTCGATTACGGCACAGAGGAATTGCCGCAGCGGTGCGGCGCCTTCCTGGGCCATTTCGATGCAGGCGATATGCAGGTCGCCCGTGATGCGCGCGTCGTTGCCGATGTGAAAGACAACTTCCGTGACCTCGCTGTGGCCCTGCTCGCGGGCCATGGTGAAGGCTCCCAGCACCCGCTCGGTGTCGCCCTCGCTGACGAAGGGCATCAGCGCCGTCAGCGGTCGGTCGTGCTCGGTGGGCTGGAACGAGCGGTGCGCCATGGCATTGGCCTGCACCACCACGTCGTATTCGTCCACCACCATCAGGGCCAGCGGCACGCTGGAAAACAGCGCCTCGAACCGCTCCGAGGCGCTTTCGGCGGCCGCCTGGCTGTATTGCAGCACCTTGTTCTGCGCCTCCAGCTCGGCCTGGTAGGCACGCAGTCCGGCGATCAGCGCGGGCAGGGTGCCCTCGGCGTGCGCCGGTGGGGTGGCGGGTTCGGATGGGGGGGCGAGGGGCTCGCCCTCCGGCCCGGAATCGGGGGCCTGGTCGCGCAGCAGAAAGGACAGGTCGGGAAGGCTCATGGGCAAAGGGCTGCGGCAACTGCACCCTGTGTGCAGTGGGGCCGTGGCCTATGCGCGGGAGTGTACGCCCGTACAGCCGCAGCGGGGAGCGCCGCTCAGCGGCGTACGGACACCAGTTCGATCTCGAACGTGAGGGTCGCGTTGGGCGGAATCACGCCGCCGGCGCCGCGTTCGCCGTAGGCGATGGAAGGCGGGCAGGTCAGCTTGGCCTTGCCGCCGGGCTTCATGCGCTGCACGCCCTCGGTCCAGCAGGGGATGACGCGGTTGAGCGGGAACTCGGTGGGCTCGCCGCGCTTGTAGGAGCTGTCGAACTCCTTGCCATCGGCGAAGGTGCCACGGTAATGCACTTTCACGGTATCGGTGACGGCCGGGGAGGCGCCCACGCCTTCCTTGAGCGACAGGAAAACCAGGCCGCTGGGGCTGGTGACGCCTGCGAACTGCGCCGTGGCGGCGGGGGCAATGGCCAGTGACGTGAGTAGGGCGAAAAGAACGCGCATGAAGGGAAGCTCCAGAGGAAAACAAAGGCCCGATGGTAGGGCTGTTTGAGGCGAGGGGTGGGGTTGTGCCGCTGGGGCGCTAAAACGACAGAAGAAGCAGGTGCTACGAAAAGAATAGCTTCTTGCGCATGCAGAATAAGCGCTAGAGCCAGAAATAACCACTAAGTCAGCACGGCAAACCTCGGCGGTTAACGTTGGAGTTAGGCCACTCTGCGCTACTTGCCACTTCGGACGTCCTCTCGAGCTTTAGCACGCGCACCGGCGACTACCTGATAGAACGGGTTGGCCGAGTTGTGCTGAAGGTTTAGCGGAGGTGTGAAGTGGCCGATGAACTCACCCTCTACCAACCATGGTTCCGCCACAGGTTGCCACGCGACGAACGCATTCTGACTGAGCCATTGGTTTAAGCGATGTTCGCCTTCGCCGAACGTCAAGCGGCGTGTACGGCCAGTCTCTTGTAGCCGCAGGTCAAGCCTTGCTGAGAGCAGACACCCAAGTGTGAGTCGCAGTGTGGAACTGGATGCATTGCCAGCGAGATGGGTTCGGATCCGTTTTCGCAGGGTATTGTGACTCTGGAACCTGAACGGCGATATCCCAACGTACAGAAGCGCAGCGCCGCTTTCCAGGCGCGGACAGTCACACAGTTCGAATTCTTTAAGACCATTGAAGTACCAAGCGTAAATGCCCCGCGTCGATGGAATCGGCGAGGGCCTGGTTAGCACTTCAATACGCCGCAGCACAACAGCGGGATTGGCGAAGTACTCGACCGTTGGGGTGATCGGCATTTCGATGAGTGGCCTAACGTTTGAGTTCAGCGGACGCCGAAGGCGTCCGCTGGAATGAGTGGTTGGGCGTTGTTCGGCTCAAGGCGTTTAATTCATTCTCTTCCACAGAGTCTGTCTGCGACCGGTTCAGGATCATCTGTGATCTCCTCCCAAAGATCCGTTAGTTGCACGTACAGCTTGATTCTTGTGCGCTTTTGGTTATACGAATTCGCGGTCAGGTACCCGTAGAAGTTGCCTTCCTTGTCAACAATTGCTGGCGGCTCAGAGGCGTACTTGTTCCAAGGTGACTGGTTGCTGTATTTGGAGCCGTAGTTGCCGTACTTATTCCAGATGCTGTCGCTGTTGTACTTCGAGCCCTGATCGCCGTACTTGTTGCAGATTGATCCTGAGTTGTACTTGCCGCAGTTGAGGCAACCAAGAAAAGTCTTGTGCCCCTCACCGCCAAAGAGGAGCAGAGCGACGTTGTTCTGTGCGTGGGCCAAACTAACGTTGAAGAGCAAAAGCACCGAGAGCAAGAGGTTTCTCATAACGACACCTAACGCCCTGAGTTCAGCCGCCGCCGTAGGTGGTCGGCTGCGACGAACAGTTAGACCCGAAGGCCAAAAGGGGGCGCCCTGACTTGAAGACGGGCGCGGCCCAGGAAAAAGCGCCGCGCCACGGGAGCGGCGCAACGCTGCAAAAATGATAGCTGGAAGCGCTTGCTGTACAAGCGCTAGAGGTCAAAAAGGCTCGAAACCTGCGCGGTGAATGCAGGCGA
Organism: Burkholderiales bacterium RIFCSPLOWO2_12_FULL_65_40; assembly: GCA_001770955.1. GTDB lineage: Bacteria > Pseudomonadota > Gammaproteobacteria > Burkholderiales > Burkholderiaceae_C > Simplicispira. Next base: position 13,979 of record MESL01000040.1, on the reverse strand, counting down.
AGCCCGGCAGAGCGCCAAAACCCCAAAGGAAAAACCTTTGAGAAAGGCGAATCGGTGGAATAAATGCGGGCCTGCATCAAGCGGAATATGAAGGGACTAACGATTGAGTTCAGCGGCCGCCGTAGGCGGTCCGCTGGAATGCTAGGTTCGACCTTACTACTGGAAGTCCTGAACTGTGCCGTCGGCGAAGAGGATCTTCTTGAGCGTAAAGGTCACTTTTGTGTTTTCCGTTTCAGCATTGCGTAGTCGCTCGTGCGACGAGATGAACTGGTTGTAGTCCAACTTACCTTCCCATTCGAGAGATCCTCCGGCGGCAAGCGAATCATTTACGGCGAGACCAGCGTTCAGGATTTCGTTCCCGAGGAGGTCGGTAAATGTGAGAACACCGTCGAATGCACGAATGTCCTTTCCAGTAGCGTTGGAGAAGTTAGCGGCAAACGTGATTTCGCTTCTCCCGTAGTCCAGAGATCTAACGCCTTTCCGAAGTAGCGTTGCTTTCACTGGGAAAGACTTGGTGACTTTCGGCTTCCTTGGTTGCTCAGTCGGCTTGTCGGCAGCTCCGCTGAGAGCACTCTTGATGCCAGCTGCGGCGTTCTCTAGCGCAGAACGCATCTCGTACTTGAGGTGCTCCCGGCCAACGAAATAGCCGGCAAGAAAGCAGCCGATTGCAATTGCAATGAAGATCTGCTTCTGACGGATGAACACTCCAGCCCCATCGCTTTTCGCGGATGGTCTGGAGGGCCGAGCGTCCGTTTTGATGACGGCTGGCTTTGGTTCCTGAAGTCGAGATGCGAACTTCGCATAGACGATCCCACACTTGGGGCACTCGTAATCTGGCGCTTCATCCTGCGGTAGTCGGACGTATCCGCACTTTGGACATTCCATTCATATTCCCCGAAAAATGATCTGATGTTGTGAGGTCGAACGAATGAGTTCAGCCGCCGCCGAAGGCGGTCGGCTGGAACGACGGGTTGGGCATGTTTATGAAAGCCGCTCTGGCGGAATTGACGTCGGTGCAATCCTTCGTTGCGCAAAACGAACCGCCATCGCGGACAGAGTTCTTGCCGCGAAGAAGCCGACGACTAAAACCCCGAGAAGGATGGGCCAGTGAAAGTTGTACCTTTCTGGATTCCGAGCGATGTTGGCCAGCGTGCCCAAGCCAAGGCCGCCCAAGCCACCACCCACCATTAGCCAAAAGAGCCCGACTGCTCCATAGAGCGTGCCGCACACCCAACCGATAGCCCCAAAGAGGATGAAGAAGGAGAGGCCCGCAAGCGCGCCGAGTGAGCCTCCGGCAACCAGTTCCCAAGACACTAGTAGCCAACTCTTCTTTTCGATTCCCCACGCCACGCCAACTTGAATGGCAACGTACATGACCGCCATGAAGACAGCGACGTGCAGGAGCTTCAAAGTTACCGCGTTCGAGTTCATAGTTTTTCTCCGTACGCCCAACGAACCAAAGTAAGCCGCCCGCCGAAGGCGGGTCGGCTTGACTGCACAGTTAGACCCAGAAGCCAAAATGGGAAAGCCCAAGTTGACGACGAGCGCAAACCGCGAAAAAGCAGTGCGCCACGGAAGCGACGCACTGCTTGAAAAATGATAGCTGGTGGCGCTTTCTGCACAAGGGCTAGAGGCAAAAAACACTTGAAAATGGCGCACTGCCCAAAGGCGAAGCCCGGCACACGGCAAAAACCCAGCGGATAACCGCTTGAGAAGGTGAATGCCGGTGAATAAAGCATGGGATTAAATAATTCTGATTTTGCGCAAACTAACGTTTGACATGAGAGGCGGCGCAAGGGCGTAGCCCTTGTGACATCCTCTCGATGGAAGGGTTGGGCGGCAACGTGCTACTTGCAACGGAGCGCTTCAACGGTGACGGAAGCGCCGTCGATGCCGCTACGCCCTTGCGAGACCAAATAAATGGCATTTGCTCCGCGGCGCGCGGCTTCGTTAAGCGCCTTGTTCATCGAATTTGATGCCTTGTACGGACCTAGTTGCTGATCGGTGGTGATAAGGCCTAGCGACTCGCAATTTGTCTTTTGCTCTGCGGTAACCGTGCGGAGCTTCTCGGCACTTGGCTCAAGCGCTGTTGCGCAACCGGAAATGAGGACGATGGCGCAGGCAGTAAGTAGTGACGTTTTCATGTGATGAGTGTGGTGACCGAGTCTAGAGGAGTTGCACGTGAGCGCGTGGTTTTAGGTGGCCTTCGAATGCGTGCGAGTTCAACCTATTGCCGCCCAACGCTGCGCGTGAGCGGCGAGCGGAGGCGGCGCGAGGCGCCGACGTAGTGAGTCCGACTCGATGCGCTTGTTAGAGCTCACGGCTCGACGTAACCGGTTAGTGTCTGGAACTCGCCTCGTTCGTCTTCATGTGCTCTCCGAAACGATATAACCCGGACAGTTTCTTCAGTGCGCATTGTCGTGACCATAAGAACAACGTGACCGCTGTCGTCCACACTCATGTGCATATGCCTCACCTCATGATTTTCCATAAAAGGTGCGCTAACGGCATAGGGTGCCGGTGTACCAACTGGCAAGAGCATGCGTTCAAGCAAGTGGACTGCGCTTTCAAGCGAGTAACCGTGCTTCCTGCGATTTACTTCTTCCTTGTCTGGATCGTAATCAATCTTCGTCCGTCCGAAGACCAACCGGAATTCATATTCTGGAATGCCTAGCTTGTTTGGGACGTCCATAGCTCTAAAAAATGAAGTTAAGCGGCGGCGCAGCCGTCCGCCGTGAACGAACTGTTAGGTAAGCTGCGATTTCTGCCATTACTTGCACCTGAAATAAAGCTCCACTCGGGGATACTTTCCAAATATGAATGGACCTTCGTTTTCATCCAATTTTATCAAATCCAATTCTTTATTTTGCGAACGGCAGTAGCTACTAGCTTCTTGAAGGGCGTCAATTTTTATTTGCCCTGTGCCAGGAAACCCAGTTGCTGCTTGCTTCGAGATGATGAGGTTGCCGTTGCCAGTAGGAATCACTCCACTATTCGATGCACAAGCACCTAAAAGTAGAAGGAGAGTTGAGGTTAGTATTTTTTTCAAGAGGTTATTTCCTATCTGATTTCTGCAAATGATGCTTAGAAGAATAGCGACCTAACGAACGAAAGTAAGCCGCCTGCCGAAGGCAGGTCGGCTTGACTGCACAGTTAGACCCAGACGCCAAAACGGGAAACCCCAACTTGACGACGGGCGCAAACTGCGAAAAAGCACCGCGCCACCGAGGCGGCGCAATGCTTGCAAAAAAGTTTGAAACTGGCGCAGTGCCCAAAGGCGAAGCTCGGCGAGAAACCCAAAACCCAACGAATAAACGCTTGAGAAGTGAAATTCCGGTGAATAAAGCATGGGTTAGATAAAGCGGGTTTCTAAGCGGCTAACTAGATTTGGAAAAAATTAATGTGACTCCAGCCCTAAATATTCGCAATATTTATTCGCCTCTTTCATTCATCGCAGAAAGATTTTGTATTGCTGCATCGTGCCCCATTCGTGCCGCTTTTTGAAATAAATTGCGAGCTCTTTTATAGTCAGGCTGTCCACCTTCAAGTTTTATCTCGTGCACATAATAAAAACCTAGCATTACCATTGCCTCCGGATCGCCAAGCGACACAGCTTTTTCTATATATTCATTTGCCCTTTCTTTGTTGCCTCGTCCATTTTCAATAACAGACAAGTATTTATAGGCAAACGGAGATCCGAGCTTTATTGATTCATAGAAATAGTTTTCGGCTTTTTCAATATCGATGCTTACATTAATTCCAACCATGTAAATTAATCCAAGTATAACGTTAGGTATTGCAAAGCGAGTATCAATTATTAATTTTTCCCTTTCATCATCGAGCCAGGCGCCGTAAAAATCATCATTACGTCTTAACTGATTTTCAATCCGTGCAAGCTCTTCGAGATAGTATTCATCACCAAGCTTCATCAGTCCTCCAGTTCGTTGGCCAGCACCTTTTTTTCCACCGAATAAACTTCTAAAAAATCCCATTTTTATCTCCCATATTCAATTTTGAATTTTAAGCCTAACTAGAAATAGACGACAGGCATGGTAGCCCGATCGGTCCGCCAAGACAACCACCGCAACAGCAGCCACGCGTAAACCCCGACATCCGGAAAATTAGGCAAACCTAAAATTTCGCGGATGACAGAGCGCCCCGCTGAATACTCACAGCCTACCAGCGACCCCGTCGTGCCCCGACCGCCCAAGCTGCTGGAACGTATGCGCATTCACCTGCGCACACGGCATTACAGCATTCGCACCGAAGAGGCGTATATCGACTGGGCACGGCGTTTTATCGTGTTTCATGGCAAGCGCCACCCGCAAGAGATGGGTGCGGCCGAGGTGGAGGCATTTTTGAGCCATTTGGCGGTTGATAGGCTGGTTTCTGCCTCCACGCAAAACCAGGCCAAGGCGGCGCTGCTGTATTTGTACAAGCAGGTGCTGGAGACGGATTTGCCCTGGCTCAATGAGGTGGTTCAAGCCAAAACACCCAAGCGCCTACCAGTGGTGCTGACGCCCACAGAGGTGCGCGAGCTATTGCTGCACATGGATGGCACCACGGGCCTGATTGCGCAGTTGCTCTATGGCACGGGCATGCGCCTGTTGGAGGCGCTGCGCCTTCGCGTGAAGGATGTGGAGTTTGCCCGCCGCGAAATCGTGGTGCGCGAGGGCAAGGGCAACAAAGATCGGGTGACGGTGCTGCCGGAGAACTTGATTGCGCCTTTGCAGGCGCAATTGCAAAAGGCCCGCGCGCTGCACGAAAAGGATCTGGCCGCTGGTTTTGGCCGTGTGTATCTGCCGCATGCGCTGGCCGTCAAATACCCCCAGGCCGACCAAACCTGGGCCTGGCAGTGGGTGTTTCCCTCCCCCGTGCGCTCCACCGATCCGCGCCCCGATGCCCGCACCGGCGAGCTGCTGGAGCGGCGCCACCATGTGTACCCCGAATCGGTGCAGCGCGCCGTGCGCGAGGCGGTGCGGCGTACGCAGATTGCCAAGCCGGTGTCGCCCCATGTGCTGCGGCATTCGTTTGCCACGCATTTGCTGCAGGCGGGCTACGACATTCGCACGGTGCAGGAGCTGCTGGGCCATGCCGATGTGAGCACCACCATGATTTACACACATGTGCTCAACAAGGGCGGGCGCGGGATTCTGAGCCCGCTCGACGCTTTGTAGAGCACCGCCCGGCCCGGCCGGTCTTGCAAGTGCGTTAACAAAGGTTAATGCGATGCCGGGCCCCCGCTGCAACACTGGCGTTGTGGCCGATGGGTGCCGCTTTGGGATGCGGGGAACACACATGCTTTCATCGGGTGGCCAGGGCCGGTTGGCGCGGCGGGATTTTCTGGGCGGACTGGCTCTGGGGGCCGGAGGGCTGGTGGCCCAGGCCGCCGAGCCGCTGGCTGCGCGCATGCCCGATTCCATGAAGACGCTGGGGGGTGCGGACCTGCCCTACGGCCAGCCATCGCACCATGAGCAGCGGGTGCAGCGCCAGCTCTCCAGTGCGGCCGGGTTCGCGGTCTGGCGTACGCCCTTGCAGACCCAGCGCGGCATCATCACCCCGAGCGGCCTGCATTTCGCGGTGCACCACAACGGCCTGCCCGATATTGCGCCCGAGCAGCATGTGCTGATGGTCCATGGCTTGGTCCACAAGCCCCTGCGCTTTGACCTGCAGCGACTGATGCGCTACCCCATGGTCAGCCGTGTCCACTTTCTGGAGTGCGCGGGCAATTCGGCGGCCAACGCGCTCTCGCCCCTGCCCGTGAAGCAGACCCTGGGCGAGATTGCGGGGGAGGTGTCGTGCTCGGAATGGACCGGTGTGCCGCTGTCGTACCTGCTGCACGAGGCGGGCTTGCGCGAGGGCGCGCAATGGGTGGTGGCCGAAGGCGCCGACGGCGGCTCGCACAGCCGCAGCCTGCCCTTGCAGGCCCTGCTCAAGGATGCCATGGTGGCGCTGTACCAGAACGGTGAGCGCCTGCGCCCATCGCAGGGCTACCCGATGCGCCTGTTCATGCCGGGCTGGGAAGGCAATGTCAATGTGAAGTGGCTGCATCGGCTGGAGGTGACCGATGCGCCTGCGCACACCAAGGACGAATCGGGCCTGTACACGCAGGTGCTGGCCGATGGGCGCATCGAGCGCTTTGCCTTCCATATGGATGTGAAGTCCGTCATCACCCATCCGTCGGGCCAGCAGACGATGCCCGAGCCGCGTGGCTTTTTCGAGATTGCGGGGCTGGCATGGTCCGGCCATGGGCGGATTGCCCGGGTCGATGTCTCTGCCGATGGCGGGCGCTCGTGGATGACCGCCCAGTTGCACGGCCCGGCGCTGGACCGCGCCTTCACGCGCTTCACCCTGCCGTGGCGCTGGGACGGGCGCAAGGCCGTGCTGATGAGCCGAGCCACCGACGAGCACGGCCGCACACAGCCCCTGCGCAGTGCATGGAAGAGCCGGTATGCCTCCCATTCCTTCAACCACTACAACGCGGTGCAGGCTTGGGGGATCGACGCCGATGGGCGGGTGGAGAACGTCTATGCGTGACACGCTGGCTCGGTGGCTGCGCGCCGCAGCGTGGGGTGCGCTTTGGCTGGGGAGCGCGGTGCTGGCCCAGACGGCGCCCCCCGCCCTCGTAGGCCTGGGTGAGCCGCTGGAGCCTGCCCGGCTGGCGCGGCATGACATCACCGTCTTTCCCGGTGGCCGCAATCTGCCGCCGGGGCAGGGCAGCGTGGCGCAGGGCGCGCGGCTGTACCAGGCGCAATGCGCAGCCTGCCATGGCCCCAGGGGCATCGAAGGCCCGGCGGCGCGGCTGGCGGGCAGCGATGGCTGGATGGGCTGGGACGATCCGCTGCGGCTGCTGCGCATTCGCAAGCATCCGCTGCTGATCCAGTCCGTGGGCGCGCGCTGGCCGTATGCCACCACGCTGTTCGACTATGTGCGCCGGGCCATGCCGTACCACGCACCCAAGAGCCTGACCGACGACGAGGTGTACGCCATCACGGCGCACCTGCTGCACCTCAACGGCCTGGTGGGGGCTGAAGCCGTGATGGACCGCCAAGCGCTCCCCAAGGTGGTCATGCCGGGCCTTGCCCGGACGGTCAGCGCGTGGCCACCGGGACCTTGAGCCTGGGCGTGGCGGGCGCCGCAACCATGCCCAGCCGTGCCCGGATGCGCGACAGCGACACCGCAGAAATGCCCAGATAGCTGGCCACATGGTGCTGGGGCAGGCGCTCGGCCAGATTGCCCTGGTCCGCCAGAAAGCTGCGGTAGCGTGCCTCGGGCGACAGGCCCAGCAGGTCCGATTCACGCCGTGCATGCTGGGTGAAGAGGTAGCCCATGGCTTCATTGAGCAGGGCCTGGATGTGCGGAAACCGGTGGTGCCAGTCCTGCAAGGTCGCATAGCCCAGTTCCACGGCCTGCACGGGTTCCAGCGCCTCAATGGTGTAGGGGCTGGGCAAGGCCAGGGGCGGCATGCCGCCACCCACCCAGTTGCCTTCCATATGGAATGAGCGGTTGCGCTCGGTGCCCTGGTCACTCAGGTAGTACAGGCGCACCAGCCCGCTCTCCACCAGCCAGGCACGGGTGCAGGTTTCGCCGCTGCGCAGCAGCACGGCGCTGGCGGCGAAGTGGCGGCGGGGCAGGGCCTGCCACTGCGCGGCCAGGGCGGGCTCGGACCGTACCAGCGCCTCCAGCGCGGTGGGCTGGCAGACGGTGCAGGCGCTGGCGGGCGGCGTCATGTCCGCGTGCTTACTCGGCCTGGCCCACCGGAACGCAACTGCAGAACAGGTTGCGGTCGCCATAGACGTTGTCCACGCGGCCCACGGGCGACCAGTATTTGTTGCCGCGCAGGGCGGTCACGGGGTAGGCGGCGGCTTCGCGGCTGTACGGGCGGCTCCATTCGGCGCCCAGCAGGCTTTCGGCGGTGTGGGGGGCGTTCTTCAGTGGGTTGTTGTCCTGCGGCCAGGCGCCGTTCTCAATCTGACGGATCTCTTCACGGATGGCGATCATCGCGTCGATGAAGCGGTCGATCTCGAACAGCGTCTCGCTCTCGGTGGGCTCGACCATCAGCGTGTTGGGCACGGGGAAGGAGAGCGTGGGCGCGTGGAAGCCGTAGTCGATGAGGCGCTTGGCCACGTCTTCGGCCATCACGCCGCTGGTGTCCTTCAGGCCGCGCAGGTCCAGGATGCACTCGTGCGCCACATGGCCGTTGGCGCTGGCGTACAGCGTGGGGTAGTGGTCCTTGAGGCGGGTGCTGATGTAGTTGGCGCTCAGGATGGCGGCCTCGGTGGCGGCCTGCAGGCCTTCGGCGCCCATCATGCGGATGTACATCCAGCTGATGGGCAAAACGGCCGCATTGCCCAGCGGGGCTGCGCTGACTGCTCCTACTTTTGAGGCATTGCCGGCCGTGGCATGGCCCGGCAGATAGGGCACCAGGTCTGCCACCACGCACACCGGGCCGACGCCGGGGCCGCCGCCGCCGTGCGGGATGCAGAAGGTCTTGTGCAGGTTCAGGTGGCTGACGTCACCGCCAAACTCGCCGGGCGCGGCCACGCCCACCAGGGCGTTCATGTTGGCGCCGTCCACGTACACGCGGCCGCCATGGCTGTGCACGAGCTGGCACAGCTCTTTCACCTGCGTCTCGAACACGCCGTGCGTGCTGGGGTAGGTGATCATCACGCAGGCTAATTTTTCGCTGTGCTGCTCGCACTTTGCCTGCAGGTCCGCCATGTCCACGTTGCCGCTTTCGTCGCACTTTGTCACCACCACCTGCATGCCCACCATCTGGGCGCTGGCGGGGTTGGTGCCGTGCGCGCTGCTGGGGATCAGGCAGATGTTGCGGTGCGCATGGCCCTGGGCCGCGTGGTAGGCCTTGATGGCCAGCAGCCCGGCGTATTCGCCCTGGCTGCCTGCGTTGGGTTGCAGGCTGATGCCTGCGTAGCCCGTGGCCTGGCACAGCCAGGCGCGCAGTTGCTCGTCGAGCAGGCGGTAGCCTTCGAGCTGGTGGGCCGGTGCAAACGGGTGCACGTTGGCGAATTCGGGCCAGGTGATCGGGATCATCTCGCTGGTGGCGTTGAGCTTCATGGTGCACGAACCCAGCGGGATCATGGTGCGGTCGAGCGCCAGGTCTTTGTCGGACAGCTGGCGGATGTAGCGCAGCATGCCGGTCTCACTGTGGTGGGTGTTGAACACCGGGTGCGTGAGGTAGCTGCTGGTGCGGCGCAGGCTGGCCGGGATGAGGTCGGGTGCGTTCTCGGCCAGGGCCTCGACGGTGGGTTGCGCGGCCGTGGGCGCGAAGGCGCGCCAGAGCAGGGCCAGGTCGTCGCGCGTGGTGGTTTCGTCCAGCGATGCGGCCACGCACTGGCCGCGCAACAGGCGCAGGTTGGCGCCGGCGTCGAGCGCGCGTTGCACCACGGCGCGGGCGGCGTCGCTGCTCCCCAGGTCCACGGTCAGGGTGTCGAAGGCGGTGGCGTGCAGCGGCGTGAAGCCCAGTTGCTTGAGGCCCGCGGCCAGGATGGCAGTGAAGCGCGCCACGCGCTGGCCGATGCGCTGCAGGCCTTCGGGGCCGTGGTACACGGCGTACATGCTCGCGATGACGGCGGGCAGCACCTGCGCGGTGCAGATGTTGGAGGTGGCTTTTTCGCGGCGGATGTGCTGCTCGCGCGTCTGCAGCGCCAGGCGGTAGGCCGGCTTGCCATGCACGTCCACGCTCACGCCCACCAGGCGGCCGGGCATGGAGCGCTTGAATTCGTCGCGGCAGGCCATGTAGGCGGCGTGCGGGCCGCCTGCGCCCATGGGCATGCCAAAGCGCTGCGTGGTGCCGACCACGATGTCGGCGCCCATCTCGCCCGGGGTCTTGAGCAGCGTGAGCGCCAGCAGGTCGGCGGCCAGGATCAGCGCGGCGCCCTTGCCGTGGATGATGTCGGCGCTCATCTGCCAGTCGGCCAGCCAGCCGCTGGAGCCGGGGTACTGGTTGATGGCGGCGAAGTAGTCGTCCTGGCCGATGGCGGCCATCCATTCGTCGCCCGAGCGGACCACCTTGACCGACAGGCCCAGCGGCGCGGCGCGCGTCTGGATAACCTCGATGGTCTGCGGGTGGCAGTCGCCGCTGACGATGATCGTATTGCCCTTGGCCTTGACCGAGCGCTTGGCCAGCGTCATGGCCTCGGCGGCGGCGGTGGCCTCGTCGAGCATGGAGGCGTTGGCAATCGGCATGCCGGTGAGGTCGCACACCATGGTCTGGAAGTTGATCAGCGCCTCCATGCGGCCCTGCGAGATTTCGGCCTGGTAGGGCGTGTAGGCCGTGTACCAGGCGGGGTTCTCCAGGATGTTGCGCAGGATCACGCCCGGGATGTGCGTGCCGTAATAGCCCTGGCCGATGAAGCTCTTGAGCACCTGGTTCTTCGAGGCAATGGCCTTCAGTTCGGCCAGCGCGGCGGCTTCGGTTACCGGCAGCGGCAGGTCCATGGCCTGGCCGCGCGCGATGGAGCGCGGCACGATGCCGTCGATGAGGGCGCGGCGCGAGGCCTCACCAATCACCGACAGCATGTGTGCTTCGTCGGCCGCGTCGATGCCGATGTGGCGGGGCAGGAACTCGGTGGTGTTTTCGAGTGCGGACAAGGGCAGGGCGGCGGGCATCTGCATGGCGGAACCAGTCTCAAAGGCTATGAAAAAAAGAGAGCTGCCAGCGCTTGTATTGAAAGGGTTTCAGGCACTTTTCACATGAAAAGCGCCTGAATTCAAGCGCGGGCAGCTATGGTTTTTGCTGCGGCGCTCAGGCGCTGGCGGCAAAGCTCGAATAGGCCGTCTCGTCCATCAGGGCGTCGAGCTGCGAGGCGTCAGACAGCTTGACCTTGAAGAACCAGCCAGCGCCCAGCGGGTCGGAGTTGGCCAGCGACGGGTCAGCGCGCAGCGCCTCGTTCACTTCCACCACCTCGCCCGACACGGGCATGTACACATCGGCAGCGGCCTTGACCGACTCGACCACGCCGGCCACATCGCCCTGGGCAAACGTGGTGCCCACGGCGGGCAGATCGACAAACACCACATCACCCAGGGCGTCCTGGGCGTGCACGGTGATGCCCACCACGGCAGCGTTGGCGTCGGCGGCGTTGACCCACTCGTGGTCTTTGGAAAATTTGATCGTCATGGGAAAGGCTCCTGAAAGATGAAGGGAATCCGGAATGTAGCCTGCGCTGCAGGCTTTCAGCCGCGGTAGTAACGCGTGGGCACGAAGGGGGTGGCGCACACTTCCATGGGCACGGCCTTGCCGCGCACGATGGCGTGGACGCGCGTGCCCACGGCGGCATGCTGCGGGTCCACATAGGCCAGGGCGATGGGCTTGTCGAAGCTGGGGCCGAGCAGGCCGCTGGTGACTTCGCCGATCTTCTGGCCGCCTTCGGTTTGCAGCTCGGTGTGCTCGCGCACGGGCACGCGCTCCAGGGCGACGAGGCCCACGCGCTTGCGCGTCAGGCTGGCGGGGTTGTCGAGCTGGGCCAGCACCTTGTCGGCGCCGGGGAAGCCACCGGCGCGCGCGCCGCCGGTGCGGCGCACCTTCTGCATGGCCCAGTTCAATGCCGCTTCCACGGGCGTGGTGGTGGTGTCGAGGTCGTTGCCATAGAGGCACAGCCCGGCTTCGAGGCGCAGCGAATTGCGCGCGCCCAGGCCGATGGGCTTGACCTCAGGCTGGGCCAGCAGGGTGCGCGCCAGCGTGTCGGCCTGCGCGGCGGGCACCGAAATTTCAAAGCCGTCTTCGCCCGTGTAACCGCTGCGCGTGACGAAGCAGTCGCAGCCCGCAATCTGGAAGTTGCCGCCGGTCATGAAGACCAGCTTGTCCACGCCGGGCGCCAGGCGCGCCAGGGCGGTGGCGGCCTGCGGGCCCTGCAGCGCGAGCAGGGCATGGTCGGGCATGGGGATGACCTGGCAGCGCTGGCCGATGCGCGCCTGGATGTGGGCGATGTCGCCGACCTTGCAGGCGCCGTTGACGATGACGAAGATTTCGTCCTGCGCCACGCGGAAGAACATCAGGTCGTCGATGATGCCGCCCTCGTCGTTCAGCAGCAGGCCGTAGCGCTGCTTGCCCACGGGCAGGTCGATCACGTCCACGGGCATCAGGCTCTCGAACGCGGCGGCGGCATCCGGGCCGACCAGGCGCAACTGGCCCATGTGCGACACGTCGAACAGACCAGCGGCCTGGCGGGTGTGCAGGTGCTCGGCCATCAGGCCGGCCGGGTACTGCACGGGCATGGAGTAACCGGCGAACGGCACCATGCGGGCGCCCAGTTCGATGTGCAGCGCGTTGAGGGGCGTGGTGAGCAGGGGTGCGGCGGCAGGTGCGGACATGAGAACTCCAGGGCAAATGGGGGCCGTGGCACCAGTGCCACGGAATTTGCCCTGCTGTCCGCTTTACCTGAGAGATTCACCGCTGCGCCCTGGCTGGCCGCGCGGCTTGCTCCTTCGGTGGGTGGCCTGTGCGTTGCGCGCGGCCGCCTCTCTCCAGCAAGGGAACGCCCGCATCACTGCGGGCGGTTGCCAGTCCTTTTGCCTGAGCGTTCGGCGGGTGCCTGCGCCTTCGGCGGTGCTGCTCGCGGATAAGCGGAGCACTCTCTCCTGACGAAGGCGCGATTCTACCGCTTTGCCGGGGCCAATTGCCAAGCGCCCCGGTCTGGCGGTAACCAGCCGGGGCCTTGTCAGTTTGCGCACTCCGATCAGAGCGTCTGAGGGAAATTGTGCCGGACAGGTGGCAGTTGATTTTTCTGAATTTGCGTCAAATACGTTATTTGACGGAAAATTATTCTGAAATTCTTCAATATTTCGAACGATCAAAGCCATGGACCGTCTGGACAGAAAAATTCTCTCCGTGCTGCAGGCCAATGCCCGCGCCAGCCTGCAGGACATCGGCCAGGCCGTGGGCCTGAGCCCGTCGCCGTGCTGGGGCCGCATCAAGAAGATGGAAGAGGCCGGGGTGATCGAGGGCTACACCGTGCGCCTCAACCCCCAGGCGCTGGACCTCGCCGACACGGTGCTGGTGCAGGTCACGCTCGACAGCCATTCCGACAACACGCTGGAGAAGTTTGGCGAAACGCTGGCCAGCATTCCCGAGGTGATCGAGGCGCATCTGGTGTCGGGCGATTACGACTACCTGTTGCGTGTGGTGGTCAAGGACACACGCGACTACGAGCGCCTGCTGCGCGAGAAGCTCTACAAGATCAAGGGCATACGCCACAGCCGCTCCAGCTTCGTGCTGCGCACGCTGAAAAAGGCCGATCTGCCCTTGTTTGTGAACTGAAATCTGAGCAAAAATGGCAGATTGCGCTTGATGTTAAAGCGCTAATAGCTATAAAAAAAGGAGCATTCAGGCATGGCTATCGAGCTTCCCCGGCAGACCCGCACCGACGCGGTGGCTTCCATCGAGCGCTATTTTGAGGAGCGGCTGGAGCAGAAGATCGGCAACATCGCCGCCGGTGCGTTGCTCGGTTTCTTCCTGGAGGAGATTGCTCCGCTGGTCTACAACCAGGCGGTGGCCGATGTGCAGGAGCGCCTGCTGCACCGCGTCGAGGAACTCGATATCGAGCTGCACGAAGATGCCTTCCAGTACTGGTCGCGCCAGGGCCGCGGGCGTCCCCGCAGCCCATGAAAAAAGGGCCTGCATGCAGCAGGCCCTTTTGGAGGGAACGCGGCCTCACATGCCCGAGTAATTGGGCCCCCCGCCCCCCTCGGGCGTCACCCACACGATGTTCTGCGTCGGGTCCTTGATGTCGCACGTCTTGCAGTGCACGCAGTTCTGCGCGTTGATCTGCAGGCGCTGGGCATTGCCTCCTTGTGCTTCGTCAGGCACGAACTCGTACACCCCGGCCGGGCAGTAGCGCGCCTCGGGGCCTGCGTACTTTGCCAGGTTGATCTTCACCGGCACGCTGGCGTCCTTGAGCGTCAGGTGCGCCGGTTGCTGCTCTTCGTGGTTGGTGTTGCTGATGAACACGCTCGAGAGC
>MESL01000039.1:50780-50856 GCA_001770955.1 Burkholderiales bacterium RIFCSPLOWO2_12_FULL_65_40 | reverse complement strand
CATAAATACGGCGGCACCTCGATGGGCTCGACCGAGCGCATCCGCAATGTCGCCAAACGCGTGGCCAAGTGGGCCC
>MESL01000039.1:50487-50668 GCA_001770955.1 Burkholderiales bacterium RIFCSPLOWO2_12_FULL_65_40 | reverse complement strand
CGAACTCGACGCCCTGGCCGCCACCGGCGAGCAGGCCTCCAGTGCGCTGCTGGCGATTGCGCTGCAGGCCGAGGGCATGGACGCCGTCAGTTACGCCGGCTGGCAGATGCCCATCCGCACCAACAGCGCCTACACCAAGGCCCGCATCGAGTCGATCGACGACAAGCGCGTGCGCGCCGAC
>MESL01000039.1:49960-50372 GCA_001770955.1 Burkholderiales bacterium RIFCSPLOWO2_12_FULL_65_40 | reverse complement strand
CCATGAAGGCGCATGAGTGCCTGATCTACACCGACGTGGACGGCGTGTACACCACCGATCCGCGTGTCGTTCCGGAAGCACGCCGCCTGCAGACCGTGAGTTTTGAAGAGATGCTCGAGATGGCATCGATGGGCTCCAAGGTGCTGCAGATCCGCTCGGTCGAGTTTGCGGGCAAGTACAAGGTGCCCCTGCGCGTGCTCTCGAGCTTCACGCCCTGGGACATCGACATCGACGAAGAGGCCAAGTCCGGCACCCTGATCAGTTTTGAGGAAGACGAAAAAATGGAACAAGCCATCGTATCGGGCATCGCGTTCAACCGCGACGAAGCCAAAATCTCCATCCTCGGCGTGCCAGACACCCCGGGCATTGCCTACCAGATCCTGGGCGCCGTGGCCGACGCCAACATCGAAGT
>MESL01000039.1:49727-49869 GCA_001770955.1 Burkholderiales bacterium RIFCSPLOWO2_12_FULL_65_40 | reverse complement strand
AGATCACCGGCGACGCCAAGATCTGCAAGGTCAGCATCGTCGGTATCGGCATGCGCAGCCATGTCGGCATTGCCAGCAAGATGTTCCGCTGCCTGAGCGAGGAGGGCATCAACATCCAGATGATCTCCACCAGCGAAATCAA
>MESL01000039.1:0-49674 GCA_001770955.1 Burkholderiales bacterium RIFCSPLOWO2_12_FULL_65_40 | reverse complement strand
ACAAGGCTTTTGACCTGGACCAGCCGGCGGCAAGCCCCTGATCGCTGGACAGCGGCCCAAGTCGTGAGATAATCCGGGCTCAGACAGAATTCAGGAAACGTGACCGAGTGGCCGAAGGTGCTCCCCTGCTAAGGGAGTATGGGGTGTAGAGCCTCATCGAGGGTTCGAATCCCTCCGTTTCCGCCAGACAAAAGCCCAAGTAGTTGATCTACTTGGGCTTTTTTCATGGCATCTTCTGCTGATGCGCGCAACTGCAGGCGCCAGCCTCGCTGGGAGCGCCCACAGTCGCAGTGCAGTGATCAATCGTCGATGGAGGCGCTCCAGCGGTCGCCCCAGTCATGGGCGCGATCGATGTTGCGCCGGTCCCGTTTGGTCGGGCGTCCTTCCTGCAACGTGGACGCGGGCTCGGGGGCCAGCCGGCGCAGCTCCTGGGCTTTTTCGCGTGCGGCGATGCTCTCCGCGGTTTCTTCATACAGCAGCTGGGCCACGGGCGCCGGGCCGCGCTGGGCGCTCAAGCACCGCACGACCACGGTGCGCGGCACCTGGCCCTGGCGCAGGGCCACGGTGTCGCCGGGCCGCACCTCGCGGGAGGCCTTGATGGCCTGGCCGTTGATGGTGACACGGCCCTTGCCGATTTCCTCGGTCGCCAGGCTGCGTGTCTTGTAGAAGCGGGCGCACCACAGCCACTTGTCGATGCGCATGGACTCCAGGGTATTCATGGGGCGATTGTGCCGTGCGGCGCCACGGCCTGCACGCTACCATCGGTGCCCATGCCAGACACCCTCGATCCGATTCCCGCATTGCCGCTGGATGCGCAAGGCATTCTCGAACTGGCCGCGCGGTCGATGTTCCATTTGTTCTCCAGTGTCAGCCAGGGAATGTTCCTGGTGGACCTGCGCGGGCGCATCGTCTGGGTGAACGAGGGTTACCAGCGCTTCCTGCCAGACCTGGGCCTGACGTCCGTGGACCAGTTTGTCGGGCGCACGGTGGAGGAAGTGATCCCGAACACCGGCATGCGCCGGGTGCTCGAAACCGGCCAGGCGGTGCTGATCGACCTGCTCACGAACAAGGCCGGCACCTTTGTGGTCAGCCGAATTCCGCTGCGCGACGATGCGGGCAAGGTGATTGGCGCGATTGGGATCGTGCTGTTCGACCACCCCGAAACCACCCTGCAGCCGCTCATCAGCAAGTTTGCTCTGTTGCAGCGCGACCTGGATGATGCGCGCCGTGAGCTGGCCGCGCAGCGCAGCCAGCAGCTGCGCGGCGTGGGTGCGGGGGACCGGCGCACCAAGTACACCTTTGCCAGCTTTGTCGGCTCCAGCCCGGCCGCTACCGAGGTCAAGCGCCAGGCGCGCCGGGCGGCCCAATCGGCAAGCCCGGTGCTGCTGCTGGGCGAAACGGGCACGGGCAAGGAGTTGCTGGCCCATGCCATCCATGCGGCCTCGAACCGTGCCAGTGGCCCTTTCGTGGGTGTCAACATTGCCGCCGTGCCCGACACGCTGCTGGAGGCCGAGTTTTTTGGCGTGGCCCCGGGGGCCTACACCGGCGCCGACCGCAAGGGGCGCGAAGGAAAGTTCAAGCTGGCCGATGGCGGAACGCTGTTTCTCGACGAGATTGGTGACATGCCCCCCAGCCTGCAGGCCAAGCTGCTGCGTGCACTGCAGGAGGGCGAGATCGAGCCCCTGGGCTCGAACCAGCTCGTGCCATTCGATGTGCGCGTGGTGGCTGCCACCTCGCGCGACCTGCCTGCACTGGTGCGCGAAGGGCGCTTCCGCGAAGACCTGTTTTACCGCCTGCATGTGCTGCCGGTGCGCGTGCCGCCGCTGCGCGAACGCCCGGGCGACATTCCCGCGCTGGTCGAAGTGTTGGGCGAAGACCTGGCCCTGCGCAACGGCACGGCGCCGCCCGAGCTGCTGCCCGATGCCATGGCGCTGCTGGCAGGGCAGCCCTGGCGCGGCAATATCCGCGAGCTGCGCAACGTGCTGGAGCAGGCCGCGATGCGCAGCGATTCCCAGTCGATCGACGCCGAGCAGTTGCGCATGATCCTGCGCGAGGCCGGCGTGGAGCCGGCGGCGCCCGCCCCCCCGACGCCGGTGGCCGCAAGCGCAGCGGGCCAGCACAGCCTGTTGCGGCCGCTGGCTGTGCAGGTGGCCGAGCTGGAGCGCCAGGCCATTGCGGCCGCCATGGCAGCCAATGGGGGCAACAAGCTGGCCACAGCCCGACTGCTCGGCATTTCGCGCGCCACGCTGTATGGGAGGCTGGAAAACCCTGACTAAACATTGGGCAAATGTCTGTTTTTCAGGCGATGGGCCTGTCTGAAATCTGGGCGTTTGAGGGGCGATGTGTCCGAAATGAGGCGGTTTTGTGAAGGAATGGTTGTTGGCACGATTGGTGCAACAACTGGACACAACTCCACGAGACATCCCCATGCAACGACGCACCCTGATCGCCCTGGCCGCACTGGCCACCCCCTTTGCCGCACCGGTCTTTGGCCAGTCGGGAGAGATCCGTATTGCGCATGTCTACAGCAAGACGGGCCCTCTGGAGGCCTATGGCAAACAGACCCAAACCGGCCTGATGATGGGGCTGGAGTACGCCACTGGCGGCACCATGGCGATCAATGGCAAGAAGCTGGTGGTGATCGAGAAAGACGACCAGGGCAAGCCCGACCTGGGCAAGAGCCTGCTGGCTGCGGCCTACTCGGACGACAAGGCCGACATCGCCGTCGGTCCCACGGCGTCGGGCGTGGCCCTGGCCATGCTGCCCGTGGCGGAGGAGCACAAGAAGATCCTGCTGGTCGAGCCCGCCGTGGCTGACTCCATCACTGGCGACAAGTGGAACAAGTACATCTTCCGCACGGGCCGCAACAGCAGCCAGGACGCCATCTCCAACGCCGTGGCGATCGACAGGGAAGGCGCGACCATTGCCACGCTGGCACAGGACAACGCCTTCGGTCGTGACGGGGTAAAGGCGTTCAAGGATGCCGTCAAGAAGGCCAAGGTCGGACATGAGGAGTACCTGCCGGCCGCCACCACCGACTTCACTGCGGGGGCCCAGCGCCTGATCGACAAGCTCAAGGACCAGCCAGGCCGCAAGATCATCTGGATCGTCTGGGCCGGTGCGGGCAACCCGTTCAAGATTGCCGACATGGATCTGAAGCGCCACGGCATCGAGATTGCCACGGGCGGCAACATCCTGCCTGCCATGGTGGCCTACAACCAGTTCCCCGGCATGGAAGGTGCCACGTATTACTACTATGGCTTCTCCAGAAACCAGGCCAATCTGTGGCTGGTGACGAACCACTACATCAAGCATAAGTCGCCGCCCGACTTCTTCACGGCCGGCGGCTTTTCATCGGCCATGGCGCTGGTCACGGCCCTCAAATCCACCGGGGGCGACACCCATACCCAGAGACTCATCAAGACCATGGAGGGCATGAGCTTCGACACCCCCAAGGGCACGATGACCTTCCGGCGTGAAGACCACCAAGCATTGCAGAGCATGTACCACTTTCGGGTGGCGCCCGGTGCCCGTCCGGGCACCATGGCCGACCTGTATCTGGTGCGTGAGATCAAGCCGCACGACATGGATTTGCCCATCCGCAATCGGAGATGATGAGGTCGTATTAACCCTGATAAAAACACAGACAAATGTCTGAAATTCAGGCAATCAATTTGTCCAAAAATCAGACATATCTGTGGCAAGTGACAAGAAAATCGTTACAAATCAATGATGTGCAGGCTGGCACGAACTGTGCACTATGCAGGCACCACAACAGGAGACCCCTCATGCACCGTCGCAACCTGATCGCTTTGGCCGCACTGGCCGCCTCTACGATTGCAGCGCCCCTCGTCCAGGCCCAGGGCAAGGACATCAAGATTGCCATCATCGCCAGCAAGACAGGCCCCCTGGAGGCCTATGCCAAGCAGACCATCGTGGGCTTCCACATGGGCCTGAACTACGCCACTGGCGGCACCATGACGGTGGCCGGTCGCAAGCTGGTCGTGATCGAGAAGGACGACCAGGGCAAGCCCGACGTGGGCAAGGCCGCGCTGGCCGCCGCCTATGCCGACGAGAAGGTGGACATCGCCGTGGGCCCCACGGCCTCGCCCGTGGCGCTGGCCATGCTGCCTGTGGCCGAGGAATACAAGAAGATTCTGCTGGTCGAGCCCGCCGTGGCCGACAGCATCACCGGCGACAAGTGGAACAAATACATCTTCCGTACCGGCCGTAATTCCAGCCAGGACGCTGCCGCCAATGCTGGGGCCCTTGACCAGCCCGGCAACGTGGTGGCCCTGCTGGCCAATGACAACGCCTTTGGCCGGGACGGTGTGAAAGCCGCCAAGGCCTTCACCAAAAAGGCCAAGATCGTGCACGAGGAGTACCTGCCGGTTGGCACCACCGATTTCACGGCGGGCCTGCAGCGCATCATCGACAAGCTCAAGGATCAGCCCGGCAACAAGTACCTGTCGGTGGCCTGGTCGGGCGCGCCCGCACCGTTTGCCAAGATTGCCGACCTGGAGCTTGAAAAGCGCTACGGCATCAAGCTCGCCACGGGCGGCAACATCTTGCCGGCCATGGTGGCCTACAAGAGTTTCCCCGGCATGGAAGGTGCGCTGTACTACTACTTTGGCATCCCCAAGAACCCGGTGAACGACGCCATGGTGGCCCAGCATTACAAGGAGTTCAAGGCGCCGCCAGACTTCTTCACTGCAGGGGGCTTTTCGGCCGCGATGGCGATCGTGACAGCGCTCAACAAGACCGCTGGCGACACCAACACCAACAAGCTGATTGCCACCATGGAAGGCATGAGCTTTGACACGCCCAAGGGCAAGATGACCTTCCGCAAGGAAGACCACCAGGCCATGCAGAGCATGTACCACTTCCGTATCAAGAGCGACCCGGCGTTTGCCTGGGGCGTGCCCGAGCTGGTCCGCGAGATCAAGCCCGAGGAAATGGACATCCCCATCACCAACAAGCGGTAAGCAGCGTTTGCGAGGCCCGGTGCCTGCGGGCACCGGGGTTCATCCCGCGGGGGCGGCCGCCCCTCTTTTTCCAGTGCGTTGAATGCATGAACCCCCGGGTTACACGGGGGCAGGTCAGACTTTGCCTAAAAATATCTGGAGACAGACAACATGACTATTGCCTTCATTCGTGCCGCCACCGCCAGTGCCGCTCTGGCGTTGGTGTCACTGGGATCCGCCTCGGCCGCCGTCAACCTTCCTGCGCTCAACATCGACAAGACGCAGACCACCGTCTCCGGCCTGTCAGCCGGTGGCTTCATGGCTGTGCAGATCCATGTGGCGTATTCGGCCACCTTTGCCAAGGGCGCGGGCATTTTTGCCGCCGGGCCCTACAACTGCGCCGAGGGCTCCATCGTCAATGCCACCGGGCGCTGCATGGCCAGCCCTTCGGGTATTCCCACCAGCACGCTGGTCAACACCACCAAAACCTGGGCCAGCCAGGGGCTGATCGACCCCGTGGCCCATCTGCAGAATTCGAAGGTCTATCTGTTTTCCGGCACGCTCGACTCGGTGGTCAAGCCGGGCGTGGTGGATGCGCTGCGCACCTACTACGGCAACTTTGTTCCGGCCGCCAACATCGTCCACAAGAAGGACCTGGCAGCCGAACATGCGCTGGTCACGGACGACTATGGCAGCGGCTGCTCGGTCAAGGGTGCACCCTTCATCAACGACTGTAATTTCGACCTTGCAGGCACCATGCTGCAGCATCTCTATGGCCCGCTGAATCCTCGCAATGGCGGTACGCTGCCGGCGGGCAATTTCATCGAATTCAACCAGACGGAGTTCATCTCCAGCCACGGCATGGGCACCACCGGCTGGGCCTATGTGCCCCAGGCCTGCCAGGCGGGCAGCGGTACCGCCTGCCGCCTGCACGTGGTGCTGCATGGCTGCAAGCAGAATCTGGCCGATGTGCAGCAGCAGTATGTGCGCAACACGGGCTACAACCGCTGGGCAGACAGCAACAACATCGTGATGCTCTACCCCCAGACCGGCGCGGGCGCCACCAACAGCTGCTTTGACTGGTGGGGTTATGACAGCGCCAACTACGCCAAAAAATCCGGCCCGCAGATGGCCGCCATCAAGGCCATGGTGGACCGCGTTTCCAGCGGCCCCTCGGGTGGGGGCACCACACCACCCGACCCGGTGGCCCTGCCGGCCCCCACAGGCGTGAGCGCGTCGGGCGCCACCGCCAGCAGCATGGCCATTGGCTGGAACAGCGTGGCGGGCGCGGACGGCTACCACGTGTACCGCAACGGCAACAAGGTCAACGCCCTGACGGTGTACGGCACCAGCTACAACGACAGCGGCCTGGCAGCGGCCACCACCTATGCCTGGACGGTGCGTGCCGCCGATGCCCAGGGGGTCGAAGGGGCTGCGTCTGCGCCGGTTTCGGGCACCACGCTGGCGGCGTCGGGGGGCGAGGCGCCCACCTGCACCACGGCCAGCAACTATGCGCACACCGTCGCGGGCCGCGCCTATGCGCTCTACGGCATGACCTATGCCAACGGCTCGGGTCAGAGCATGGGGCTGTGGAACATCTACACCACCAAAACACTGAAGAAGACGGGCTCCAATTACTACGTGATCGGAACCTGCCCCTGAAACGCCGGCTTCCGCGCACGACGCGGGTGGCAGGCACTGCAATAGAAGACTGTGAAAGCGAGCAAGAACCCATGAGTACCCTGGCCACCCGGGACTTGACCATCCGCTTTGGCGGCCACGTGGCGGTCAACGCCGTGACCTGCTCCTTCGAGCCGGGCACGCTGACCGCTATCGTCGGCCCCAACGGCGCGGGCAAGACCACCTACTTCAACCTGATCTCGGGCCAGCTCAAGGCCAGCAGTGGCAGCGTATCGCTGGGCGGGCGCGACCTGACGGGCCAGTCCGTCTCGCAGCGCACGCACGCGGGCCTGGGCCGGGCCTTCCAGCTCACCAACCTGTTTCCCAATCTCACGGTGCTGGAAAACGTGCGCCTGGCCGTGCAGGCCACGCAGGAGGGCAAGCACCGCCGTGGGTTGAACCTGTGGAGCATCTGGAGCGACCACCGCCAGCTGACGGCGCGGGCCGAGGACATTCTGCGCTCGGTCGCCATGCATGAGCGGCGCGACACCCCGGTGGCCAGCCTGCCGCATGGCGACCAGCGCAAGCTCGAAGTGGCGCTGCTGATGGCGCTGGAGCCGCAGGTCTACATGTTCGACGAGCCCACCGCCGGCATGAGCCACGACGAGGCGCCCGTGATCCTGAACCTGATCCGCGAGCTCAAGAAAGACAAGACCAAGATCATCCTGCTGGTCGAACACAAGATGGACGTGGTGCGCGAGCTGGCCGACCGCATCATCGTGCTGACCAACGGCACGCTGGTGGCCGACGGACTGCCCGCCGAGGTGATTGCATCGCCCGTGGTGCAAGAGGCCTACCTGGGCATCAGCAAGGATGCAGACAAGGAGGCCGCATGAGCCAAGAGAACCTGCTCGAACTCAAGGGTGTGCACACCCACATCGGGGCGTACCACATCCTGCACGGTGTCGATCTGGCCGTACCCCGGGGCCAGCTCACCATGCTGCTGGGGCGCAATGGCGCCGGCAAGACCACCACGCTGCGCACCATCATGGGCCTGTGGAACGCCTCCAGAGGCCAGATCACTTTTGCCGGCAAGGACATCACGGCGATGCACACGCCGCAGATTGCCGGCATGAACATCGCCTACGTTCCCGAGAACATGGGCATCTTCGCCGACCTCACGGTGAAAGAAAACATGCTGCTGGCCGCACGCCAGGCCCGCCATGCCGCGCAGATGGACCAGGCCCGGCTGGAGTGGATCTTCAAGCTGTTTCCGGCCGTGGAGAAGTTCTGGAACCATCCCGCGGGCAAGCTCAGCGGCGGGCAGAAGCAGATGCTGGCCGTGAGCCGCGCCATCGTCGAGCCGCGCGAGCTGCTCATCGTGGACGAGCCCAGCAAGGGCCTGGCGCCGGCCATCATCAACAACATGATCGACGCCTTCGACCAGCTCAAGAAGAGCGGCGTGACCATCCTGCTGGTCGAGCAGAACATCAACTTTGCCAAGCGCCTGGGTGACTCCGTGGCCGTGATGGACAACGGCCGTGTGGTGCACGCCGGCAGCATGGCCCAGCTTGCCGCCGACGAGGCGCTGCAGCAATCCCTGCTGGGGCTGGCACTGTGAAATATATGAAAAAAACGGCCGTAACGCTTATCTGTAAAGCGCTAATAGCTATGAAAAATGTAGCAATCACCATTCCCCGAAAGGCCACGCCATGAACCCCCGTGACTTCGACTGGAAGCCGCTGGCGCTGGTGCCGCTGCTCTCGCTCATCGTGCTGCCCTTCATCGGCTCGCCCTCCACCTGGCTCACGCTCACGGTGGCAGGGCTGGCCATGGGCATGATCATCTTCATCATCGCCTCGGGCCTGACGCTGGTCTTCGGCTTGATGGACGTGCTCAACTTCGGCCATGGCGTGTTCATTGCGCTGGGGGCCTTTGTGGCCACCAGCGTGTTTGGCGCCATGGGCGACTGGACGGGTTCTCAGGAACTCTGGCGCAACCTGGTGGCGGTGCTGCCCGCCATGCTGGTGGCCATGGCGGTGGCGGGTGCCGTGGGCCTGGCCTTCGAGCGCTTCATCGTGCGGCCCGTATACGGCCAGCACTTGAAGCAGATCCTCATCACCATGGGCGGGATGATCATTGGCGAGGAACTGATCAAGGTCATCTGGGGCCCCGCGCAGATTCCGCTGCCGCTGCCCGAGGGCATGCGGGGCTCTTTCCTGGTGGGCGATGCGGCCATCGAAAAATACCGCCTGCTGGCTGTGGCCGTGGGCCTGCTGGTGTTCGGCGTATTGGCCTGGACGCTCTCGCGCACCAAGGTGGGCCTCCTGATCCGCGCTGGCGTGCAGGACCGCGAGATGGTCGAATCGCTCGGTTACCGCATCCGGCGCCTGTTCGTCGGCGTGTTCGTGGTGGGCTCGGCGCTGGCCGGCCTGGGCGGCGTGATGTGGGGGCTGTACCAGCAGTCGGTCATTCCGCAGATGGGCGCACAGGTGAATGTGCTGATCTTCATCGTGATCATCATTGGCGGTCTGGGTAGCACGGGCGGGGCCCTGATCGGTGCGCTGCTGGTGGGCCTGATGGCCAACTACACCGGCTTCCTGGCGCCCAAGGTGGCGTTGTTCTCGAACATTGCGCTCATGGTCGCCATCCTGCTGTGGCGCCCGCAGGGTGTCTACCCCGTAACGAACCGTTGAAGAGGAGCCCGCTATGTTGAACCGACTTCTCTCTGGCGACTATCCGCGCAGCAAGGTGCTGGCAGTCATCCTCGTGGCCGTTTTGCTGGGCCTGGCGTTCGCGCCCTTCCTGTTCCCCGGTGTCAAGGCGCTGTCAGTGGCCGCCAAGGTACTGATCTTCGTGGTGCTGGTGGCAAGTTTCGACCTGCTGTTGGGCTACACCGGCATCGTGAGCTTCGCGCACACCATGTTTTTCGGCATCGGTGCCTACGGCATTGCGGTGGCCACCACCCGCATGGGGCCGACCTGGAGCGCGCTGGCCGTCGGTGTGGGCGGTGCGCTGCTGCTCTCGCTGCTGCTGTCGCTGGCCGTGGGCCTGTTCTCGCTGCGCGTGCGCGCCATCTTCTTTGCCATGATCACGCTGGCTGTGGCGGCCGCGTTTCAGACGCTGGCCTCGCAACTGTCCGACATCACGGGGGGCGAGGACGGCCTGTCGTTCAAGGTGCCCGAAATCCTCTCGCCGAGTTTCGAGCCCTTTGAGGAACCCTTCCTGGGGGTCTCGCTCGATGGGCGCCTGCTCTGCTACTACCTGCTGTTCGTCACTGCGGTGGTGCTGGTGCTGGCGCTGCTGCGCATCGTGAACTCGCCCTTCGGCCGGGTGCTGCAGGCCATCCGCGAGAACGAGTTCCGCGCCGAGGCCATCGGCTATCGCGTGGTGGTCTACCGCACCACGTCCAGCGTTCTGTCGGCGCTGTTTGCCACGCTGGCTGGCGCCATGCTGGCGCTCTGGCTGCGCTACAACGGGCCGGATACCTCGCTCTCGTTCGAAATCATGATGGACTGCCTGCTCATCGTGGTCATCGGCGGCATGGGCACGATCTACGGCTCGGCCATCGGCGCCGTGCTGTTCGTGGTGGCGCAAAGCTACCTGCAGGATTTGCTGCGCCTGGGACATGAGGCCACAGCCGGCCTGCCCTGGGTGTCGGCGCTGCTCTCGCCCGACCGCTGGCTGTTGTGGCTGGGCGTGCTGTTCGTGCTCTCGGTCTATTACTTCCCCACTGGCGTAGTGGGGCGCCTGCGTGCGGCCGCCGCGCACCGGCCCGCCTGATGGATTTCTGACAGTCGTGCAACAACAACCCACCGCACTGGAGACAAACGCATGAAAACCTGTATTCGCCCCTTCGTTCCGGCCGCCCTGGCCGCGGCAGTTCTCGCGGCCTGTGGCGGTGGCGACAATGCCAACGTCAACACCAAACCGGCCTGGCTCGGCACCGTCAAAGTCGCCGCCTACGACGGCACGAGCGACGACCTGCTCACCGCCGGTCTGGGCAAGACAGGCCTCGCCTCACCCCTGGCACCCGCCTATGCCGACCCGCTCAAGCCCACGGCGGCCGAGCTGCGCCGTACCGCCATCCACACCAACTACCGCGCCATGCTCGACATGACGGCGGCTGGCGGCTACGGCAGCCTGTATGGCCCCAACGTGGATGCACAGGGCAATGTGACAGCCAGCGAGGGCAAGGTGGCTGGCACCGAATACATCGCGTTCGCCGACGACGGCAGCGGGCGCCAGAACGTCACGCTGATGGTGCAGGTGCCCGCGAGCTTCAATCCGGCCAAGCCCTGCGTGATCACGGCCACGGCTTCGGGCTCGCGCGGTGTGTACGGCGGCATCAGCACGGGCGAGTGGGGCCTCAAGCGCGGCTGTGCAGTGGCCTATTCCGACAAGGGCACGGGCGGTGCGCCGCACGACCTCATGAACGACACGGTGCCGCTGATCGACGGCACACGCACGACCGCCACAGTGGCTGGCAAGAATGCTGCGTTCAACGCCGGCTTGAGCGCAGCCGAACTGGTCGCCTTCAATGCCGCAACGCCCCACCGCTTTGCCTTCAAGCACGCGCACTCGGGCCAGAATTCCGAGAAAGACTGGGGCAAGACCACGCTGCAGGCGGTGGAGTTTGCCTACTACGTGCTCAACGAGCGCTTTGGCACGCTGGATGGCAGCCAGCGCCTCAAGACGCTCACCCCGGCCAACACCATCGTGATTGCGTCCAGCATCTCCAACGGCGGCGGCGCGGCCATCGCGGCGGCTGAGCAGGACACGCAGGGTCTCATCAGTGGCGTCGCCGTGTCCGAACCGGCCGTGGAGATGCCCGCCAACCCGGGCGTGACCGTGCAGCGCGGCGGCGGCGCCATTGCCGTCACGGGCAAGACCCTGGTCGACTTCACCACCTATGCCAACGTCTACCAGGCCTGCGCGTCGCTGGCTGCGTCGGTGCGCAGCAGCCCCTACGCGACAGCGTTTGCCGCCGGATTTTCCAGTGCGGCCTTGCCCGTTGCACCGAATCGCTGTGCCGCGCTCAAGACGGCAGGCCTGCTGACGACATCCACCACGGCCGAGCAGGCCGAAGAGGCGCTGCAAAAACTGCGCGATTACGGCTGGGAGCCCGAGTCGAACGACCTGCATGCCTCGCTGGCTGCCTTCGAGGTGGCGCCCGCTGTGGCGGTGACCTTTGCGAATGCTCTCTCGCGTTCCAGCGTGCGCGATGCGCTCTGCGGCTTCAGCTACGCCGGTGCCACGGTGGCGGGTGCGGTGGCACCGCTGGCGCCTGCCGCACTGGCCGGCATGTTTGCCACCGGCAATGGCGTGCCGCCTGCGGGGGGCATCCAGCTCATCAACAACAACGGCAAGCTGGGCGCGGCGCGCGACTTTTTGTCGGCCTCGTCCAATGGCTCGTTTGACTGGAACACCGAGGGCGCGCTGTGCCTGCGCAATCTGGTGACCGGCACCGACGCGGCAGCGCGCAAGCTCCAGGCCGGCGTGGATGAAACCCGCCGCAATGGCAACCTGCGCGGCAAGCCGGCCATCATCGTGCACGGCCGCGCCGACGCGCTGCTGCCCGTGAGCCACACCTCGCGCCCGTATGCCGCGCTGAACAAGAAGGTCGAAGGCGACGCCAGCAAGCTGCGCTACATGGAAGTGGCCCACGCCCAGCACTTTGACAGTTTCATCGGCCTGCCCACGGTGCTGCCCGGCTACGACACGCGCTATGTGCCGCTGCATGTGTACCTGAACCATGCACTCGACGCCGTGTACGAGCACCTCACCACCGGCAAGGCGCTGCCCGCCAGCCAGGTGGTGCGCACCGTGCCGCGTGGCGGCACACCGGGTGCTGCGCCGGCCATCACGGCCGCCAACGTGCCGCCACTGGCTGCCACGCCTGTGACAGGCAATGCCATTGCCATCACCGCAGGGGCCATTGCCATTCCCGACTGAGGGCAACCGTCCGGGAGGCGCGGCCTTCGGGCCGTGCCGCAACGTCCTTTCGCTTCACCAGGCCATCCACCATGCTTCGCTCTTCCCGTTACGCCACTTGCGCCGGCTATGAAATCCATTACACCGAATGGGGCGCACCCGATGCCCCCGTGGTGATCGCCTGGCACGGGCTGGCGCGCACCGGGCGCGACATGGACGACTTGGCCGGGCATCTGGCCAATCGCTACCGTGTCATCTGCCCCGACACCATCGGGCGCGGGCTGAGCCAGTGGAGCCGCCACCCGGCGCAGGAGTACTGCCTGGCGTTCTACGCCCGCATCGCCGCCGACCTGCTGAACCAGCTCGGGATTGCGCGCGCCCACTGGATTGGCACCTCGATGGGCGGTGCCATCGGCACGGTGTGCGCCTCGGGTCTGTTCGAGCCCGCACTGAAGGGGCGCATCACCAGCCTGCTGCTCAACGACAACGCGCCCCGCCTCGCCGACGCAGCGGTCGAACGCATCAAGGCCTATGCCGGACAACCGCCCGCATTCGATACGGTGCAAGAACTGGAGGCCTTTTTCCGGCAGGTGTACCAGCCCTACGGCTGGCTCAGCGACACGCAGTGGCGTCGCCTGACCGAGACCTCGACCCGGCGCCTTCCCGATGGACGCGTGACGCCGCACTACGACCCGGCCATGGTGCAGCAGTTCACGCAGCACGCCAACGACTACCTGATCTGGGACCACTACGACCGGATCGATATCCCCGTGCTGTGCCTGCGCGGCGTGGACTCCGACCTGGTGCTGCGCGAGACCACGGCCGAGATGCTCACGCGTGGCCCCGGTGCGCGCGGCCTGGCGCAGGTCATTGAGGTGCCGGGCTGCGGCCACGCGCCGGCGCTCAACGTGCCCGAGCACTACGCGCTGGTCGACGCCTTCCTCGCGCGGGCCGGCTGATGCCGTGCTCTCCTGCGCTGGTGCCTGGTGGACAGCGCAGGAGGGAGTGTGTCTTGTTGAGGGGTGTCGCACCATTCGCGGCGCGTGATACTGGCACGGCCCAGACCAGCAACCACCGCGCAAGGGCCGCCCCGCCGCGCTGGTGGTGTCCCCCTTCCCGCAAAGCGCAGCTTTGCGAGAGAAGGGGGAGGCGGCGCAGCCGCTCAGGGGGTTGTTCTTATCTTCTGAACCGCTCGCCGTTGAAATAGGTCAGCTCGACGAAGTCGGTGCCGCTGTGGTCGTTGGGGCCGTAGCGCACCTCGAAGCCGCCCAGGTCGTAGGGACGCATCGAGTGCATGGCCTCGGCCAGCTTCTCGCGCGTGGCGCTGCGGCCGGCACGGCGCAGGGCCTCGATCAGAATGCGGGCATTCACGTAGCCTTCGAGCGACGAGTAGCCGATCTCGATGTCGCCCATCTTCTTGATGGCGTTCTGGTAGGCCCGCACCACGGGAATGGCCGGATTGGCGGGGTTGGGCACGACCTGCGCGACGGTGATGCCGATCGAGGCTTCGCCCAGCGCTGTCATCAGGGGGCGCGAACCGAGGAAAGAGATCGAAAACGCTGGTGCCTTGGTCCGCAGGCGCAGCCCCTTGTAGAACGGGATACCGCTGGCGCCAATGGCCAGCGAGATCAGCGAGTAGGGTTGCCACTGCACGATCTCCTCGATGCCCTTGGCAATGCCTTCTGGCGTTTCGGTGATCAGGAAAGGCTTCCACTGCGTGTTGTTGTGTTCGCGCGCGGCCGCTTCGAAGGCCGCCAGCGTGGCCTTGCCGAAGGGGTTGTCGAAATAGGCCACGGCGCATTTGGTGAAGCCCGTCGAGCCGAGTTGCCGGACGATCTTGTTCAGCTCCTGCGCATAGCTGGCGCGCGTGTGGAACACCAGCGGGTTGTAGGGGCGCAGCGCATCCGATCCGGTGGCCGGGGCAATGAGCGGCACCTTGGCCTCACCCAGCACCTTCAGCGCGCCCATCACGCTGGTGGTACCGCCGCAGGCGAACAGGGAGAACACCTGGTCTTTCTGGAGCAGCTTGAGCGTGTTCTCAGCGGCCTTCTCTGGGGCGCCGCCGTCATCCATGCTGAAAAATTCCACCGGGCGTCCATCGATGCCGCCGCGGTCATTCACTTCCTTGAAGGCTGCGGCGATGCCCTTGTTCATTTCGACGAATGGAAAGGCGAGGGGCCCGGTGAGGGCCGCCGTCTGGCCAATGCGCCAGGGCTCGGACTGCGCGCGCACCAGCGCCGGAGCCCCCAGGGCGGCGGCTGCGGTGGCCTGCAGGAGATGGCGCCGCGTGGGCAGGGCGGAGGGTGGGGTCGCAGTGGGCATGGTGATCGTGGCTGGTGGGGTTGCTGGGGGGCGGGCACAGGGCGGCGTGTTCGCTGGCCGGGAGTATCGGCCGCCGCAGGCGGAACCCGGTTCAGGAAAACCCCCATGCGGGGGCCTGAATCGTCACCTTTGGGACAACTTCTGACCGGCGGCTGGCAGGCTTCACGCTGGCCCGGGCGCATTCTCGAAAGGTTTCCGGCAGCTATCTATTAAATAGCTTACGGCGCTTTATGGACGCGGGTTTTAGCCATTTTTAGCTTGATATTTTGGCCCAGGGTACGGTTCAGGGCAGGTAGAAGGCCCGGAAATCGTTGACGTTGGTCAGGGTTGGTCCGGTGACCACGATGTCGCCGAGCGCGGTGAAGAATCCGTAGGCATCGTGCCGCGCCAGGTAACTGGCCGCCTGCAGGCCCTGGGCCGTGGCACGTGCCAGCGTGTCGGGGCCGACCACGGCGCCAGCGTTGTCCTCCATGCCGTCAATGCCATCGGTGTCGGCCGCCAGGGCATGCACGCCGGGCTCGCCCTGCAGGGCAATCGCGCAGGCCAGCAGGAATTCGCTGGCGCGTCCGCCGCGTCCCGGTGCGCCGGCGGTGCTGTCCGCTGGCGGCAGGGTGACGGTGGTTTCGCCGCCTGACAGGATCACGCAAGGCCGCGCGAAGGGTTGTCCGCGCCGCGCCACCTGACGCGCCAGTGCCGCATGCACCTGGCCCACCGTGCGGCTTTCGCCCTCGATGGCATCGGACAGGATGTGCGCTGCCACCCCGTGCGCTCGTGCCAGTGCGGCGGCGGCCTCCAGGCTCTGCTGCGGCGTGGCTACCAGATGCACCGCATGCCCCGCGAAAGCCGGGTCGCCGGGCTGGGGTGTCTCGAAGGCGCCGCTCTGCAGCCCCGCGAGTGCTGCAGGGGGCAGGGCGATGCCATAGCGCTGGCAGATGGCCAGCGCGTCCTGGCAGGTGCTGGCGTCGGGCACCGTGGGGCCGCTGGCGATGACGGCGGCGTCGTCGCCCGGCACGTCGCTGATGAGCAAGGTGACCACGCGGGCCGGTGCGGCAAGCTGCGCCAGCCGCCCGCCCTTGACGGCCGAGAGGTGTTTGCGCACGCAGTTCATCTCGTCGATGGCGGCGCCGCTGCGCAGCAGCGCCTGATTGATGGCCTGCTTGTCGGCCAGGGTGAGCCCTGCGGCGGGCTGGGCCAGCAGGGCCGAGCCGCCGCCCGAGATGAGCGCCAGCACCAGATCATCCGGTCCCAGCCCCTGCAATTGTTGCGCGATGCGTGCGGCGGCCTGCTGTCCTGCGGCGTCGGGCACCGGGTGGGCGGCTTCGATCAACTCGATGCGGCGCGGCTGGCTAAGGTAGCCGGGAGGCACATGGCCATAGCGTGTGACCACCAGGCCCGAGAGCGGCGCATCGGCGGGCCACAGGGCCTCCACGGCCGCAGCCATGGCTCCGCCTGCCTTGCCTGCGCCCACCACCACGGTACGCCCGCGGGGCGGTGCGGGCAGAAAAGGAGCGAGGCTGTGCGCAGGCTGTGCGCGCTCCACCGCGGCATCGAACAATGCGCGCAGAAATGCCTGTGGATCGCTGATGGCGGCGGCCGGGGTCATGGTGCGTCGTCGTCGTCCTCGGGCTCTGCCCTGGGGGTGCTGTGGGCGCGGCCAGGGGTGCGCACGCGGGTGCGGCCGGCCGCCTGGCAGGCGCGGCGAAATGCCCGCAGTTGCTGCTCGGCACGGCCCACCACGCTGCCTTCCTCGCCGGTGGCCACGCCCGCCTCCATGCCTGGTGCCTGACCGGTGAGCAGGGCGATGCCGTCGCTCACATGGGCGGCAGTCCAGATGTGAAAGCGCCCCTGTTCCACGGCCTCGACCACGCGGCGATCGAGCATCAGGTGGCGCTGGTTGCGCGCCGGAATCAGGGCGCCCTGCGTGCCATCCAGCCCCGCCGTTTCGCAGGCGCGAAACCAGCCTTCGATTTTTTCATTGATGCCGCCCACCGGCAGCACCTCGCCGTGCTGGTTGAGCGCGCCCGTCACCGCGATGCCCTGTGCCAGCGGCAGGCCCGAGAGCGAGGACAGCAGCGCATACAGCTCGGCGCACGAGGCCGAGTCGCCCTCGACGCCGCTGTACTCCTGCTCGAACACGATCGAGGCATTGAGCGCCAGCGGCGCGATGTGGCCGAACAGCGCCATCAGGTAGCTGTGCAGGATGAGCACGCCCTTGTCATGGATGGGGCCGGACATCTCGACCTCGCGCTCGATGTTGAGCAGCCCCTCGTGCCCGGCAAATGCGCGCGCCGTGATGCGCACCGGAAAGCCGAAGCGGTAGTCGCCCAGGTCGATTTGCGTGAGCGCGTTGATCTGGCCCACATGCCAGCCGCGCAGCGCCAGCAGGCGTTCGCCGTCGGTGATGGTTTCGTGCAGGCGCTGTTCGGGGTAGTTGTGGCGCAGGGTGCGGGCCTGCAGGGCCGCATCGATGTCGGCCGCCTCCACCCAGTCTCCGGCACGTGCGCGGCACAGTGCGGCACTTTCAATGGCCAGGGCCTCGGTGTGCGCGAACAGCGCGCTCTGGCGCGCCTGGTCGTCGGCCTCGCGGTGCGTCTGCTCCAGCATGCGCGCCACGGCGGCGGCCGAGAAGTGGGGCAGGCCGCGCTTCTTGCCGGTGTGTGCGACGAACACCGCCGTGGTCTGGCGGGTTTGCGGCGTGGCGCTGAAGGCTTCGACAAAGTCCACCTTCACGCGGAAGCGCCGCGCCACTTCGGGGTCGCCTTCCTGCAGCGCGTAGTACTCCTCCACCGAGCCGATCAGCACCAGTTTGACCTGCACGTCCACCGCCTCGGGCTGCAACGCCACGGCAGCCAGGGTGCCATGCGCGCTGCCTCCCTCCTCGATCTGCAGGCGGCTGCTGCGCAGAAAGCGGCGCAGGCGCTCCCACAGGCCCTCGTTGCCCAGCAGATCGCGCAGATGCAGCATGAGAAAGCCCCCATGTGCCTTGAGCAGGCTACCGGCGTGAATGCTCGAAAAATCCGCCAGCACCATGTCGGCGTCGGCCTGGTATTCGATGCTGCCAAACAGGCTGCGGAACTGCGGGTTGTCCTCGATGATCACCGGTGCACTGCTTAGCGCTGCGTTGTCCACGGCCAGGTTCACATGGCACTGGGCGAGCAGCTCGTCCAGCTGGTCCTTGCGCTCGCCCTCGCCGCTTTCGCCGCTCTCGCCCGGTACGAACAGGTCGAGGTGGTCGAGCACCTGCTGGCGAACCTGCTCCAGCCACTGGCCGAGTTTCACCGTGTCCTTGATCTGCTTGCGCAGGCTGTTGCGCACGTCTTGCAGGGCGTGGTCGAGCAGGGGCTTGACCACCTGGCGACGCAACTGCTCCAGTGCTTCGTCGCGCTGGCGCTCCAGCGGGCGCATGGCATCGAGAAAGCGGGCAATCTCGGCGCGCAGCTTCTGCTCGGCGGTGTCGATCTCGGCGCGCCGCTCGCGCGTGAGGGCGTGGGCATCGGCCTCGGTCAGCGGGTGGCCCTTGGGGCCAATGAGCGTGAACACCATGTGCCCGCCGTCACGCGAGAGGCGAAAGTGCAGCGTTTCGGCCAGTGCGTCGAGTGTGGCGAAGGCCTGCGATTCCTGGGCCTGGTAGGTCTTCTCGATGCGCTCGCTTTCAGCGCGGAAATCGGCGCCATCGAGCCGCTTGGGAACGTCCGATTGCAGCGTGCGTGTGAGCTGTTCCATGCCCTGGCGCAGCACGCGCCCCTGGCCCGCTGGAAGGCGCAGCGCGCGCGGGCGCTCGGGCGTGTCGAAGTCGTGCAGGTAGCACAGGTCGGGGGGCACCGGGCGCAGCGCGGCGGCCTGCTGCATGGCCTGGTGCAGGAGCGAGGCGCGCCCGCTGCCCACCTCGCCCAGCACGAACAGGTTGTAGTCGGGCTGCTCCATCGCCAGGCCAAAGCGCGCGGCGGCCTCGGCGCGCTCCTGCCCGATCCAGGGCAGGGGCAGGTCCTGCAACTCGGCGGTGCTGGCAAAGCCCAGGCCTGCAGGGTCAATGGTCAGGCGCAACTGGGAGGGGGCAAGTGCGGTGGCGGGCATCGGTGGGATTGACGGGGCAGTGAAATAGAGATGTCTTTAGCCTCAAACGCAATGTAGATAAGCGCTAAAAGCTATGAAAAACGTAGCGTTTGTCCGGATCAGTTCGGCGCACCGCCGGCCAGTGCATGCGCCCGGGTATCGGCCAGCATGCTGGCGCTCTCGGGCTGCACCGGCCATCCGGCCAGATGCTGCTGGGCGATGTGGCTCAGCGCCTTGATCCATTCCGGGCTGTCGTTCAGGCAGGGGATGTAATGAAACTCCTTGCCACCCGCGTGCAGGAACGCTTCGCGCGCTTCCTGGTTGATCTCTTCCAGCGTTTCCAGGCAGTCGCTGGTGAAACCCGGGCAGACCAGGTCCACCCGCCCCAGGCCGCCTTGCGCCAGCGCGATGAGCGTGGGCTCGGTATAGGGTTCCAGCCACTTGGCCTTGCCAAAACGCGACTGGAAGGTGAGCTGGTAACGGTCCTTGCGCAGGCCCAGGCGCTCGGCCAGCAGGCGCGCCGTCTTGTGGCTCTCGCAGTGGTACGGGTCGCCCAGGTGCAGCGTGCGCTCGGGCACGCCGTGAAAGCTCATCACCAGCTTGTCGGGCAGGCCGTGGGTGCGCCAGTGCGCTTCGATGCTGCGCGCCAGGGCCTCGATGTAGCCGGGGTCGTCGTGGTAACGGTTGACGAAGCGCAGCTCGGGCACATGGCGCTGGCGCCCGGCCCAGGCATACACGGCGTCGAACACGCTGGCCGTGGTGGTGCCCGAGTACTGCGGGTACAGCGGCAGGATCAGGATGCGTGTGGCGCCTTCGGCCTTGAGGGCGTCGAGCTGGCTGGCGATCGAGGGATTGCCATAGCGCATGGCCGGGCGAACCAGCACGTTGCAGCCGGCTTCGCCCAGCCAGCCGCGCAACAGTGTGGCCTGCTTTGCGGTCCACACCGCCAGGGGCGAGCCCTCAGGCGTCCAGACGCTGGCGTACTTGGCGGCCGACTTGGCCGGGCGGGTGCGCAGGATGATGCCGTGCAGGATGGGCAGCCATACCAGACGCGGGATTTCCACCACGCGGTGGTCTGACAGAAACTGGCCCAGGTAGCGGCGCAGCGCCGGTGCGGTGGCGGCGTCGGGCGTGCCCAGGTTGCACAGCAGGATGGCGGTGCGCTGGGCTTGCCCATGGGTGTAGGCGGGTTCGGGTTGGAAAGGCATGCCGCATTCTCGCCCATGGGGGCCTGAGTGCCGCAAGGGTGGGAATGAATTCCTGAACCCTAGCGGGTGCGGCCCGCTTGCCTGAGCGGGGCGGCCGTCTCACTGCGCCGTCGTGCGTACCCGCAAGCGGCCGCAGGGCGTGCGTGCGCGAATCAGTGGTGGGGTTTGGCGTGGCCCGTGGACTGTTCCCAGCGGGACTTGCAGGCCACGCAATGCTGCGTCTGGGGTTCGATCTTCAGGCGCTCGAACGGAATGTCGCAGCCGCATTCGCCGCACTGGCCATAGCTGCCGTCTTCCAGGGCTTCCAGTGCATGGTCGATGCGTGCCAGATCGGCCGCATCGATGTCGGTGAGGGCCTGGTCCACTTCGCGGCCCACGTTGCCCTGATGGATGCCGTCCTGGTCGGCGGCGGGAGGTGCGAGGTTTTCACGGTTCTGCTGCATCTGTGCCTGCAGGTCGCGCCGGCGTACTGCCAGCAGCGCCTTGAGTTCCTCGCGCTGGGCGGTGGTCAACGCTTGCGTCATGCTTTTCTCCTGAAAATGGGGCTGTAGTTTCGGGGGCGGCGCGGGCGCAGGGCGCCGCCGGGGGGATGCCTCCAGAATAGCATCTCGCAAGCGGCTCCCGACCGGCCGTGCGCGGGCCTGGAGGCAATACCCCATGCGACGTGCGGGGAATGGAGCCGGTGCCCCGTGCCTTGGGCGATGAAGGGGCAGAGAATGCGGCCAGACCTGCGTGCCAGGCCGCCACTTCGCAATTCGACAAGGAGCTTGCCATGGATGATGCCAAGAAGAAGACCGCGATCGATGCCCTCAACCGCATCATGGAACTGGAACTTGCGGGCGTGGTCAAGTACACCCACTATGCGCTGATGGTGTACGGCTACAACCGCATTCCCATTGTTTCCTGGCTCAAGGGCAATGCCGACGAGAGCCTGGCCCATGCGCACAAGGCCGGCGAGCTGGTCACCCTGCTGGGCGGGCACCCCTCGCTGAAGATCGGGCCGCTGCTCGAAACCGAGCAACACGACATCGGTGACATCCTGCGCGAGAGCCTGGCACACGAGACGACTGCATTGGCGGCCTACTATGACCTGCTCAAGATCGTCGAGGGCGCGTCCATCCTGCTGGAGGAATACGCGCGCGAAATGATCGTTGCGGAAGAACTTCACCAGGACGAGGTCAACAAGATGTTGCGCAGGCCTGGCGAGACGGGTGTCTTCCAGGGCTGAAGTCAAACACCTCCTGAGGCCTAGCGGGCCTTTGCCCCTTTCTTGCAGTGCTGCGCGCTGCGGGCAGGGGGCTCCATGGGTGCGGCGGGGGGGCCTTGCACGGGGGCGGCTGGCCTGAGCCATGCCAGTGGCATGCGCCGTGGAAAACGCAAACGGTTGTGCCTTCCCATGCAAAACCGAATGACGAGCGGTGGGGTCAGAGCGTCATGTTGTCGTGTGAGAGAACCGTTTTTTTCACATGCACCGAAATGATGGCCACCACCTCGTCGGGTTTGGCAGGGCGCAGCAGTTGCTCGGACTCGACGGACACCTTGGTGACCAGCGAGTCGTCTTCCAGCAGGCAGAAAAAGGGGAGCGGATCGGGCTCCTCGGGGATCTCGGGGCGGCCCTCCATCGAGCCGTGGGGCACACGCAGGCCATCGAGCAGGGTTTTGAGACGGTTGTCGATGTCGCCACCGTCGGTGATCAAGGTGCCGCGCGGTTGCTGGCGAAACAGCAGCACCGACAGCTCGGCATACAGGTCCAGCCTCTGGGTGACCAGAGGGGCAAACCGCAGCCCGCCTTTCTCCACGATGACCGAGGGCTTGCCCGGCTGGGCCGGGTGCGCCAGCAACGTGTGCGCCACGTCCTTGAGCGGGCGCTCACGCCACAGGCGCTGCAGCTGGGGGTGCAGGGCGCGGCGGATTTCCCATTTGTGGGACGACTTGGCTCCCTGGCCGTGCAGCGGGCCTTCGTAGATCAGGCGAAATTCCATGGATGACGCGGTGGCTGGATGAATCGGGGGGGCTGCGGGGGGTGTGCAAGCTGCAGAACACTATAGCGGCAGCGTTGGCGCCTGGCCCTGAAAAAAAGCCCCCGACGCTCGTGCTGGGAGCGACAGGGGCTGTCAAGGATGGAGTAAGTTGGCGGCGGTTGTGAGGGCCCCGCCGTCCTGGCCCGCTTACCGTCAGAACTTCACGGTCACCCCCACGTTGAGCGAGCGGCCCATGCCGGGGACGCGCACCCCCCACGGCACGGCGGTGGCGGCCATGGTCATGCCCTGGCCCACATAGGCGCCGCCTTGCGGGTGGTGGTAGAACCGGTCGAACAGGTTGTCGATGCCCAGATCGAGCCGCACCTGCTTCCACTCGTAGCTGGCACGCAGGTTCACCAGGCCGTAACCTGCGGTGCTCAGTTCGTTGCGCACGGCGGACACGCGGGTCTTGCCGCTCACCATCAGCAGTTCGGCCGAGCCCGTCCAGGCGCCCAGGCGCTGGGTGAGCGCCAGGCGTGCGTTCAGCGGTATGGTGTTGTAGAGGTTGTCACCCGTGCTGCGGTTCTTGCCCTGCACGTAGCTCAGCATGCCGCTGAGCGTGAACTGGCCCCAGTGCGCGGTCTTGCCCAGGTCCGTGAAGCCCGAGAGGTCGAAGCCGTGCAGGCGTGCATCCTGGTTGGTGAACTGCAGATAGACGAAGCCTGTGGTGGCCGTCTGGTTGGCGCCCGTGCACGCCGTCATGGCGCCACTGCCGTTGCAGCGCCGTGCGTCGATGTAGTTGTTCACATGGGTGAGGTAGGGCGTGAACTTCAGGCCCCAGCGCTCGCCCGTAGTGTCGTGCCAGTCTGCGGTGGCGCTCAGGGTGTTGGCGGTCTCGGGTTGGAGGTTCATGTTGCCTACGTAGCCATTGCCGTCACCCACCAGGTTGATCATGCGCATGGCCATGCCGCCGGTGGACCAGGTGTAGCGCTCGTACAGATTGGGTGAGCGTGTCTTGTGCGCAAAGCCGAATTCGTAACTGGCGTTGGCGTTGGGGGTGTAGCGTGCCAGGGCTGTCACGTCGATGTTGCTGTCGCTGCGTTTGCGGCTCTGTGCGTTGAAGGCATTGGCCTCCATGGCGTAGTTGGCGTTGTAGCCCTGCACGGGGCCGCTGTTGCTGCGCACATGGCTGCTGCGCAGGCCGACCTGCGAGAGCCACTGCGGGTTCCAGCGCGCTTCCCACTCGCCATACACATCGAAGCGGTCGCGCTGGCCATCGCGAATGTTCCAGAAGGTGTTGGGCGCCATGCCGCCGCCCGAAGGGAGCCACCAGTCGTCCAGGCGGTAGCGTTGCAGTTCGGCGCCCGCGCGCAGCGTGTCGCGTGCGGACAGCGCCACATCGCCCTTGACCAGCAGGCCGGTGGTTTTTCCCTCGGTGTCCATGGGCATCCCGGGCACATTGCCGGCGGGGCCGTACCAGAACTGTTTGTCCTCGCCGAAGTTCATGCTGTGGCGCGTCTTCTCATGGTAGAAGCGGGCCTGAAGCTGGCCCCAGTCGTACTGCCCCTGGTAGCGCAGGTTGAACTGGTGGCTGTCGTTGCCGGTCATGTCCATGCGCTGGTTGGGGTAGTTCTGGTAGGGAATGTCCTGCAGCCCCAGACGCATCTCGACCAGGTGCGTGTCGCTGCGCAGCGCATAGGCCAGGGAATGGTTGCGGGTTTGGTAGCTGGACGAACCCACTTCATCGCCGCCCAGCCACCGCGCCGGCTTGTTGCTGGCCGCCGGGCCGGCGGCCTTGAAGTCGCGGGCTGCCTGGTAGTTGTCGGCCTGGGCGGTGGAGCCGTCGTAGCGCAGGCTCATCTGCTCGGTGGCATAGGTGCCCGAGAGGTGGGCGCCCAAGGCGTTGCCGTTACTACGGTAGAAGGTTCCGGCCTGGCCCTTGAGGAGCCGGCCCTGGCCGGGCGCGGCGAATTCGGGGGCGGGCGAGTTCACCTGGATGGTGGCGCCGATGCTGTCGCCACCCACACTGACCGGAGTGACACCGGCGAAGAGGCGCACCGTGTCCACGCGCGTGGGATCGATGTACGACAGCGGCGGATTCATGTGGTTGCCGCAGGCAGAGATCAGGTCCATGCCATCGACCTGAATGCGCAGGCGGTCATCGGCCAGGCCATGCACGCTGGGCAGGCTGGAAACGCCCCCAGCGCCGAACAGGCTCACGCCGGGCAGGTTGCGCAACAGGCTGGCGGTGTCGCTGCTGGCGGCGCGGCCCGATTGCAGTGCGTCCGCATCGGCACTGCTGGCGCCGACGGGCTCCACAGCGACCCGGGGGGCCTTGATGGTGATGGTCTGCAGCGAGGCGTCCTGGGCGAATGTGGCAAAGGGCAAGACGGCCAGCAGGGCGCACAGCGGGCGCAGGGCAGGGGCGAACGGGCGGCCCAAGCAGGCACGCGAACGATGGGGGGAGGTCATGGCAGTGAAGCAGGAAGAGGCGGCAGGCGCTGGCCCGCGCGGAAAGTACCCGCAGCCAGGAGGGGCTGCGGGTACCACCAAGTGAGTAAGACTTTCAGTTCAGGCCGTGGGAGGGGCCTGCGCTGGCGGACGCATGTTGGCGTGCCGCGGCGCCCGTGCGGGCACGGACGTGAATGCAAAGTCGTAGCCTGCTTCGGCCTGCAGGCGGGCCACCACCGCCGGGACGGAGCCCGGCGTGAACCCGGCCCCTGCCACGGCGCAAACCGGGCAGCTGAGTGCGCTGCCCATGGCATGGCCTTGGGGGCCGTCCGGCGCGTCCTCGGTGTGCAGGGGGGTCTGCACGGTGCAGACATCGCCCCACGGGGCCTGCTGTGACAGCATCTGCCCCAGGTGGGCCGTGCTGATCTGCCCCACCCAGAGCTGGGCAAACAGCGCCAGCATGGCCAGAACCATGGCCAAGGGGCGGTTTCCGAAGCGGGGGGTGCGGGATGTCACGGCGGGGATTGTGGCGCCCGGCGTCGTTGGTGTCCTTGTCATGCATCAAGGCCTGAAAGACTCTCGGTCTCGCGCGCAAGAATACGCTGCCAACAGGGCGTGCGGTTTTGCAGCGGCGGGCGAGCAGTCCTTGGCTGCGTGCGGTATTCTCGGTATGGAATTTGCCGGTTCTCCGGCCCAACCACTTCCCTTTGTTCTGGTGCTGTCTGCCGTGTTTTCTGCCACCCTCGACTGTTCCCGCATTCGCGCCATCACGCTGGATCTGGACGACACGCTCTGGCCCATCTGGCCCACCATTGCCAGGGCCGAATCGGTGCTGCAGGCCTGGCTGGCCGAACATGCGCCCGCCACGCACGCCCTGTATGCAGTGCCGGGGGCGTTGCGCGCCCTTCGCGAGCGCATGAACCACCTGCGCCCGGATCTGGTCCACGATCTGAGTGCGCTGCGCCGGGAGTCCATCCGCCTGGCGCTCACGCAGGCGGGAGACAGTCCGGCACTGGCAGAGCCCGCATTCGATGTGTTTTTTGCCGAGCGCCAGCGGGTCGATCTGTTTGAAGATGCCGTGCCCGCGCTCGAATACCTCAGCAGCCGCTGGCCGGTGGTGGCCTTGTCCAATGGCAATGCCGATGTGCACCGTGTGGGTCTGGGGCGCTATTTCCATGCTGCCGTGAGCGCTCGCGAAGCAGGCGCTGCCAAACCCGATGCGCGCATTTTCCACACGGCTGCGCGCGCTGCGGGCGTGGATGCGGCGCAGGTCCTGCATATCGGGGACGATGCCCACCTCGATGGCGTCGGGGCGCTGCGGGCGGGCATGCAGACGGTGTGGCTCAACCGTGAGGGGACCGCCTGGCCGCACGATGACCATGCCCCCCATGCCACTGTGGCAAGCCTGCACGAACTGCACCGGTTGCTCGCCTGAGCCCGTTCCCACGGATTCATTCTCTTTTTTTCTAACCACCTGCCCATGCCCATCCAAGCTTTCTTTCTGCCCCAGGTGCGTTCCATCGCCTTCACCCGGCCCCTGGCCTGGCTGGCTCTGGGCTGGCGCGACATGGTGCGTGCAGGCGCTATCAGCGTGGTCCACGGGGTGCTGCTGGCGGGGCTCGGCATGGTGATTGCCGCCGTGGCCCATGACCGTTTCTGGCTGCTCGCTGGTGCGCTGTCGGGCTTTCTGGTGGTGGCGCCGGTGCTGGCCACCAGCTTTTATGTGCTGAGCCGGGCGCTCGAGCGCGGCGAGCCCGCCAATGCCGCAGCGGTCGTGCGCACCTGGCTGTTCTGGCAGAGCAGCCACCGCGACACCAAGTGGGGCAATGATTACTGGTGCCTTGTCCAGTTCGGCGCGCTGCTGGCGCTGGCGGCCACGGGCTGGGTGCTGATTTCTTCCGCGCTGATCACCCTGCTGGCGCCTGCACCGATACGCACACCCGCAGATTTCATCGTGCATGTGGTGCTGGCGCAGGACAGCACGCTGTTCACCCTCTGGCTGGCGCTGGGCAGCCTGCTGGCGGCGCCCATCTTCGCCTCCAGCGTAGTGTCCATCCCGCTGTTGCTGGACCGGCAGGCCTCGCTGTGGCAGGCCGT
Source organism: Burkholderiales bacterium RIFCSPLOWO2_12_FULL_65_40 (assembly GCA_001770955.1). Taxonomy (GTDB): domain Bacteria; phylum Pseudomonadota; class Gammaproteobacteria; order Burkholderiales; family Burkholderiaceae_C; genus Simplicispira. The sequence goes on along the minus strand of MESL01000039.1, from coordinate 23,064 downwards.
GCTCACGAGCTGGCAGACGGTGCTGGCCAATCCGGCCACCATGGCGATGTGGACCGCGATCATTCTGGCGCTGACGATGCTGGGCATGGCAACCCTGTTGATCGGCCTGGCCGTGGTCATGCCGCTGCTGGGGCACGCCAGCTGGCATGCCTACCGCGACCTGGTCGATGCCTCCAGCCTCCCGCAGCGCGAGCCGGGCGGTCCGGCAGCAGGGGAAGACGCCACGCAACGCAATGGAATGGCATCGTGATTTTTGGATACACCGAAGCGCAGTTATCGGCCTTTTTCCTCACCTACGGGGTCGGGGCCTTCATTCTTTTCATGGTCTTCATCATCGGGCACCTGGCCTGGGAATCCAAGGCCGGCCGGTTTGGCACCTTTGTGCTTTTTCTCGGGCTGGGTGTGGGCTTCCTCGGGTTTTTGGCCAAGTACCTGATCCAGTGGTGGCTGGAGCGCTGACGGTGTCTTCACTTTCGCCTTCTTTCTTTCTCCAAGGAGACATTCCCCCATGGGTCTGACGATCTACGGCATTGCCGCATCCCGAGCCGTGCGCCCGCTGTGGGCCGCCACCGAGCTGGGGCTGGCCTTCGAGCATGTGCACACCCCCTACCAGGGGGGCGCCACCCGCACGCCCGAGTTTCTGGCGCTCAACCCCAACGGCCACATTCCCGTGCTGGTGGACCACCGGCCTGAGGGTGATGTGGCCGTGTGGGAGAGCATGGCCTGCACGCTCTACGTGGTGCGGCAGCATGGCCGGGGCGACGGCTCCGACATCGCCCCGGCCACGCCGCGCGAAGACGCCGAGGCATTGCGCTGGAGCTTCTGGGCCGTCACCGAGCTGGAGAAGGACGCCCTGACCGTGCTGATGCACCGTGTGGCCATGCCCGCCGACGAGCGCAAGCCCGAACTGGCCGAGGCCGCCGAAAGGCGCCTGCGCGTTCCCCTGCGGGTGCTGGAGCAGCACCTGGTGCAGCAGCAGGCGCACGGCCAGGCGCATGTGGCGGCCGAGCGCTTCACCGTGGCCGACCTGTGCCTGGCCAGCGTGCTGGGCTGGGCGCGTCCGGCGCGTGCGCTGATGGAGGAGTTTCCGGTGACGTCCGGGTGGCTCGCGCGCTGTCTGGACCGGCCGGCACACCAGGCGCTGCGGGCGCTGGCGCGCAAACACTGACCGCAGGCTTTACCTGCACTTCACACGCCGGTCGCGGTCCTGACAGACCGGCCCGGCACAATGGTCTTCAGTGCCCTTTTCGATGGGGGCGCCCGATTGTGAATCCATGACCATGCCTTCTCCTTGTTCCCGCACGCGCCCGCCTCTGGCCGCCGGGCTGCTGGCCGCGCTGGTGTTGCTCACAGGCTGTGCCGCCATGGCACCGCCCGGCACGTCTGTGCCCGACCTGGCCGTTCCGACGGCCTGGGCGTCAGCACCGGTGTCCACGGGCGCACCCGGCGCTGCCGCCACGCCCCTGACTGCCTGGTGGCAGCGTTGGGGTGATGCGCAACTTACCGCGCTGGTCACCCAGGCGCTGCAGGCCCATACCAGCGTGCGCAGCGCACGGGCGGCGCTGCAGCAGGCGCGTGCCCAGGCGGATGTGCAGGGCGCGGCCCTGCTGCCCGGTGTGGATGCGTCGGGCTCGGCCCAGCGCAGCCGTTCCGGCGGCAGCACGGGCAACAGTTTCCAGCTGGGGTTGGACGCGAGCTGGGAGCCCGATGTGTTTGGCCGTCTGGGCGCCGGCGTCAGTGCCAGTGCGGCCGATGTGCGCGCTGCGCAGGCCGGCCTGGAGCAGGCGCAAGTGGTGCTGGCCGCCGAAGTGGCGGTGAACTACCTCACGCTGCGCAGCGTGCAGGAGCGCCTGGCTATCGCGCGCCGCAACCTGGCCAGCCAGCGCGAGACCCTGCAGATCACCGATTGGCGCGTGCAGGCCGGTTTGAGCACCTCGCTGGTGTCCGAGCAGGCGCGTGCCGCCGCCGAGCAGACGGCGGCGCAGATTCCGCAACTGCAGACCAGTCTGGCGCAAACCCGCCACGCACTGGCCGTGCTGACGGGCCAGGCGCCCGGCGCGCTCGATGCGCAGCTCGACGCCCCGCAGGCCACGCCCGCCCCGCCGGACGATCTGGCGCTGGCCTTTCCGGCCGAAACACTGCGACAGCGCCCCGATGTGCGCCAGGCCGAGGAGCGCATCAGCGCCGCGCTGGCCCGGGTCTCGCAGGCTGATGCGGCCCGCTATCCGAGCTTTCGCATCAGCGGCTCGCTGGGGCTGCGGGCGCTCACGCTGGGGGCCTTGGGCAACGGGGCTTCGGTGGCGCACGCGCTGCTGGGCGGCATTTCGGTGCCGTTGTTCGACGGCGGCGCAGCCCGCGCCCAGGTGCGCGTGCAGGAGGCCGCGCTGGAGCAGGCGCGTGTGGGCTACGAAGCCACCGTGCTTGCCGCCCTTCAGGAGGTGGAAGACGCCCTGGTGGCCCTGCAGGGCGAGCGCGAGCGTCAGGTGCGCCTGCAGGCCGCCGCACAGGCCGCAGGCAACGCCGCACTGCTGGCACAGAACCGCTACCAGAGCGGCCTGATCGACTTCCAGGCGGTGCTGGAAACCCAGCGCACCCTGCTGTCCACGCAGGACGGCGTGGCCACTAGCGCGGCCAATGTCGCTCTGGGTCATGTGCGCCTGTACAAGGCACTGGGCGGAGGCTGGCAATGAGGCGCCGCCGCTGCCCTTGCGCCCTGTACCCCCTGCAATGACCGTCCACAGGCTCTGACCATGACAAGCACCGAAAAAACAACCCCCGCCACCGCCAAGACCCCTCCCGCCGATCTGCAGGCCCTGCTGGGCGGCGATCTGCCCCGGCGCTGGTGGCAACGCCCCGTGCTGTGGGGCGGGCTGGCCGTCGCCGTGCTGGTGGCGGGCGGGTTTTGGTACTGGCAGGCGCAGCAGCGCACCAGTGCCGCGCCCACCTACGTCACCGAGGAGGTGCGCCGTGGCAATCTCACACTCACTGTTTCGGCCAATGGCACGCTGCAGCCCACACGCTCGGTCAATGTGGGCAGCGAGCTGTCGGGCACGGTGCGCAGCGTGCTGGTGGACGTGAACGACCGGGTGAAAAAGGGCCAGGTGCTGGTGGAGCTGGACACCGCCAAGCTGTCGTCGCAGGTGCTGCGCTCGCGTGCCTCGCTGGCCTCGGCCCATGCGCGGCTGGCGCAGGCGGCGGCCACCACCAAGGAGGTGCTGGCCGGCCTGGCGCGCCTCGAAGAAGTGGCGCGCCTGTCCGGCGGCAAGGTGCCCTCGGCAGCCGAACTCGATGCGGGCCGCGCCAACGTGGAGCGCGCCCGGGCCGATGAAACCAGCGCCCGCGCCAGCGTCGAAGACGCCAAGGCGGCGCTTTCCACCGACGAGACCAATCTGGCGAAGGCGTCCATCCGCTCGCCCATCGACGGCGTGGTGCTCACGCGCAGCGTGGACCCCGGCAACGCCGTGGCGGCGTCGCTGCAGGCCGTGACGTTGTTCACCGTGGCCGAAGATCTGGCGCACCTGCAACTGCAGGTGAACGTGGACGAGGCCGATGTGGGCTCCGTGCAGGTGGGGCAGAAAGCCAGCTTCACCGTCAGCGCCTACCCTTCGCGCCAGTACCCGGCCAAAATCACCCGCGTGGCCTACGGCTCCACCAAGACCGACAACGTCGTGACCTACATCTCCTGGCTGCAGGTGGACAACTCCGACCTGAGCCTGCGCCCCGGCATGACGGCGGCGGCCACCATCACCTCCACCGAGCGCAACGACGTGCTGCTGGTGCCCAACACCGCGCTGCGCTTCACGCCCGTGACCGCTGCCGAACCACCGGGGGGCGCAGGCCCCGCCGCGTCATCGGGCGGCGGCATCATGTCGCAGTTGATGCCGCGCTTGCCGCGTCAGGGCGGGCGCCGGGGTGCCGGGGGCAACGGCAAGAGCGATGCGGCGGGCAAGACCCGCCCGATCTGGGTGCTGCAGGACGGTGTGCCCAAGGCGGTCAACGTCACCGTGGGCATCAGCGACGGCCGCATGACCGAGGTCAGCAGCGATCAGCTGCAGCCCGGCATGGCCGTCATCACCGACCAGCGCAGCAGCGGGGCCGCGCCATGAGCACTGTGGCCCAGCCCCTGATCCGCCTGCGCGGCGTGACCAAGGTGTACGGCGAAGGCGCACTGGCCTTTCAGGCGCTCAAGGGCGTGGATCTGGACATTGCCCAGGGCGACTTTGTCGCCATCATGGGCCCCAGCGGCTCGGGCAAGTCCACGGCCATGAACACGCTGGGCTGCCTGGACCGACCCAGCACCGGCCAATACCTGTTCCAGGGCGTGCATGTGGAGTCGCTCTCGCGCGACGAGCGGGCGCGCCTGCGGCGGCGCTACTTTGGCTTTGTGTTCCAGGGCTTCAACCTGCTGGCACGCACCTCGGCGCAAGAGAACGTTGAGTTGCCCCTGCTCTACCGGGGCGAACAGGCCCGCGCGCGCCACGCGGCGGCTGCGCGCGCGCTCGACGCCGTGGGCCTCAAGGGCTGGGAGCACCACACCCCCGCCGAGCTGTCGGGCGGTCAGCAGCAGCGCGTGGCCATCGCGCGCGCCATCGTCACCGAGCCTGCCGTGCTGCTGGCCGACGAACCTACGGGCAACCTCGACACGCACCGCAGCCTGGAGATCATGGAACTGATCTGGCGCCTGAACCAGGAGCACGGCATCACCGTCATCATGGTCACGCACGAGGCCGACATGGCCGCGTACGCCCGGCGCATCGTGCGCTTTGTCGATGGTGTGGTCGACAGCGACACCCCCAACCCGCACCCGGCGGGTCAGCACGCAGCGCCTTTGGTGGCCACGGAGGCCCACTGATGCTGCTCAACACCCTGCTGCTGGCGCTGCGCTCCATCCGGCGCAACCTCATGCGCTCGTTCCTCACCATCCTGGGCATCGTGATCGGTGTCAGCGCCGTCATCACCATGGTCACGCTGGGCAACGGCGCCACCATGGCGGTGCAGAACCAGATCTCCGGCCTGGGCACCAACCTGCTGCAGGTGCGTCCCGGCCAGCGCATGGGTCCGGGCAGCGGTGGCGCCCCGGCCTTCAAGGACACCGATGCCGACGCCATTGCGCAGCAGATCGGCGGCATCCTGGCCGTGGCGCCCGAGGGGCGCACCGGCGCCACCGTGGTGGCCGGCGGGCGCAACTGGACCACCAGCGTCATCGGCAGCACCAATGCCTGGTTGCAGACCGGCAACTGGACGGTGCGCAGCGGGCGCGAGTTCACCGACGACGAACTGCGCGCCGGCGCGGCGGTGTGCATGATCGGCGCCACCGTGCAGCGCGAGCTGTTCGGCAGCGCCGACGCCGTGGGCCAGCAACTGCGCGTCAAGGCATTTTCGTGCGAGGTCAAGGGCGTGCTCGGCTCGAAAGGGCAGGGCGCCTTTGGCAACGACCAGGACGACGTGGTGCTGGTGCCCCTCAAGACCCTGCAGCGCCGCGTGACCGGCAGCACGCGGGTGCAGACACTGCTGGTGTCGATGCAGGACGGCAGCGACCCCGAGCGCGTCAAGGCCAGCCTGACCGAGCTGCTGCGCGAGCGGCGCAAGCTGGCCCAGGCGGATGAAAACAACTTCAACGTCCTCGACACCAAGCAACTGGCCGACACCCTCTCGGGCACCACCAAGGTCATGACCATGCTGCTGGGCGCCGTGGCCGCCGTGAGCCTGCTGGTGGGCGGCATCGGCATCATGAACATCATGCTGGTGAGTGTGACCGAGCGCACGCGCGAGATCGGCCTGCGCCTGGCCATCGGCGCGCTGGAGCGCGAGGTGCTGCTGCAGTTCCTGATCGAGGCCGTGGTGCTGGCGGCGCTGGGCGGGCTGATCGGCATCGTGCTGGCCACAGGCGCATCCATGCTGCTGGCCAATGTGATGAAGGTTCCCTACGTGTTCAACCTGGGCGTGAACCTGATGTCGTTTGTGTTCTCGGCCGGCATTGGCGTGCTGTTTGGTTACTTCCCGGCCCGCCGCGCTGCACGCATGGACCCGATCGATGCGCTGCGGCACGAATGACGCACGGTGCACGCTATGCATGCCATGGTTTTGCTACATAAATAGTAGCTGCTGACGCTTGATGGGTGGGCGCTGGGGGCTTATTTTCCTTCAAGTGCCTGCTGCGCTGTCGTCGGCCAGTCGCACGCAGTTGCGGCCGCTGTTCTTGGCCTGGTAGAGGGCCCCATCGGCGTGGGCGATCAGTGTGTTGGCATGGAAGTCGCCGCTGCTCCAGGTGGCAGCGCCAATGCTGACGGTAACGGGCACGGTCTTTTGCTGCCAGACGAAGGGAGCGCTTTGCACCGCCTGCCGCAGCTGTTCGCCCAGTTCGTGGGCGCCCGTGGGGGGCGTGTCGGGCAGCAACACCAGAAATTCCTCGCCACCCCAGCGCGACACCAGGTCGGTGGCGCGGGCGCGCTCTTGCAGCAGCCGGGCCAGCGTCTGCAGCACATGGTCGCCTGCGGCATGGCCGTGCTGGTCGTTGACCTTCTTGAAGAAGTCGATGTCCACCATCAGTGCGGACAGGGGAGTTCCCTGCCGCTGTGCGCGCAGTGCCTCCTGGGCCATGAAGTCGTCTGCCGCGCGGCGGTTGGGCAGGCCGGTGAGCGCGTCGTGTGTGGCCGCCTCGCTGAGCTTGTGTTGCAGCTTGTACAGCACCACGCCCATCAGTGCCAGGGCCATGCTCAGCGAAAGAAACAGCCAGCCCAGGGCGGCCAGCATGCCGATGGACTGGTCGAGCCTGTCGTCGCGAATGATCTGTGCAGGGTCCAGCAGCACAAAAAGGGCGCGCAGAACCAGCAGCGTGCAACCGAAGACCGCAGGCGCGCTCATCAAGAGCCCCAGAAGTCGGTGCGACCGGGCGTTTTCCTGTCGAATGCAGTGCAGCAGGGCCACCGCATTCCAGGCACACAGTCCACCCGTCAACACAGAGACGGCGGCGATGCGCCACATGGCCTGTTCTGGCGCCAGCCAGATCCACTGCACCAGACCGGTGAGAACCAGCAAGGTGAGAAACACCAGGTCTGCCGGAGGCCGCCCGGTCATCAGGTGCAGCCCGCGCAACTGCAACAAGAGGGCAGAAACCAGCAGCATGTTGGAGGCTGCCAGAACAGAAAAACCGGGCCAGTTGGCGCTGTTGAGGTAGAGGAAGAAGGCGCCACCTTGCAGCAATGCAAACCCCGCCCAGTGCAGGGCGGCCGCGCGCATGGGCGGCAGCAGGGCCGCCGCGATGAGCCAGCCCAGTGCCAGAAAGCATTCCAGCAGGATGCCGACCAGCAAGGTGGCATGCGCTGCGGAGAGGGTTTCCAGTGAGGCCATGGCGGTCGGGCGGGCAGGCGCCAGCCGGTCTCCGGCAAGCACCGCTCTCTACCCGCTGTGTGGAGGATGTGCCTTCATGGTATCGGGTGAGCGGGTTCTGTGCCACGCGTCGTTACAGACCCCGCAAGGCGAATGTTTCAAGCAAAAACCGCCCGCAGCGCTTGCTGTACGGGCGGTTTAAGCTATCTTAAAAGTAGCGTTGCGGATTTCAGTGCACAACGATTTCCACCGCCTTGGCGGCCGGGGGCTGCTTGGCCAGGGTCAGTGTGAGCACGCCATTCTCCAGGCGGGCGGTGCTGGTGGCGGTGTCGATGTCCTCGGGCAGCTCCCAGGCGCGGTGCACATGGCGCGGGGCGCCTTCGATGCTCTTGAGCACCACCCGTTTGCCTTCCAGCGTGATCTGGAGCTGCTCGCGGGCCAGCCCTGGCACGTCGAGCTGCAGCGTGGTGGCCTTGTCGTCCTGAGTCACCGTGTAGTCGGCCGGGCGCGCAGCCGCCGGGCCCGCCAGGGTGCCCAGCAGAAAGCGTTGCAGTGCCACATCGGAAGGGCGGGGCGCGCGGGTGGCGCGGCGGGTGGTCAGGGGGGTGAAAATCATCAGGGTTAACTCCTATACACTGCGCGGCTGCCGTTGTGTTGACCGCATGCCCTGCAGTTAGGTGTGCCTTTACCGATTTCAAGGATAAAAAACCATGCTGAATTTTCACCTTGCCCCGTTGAAATTCGCCGTCCAGGCTCCATGGCGCCTGGCGCTGGGGGTGGCGCTGTCCGTGGCGGCGGCCATTCCGGTGGGCCACGCCCAGACAGCGGTGCAGGGCACCAGCGCCCCGGCAGCACCTGCGGCCGCCCCCTTCAAGGTGGCGCTGATCGAGAGCCTTTCGGGGGCTTTCGCCAACACGGGCGAGGCGGTGTTCCGCAATATCTTCTGGGCCGTGGACCGCGTGAATGCGCGCGGTGGTGTGTTGCTGCCGGCAGCGGCGGGCGGTGCCCGTCCGTTGGCGCTGGCGCGCTACGACAGCAAGGGCCAGAACGAAGAAGCGCTGTCGGCCCTGCGCGCGGCCATTGACGATGGTGCCCGGGTGGTCATGCAGGGCAATTCGTCGGCCACGGCAGCGGTGCTGATTGACGCCATCAACAAACACAACGAGCGCGAGCCTGGCAAGCGCGTGCTGTTTCTGAACTACTCGGCCGTGGACCCCATCCTGACGAACGAAAAGTGCAGTTTCTGGCATTTCCGGTTTGATGCCCATGCCGACATGCGCATGGCCGCCCTCATGGACGTGCTGCGCGCCGACAATGCGCTCAAGAGCGTCTATCTGATCGGGCAGGACTACAGCTTTGGCCAGGCCGTGCTGCGCGAGGCGAAGAAGCAGCTGTCTGCCCAGCGCCCCGATGTGGCCGTGGTGGGCGATGAGCTGCACCCCGTGGGCCGCGTGAAGGATTTCGCACCCTACGCCGTCAAGATCAAGACCAGTGGTGCGCAGGCCGTCATCACCGGCAACTGGGGCAACGACCTGACGCTGCTGGTCAAGGCCGCACGCGAAGTGGGTTTCACCGGCAGCTTCTACACCTTCTACGGCAATGCGCTGGGGGCACCCGCTGCCATCGGCGACGCGGGCCTGGGCAAGGTGGTGGCCGTGGCCGACTGGCTGCCCAACGTGCCGGGTGCGCAGAGCGAGGCGTTCTACCAGGCGTTCCGCGAGCGCTTCCCCAAGCCACAGGACGACTACGTGCACATGCGCATGCAGCTCATGGTGGAGGCATTGGCCCAATCCATCGAGGCGGCGGGCAGCGTGGACGTGACGGCCGTGGCACGCCAGATGGAAAAAGCCAGCGTGCAGCTGGCCGGGCGCCGTGGCACCATGCGCGCGGCCGACCACCAGTTCCAGCAGCCACTGGTGGTGGGCGTGATGGACAAGCAGGGCCAGCCCGGCGTGAAGTTCGATGTCGAAGGTTCGGGCTACGGCTTCCGCGTGGTGCGCGATATTCCGGCCGACAAGGCACAGCAGCCGCACAGCTGCACCATGCAGCGTTTCTGACGATTTTGCTCTTTTAATGATAGCTGCAAGCGCAATCCAGAAAAGCGCTCGCAGCTATTTTTTTATAGGTGGCATCAAACGGCGGAATGGGTGTCTGTGCGCTCCGCGCGGCGCGCGATACCCTGCGCGAACCGCTCCAGCAAGGCGTCGGGCAGGTCATGCCCCATGCCGGGAATGAAGTCGGTTTCTGCGCCAGGAATGTGCCGTGCCAGATGCTGGCCACAGGCCAGGGGCACCAGCGGGTCGGCCATACCGTGCACGATGCGCGTGGGCGCCGTGATGCGCGCAAGCAGTGGCGTACGGTCACCATCGGCCACGATGGCCAGCAACTGGCGCATCGAACCTGCAGGGTGCCAGGCGCGCTGCACCGATTCGAGGGCGCGCTCGCGCAGGGCTTCGGCATCGGCCGGGTAGCCGGGGCTGCCGATGGTGCGCAGCATGTGAACGATCCATTCGACCGCGGCTTCCTGGCCCGGGCCCCGGGGGCGTGACAGCAGCGTGTGCTGCACTGCCCAGGAGGGCCGGGGCAGCGAGCGAGCGCCGCTGGTGGTCATCATCAGCGTCAGGCTGGCCACCCGCTGCGGCGCGCTGGCCGCCAGGTGCTGCGCGATCATGCCGCCCATCGAGGCGCCGCACACATGGGCTTGTGCAATGCCCAGGGCATCGAGCACGCCCATTGCGTCCTGCGCCATGTCGCTCAGCCGGTAAGGGGCGCGCACTGGCAGGTGCATTGCGTGGCGGAGCCCTGCCAAGGCCAGGTTCGGCACCCCGGCGTGGTCAAAACCCTGGCTCAGGCCGATATCCCGGTTGTCGAAGCGCACCACCCGAAAGCCCCGGTCCCGCAGCTCTCGCACCAGCGGCTGGGGCCAGGCGATGAGCTGCATGCCCAGGCCCATGATGAGCAGTACCACCGGGGCGGTGGGCGGCCCCTGGTCGTCCACCGCGATGCGCAGCCCGTTGGCCTGAACGTGCATGGGGGTCAGGAGGTTTGCCAATCAGCAACCCCTTGCCTGCGCACGATTCGCGGCGCATGCAATGGGCGCGGCCCAGGCCAGCGGCCCCGCGCAAGGGCCGCCCCGCCGCGCTGGGGGCGTCCCCCTGGGGGGAAGACGCGCAGCGGCTCAGGGGGGGTCAATACCACTCTGTGACCATCTCGGGCTGGTGCGCCACCTTGAAGAACCAGCGGCGTGCACCCTGGGCATCGAAGCGTTTCCAGTGCGCCGGGTCCTGGCGCAGACGGTCGGCAATGGCGTACATGGCCAGCGGGTTCATGCCCATGCCGATGTGGCTGGCGTGCACCTCGATGTTCTCGGTGTGGGCGTGCCGTGGCGGGTTGATGCTGCATTGCCAGGCCACGATGCCGTCGGTCTTGCTGTAGATGGAGGTGGTGGGCACGGGGGGCGGCTTGCGCACCTCGGCCAGCAGCTCCTCGTCGTGGGCCTGCTGCTTGCTGACCCACTGGTAAAAGCGCCAGGCATTGGTTGCCTTAGGGTGGCCGGTGAACGGCGTGCCCAGCGTGATGACGCTGCGCACCATGTCGGGCATTTCCTTGGCCATTTCGCGGGCGTAAATGCCGCCCAGGCTCCAGCCGATCAGGCTGATCTTGCCGCCGTGTTGCGCGTGCAGCTGCTCGATGCGCTCGCGGCAGCCTTCCAGCACGCCGTCGCGCGGGCCGAGGTTCAGGCCCTGTTTCCAGCCATGGGCCTGGTAGCCATGCTGCTTGAGGAAGCGGCGCAGTGCCAGCGTGCTGATGTCCGACGCGCCCAGGCCGGGGAAGACCAGCACGGCATGGCCGTCGCCCGATGGCATGCGCGAGAGCCAGGGTGACACTGCCGCCATTGCCATGGCCTCCCAGGGTGCACGGGCCTCCAGCATGACCAGCCCCAGGCCGGGTGGCACCAGGTGCAGGCCGGTGTCGTCGCGGCAGGCGGGTTCTGGCCGGGTCTTGCGGTGAGATCGGGAAGTCATGCGTGCGCCAAGGTTGAAAGCCATGCAAACATGCTAGCGACTGCGTGCGCGGGGGCCGGGCGTGCTAACCCTAGAGACCAGTCGCTTGCGCGACACCTTGCCTGCAGGCGCCGTCGCCTGGGCCGCAGCGCTCTTGCGGGCGATGCGCCGGGGCTTGGTGGTCTCGGCGGCTGCAGGCATGGGGAGTGCTTGCAGTTCGTCAAAGGCGCCATCCAGCGCCGCTGCCAGGGCCTTCACGTCGGGCAGGGCAGCCGCGTCGGCCATGAGGCCGAAGTCCATGTGGGCGTCGAAGCTCTGCACCGTGATGTTCAGTGCCAGCCCATGCACCACGATGCTGGTGGGGCAGCTGGCGCGCACGCGCGCACCGGCCAGATAGATCGGTACCTGCGGGCCGGGCACGTTGGAGATCACCACGTTGGCCACCTGCGGCAGGCGGTCGGCCACCCGGGCCTTGCCGTAGAGAGAGGCCGCCGCTTCCATCAGCCAGGGCACGCCAATGGATGGAAAATCGGTGGGCAGGATGCTTTTCATCTGGCCCATGGTCGTCTTCATGGCGCTGCTGGCTGCACGGATGTGCGCCAGGCGCCGGGCTGGATCGGCCAGGTGCGTGCCCAGGCTGATCAGGCTCATCGAGGCCTGGTTGTCGGGCCGCGTGTCGCCCGACGGGCGCAGCGAGATCGGCACTGCGGCCACCAGGCTTTTGCGCGGGAGTTGCTGGCGTTGCTGCAGGTAACGGCGCAGCGCGCCCGCGCAGAGCATGAGCACCAGGTCGTTGAGCGTGGCCTCATGCGCCTTGGCCAGCGCCTTGAGTTCCTTCAGCGGCACGCTGGCCGAGGCAAACGCCCGGGTGCAGCCGACCGTGACGTTCATCGGCGTGGCGGGCGCCAGCGTGACATTGCCGCTGCCCTTGCCGAGCAGGGTCCTGATGCTGAACGTGCCCCTGGCGGTGCGGGCCACTGTGCCCAACGCGGCGGGGAGCGCGCGCGCCATGCGCACCACCTGGTCCACTTCGTTGCCGAGGGCGCCGCGCAGCATCTCCGCCATGCCGATCTCGAAGGTCTTGCGCCGCGTGGAGGGTCGCAGCGCGATGTCGCGCGGCTCGGGGCTCAGGTCAAACAGCACGTTGGCCAGTGCCACTGCGGCCTGGCCGTCCACCGCCGCATGGTGTACCTGTGTGTACACCCCCACCTGTTTGTGTCCGCTGGCGCTGCGCGGCAGGCCCTCGATGACATACAGGCGCCACAGGGGCTTGCTGCGGTCGAGCAGTTGCGGATGCAGGGCCGAGATGGCTTCTTCCAGCAGCGTGCGGGCGTCCGGTGTTGCCGTTTCCTTGCGGGGGCGGCTGGGGAGCTTGTGTTCAACGATGTGGTAGGCCAGATCGGGCTCGGCATCCACCCAGGCCGGGTTGGCCAGGTTCAGCGGCATCCACCACAGGCGCCGGCGCAGGGCCGGGGTGGCGGGCATGCGCGCGGCGTAGTGCCTTCGCAGGTCGGTCACATAGCGGCCCCGGTAGCCTGCAGGCAGCTCCAGCAGGACCATGGCGCCCACGTGCATGGGCATTTCGGGTTTCTCCAGGTAGAGAAAGCTGGCGTCCAGGCCTGATAGCTGCTTCAGTGGCATGCGGGTCTCCTTCGGGGCGTTCCGGCGTTACACAGGTGCTGTGGGCTGGAAAGCGATTGTGGAGGAGCGCACCGTGTTTGCGTGGTGCCTGCGCGACCGAGTCCCTCAGGGTATGCACCGGGGGCATGCCCCGTTCACACAACGAAATCAGATGGAATGGGCCCTGCCTTCGGCCGCAGTCAGCTGGCAAACCCGTACGCAGCCCCTTCATGCTTGGCCTTGTACATGGCCGTATCGGCCTGTTTGACCAGAGCCTCTGCCGAGTCGCCATCTTGCGGAAAGCGCGCAATGCCGATGCTGAGCTTGATGCTGACCTGGCCGACGAAAAGCTGGCAAGGCGCTTGAATGTGGCTGGCAATCTTTTGGGCCAGATGGCTCACCGACTGCTTGTCGCGCACACCCATGACAAGGACCAGGAACTCGTCGCCCCCGATCCGGCTGACCGTATCGTCGTCACGGGTGTTCTCCTTGAGGCGATCGGCCACCGTCTGCAGCACGGCATCGCCTGCGTCGTGTCCATGCTGGTCATTGATGGCTTTGAATCCATTCAGATCCAGAAAAAACACGGCCAAGGTCAGCCCGTGCCGCCGGGCCTGGGCCAAGCCGTGCTCCAGCCGGTCGTTGAACAGGGAGCGATTCGCCAGGCCGGTGAGGTTGTCATGGAGCGCCGCCCGGCGCGCCACCAGCTCCTGTTCGGTGACCACGGCCAGCTGCACTTCCAGGTCCTGGCGTTCACTCACCTCTGCTTTCAGCGCCTGCGTTACGGCCGCCAGCTTCCCTGAGGCGTCCTGCACTTTTTCCTCCACCGCCTGGCTTTTTTGCAAGGCTGCATGCAGCTGGGCGGACAGGCCTTCCCGCCCCACCTCGTGCTTGAGTGAGGAGTTGATCGCGGAAAGCTCTGAAGCGCTTTGTTCCACCAGGTCTTTGACATGTTCAGTCGTTCCCAGGACTTTCGTCAGGGTGCGGGCGGCGGCCGCACCCGGGGGAGCGTTGGAGTTGGGGGTCATGACGGGGCCCGTGCTACGAGAATCAGCGCAGATTAGGCGCAGTCGAGACAGCCGTCAGTGCGCCAGCGCACGCAACGGCAGGCACCCCCGGATCGCGTCCACGGTTTGCAGACCGCAGTTGCCAAGGCTGAACGATATCGCGCCGCGGCGGTAGGGACGACAGCCCGCGGCAAACCGCCATCGGGCGGGTGACTCTCCGGGCGCGATCGCCCGTTTACTGCGCCGCTTCGCGCGCCGCCTTCACGGCGTTCCCCAGTTCGATCACTGCCATGGCGTAGTAGCTGGACCAGTTGTAGCGGGTCACCGCATAAAAGTTTTCGGTTCCGGCCACGTAGCTTGGAGACTCGTTGCCGTTCTGCAGCTCGACCAGGGCCAGCGGGCCGGGGTGGCGGGTGCCGGTTTCTCCGAGTGCGGCGCCGCGCGCCTGCATGCTGGCGGCGCTGAAGGTGGGCAGGATGTCGGGCGCCAACAGCTCATCTTGCTGCGCGGGCGTGCCCTCCAGCCGCACTTCGAAATGCGTGGGCATGCCCGGTTGCCAGCCGTGGCCGATGAAGTAATTGGCGACCGAGCCGATGGCGTCCTGCGGGCTGCCAAACAGGTCCACCCGGCCGTCGCCGTCAAAGTCCACCGCGTGCCGTACCCAGCTCGACGGCATGAACTGTGGCCAGCCCATGGCCCCGGCGAAGCTGCCGCGCGGCGTGAACGGGTCCGTGTTGGTGCGGTGCATCAGGCTGAGGAACTGTTCCAGCTCGCGCCGGAAGAAGGCGGTGCGCTCGGCCGCGCGCGGGTGCGCCGAGGGGAAGTCGAAGGCCAGCGTGGCCAGGGCGTCCATCACGCGGAAGTTGCCCATGTGCTGGCCGTAGAGGGTTTCGACGCCCAGGATGCCGACGATGATCTCGGCCGGAACGCCGTATTCGCGCTCGGCCTGCGCCAGCGTGTCGGCATGCTCCTGCCAGAAACGCACGCCGGCGCGGATGCGCACGGGTTCGATGAAGCGGGCGCGGTAGGCCTGCCAGTTCTTCGCCGTGCCCTTCGGGGGCGGCAGCACCAGGCGCGGCACCTGCGGCAGAAAGCGCGCCTGGCCGATGGCCTGGCGCACCCATTCACGGTCCAGGTCGCGGCGCTGGGCCAGGTCGTCGGCAAACAGCAGGGCCTCGGGGCGGCTGGCATAGGCCGTGCTGCCTTGCGGGGCCGACGGCGCGGAGGCCCGCAGGGCAGGTTTTTTGGAGTGTTTTTGGGCTATTGCGCTTGTGGATATTGCGCTGGTAGCTACCAATAAAAGAGCAAAAGAAACGGTCTTGAAGATCATGGAGCAGCGGGGGGCCGGGGCCAGCGCAGCCTGCGCAGATCGCTCCGCAGGTGGCGCAGGGCCTGGCCCTGGTGGGGGGATTCGGGTGCGTAGCGCACTTCTTCAAGGCGCACCAGCCAGGCACTCACGGCCTCGGCGTCGTCGCCAAAGTGGGCCCGGGCCTGGGCGGCCAGCGTGCGGGGGGGGGTGCTGGGCGCGCTGGGCAGGCCGGCACGCGCCAGCCGGGCACGCGCCTGGTGGAGCAGGCGCAGCCAGGGGTCGTGTTGCAGGCGCTCCCACAACGTCCAGAGTGCACCGCCCAGTGCCGACGCCACAAGCAGGCCGGCCAGCACGCGGGCCAGGTCCTGCCAGTCGGGGGCGTCAAAGCCCAGGGCGCGCAGCAGGTCGAGCTGGCGGCTCTGGGTGTAGTTGAGCACCCACTGGTTCCAGCTATTGTTGGCCGCTTCCCACACGGCGCGCAGGCGCTGCGCCATGTCGCGGCTGATCACGGTGTCCACCGCGGTCCCCAGGGCGCCGCGCGGGGCCTGCAGGCGCTGGAACTGGCCTACTCGACCCGGTGAGACGGCGCCCGTGGGGTCCACGCGCACCCAGCCGCGCCCCTCCATCCAGACTTCGGACCAGGCATGGGCGTCACTCTGGCGCACGGTCCAGTAGCCATCGACCGGGTTGCGCTCGCCCCCCTGGTAGCCGGTGACGATGCGCGCGGGCACGCCTGCGGCCCGCATCAGCACCACGAACGCCGAGGCGATGTGCTCGCAAAAACCCTCTTTGCGGTCGAACCAGAATTCATCGGCCGTGTGTTCGCCATACACGCCGGGTTCCAGCGTGTAGGTATAGCCACCGGTGCGCAGGCGCTGCAGAGCTGCATCCACCAGGGCCTGGGTGCCGCCGGCGGCCAGTGCGGGGTCGGCCCGCAGCTGCGCGGCCAAGGCCAGGGTGCGGGGGTTGTTGCCCTGCGGCAGGCGGGTGAGCGCGCGCAACTGCGGCGTGGCGGTTGGGGGGCCGTGGCGGAACTGGGGGTAGCTCTCGGCACGCAGGCGCACCACGTCGGTCATCGGGCGGGAGCTCAGCCATTGCAGGTCCTGCGTCATGAAGACGAACCGGCCCGGGACTTCGGGTTTGGTGGGCGTGGCCTCGAGCAGCAGCAGCCAGGGGCGCTGGTGGGCTTCCTGGGTGATCTCGTAGCGCAGCGGCGCCCCCTGCACCTGCAGGCGTGCCGCCAGGCCCAGCGGGGTATCCAGGCCTGGTTCATCGCGCACCGGCTCGGCCTGCCATTCGCGGCCATCAAAGCTGCTCAGTACCGGGCCGCGAAAATACAGGATCGACTGCGGTGGGGTGAAGTTCGGGTCGTCAAAGCGCAGGCGCAGCGCAATGCGCTCGTCCAGCGCCAGTTCGGCAATGCTGCCCACCTTCATGCTGCCCGACAGGCCGCTGCGCCCGCCGATGGGGTCGCCGGGCATGCCCCACAGCGGCGCCATGCGCGGGAAGAACATGAACAGCGCGGCCATGATGGGCGCCCCCAGCAGGGCCAGGGTGCCCGCCGTGCGCATCGCCTGCGCCAGCGGCGGGCGGCCCACGGGCATGTGGGCGTTGACCAGCGCGGTCAGCAGGCCCAGCAGCGCCACCAGCATGGCCACCGCCGTGGGGAGGGACTGGGAGTAGAAAAAATTGCTGAGCATCGTGAAGAAGCCCAGAAAGAAGATGACCAGCGCATCGCGCTGCGCACGCGCCTCCAGTGTCTTGAGCGCGAGCAACGCGACGATGAGCGTGACCCCGGCATCGCGCCCGAGGATGGTGCGGTGGGTGAGCAGTGTGCCTACCACGGCCAGCACCAGCACCAGGCGCAGCAGCCAGACGTTGGGCAGAGGCCGCCCGGCCCAGGCCAGCCCGCCACGCCACAGCAGCACGGCGCCCGCCATCACGCTGGTCCACACGGGCAGAACGTCGGTTTGCGGGGCAATCACCAGGGCGATGACGGCGAGCAGGAACAGGGTGTCGCGGGCATCCCGTGGTAGCGATGCCAAGGTCAGGCGCAGTGTCATGGCGCCTCCTGTGTGCTATCTAAATAATAGCTTGATGCGCTTGATGGGTGAGCGCTTGAGGCTATTTTCATACTAAATTTGTCTAGCACAGCGCCAGGGCCTCCAGGCAGTTGCGGCGGTGGGCGGGGCCGCTGTCCTGGGCGATTTCCCGGCCGGGCAGGCGCAGGCCATAGTTCAGGCCCAGCCGGTCGGCCTGCAGCACCCAGGCCGTCAGGCGCGAGAGCCGGGCCTCGGGGTCGGCCAGACCAGTGTGTGCGGTGTCGAGCCACAGCTCGTGGCGTTGCGACTGCTGCGCGTCGCGGCTGACCAGGGCGTCGGAGCCGCTGGCCAGGGCCTGCGCGGCCTTTTTCCACACCACCAGTTGCAGCGGGTCGCCGCGGCGGTAGGCACGCACGCCTTCAAAATCGCCCGTGCCATGGGTGGGCGCACTGCCGGTGCCGCCCGCACGCGGCTCGCCCGGGGGCAGGGGCGGGGCGCCGGGCTCGGGCGCGGGGTAGACCAGCACCTCGGCCGCCGGGCGCCACACCGTCCAGACCCGGAAGGTGCCCAGCGGGTAGCGCGTCTCGGCGGTGAGGGTGGGGACGCGGTGCAGGCCGCGCCGCGTGGGTGTGAACGCCACCTGCACGTGCGCGATGCCCTGAGCGGGCACATCGGTCCAGGCCCAGTGGCCGCTGCCGTACACCGCCAGCGCGATGCTCAGGCGCGGCGTGCGCCGTTCGCTGGCCAGTTGCACCTGCAGCGCAGCGCCCTGGCCCAGAAAAAGCGGCTCGGGCGGCTTGAGGTGCAAGCTCAGCCCGCGCAGCGTGGCATGGCAGAAATGCATGCCCGCCACGGCGCTGCCTGCCAGCAAAAAGGTCAGCAGATAGCCCAGGTTGAGCTGGAAGTTGATGGATGCCACCAGCAGCACCAGCAGCGTGAGTGCCAGCATCCAGCCCGCGCCGGTGGGCAGGATGTACACATTGCGCTGGGTGAGCACGGTGGTGTCCGTCAGCGGCAGGCGGGCCTGCCACCAGCGCTCGAAGCGCTTGCGCACGGCATCCACCGGGTGAAATTCCCGGGGGCGTGGCAGGGGGCGGGCGGGAGTGCTTTCCATGGGCAACAGGGCCAAACGGGGCGCGTTCAGAAGGTGTGAATGAATTCGGCGCGCCCGGGCAGGTCGCGAAAACGCTGCCGATCTAGGCGCAAAGCAAGCCACAAGCTCGGGCTATGGCGAGCATTTGCAACGACGAGCGGGTGTGTTTTTTCGGAATGAGCGGGCATGACGGGTTCGTTCACACCTTCTCAGGGCAGGTCCACCGCTGCGACCATGGCGTGCACCTGCTCCACGGCGCCACGCCCGGCATCGCCCACGGGCACGAGGCGGTGCGCGATGGTCTGGGCCACGATGGCCTGCACGTCGTCGGGGGCCACATAGTCGCGCCCGCAGATCATCGCCTGCGCCTTGGCCGCGCGCACCAGCGCAATGCCGGCGCGGGGCGACAGGCCTTGCAAAAACCACCGGCCCGAGCGCGTGGCGGCGATGAGGTCCTGCACATAGTTGAGCAGGGGGTCGGATGCATGCACCGCCAGCACCTGCTGCTGCAGCTCGGCCAGGTCCTGTGGCGACACCAGTGGCCGCAGCGTGTTGGCCATTTCGCGCCGGTCCCGGCCCGAGAGCAGCTCACGCTCGGCGGTGCGGTCCGGGTAGCCCAGCGAGATGCGCATCAGAAAGCGGTCGAGCTGCGATTCGGGCAGAGCGTAGGTGCCGAGCTGGTCGTGCGGGTTCTGTGTGGCGATGACGAAGAAGGGTTCGGGCAGGGGGCGTGTCTCCCCTTCGACCGACACCTGCTTCTCCTCCATGGCTTCGAGCAGCGCGCTTTGCGTCTTGGGGCTGGCGCGGTTGATCTCGTCGGCCAGCAGCACCTGGGCGAACACGGGGCCGGGGTGGAACATGAAGGCTTCCTTGCCGCGCTCGTACACCGAGACACCGATCAGATCGCTGGGCATCAGGTCGGCCGTGAACTGCACGCGGGCAAACTGAAGGCCAAATACATGGGCCAGCGCATGGGCCAGGGTGGTCTTGCCGACCCCGGGAACGTCCTCGATCAGCAGGTGGCCGCCCGCGAGCAGGCAGGCCACACAGTCCTGAACGCGGGCGCTCTTGCCCACGATCACCGTGTTAAGCTGATCCAGTATGGATTTGATTTTTTGCGGCGTTTGCATGGCGCGACGTTATCCGAAATTCTGAGGCGTGGAGACAAGGCAATGGGCAAGACGGGTTATTTTTCCCACCGCGACTGCTGGATGCATGAAATGGGCCCAGGCCATCCCGAATGTCCCGAGCGGCTCGATGCCATCGAAGACCGTTTGCTCGTGACGGGCGTGATCGATGCGCTGGAACGCTACGAGGCACCGCAGGCTGCGCTGGCCGATATTGAGCTGGCCCACGGGCGTTTGCACATCGCCGCCATGCGCGGCCTGACCGACTGGCTGCGCGAGGAGGTGGAGGCCGGTGGCCCGGCCTACACCCAGGTGGACCCCGACACCTCGATGAACGTGCACACCTGGAACGCCGCGCTGCGCTCGGCCGGTGCGGCCCTCGCCGCCACCGACGCCGTGATGGCCGGCGAACTGGAGAATGCCTTCTGCGCCGTGCGCCCGCCGGGCCACCACGCCATGCGTGACAAGGCCATGGGCTTCTGCTTCTTCAACAACGTGGCCGTGGCCGCCAAGTACGCCCTGCAGCGCTACAACCTCAAGCGTGTGGCGGTGGTGGACTTCGATGTGCACCACGGCAACGGCACCGAGGACATCCTGTCGGGCGACGAGCGCGCGCTGATGGTGGGGCTCTTTCAGCACCCGTTCTACCCGTTCAGTGGCGACAAGGACCCCGCACCCAACATGGTCAACGTGCCTGTGGCGGCCTACACGCGCGGCATGGATATCCGCGAGATCATCGAGATGATGTGGATTCCGCGCCTGGAGGCGTTCAAGCCCGAGATGATTTTCATCAGTGCCGGGTTTGACGCGCACCGCGACGATGACATGGGCCAGCTCGGCCTGACCGAGCAGGACTACACCTGGATCACGCAGCGCATCAAGGACGTGGCACGCCGCTACTGCAACGGCCGCATCGTTTCGTGCCTGGAGGGTGGCTACGTGATGAGTGCGTTGTCGCGCAGCGTCGAGGCCCATGTGCGCGTGCTGGCAGATCTGTGAACACCCCCCTGTGGCGCTGCGCGCCGCCAGGCCGCCGCTAGAAGTCTGGCGGTAGCTGGCTGGGTGCGGCGCCCGTTTCATGCACTGCGCTGGACGCGGTGCGCTGAGGAGCAACCGACATGCTTGATTCCAATGACCCGCTCCAGTTCGTGCGCGATGCGCGCGGCGTGGTGACCCTGACCCTGAACGACCCCGCGCGCTTCAATGCCCTGGGTTCGGAGATGCTCGCCGCGCTGCAACAAGCGCTGGACGAGATCGCTGGTGACGACACGGTGCGCGTGGTGGTGCTTGCCGGTGCGGGCAAGGCTTTTTGCGCGGGCCACAACCTCAAGGACATGGCGGCCCACCCCGATCTGGCGTGGTACCAGCAGCTCTTTGCGCAGTGCAGCCGCATGATGCTGTCGCTGCACAAGCTCAGCGTGCCGGTGATCGCGCGCGTGCATGGCATGGCCACGGCGGCGGGTTGCCAGCTGGTGGCGCAGTGCGATCTGGCCGTGGCGGCGGACAGCGCCAGCTTTGCCACCAGCGGCATCCACTACGGCCTGTTCTGCTCGACGCCCAGCGTTCCGCTGGTGCGCAACGTGCCGGCCAAGCGCGCCATGGAAATGCTGCTCACCGGCGACTTCATCGATGCGGCCACGGCCCAGCAGGAAGGTCTGGTCAACCGTGTGGTGCCCCTGGACGCACTGGACGCGGAGGTGGAAAAACTCGTGCAGTCCATCCTGGAAAAACCCCGCGTCGCCGTGGCCATGGGCAAGGCGCTGGTGTACCGCCAGCGTGAGCTGGGGCTGGACGCCGCCTACCAACTGGCGGGCCAGACCATGGCCGTGAACATGATGGACGAGGCGGCCCAGGAAGGTGCGCGCGCCTTTGCCGAAAAGCGCAAGCCCGGGTGGAAGAACTGATGGCGGGTGCGATGGATTCCCCGATGCTGGACGACATCGGGCGCTGGCTGGAAGCCTTTCTGCGGCCCACGGTGTGGATTGAGCTGGCTGCCTTGGCCGTGTGCGTGGGGCTGGCCTGGGGGCTGGTAGCCCTTTTGCGCCAGGGCCTGCCCCGGGATGTGGAGTCCCGCTCCATTTTCTTTGGCCGCAAGATTGTTGACGGGGCGCTGTTCCCGCTGGTGCTGCTGGCGCTGG
Organism: Burkholderiales bacterium RIFCSPLOWO2_12_FULL_65_40; assembly: GCA_001770955.1. GTDB lineage: Bacteria > Pseudomonadota > Gammaproteobacteria > Burkholderiales > Burkholderiaceae_C > Simplicispira. Next base: position 1,395 of record MESL01000039.1, on the reverse strand, counting down.
GCTATGCCGCACGCGCCGTTGTGCTGCAGTGGACGCCGCCCGCCATCTTCAAGGTGGCCATTCCGGTGCTGGTGTCGCTGGTGGTCATCCGCATCGGCGTCAAGGTGCTGCAGGTGGCTTTTCCGGGTGCGGCCTGGGTGCGCCCCATTGAGCGCACGATTTCCTGGCTGGCCTGGCTGGCCATGGTGCTGTGGGTCACAGGGCTGCTGCCCCTCATCCTGCAGGAACTGGACGACATCAAGTGGAAGGTGGGCGGCTCGACCCTGTCGGTGCGCACCATGATCGAGGGCGCGCTCACAGCCGCCGCCGTGCTGCTGGTGGCGCTGTGGATCTCTTCGGCCATCGAGACGCGGCTGCTGCGATCGGCCACGGGCAGCGGCCTGTCGGTACGCAAGGCGCTGAGCAACGCCACGCGCGCGCTGCTGCTGTTCCTGGGGCTGATCATGGCGTTGTCGGCCGTCGGCATCGACCTCACGGCGCTGTCGGTACTCGGTGGCGCCATCGGTGTGGGCATCGGTTTCGGCCTGCAGAAGCTCGCGGCCAATTACGTGAGCGGCTTTGTCATCCTGGCCGAGCGCAGCGTGCGCATTGGCGACAACGTACGTGTGGACGGCTTCGAGGGCCGCGTCACCGACATCACCGGGCGCTACACCCTGATCCGCTCGGGCGTGGGGCGCGAATCCATCGTCCCCAACGAGATGCTCATCACCAGCCGGGTGGAAAACTTTTCGCTGGCCGACCCCCGTGTCTGGCATTCCACTGTGGTGAGCGTGGCGTATGACAGCGATGTCGATCTTGTCATGCGCCTGCTGGACGATGCCGCGCGCTCGAGCGAGCGTGTGCTGGCCGATCCGCCGCCCAGCGTGGCGCTGTCGGCCTTTGGTGCCGACGGCCTGGAGTTCACCGTGGGCTTCTGGATCGCCGACCCCGAAAACGGCCTGCTGGGCCTGCGTTCGCAGATCAATCTGGCCATCCTGCGCGCGCTGCGCGCGCATGGTGTCGATATTCCCTACCCGCAGCGCGTGCTGCACGTGACCGGTGCGCCGCTGCCTGCTGCCCCGAACCCGCCGCCAGGGCCCGATAGCCCCTGATCGGGTGTGTGACAGGCGGGGGTGGACACAACCCACCCTTGGTGGCCTATAATCCGTAAAAAGCACGATCGTTCGTTTTTTGTCGATACGCCCCCTTGGGAAAATGCATAGCCGATGTGCTGCGGTGCGACATAAAATGGTTTGGTTTACGTAACGTCAATTCAATCAACTCTAGGAGCCGCAGCAATGAAGGTTTTGGTCCCTGTCAAGCGCGTGGTGGACTACAACGTGAAGGTCCGTGTGAAGTCGGACGGCACGGGTGTGGACATCGCCAACGTGAAGATGAGCATGAACCCCTTTGACG
>MESL01000038.1 GCA_001770955.1 Burkholderiales bacterium RIFCSPLOWO2_12_FULL_65_40 | reverse complement strand
TTAACAAAGCAGCAGGCTAGGGTTAGTACGTGGATCAGTTTTAGATGGAAATCCTGGGGGTTAGTGGGTCACTTCTGGATGGAAATCAACACGTTGGCCACAGACAGCTACATCGCCCCCCAGAGTGACGGGGGGCAATCGCCCTTGCTGCGTTCGTGTTACTTCAGCGTGAAACGGACCGAGGCAACCGACTTGCCGGCCTTTGAGACAGCGACGACGGCTTTCGTACCGGCGGGGACTTTGAAGCTGCCCGTGGCTTCCAGCTTGCCGTCACCGGGTTGGAGCTGGACATCCTGCTTGTCGCTGCCTGCCAGCAGAGTGACCTTGGCGGTCATTCCCGCCACTGCAACTGGCTTTCCATGGTCGCGCATGTACAGCTGCAACTTGTCGGCGCTGGCTACGAATTCGTATTCGACGTCCTTGGCTTCTGCAACAGCACCACCGTGCATCGGCTTTACGTCGTGGCCATGGTTGTCAGCAGCAAAGGCCGCGCCCGAGATCGACACTGTGAGGGCGAGGATGAGATTGGAGAGTTTCATGACAGTTCCTTTGGGGTTGGAGAAAAGGGAAGGTCCCGCGATCAGCGGGACCTTCTATGGCTACACGGGCTTCGGTGCTTCCGGGTGAGAAGGCTCAGCGGACACGTCCTCAGCTTCTTCATCTGGCCTGTGGGCCAGACGGTAGAGAATCGGTAGCACGAGGAGCGTGAGCAGCGTGGAGGAAAGAATCCCGCCAATCACCACGGTTGCCAGGGGACGCTGGACTTCAGCGCCGGTGCCTGTAGCGATGGCCATGGGAATAAAGCCCAGTGATGCCACCAAGGCGGTCATCAGAACGGGGCGCAAGCGGGTCAGAGCGCCCTCACGGATCGCTTCGTCAAGACCAACACCGCCTTCCCTCAGACTGCGGATGTACGAAATCATCACCAGCCCGTTGAGCACCGCCACCCCAGAGAGCGCGATGAAGCCGACGGCCGCAGAGATGGACATCGGGATGTCTCGAAGCCAAAGCGCAAGAATGCCCCCAGTCAAAGCGAACGGGATGCCTGTGAAGACCAGCAGACCATCCTTGGCATTCCCGAACATCGCGAACAGCAGCACGAAGACCAGCAGCAGGGATACCGGTACAACGATCTGCAGGCGCTTCGTCGCCGACTGCAGGTTCTCAAAGGTTCCGCCCCAGCTCGTCCAGTAGCCGGTGGGAATCTTGATCTGGGCCAGACCCTGCTCGGCATCCGCCACGAAAGATCCCACATCGCGTCCGCGCACGTTGGTGCTCACCACAATGCGCCGCTTTCCGTTCTCGCGGCTGACCTGGTTGGGCCCTGGCGCCAGATCGAACGTAGCGACCTCACCCAGCGGAATGAAGTTGGTCTTGCCTTCCGTACCGGTTCCCGAGCGTGGCAGCGCAATGGGCAGCCGTTTCATTCCCTCGAGGTCGTTGCGCAGGTTTTCCGGCAGGCGCACCAGGATGTCGAACCGGCGGTCGCCTTCGAACATCGTGCCGGCTTCCCGACCGCCGATGGCTGTGGCCACGGTGTCCTGGATGTCGGCAACATTCAGTCCATAGCGCGCGGCCTTCTGACGGTCGATATTGACCGTGAGCATTGGCAAGCCTGTCGTCTGCTCGACCTTGACTTCCGATGAGCCTTGGATCTTCTGCAGCATTGCAGAGACCTCTTCGGCGGACTTGTTCAGCACGTCCATGTCGTCGCCGAAAATCTTCACCGCCACGTCGCTTCGCACACCCGAGATCAGCTCATTGAAGCGCAGTTGGATAGGCTGCGAGAACTCGTAGTTGTTGCCAGGAATCTTGCCAAGGACTTCCTGGATCGCGGCAAGCAACTCGTCCCGGGTCTTGCGAGGCTCAGGCCATTCGTCCACGGGCTTGAGCATGATGTACCCGTCCGAGATATTCGGCGGCATTGGGTCCGAGGCAATCTCTGCGGTACCAGTTCTGGCGAAGATGCGTTCGATCTCGGGAAACTTCGCCTTCAGGGTCCGCTCGATCTGCTGCTGCATGGCCACCGACTGGGACAGGCTGGTGCCCGGAATGCGCAGTGCCTGGATGGCAAGGTCGCCCTCATTGAGGTTGGGAACGAATTCGCTGCCCATGCGGGTGGCAATCAATCCGCACAAGACAACAGCGACTGCGGCAATGGTGAGAACCAGCGTTTTGGCGCCCATCACGCGATCCAGCATCGGGCCGTACATGCGCTTGGCATAGCCAAGAAGAAAGTTTTCCTTCTCGCTGACCCGGTTGCCAATGAACAGCGCAACGGCCGCCGGAATGAAAGTCACCGACAAAATCATGGCGCCGAGCAGTGCGGCAACCACGGTGAATGCCATCGGGTGGAACATCTTTCCTTCAACGCCCGTGAGCGCGAAGATGGGCAGGTACACCACCATGATGATCAGTTGCCCGAACAGCAAGGGGCGGCGCGACTCCTGGGATGCCAGGAACACTTCGTGGAAGCGCTCTGCCCGGGTCAGCGGTCGGCCGTGGTGCGCCTGTGCGTGGGCAAGGCGCCGCACACAGTTTTCCACGATCACGACTGCGCCATCAATGATGATGCCGAAGTCCAGCGCCCCGAGGCTCATCAGGTTGGCGCTCACCTTGTACTGGACCATGCCTGTGAACGTGAAGAGCATCGACAAGGGGATGACCATTGCCGTTATGACCGCCGCGCGGATGTTTCCGAGGAAGAGGAACAGGATGACGATCACGAGAACCGCGCCTTCCAGCAGGTTCTTCTTCACCGTGCCGATGGCCTTGTCGACGAGCACCGTGCGGTCGTAGACCGTCACCGCATGCACACCCTCTGGAAGGCTTTTGTTGACCTCCACCATCTTCTTGTCCACCGCTTGGGAGACGGTCCGGCTGTTCTCGCCAATCAGCATGAACACGGTGCCAAGAACCACCTCGCGCCCGTTATCCGTCGCAGCGCCAGTCCTGAGTTCTCGGCCGATACCCACTTCGGCCACGTCCTTGACGCGCACTGGCACGCCGTTGGCACTGCTGAGGATCACGTTGCCGATGTCTTCCAGGGATTTCACCTGGCCAGGCGCGCGGATGAGGTACTGCTCGCCACGCTTTTCGATGTAGCCGGCGCCCACGTTGCCGTTGTTGCGGTCCAGGGCGGTGACCACATCCTGCAGCGTCACGCCCAGCGAAGCCAAGCGCTCGGGGATGGGCGCGATCTGGTACTCCTTGGCGAAGCCGCCGATGGAGTTGATTTCCGTCACGCCAGGAACGTTTCGCAGCTGCGGCTTGATGATCCAGTCCTGGATCTCGCGCAGGTCGGTCGGGGTGTAGGGTGAGCCGTCGGGCTTCTTCGCTCCGTCCTTGGTTTCGACGGTCCAAAGATAGATTTCCCCCAGCCCTGTCGAGATGGGCCCCAGCGCCGGCGTGATGCCTGCTGGCAGTTTGTCCCGAGCCTCCTGGATACGCTCGTTGACGAGCTGGCGAGCGAAATAGATGTCGGTGCCGTCCTTGAAAATGACGGTGACCTGCGACAGTCCATACCGCGAAAGCGACCGCGTCTGATCCAGGTTCGGCAGGCCGGCCATGACCGTCTCAATCGGGTATGTGACCCGCTGCTCGGTCTCAAGGGGCGAATACCCGGCCGCCTGCGTGTTGATCTGGACCTGGACGTTCGTGATGTCGGGCACGGCGTCAATAGGCAACTTCTGGTAGCTGAAGACGCCGAAGGCCGCCATGGCGAAAGCCGCAAGCAGCACCAGCCATCGCTGCTCGATGGAAAATCGAATGAGTTTTTCAAACATGTATGGGCTCCGGGATCAGTGCGTGTGTTCGGCGGATCCCTTGCCGAGCTCAGACTTCACGACGAAGCTGCCAGTCGAGGCGTAAGGCATGCCGGCCTTGAGGCCTCCAAGGACCTCGATCCGCTTGCCATCGCTGCGGCCCAGCTTCACGGGCTGAGCAATGAACCCACCGTTGACCTTCAGGAAGACAACGGGCTTGTCTCCAAGGTTCTGCACCGCGTCTGCCGAGATCGTCACGGGTGCCGCTGTTTCCTCGGAAATAACCTCGACGTTCACGAACAGGCCGGGGCGCCAGGCTCCTTTGGGGTTGTCCAGAACCACGCGGGCTTTGGCTGTACGGGTTTGCTCGCCGATCAACGCGCCCACAAAAGCGACAGTGCCCGTGGCCGTTGCGTCAAACGCCGTGGCCTTGATGGTGACTTTCTCGCCCACCCGCACCGAAGGCAGGTCCTTCGCTGGAAGGTTGATTTCCGCCCACACGGTGGAGAGGTCCGAGATGGTGAACACGGCGGCATCCTCCTTGACGGCTTCGCCCAGGCTCAGATGCTTCTCGATGACGATCCCGTCAAATGGCGCACGCAACTCGATGCGATTGAGACCGGACGCCGACGAGGTGGACAGGCCCAGCGCACTGAGCTTTTGATTGGCGTTGGCCACAGCCACCTCTGCTTCGCTCAGGGCTTGCCTGGCCTGCAGGTAGTCCTGTTCGGCAGATACCTTCTGCTCCCACAGCTTCTTTTCTCGCTCGTAAGTCGTCTTGGCCAGCGCCAGGCGCTTGTGGGCCGTCTGCAGCTCGCTGCGTTGTTCCGAGGCAGTGGGGCTGGCAATGGCAGCCAGGACTTGTCCCTTCTTGACGACCTGGCCAAGGCTGGCGCTGACGCTTTCCACCACACCGGCGAGCCGTGGAACCACATGCGAGGTGCGGTCCTCGTTGAGCTTTATCTCGCCAGGCAACAAGAGTGCCGTTTTGATGTTGGCAGGGGATGTCGTATCCACCGTGATCGAGGCAGCCTTGATCTGGGCGTCTGCCAATTCAACCTTGCCTTCTTCCTTGCTCATCACGAACATGAAGGGCTCGGTAGCCGTCTGCGCGATGATTTCGATCTCAAATGCATGGGGTTCGGGAACGATTTCCTTACTGACCAGGCTGTCTTTTTCCTGGACGAAAGTCAGCCTCTGCTTTTCGTCGGTGAGGCGGGTCAGCGTTGCGGTGACCGTCGCGGCAGTCAGCGGCAGAGCCTTGTCCTTGTCGAACAACCAGATGCGCAGCCGCGGCTCTCCACCGTCCTCGGACAGCAGTGCCTCCAGGCTGAAATCGCCTTCCTTGAAAACGGTACCGCCGTGAGCGCCCTTGGCCTCGCTCTTTTCATGGTGTTCGCCGTCCGCATGGCCCTTGTCATCACTGTGGCCCTTTTCTCCTGCCTTGCCATGGTGCTCGCCGTCGCCGTGGCCCTTGGCTTCAGTGTGGCCGCCGTGCCCGTGGCCATCGCCTTCGGCAGCAGCCGTCTTGGGCTTTCCGCCGCCCTGCAAGATGAAGGCGCCGGCCCCGACCCCCAATGCGAGGACGACCGCAATGGCGATCAGGTGCTTTTTACTGATGGTGGATTTACTGGTGTTCATGGTCATTCTCAGTTCTGCGTTGCGATCAGGCGGGAAGCGGTGGTACCGCCGAGCAAGCGGTCAACATCGGCTGCTGCACGGTGCGCCTCGCCAAGTGCTTTGAGGTATTGGGCTTTGGCTGTGAAGTAGGTGCGCTGTGCATCCAGCACCTCCAGGAAATTGAACTTGCCGTTCTCAAACCCAATGGTGGCCGCGTCATACGCCGACTTGGCCCCTGGAAGGACGTCCTGCTGCAGGGCCTGGATCTCCGATGCGATCGTGGCGAGCCGCTCACGGGCCTGCGCCACTTCGCTGTGCAGTCGCACCGTGGCGCCCTGCAGCTCGTCGCGCGCCTTGTCTTCCAGCTTGAGGGCTTCGAGGAGGTTGCCTTGATTGCGGTCGAACACCGGCAGAGGCACGGAGACCCCGAAAAGAAGCACGTTTCGCTGCGTTTCGTTGCTGCGCTGCATGCCGACACTCACCGTGACATCCGGCACGCGCTTGCTTTGTTCCAGCTCAGTCAGGGCCTGGCGCCGGTCCACCTCGATCCTGGCCAGGACAACCGCCGGCGAGGAAGCAATGAGCGGCTGCAGATCAACGAGTTCCGGCACCGGCGGAAGCGCTTCGGCCTTGCCCTCCAAAACGGCGACGGGTGCCTCAGTCTTCCCCATGAGCGCAAACAGTCGGGACAGAGCATTGCGCTGCTCACTGGCGGCTTGGGCCATTTCGACGCGAATTCCCGCTTCCGCAACCCGCGCCTTGGACTCCTCGACTGGGGAGACCTTGCCCGCCGCCACGCGCTTGGCGACCGTGTCAGTTGATGACTTGGCCAGAGCGACGCTGTCCCGAGCCAGCACCAGGCGCTCTTGGGCAGTGAGCACATCAAAGTAGGCGGCAGCGACGTTGGCGCGCACGGTCGCCTTCAGTTCGACAAGCTGGGCTTGTGCCTGCTCACGCGCCTTCTCGGCAGCCTTCGTGCGCGCAGCCCGCTTGCCCCCCAGTTCGACCGGGAGATTGAGCTGCCAGTTTTGGGTACGCGTTTTGGAGCGCGCGTCTTCCAGCGAGTAGGCAAACTCTGGATTGGGCCGAGCGCGTCCTTGCAGAACTTGCCCTTGCGTCGCTTCCAACTGGCGCGTCGCAGCAGCCACCTCTGGGTTGCCCTCCAGGGCCAGTTCAATAGCCCTGGCCAGCGACAGCGGCGCTACGGGTGCTGCAACGGCCATGGGGGCATCCGAGCCACCCACGGGCCGTTGTGTCATGCCCTGGGAAAAGGCGCCGGTGGACGTGGCCAGCAATATGGCTGCAGCAGCCGTTGCGAGCTTGATTTTCTTGCGGCCGCGCCATGCGTCCGGCTTTCCTTGAAAGCAAATACCCTTGAACATCCGATTCTCCAGTGATTTCAAAACACGAAGGATCGGCGGGGGGCAACCGTGCAGTTGCTGGCAACTCGTCACTCGTCACAGTCGCGGCATGCGCAACTGCATCCGCCCTTAGGGCGGACACGGACAACTGAGAGAAGGAGAGAAGCCCCGCCGATTAGGCGAGGACAGACCACTGGGGGCGGTCAGGGGGAGTGGGTGTTACACCAGCGAGTTGCACGTGGGGCTGGACACCGACACTGCCATCGTGAGAGGTGCCTTGGCTGGCATAAGAGAAATTGAGGGCCCCGATGCCGGCACCATGGCAAACGGAGCAGTCGATGTCAAACTGGCCAGCGCTTTGACTGCCCTTGTCGGCTTGATGGACCGCGTTGTCGGCATCATGTTTGTGCTCATGATGTCCCACGTGTTGCGCCTGCGCAGCCGTGCTCTCATGCATGCAATACGCGGCCACCGCAGACCAGCTGAACTGGAATGGTAGCAATGCAAGCATAAAAACAGCAATCAAACGGCGCATTATTGGAGTCTAGCACTCGACTATGAAGTCTTCATGTGGGGCACGGATGGACTCTGGATAGGGGCTGGGAGCGTTGAGGAGTCAGCTGCCCGAGCCGTACAGTTCCTGGAGACGCTCCTTTTCAGCGTCGGACATGTTCAGGAATTCCTGTTGCACTTGCTCGCGCGTCTTGGAGGGGCCCATTGCCTTAGCAGGCAAAGCACCGCCGCGCTGGAGAATAGCGAGCGTTCCGTCCTTGCGGGCGGCAACCACCGACTCAAGCACGTCGCTACGGGACAAAGAGCTTTGAAAATGGTCGGGATGGGTGGTAAATCCCACTTCGCCACCGGCGGGGTGATACAGCGAAGATGCAGATGCCAGGCCTGGAGCCGCGATAGCGAAGGCGATCAGAGCGAGCGCGAGGGGGTTGCGAATGGTCATGGTGTTGTCCCTTGATCTAAATGAGCCCTCGGCCATCTGCCGGGACTATGCCTTTCGACACAGAGATACTTTAGAAATGCACGCGCGACAAGGTACCAACAGCCAGTTTACAAATTCGTAATCGCGCAACAGGCCGCATTCTTCGAGAATGACAGAATGAAAATTCTGCTCATCGAAGACGAAGTCAAGCTGGCCGAGTACCTGCGCAAGGGTCTGGGAGCGGTCGGCTACGTGGTGGACGTTGCCCACAACGGCGTGGATGGCCTTCACATGGCTCTGGAGGGCGGGCACGATCTGTTGGTTCTGGATGCGATGCTCCCGGGGATAGACGGCTTCAGCCTGCTGACGGCTTTTCGCAAAACCAAGCAGACTCCAGTTTTAATGTTGACAGCCAGGGTCAGCGTCGAGGATCGGGTCTTAGGACTCCAGACGGGTGCCGATGACTACTTGGTCAAGCCCTTTGCGTTTTCCGAATTGAGCGCTCGCATTCAGGTGCTGCTCCGGCGGTCCCATGGTGAGCGGGATGCCGCAGAGCCCACGCAACTGCGTTTAGCAGATATCGAGGTCGATCTGGTGCGGCGCAAGGCGTCCCGGGGAGGTCAGCGCTTGGAATTGACGGCCAAGGAATTTCTGTTGCTGACTCTGTTCCTGAGAAGAAAAGGCCAAGTGCTTTCTCGCACCGAGATCGCTGAACAGGTGTGGGACATGAACTTCGACAGCGATACCAGCGTGGTGGAGGTCGCGATCCGGCGCCTCCGTACCAAGATCGATGTGCCGTTTGACACTGCGCTGCTCCACACCATTCGCGGCATGGGCTACGTCATGGAGGACCGCAACGAATGAAGGTGCTGGCCCAACATCGCTCATTGCGCCAGCGGTTGTCCTGGTGGCTGGCGCTGCAGAGCTTTGCCGGACTCGGGGTGGTCTGTCTGGCGGTGTATCTGGTGACCGAGTTCAACTTTCGTGATCGGCAAGAGGAAACGCTGGCGCAAAAAGAAACCGTAATTCGGCACTTGCTGCAGGATGGCAAGGAGCATGGGGATACGGAAGACTTTGTGCACAAGCTTGATGACTTCCTTGTGGGGCACGGAGACCTGTCACTCGAAGTCACGCAGGACGACGGAATTGTTCTCTACGCCCATGCCCGTAACCAGAGCGCAAAAGCGGTGTGGCGCCAAAGGCAGTTCGAGGTGCCCCTGACTGCAGGCAATGCTCCCTCAAAGAATTTGAGCGTCCAGCTGTCGCTTGACATCCAAACCGACATCCAATTGCTGCACCGACTTGCTCTTACCTTGCTGGTCGCAGCCATCGGTGGGGTCATCGTTGTATCGCTGGGCGGTCTCTCTCTGGTCAACTTGGGCCTGGCGCCCGTTCGAAGACTGGCTGGCCAGACGCGCGCAGTATCGGCTGACAACCTGCATCAACGGCTCGACAGCGCCGAGCAGCCCCTTGAGCTTGTGCCTCTGATCGACCAGTTCAACGCGCTCCTGGCTCGCATTGAGAAGGCCTACACACAGATGGAGGGCTTCAATGCGGACGTGGCTCACGAGCTATGCACGCCGTTGGCCACGCTCATTGCCAACAATGAACTGGCGCTGCAGCGCCCTGAGCAGGCGGATATTCGCGAGGTGCTGGCGTCCAATTTGGAGGAGCTGCACCGCCTGACCGGCATCGTCAATGACATGCTGTTCTTGTCCCAGGCGGATCGGGGTGTGGGAGCACGTCGCGCGCCCGTGGCGAGCCTTGCATCAATGGCTGCAGACGTACTGGACTACCACGAGGCCGCACTGGCCGAGGCCTGTCTCACGGGGAAAGTCGTCGGCGATGCGCACGGCTCCTTCGACGTGCCGTTGTTGCGCCGGGCCCTTTCAAACTTGCTCGGCAACGCCACTCGATACGCGAGCGCTGGCTCAATCGTCCAGATCAACCTCAGGACTATCGATGAGGGCCGTGTGCTGATCAGTGTCACCAACTACGGCAGCACTATTGATCCCGAGCTACTCCCGCAGCTGTTTGACCGATTCTTCCGTGCAGATCCTGCTCGCAGCCATGGGCAAAGCAACCATGGCCTCGGGTTGGCCATAGTGGGCGCTATTGCACGCATGCATCAGGGAAAGCCAGTGGCATCGTCGGAAAACGGGGTGACGAATGTGGGAATCGAAATTCGCCCGAATTGATGGCGGTTTTCGACGGAGTGGGATCGCTTGGGAGGCTGCTACTGAGCGCCGCGCATTCAAAAATCCGATTTAAGCAGGACAAAGCAACGATATTGTTATTGCTAGTTGACTTTAAAGTCACTTCAAGGTTTCCAATCAGGCCATGAAATCAGAAACCAGTACCTCTCTAGGCGTTGTTGACACCTGCTGCTCCGCAGGCTGTTCCAGTGCCGCCGCTACGCCCCCTACCGCAGCAAGCCGCCCAGACTACGGTAAGCTGTTTAGGATTGCCACTATGGATTGCAGCGCCGAAGAGTCGGAGATCCGGCGAGCGTTAGAGCCGTTGGACGGAATACGCTCTTTGGGCTTTCAGCTCAGCGCGCGTACCCTGAAGATCGACGCGGATGATCGCGCCTTGCCCCTGGCACTCGACGCCATCCGCAGGGCAGGATTCGACCCACAGCCGGTGGCCGATGCAACGGCCAAGGCGAGCCAGAGCCGTGTGTTTCGCATTGCGACCATGGACTGCAGCGCCGAGGAGGCGGAGATTCGCCGGGCGCTGGAGCCTCTGGATGGGATCCGCTCTCTGGGGTTTCAGCTCGGCGAGCGCACGCTGAAAATCGATGCAGAAGAGAATGCCTACCCCTTGGCCCTGGAGGCGATTCGCAACGCGGGCTTCGATCCGCAGCCCGTGGCTGCAACTGGGCAATCCAGAGGCGTCCAGGCAGGAGAACATGCCGACGGCGATGAACACGTGTTTGCCGGTGGTATCTCCCGCTTGGTCGCCGCGCTTGTGTTCGCCACGGGAGCGGAAGTGCTCTCCTTCTTCGCACCCGATCAGATGGCCTGGAAAGTGGCAGGCATGGCCATCGCCGCGTTGGCTATCTGGCTGGCAGGCATCGACACCTACAAGAAGGGCCTTGCAGCGCTGCTGCGCGGCAAGCTCAACATCAATGCACTGATGTCGGTGGCCGTCACAGGCGCCTTCCTCATCGGTCAGTGGCCGGAGGCCGCCATGGTGATGGCCTTGTACGCCATTGCCGAGCTGGTCGAGGCCAAGGCTGTGGATCGGGCGCGCAATGCCATCAAGGGCTTGCTGGAGCTTGCGCCGGAAGAAGCCCTGGTCCAAAGCCCTGACGGCGCATGGAACGCTACGCCGGTTGCCTCGGTGGCCATTGGCGCGACCGTGCGCATCAAACCGGGTGAGCGCGTGCCACTCGACGGCAAGGTGACCAAGGGCAACGGAGCGATCAACCAGGCCCCGGTGACTGGCGAGAGTATCCCCGTAGACAAGGCACCTGGCGACCAAGTGTTCGCCGGCACCATCAACGAGACCGGTGAGCTGGAGTTCGAGGTCACAGCCTTGTCCAGCAACACCACGCTTGCCAGGATCATTCAAGCGGTCGAACAAGCGCAGGGGACCCGCGCACCGACACAACGCTTCGTTGACCGGTTCGCCGCCATCTACACGCCGGCAGTCTTTGCCATCGCTGTGGTGGTGGCCGTGCTCACGCCCTTTCTGATGGGTCTGACCTGGCTTGAGGCCCTGTACAAGGCGCTGGTCCTGCTGGTGATCGCTTGCCCGTGTGCCCTGGTGATTTCCACGCCTGTCACGGTGGTCAGTGGATTGGCCGCAGGAGCGCGCCGGGGGATCCTCATCAAGGGAGGAACCTATTTGGAGGACGCGAGGCTCCTGAAGGCTGTGGCGCTGGACAAGACAGGCACCATCACCGAAGGCAAACCCAAGCTGGTGGAATGGAAGATTTGGGGTTCGGGTGACGAAGCCGCTACCCAGAAAATGGCCGCCAGCTTGGCCGGGCGGTCGGATCACCCGGTCTCCAAAGCGATTGTCCAGGGACTGGACGTGCAAGGGCCGGAGGCCGAGAACTTCAAGGCCTTGCCTGGGCGCGGTGTCGAGGGCGTGGTCGATGGTCAGCTCCTGGCGCTGGGAAATCACCGGCTCATCCATGAGCGTGGACTGTGCACCCCTGAACTGGAGGCGGAGCTGGCCATCCACGAAAAGCAGGGTCGCACGGTGACCCTACTGGCCGACGAAACCCGAGTCCTGGCCCTGTTCGCCGTCGCCGACACGATCCGGGAAACCTCGAAGAAGGCCATTGCCGATCTCAAGGCGCTTGGGGTGACCTCGGTGATGCTGACCGGGGACAACACAGCCACGGCCAAGGCGATCGCATCAGAGGCCGGCATTGATGATGCCCGGGGTGATCTGCTGCCTGAAGCCAAGCTCGACGCGATCAAGGAGATGCAAAAGCGCTACGGAGCCACCGGCATGACCGGCGACGGCATCAACGATGCACCGGCATTGGCCCAGGCCGACATTGGTTTTGCCATGGGCGGCGCAGGTACCGACACCGCCATGGAAGCGGCCGATGTGGTCATCATGAACGACAACCTGGAGCGCGTCGCCGAGACGGTGCGGCTGTCCAAGCGCACCCACGCGATACTCTGGCAGAACATCAGCTTGGCGCTGGGCATCAAGAGCGTGTTCCTGGTGATGGCGGTGGTCGGTACCGCGACCATGTGGATGGCGGTCTTTGCTGACATGGGGGCCAGCCTGCTGGTGGTGGGCAATGGCCTGCGCCTGCTTCACGGTACAGGGGTGCATCCGGCCTCCAAAGCCGGGCGTTTACAGCCGAGGGAACATGTCAATGTTCAATAACAATGGGGAAATTTTGCGCTCAGCGTGTTTGGACTGACCCAATCTTGACCACCAGCGATTTAGTTGGTCAGTTTTGCATCGGCGCTAAGGATAGTCTGCGCGAATCCCTTTTTGAATGAGCCATTGCGGCGCCTGAGCTGCGCCTTTTGCCCGCTTTGAGCCAATGGCACGCTCAACGCCCATTCGAGCGCTGCGCAGAGGCCACCTGCTCCGGTCTTGGAGGCATTGCGCGCCCTGCGCGCGTACCTGAACTAGACCGTTGGGTGGGACGATGGAGCCATCGCCTTCTGCAGCGATTGCGGCCTTGCTTGGACAGGCCAAGCTTGTGGCCCACCCGTTTGCGTTTGCATTACTTAGGCGTGGAACCCGGAGTGGCTTCCTTGTGTGGCGTGGCTTCACGCGCATTGTAAACGGCCGACGATCCCATCTTGATGGGGAGCTGTCCCCCAGTTCCTAGGCAAGCCTTAAGGAATCGGCCGGCAGAGACCAACAGGCAATTCACGCCCCCGGTTGGTACGCAATGATCACCATGCCCAGCAACGTCACAGCGACACCAGCCATATCCCAGTTACTCGGGCGGACGCCGTCCACCGTCCAAAGCCAACCCAGCGCCACGGCCACATAGACGCCGCCATACGCTGCATACACGCGGCCTGAAGGCGCAGCGTGCAGGGTGAGCAGCCAGGCAAACGTTCCCAGGCTCACGGCTGCAGCGGGCAACAGCCACCAGCCCGACCCCTGTCCACGCAGCCACAGCAGTGGCAAGTAGCAGCCAACAATCTCGGCGATGGCGGTAGCGACGTAGAGCAGCAGTGTTTTCATGGGTGAGGAAGGATTTCAAGCTTCCACGGATTTCAACAGCGTGAGGATGTCCTCGGCGATCACACCCGGTTCCGTTCCGTAGCTGGAGAACAGACGTACCCGACCTTCAGTGTCGAACACATACTTACCTGCTGAGTGGTCCATCGTGTATGAAGTTGGCGTGGAGCCTTCGGCCTTGCGGTAGTAAGTCTTGAAGCTATCCGCCACAGCCTTGACTTCGGACGGCTCCGGCCGCAGCGCCAAAAACGTCGGATCAAAGTTCGCCATGTACTCCTTGAGCAGTGGCTGCGTGTCGCGCTCAGGGTCCACCGTGATAAAAAGTACCTGCAAGCGCTGACCTTGATCACCCATGAGGCGTTTGACCTCGGCCAGGGTCGTCATGGAGGTGGGGCACACATCGGGGCACTGCGTGAAGCCAAAAAACACCACTACCGCCTTGCCACGGAAATCCACCATCGTCTTCACTTGGCCGGTGTGGTCGGTCAACCTCAGGTTTTGTGCAAAAGCGGCACCTGCGATGTCCGTGCTCTTGAAAGTGGGAGCCTCGGGTGAACAACCTGCGAGTAGACCACCGGCAGCGAGCCAGGCGACTCTTCGTGCCAAGGCAGTGCGCCGGCTGAAGGAACGAGCGGGTGTCATCGCCTTCATTTCTTCGCCTTGTCAACCTCTTCAGCCACCAGCCTTGCCAACTGCTCAGGACCGAAGCTCGGCAGGCTGCGGCCGTTCACGAAGAAGGTGGGGGTCTTGGTGACTTGCAGCGCGGTGAGGTCTTCAATGTCCTGCTGGAGCAAAGCCTGCATGCCGGGCTTCTCGATATCCTGCCGTGCTTTGACGAGGTCAAGGCCAGCCTGCTCGGCCACCTGGAAGGCGACCTCGATATTGGGCTGACCATGGTCGGCCCAGGAAGGTTGCGCAGCCAGCACGGCCTCCAGCACCGTTTGGTACTTGCCTTGGGTCTTGGCGGCTTCGAGCAGCTTGACCACCCGGTCGGAGCCTTGATGAAAAGGTGCGTATCGGATCACGAGCCTCACGTCATTGGGGTACTGCGCCATCAGGTTCTTCACGATGGGATAGAACGCGCGGCACGTTTCGCAGGCCGGGTCGAAGAACTCGACGATCGTGACGGGTGCTGCCTGCGGGCCAAACACCGGAGAGTGCATGCGCACCAAGCGGGTCTGCTCGGCCTTGACCTGTACTTCCTGAGCGTTCTGCACGCGCTTTTGGTACGCGTTCATGCCCAGATAGAAGAACAGGGAAACGAGGGCCACAAGGCCGATGACGGTGGATTTCTTGGCGTTCATGAACGGGTCTTTCTCAGGTAAACAAAAAGCAGGATGACGATGGCCATGAAGGCGGCGAGGGACAACCAGGGAATCTGGATGCCGCCCAGAATTTCGAGGCTTTGCTCGCTGCACGAGGGACCGGTGCCGCAGGGCACCCACCACTTCGGCACCCACCCGGCGATCAGCGCAGAGTGGTAACCGGCCATGGCTGCACCGCCCAGCGCCAGAGGTAAGGCATACACGGCACCCCGCCGGTCTTCGGCGAAGGCGGCCATGCCAAGGATGAGCGCCAGCGGGAACATGAAGATGCGTTGGTACCAGCAGAGCAGGCAGGGCGTCATTCCCATGACTTCGCCAATGAAAAGCGCCCCCAGCGTGGACGCCAGGGCGAGAACCCAGGCGGCCATGATCCAGACCCAACCACGCCTCATGAATGTGACTCCTCGGGTGTCTTGCGATGCGATTGGCGCGGAGGGGATTTCAGCGATGCGAAACACCAGACCAAGACGGAACTGACGATGAAGACATCGGCCATGTTGAAGGCTGGCCAATGAATGGTCCCCCAGTGGAAGTCGAGAAAGTCCACCACAGCGCCAATCTGAACGCGGTCGACCAGGTTGCCGCCTCCCCCACCCACCACGAATGCACCCACCCACCGATCCAGCGGTTCAGCCTGCCGGGCGAGGCACACCACCGACACCACACCGACCACAACTACCGTCACGCCGATGAAGAACCAACGTTGCCAGCCTCCCGCGTCAGCCAGGAACGAAAACGCTGCGCCAGCGTTGAGCACATGCACGAAGTTGAACCACTCGGTCACCTTGATGGCTTCACCGAGTTCCAGCGCGGTCGAGAAATACGATTTGCTGAGTTGGTCAACTAACAAGAGAGCCGCGACGGCAGCAAGCCAAGTCCATCGCGGGTTTCGCTGGGTCCAGCGAGAATTCATGAGAGAGTCCTTCCAAAACGATCCGGGGATGGCCACCGCGTGAGGTGATGGCCACTTGATGCCAGCGGATCGGGGAAGAGGTGCCTGTCAGCGCATCAGGCGAAAACGTTCATCCCCGACCTTGCGGGGCGGACCATTGGGGCCTGTAGGGTTGCTCGTGCCAGGGCGGCAAGACAAGTTCAACGAGGTGCGCACCTCGCCCGATGCCAGCTGGGTCCACGACGGTCTCGGTCGTTGCCATCACGGCGGCCGCGCAGTTGGCGTGGCAGGTGCCACAGTCAAGATCGAACCCCAACACGTCGGAGCCCGTGTCGTCCGCGCCAGAAATCACCGGCTGGTGGATGGGCTGGTGGTGATTGGTTGGAGATTGCTCGAAGGCCGCCCCATGGCCGCAGCAGTCAGCAGCCACCGCAGCTGAGAATTGCAGCGGCAGCAGAGTGAGCATCAGAAGGACCAAGAACAGGCGCATGGCTGAATTTTAGGGCCGTGGGATAGACCAGTTGAAGCGTGGCAGTTCACGGCGGGAACACTTCGCCCATCGATAACCGCCTAGCGAGCAGGCGCCACCGACGTTGTCGGTGCCGGTAAAACGCCTGTGCAAACAACCAAATTGGGAGCGTGAGCAGGCCCGCATCGATGACTACCGAATCTTTGTAGCGGGTTCGTCCGGCGTTTGATGTGGGGTCCCCTCGTTTTCAGTGCAATAACTGGCGGTACGCAAACCCAGCACTGGCGCGGGGGTGGTGTTGGTAGATCGTTGATTCTGTTGGCTTTCCTGT
>MESL01000037.1 GCA_001770955.1 Burkholderiales bacterium RIFCSPLOWO2_12_FULL_65_40 | reverse complement strand
GTTGGGCAGCTGGGTGAGCGCGTCGTAGAAGGCCAGGCGTTCGATCTCCTGGGCGGCGCGTTTGCGGTCGGTGATGTCACGCGCCACGCCCAGCACGCCCGTGGCGCGGCCCTGCGGGTCGCGGATGGGGGTCTTGATGGTTTCGAACTGGCCCTCGTAGCCGTCTTCGGCGAAGGTCAGCGTTTCCTCGAACACCAGCGGCTGCCAGGCCTGCATGGCATGCCGGTCGTTGCGGGCAAAGTGCTCTGCCGCTTCGGGGGACAAAAGATCGGCATCGGTGCGGCCGAGAATGTCGCGCTCGCTCAGGCCCATGAATCGCTCGAACACCGGGTTGCAGGCCTGGTACACGCCCTGGGCGTCCTTCAGGAACACCATGTCGGGGAAGGCCTTGATGAGGCTGGTGAGCAGGGTCTTTTGCTGCGACAGCTCGCGCTGCATCTTCTTGAGTTCGGTCAGGTCGTAGGCGAACAGCACGATGGCCACCACCGCGCCGTCCTGGGTGCGCTCGGGCACCAGGGTGGTGTGGCGAAAGCGCACCTCGCCGTCGGGCCGGTCGATGCGATTCTCGAACACCACCGTCTCGCCCGCCCGGGCGCGGTCGAAGTACGGCGTCATGCGCTTGAGCAGCTCGGGCGAGATGTAATCTGGGACCTTGCGGCCGATGATTTCATCAACGGTGGTGTCCACCCACTGGGCCTGCGTGTGGTTGGCGTAGAGGATCTCCAGGTCCAGGCCCAGGCGTGCCACGGCGCCGGGCAGGTGGCGCAGCACGCCGGCGAGCTGGGTTTCGTAGGCGCGCGTGGCAGCTTCGGCCTGCAGCTGCGTGGTGACGTCGGTCAGCAAGCCGTCCCAGATCACGCGCCCCTCGCCCAGCGCACGCGGGCGGGCCGCCATGCGGATCCAGCGTATCTCGCCATCGGGCCGCCGGATGCGCGCCTGCATCTCCAGCGGCGTGAGGTCGTGGTAGGACCTATCGCCCTGGGCGATAAAGCCGGGCAGGTCTTCGGGCAGGATGAGGCTGTAGATGCGTGTGGAGTCCTGCAGCACATCGGCAGCTTTCAGGCCGGTGAGGCGCTCGACCGACTCGCCGATATAGGCGAAATGGCGCTGGCCGTCCGGCCCGCGCACGAGCTGGTAGATCACGCTGCCGGGCAGGTTGCGGCCGAGCGACTGCAGGCGCGCCTCGGCTTCCCGCAGGCGCTCGCGCAGTTCGAGCAATTCCTGCTCGCTCGCCGGTGTCGGAGGAAGGCCTGTCATGGGGGCAAGGGGTGGCAACAGTCAGACCTGTCAGTCCCCGGTGGGGCCCAGGCGGGGAAAAAATGGCTCGGACACGGCACAAAAACGCAATGCAGGCACTGTACCAACAAGACGGTCCCCGTACATCGGCGTGTTCCCTAGCTCCTTGTTCACGCGCCCGAGAGCAACTGGCGCAGCACAAAGGGCAGGATGCCCCCGGCCTGGTAGTAGTCCACCTCGATGGGGGTGTCGATGCGCAGGGTCACCGTCACCTCCTGGCGGGTGCCGTCGGCACGGTGGATCACCAGCCGGGCATCACTTTGCGGCGTGAGCGCCGCATCGGGCACCACGTCGATGACCTCGCTGCCCGTCAGGCCCAGCGACTCCCACGAGTCGCCCGCCTTGAACTGCAGCGGCAGCACGCCCATGCCCACGAGGTTCGAGCGGTGGATCCGCTCGAAACTGCGCGCCACCACAGCCTTGATGCCCAGGAGCTGCGTGCCCTTGGCGGCCCAGTCACGGCTGGATCCGGTGCCGTATTCCTCGCCCGCAAAAACCACGGTGGGTGTGCACTGCGCCATGTACTGCATGGCGGCGTCGAAGATGAACATCTTCTCGCCCTGCAGCGGCCCGTCGTTCTGAAACACCGTGACGCCGCCTTCCTCGCGCGAGCCATCCTGGGTGGGCGGCAGCATCAGGTTCTTGATGCGCACGTTGGCAAAGGTGCCGCGCATCATCACATCGTGGTTGCCGCGGCGCGCTCCGTAGCTGTTGAAATCCTGCTTCAGCACGCCGTGCTGCAGCAGCCACTGGCCTGCGGGCGAGCTTTCCTTGATGGAACCTGCGGGTGAGATGTGGTCGGTGGTGATGGAGTCGCCAAACAGCGCCATGATGCGTGCGCCCATCACGGACGGCAGTTTTGAATCATTTTGGCATCCAGCGCCCGTCTGACTTGCGCCTTCAGCTTCGTTTTCGATAGCAAAATGGGCAAAGAATGGCGGCTCGGCAATGTAGGTGCTGGCGGGCCAGGTATAGGTGGTGCCACTGACTCCCTTGATTTTTTTCCACAACGCGCCGGGGTCGGTGGCAACCCGGGCGTAGTTCTCGCGGAAGGCCTTGCCCTTCATCGCGAATTTCATCAAGGCGTGGATTTCCTCGCTGGTGGGCCAGATGTCGCCCAGGTACACGTCGCGCCCACCTTTGCCCTGGCCCACCGGTTCGGTCATCAGGTCTTTGAGCACGGTGCCGGCAATCGCATAGGCCACCACCAGCGGCGGGCTGGCGAGAAAGTTGGCCTTGAGGTTGGGGTGGATGCGTGCCTCGAAGTTGCGGTTGCCCGAGAGCACGGCCGCGCAGACCAGGTCGTTGCTGGTGATGGCTTCGTTGAGCTCGGGCGTCAGATCGCCTGCATTGCCGATGCAGGTGGTGCAGCCGTAGCCCGCCAGCGCGAAGCCGAGCTTTTCCAGGTAGGGCAGCAGGCCGGTTTCGGTGAGGTATTCGGTGACGATGCGCGAGCCCGGCGCGAGCGATGTCTTGATGTGCGGTTGCACCTTCAGCCCCGCCTCCACTGCCTTCTTGGCCAAAAGACCTGCGGCCAGCAAAACGCTGGGGTTGCTGGTGTTGGTGCAGCTGGTGATGGCGGCAATCAGCACATCGCCGTGGCCCACCGTGGGGTCGGCGCCCTGGGAGGGCAGCGTGGCCGTGCTGGTCTGCGCGTGAGCGATGGCGAGAGCGGGCTTGTTGGACTCCATCTCGGCCAGAGAGCGCGACGCACCCGCCGGGGTGGGCTTGCCGTCGGGCGTGGCCCCCGCCACCACCCCATCGCGGCGGTGGATTTGCACACGCGTGTGCAGCAACTCGGCCGGGCGGTTGAAGCCGTTTTGCGCATTGGGTTTGCTGAAAAGGTCGGCAAACTGGTGGCTGACCTTGCCCAGCTCGATGCGGTCCTGTGGACGCTTGGGGCCGGCCAGACTGGGAGTGACTTGCCCCAGGTCGAGCTTCACGACCTGCGAATAGTCCACCTCGCCCGCCAGCGGCACGCCGAACAGGCCCTGCGCCTTGAAATAGGCCTCGAAGGCTTCGATCTCGCCCTTGGTGCGGCCCGTGCCACGGAAATAGTCCAGGGTTTTTTCATCGACCGGGAAGAAGCCCATCGTGGCGCCGTATTCGGGCGCCATGTTGGCGATGGTGGCGCGGTCGGGCAGTGCCAGGGTGCGTGTGCCCTCGCCGAAGAATTCGACGAACTTGCCCACCACCTTGTGCTGGCGCAGCAGCTCGGTCACCGTCAGCACCAGGTCGGTGGCAGTCACACCTTCGCGCAGCTGGCCCGTCATCTCGAAGCCCACCACGTCGGGCGTGAGGAAGTACACCGGCTGGCCCAGCATGGCGGCCTCGGCCTCGATGCCGCCCACGCCCCAGCCCACCACGCCGATGCCGTTGATCATGGTGGTGTGGCTGTCGGTGCCCACCAGGGTGTCGGGGAAATACACGCCGTCCTTGCGCTTGTGCACGCCGCGCGCGAGGTATTCGAGGTTGACCTGGTGCACGATGCCGAAGCCCGGGGGCACCACGCCAAAGGTGTCAAAGGCCTGCATGCCCCATTTCATGAACTCGTAGCGCTCGCGGTTGCGCTGGAATTCGAGTTTCATGTTCAGGTCGAGCGAATTCTTCTTGCCATAGTGATCGACCATGATGGAGTGGTCCACCACCAGGTCCACGGGCACCAGCGGCTCGATCTTCTTGGGGTTCTTGCCCAGGCGCGCGGCCGTGCTGCGCATGGCGGCCAGATCGGCCAGCAGCGGCACACCGGTGAAGTCTTGCAGCACCACGCGCGAGACGACGAACGGGATCTCGTCCTTTCGCTCGGCATTCGGAGCCCAGTGGGCCAGCTCGCGCACATGCTCGGCGGTCACCTTGCGGCCGTCGCAGTTGCGCAGCACCGATTCGAGCACGATGCGGATGGACACCGGCAGCCGCCGAATATGCGGAAACTGGCGCGCCAGCGCGGGCAAGGAATAGAACTGTCCTGTTTTTCCCGATGAGGTCTTGAAACTCTTGAGCGTGGAGGCAAATGCGTGGCGTATCGGGCGGGGGGTTTTACTGGCCATGAAGAGACTCCTGGTGTGGGGCAACAGAGCCATTCTGGCACCCTTCCAATTCACTGCAATGGCCCATGCACGTGCATGGGCACTGCCAGCGAAGGGGACACCTCCCGCCACCCCCTTTTTTAACCCTCCAGCATCCCATGCCGGTTAATTCAGCGGGCTGACAAAAACCTGAAAGGCGAGCATCCCGGCGCACCGTTACCCCATACTGGCCGCCCGGTATTGGAGGGTGTTTTCCCATTCTGCGGTCGTGCGGCGGCATTTACCTGCCACCATAAAAAAAGTCCGCCGAAGCGGACTTTTTTAAATGACGAATTGCGCCCGGTCCTGGTTCTGAATCCATTTAGGGGCTTTGCCGCGCCCCGTCCAGGTCTGGCCCGTGGCGGGATCGCGGTATTTGGGAGCGACCTTGGTGCCGCTGGACACGCTGCGGGCACGAGCGGCAGGGAATACGTCATCCTGCGAAAGACCATATTCGGCAACCAGAGCCCGGACCTGGGCAATGGCACCTGCCAGCTCCTGACGCCGGGCTTCATTGATTTGCTGCTCAAGGGCTTCACGCTGCTTCAGGAGTTCTTTGTAACTGGTCATGGTGCAAGGGGTGGTTGGTGGACAATGCAAATGATTATAGGGAAATTATCCATAATGTGCAGTGCCCTCCCTATTTAAACCCGCCCGTACAACGAAAGATATTTCACTCTGCGCACAGCGCCTATTGGGCAGGCTCTTCTTTCGAGGCCAGCACCTTGTCGATGCGTTTGCCATCGAGGTCCAGAACCTCGAATATCCAGCCCGCGCAGGTGATGCGCTCCCCCACGCCCGGCAAATGCCCTGATTCGGCCATCAATAATCCGGCCAGCGTGTTATAGCGGCCCCGGTCTTCCTCGGGCAGATCCCGAATATCCAGCCGGGCCTTGAGTTCCGCCACGGGCACCAGGCCCTCCAGCAACCACGAACCATCTTCTCTTTGCACGGCCCAGGCATCAACAGTGGCCCCCGGCTGCAATTCACCGGTAATGGCTTCGAGCAGGTCGCGCGGGGTCATGATGCCCTGCACCACGCCATATTCGTCCACCACGAACACCATGCGGCCCAGGCGGGCGCGGAACTGCTCGAGCAGTTCCATGCCACTGAGGGTTTCCGGCAGAAACGAGGCAGGCTGCGCGAACTGACCGATCTGGCCATCGGCCTGCAGCCCCAGTTCCAGCAGGCGCGCCACGCTGATGACACCCACGACGTCGTCGAGCGAGCCCCGGCACACCGGATACCACGAGTGCGCCCCCTTGTCACCCGCCGTGCTGGCCAGTTGCAGGGCCTGTGCCACGCTGTGGCTGGCGTCGAGCCATTGCACATCGCTGCGCGGCACCATGATGGAGGTGAGCGACCGGTCGTCGAGGCGAAAAACGTTCTGCACCATCTGGTGCTCATGGTGCTCGATGACCCCCGCCTCACGCCCCTCTTCCAGGCTGGCCACGATTTCTTCTTCGGTCACGGCACGGCCCGCATCGTTGTCTACCCGCAACAGGGTCAGCACCCCCTGCGTGGAGAGCGAGAGCAGGCGCACAAAAGGCTTGGCCACGCGCGCCACCCAGGCCATGGGGCGCGAGACCAGGCGCGCGACGGTTTCCGGGTAGAGCTGTCCAATGCGCTTGGGCACCAGTTCGCCAAAGACGATGGTGATGAAGGTGATGATGGTCACCACCAGGGCCGTGGCAGAGATGCTGGCCGCCCGTTCGGGCATGCCCAGCGCATGCAGCCACACCGTCAGGTCATCACTGAAGGCGGCCTCACCAATGATGCCGTTGAGCATGCCGATGGAGGTGATGCCCACCTGCACCGACGAGAGAAACTGCGTGGGGTTGTCCAGCAGGTCCAGCGCAGCCTGTGCGCCCTTGTCCCCCCCCTGGGCCATCGCTGTCAGGCGCGCCTTGCGGCTCGACGCCAGGGCCAGCTCCGACATGGCAAACACCCCATTGAGAAGGGTCAGGAACGCAATCAGCAGAAAATCCATGGATTCAACGTCAAAAAGAACACCATGGCACTTTACTGTATCGGCGATGTACAGGGCTGCGACGCGGCTCTGCAGCGCCTGCTGGACCTGATCGGCTTCTCCCCGAGCCGCGACACCGCCTTCCTGCTGGGCGATCTGGTCAACCGGGGCCCCGACTCGGCCGCGGTGCTGCGCCGCTGCATGGCGCACGAGGGTGCGCTGCGCTGCCTGCTGGGCAACCACGACCTGCACCTGCTGGCCACGGCGCACGGCGCGCGCAAGCCCTCGCGCCGCGACACGTTGGCAGCCGTGCTGCAGGCCGATGACCGCGACGGTCTGCTGGACTGGTTGCGCCGGCAGCCCTTGGCCATCGCGCATGAGCACGGCGGCGAAACCCTGCTGATGCTGCACGCCGGCGCCCTGCCCGCCTGGACTGCCGCCGACCTGCTGCGCCTGGCGGACGAAGTCCATGCGGTGCTGCGCGGCGACGCGCTGCCAGCCTTTCTGCACCAGATGTATGGCAACCAGCCCGACCATTGGCAGGAGGCGCTGACCGGCACCGACCGGCTGCGCGTGATCGTCAACGCCCTCACACGGCTGCGCTTCTGCTCGCCCGATGGGGTGATGGATTTCGAGAGCACCGAGAACGCAGGCAGCGCACCGCCCGGTCTGATGCCCTGGTTCGACGTGCCCGGACGCCGCACGGCAGGCACGCTGCTGGCCTTTGGCCACTGGTCCACGCTGGGCTACATGAGCCGCCCCGACCTGCTGGCGCTGGACACCGGCTGTGTGTGGGGAGGGCAGCTCAGCGCCGTGCGTTTTGGCGCCACTCTGGCCGAGCGCGAACTCCTGCAGGTGCAGTGCCCGCAGGCTCAGGCCCCGGGCTGATTTGCAATTTTGATAGCAAAAAGCGCTTGACTGGCAAGCGCTTCAGGCATTTTTTGCATGCAAGGCACCCACGAGGTGCCGTCAGGTTCAGGCCACGGTGTCCGAGGACTTGAACAGGGCCGCCACCTTGCGCTTGGGCTTGATGTTGGGCGAAATACGGCCCGTGGCGGCGCGCTCGGGGACTTCCCAGGTGGGTTTGACCTCGGCAGCGGGCGCTTCGTAGGGCTGGTCGAAGAAGGGATCGCGCGAGGCCTGCGCCGGGCGGAACCCCCCGCGCTGCGGGCGCGGTGCACGTTCGCCATAGGGCGCACGCTCGGGCGGCGCGGCCCGGGGCGGCGCACCTTCTTCAGCACCTTCGACGTCCCGCCAGTGGCGGCGGCCGTCGTTGATGCGGCCGCGCGGACGGTCTTCGTCGTATTCGAGCGCTTCGATCTCGATCTTTTTCTTCAGCAGCTTCTCGATGTCGGCCACCAGGCGCGCATCGCTGCTCGACACCAGCGTGACCGCCAGACCCGAGGCGCCCGCGCGGCCCGTGCGGCCGATGCGGTGGACGTAGTCTTCGGCATTGAAGGGCACGTCAAAGTTGAAAACCGCCGGCACATCCTTGATGTCCAGGCCGCGCGCGGCCACGTCGGTGCACACCAGCAGATCCACGGCGCCCTGCTTGAAGGCGTCGAGGGCCTTGAGGCGCTCGTCCTGGCTCTTGTCGCCGTGCAGCGCGGTGGTCTTGAGGCCTTCACGCTCCAGGCTGCGGGCCAGGCGCGCGCAGCCGAGTTTGCTGTTGACAAAGATGAAGGCCTGCTTGATGCCCCGGGACTTGAGTACCTGGTGGATGGCATGGCGCTTGCCGTCATCGTTGGCGCTGTAGAAATGCTGCTCCACCGTGGAAGCGGTCTCGTTGGGCCGCGCTACCTCGATGGTGACCGGGTCTTGCAGGTAGCTACCCGCCAGACGCTTGATTTCGGGCGAGAAGGTGGCCGAAAACAGCAGCGTGGTGCGCTGTTTGGGCAGGTAGCTCAGGATGCGCTGCAGGTCGGGCAAGAAGCCGATGTCGAGCATGCGGTCGGCCTCGTCGAGCACCACGTACTCGACCTGGTTGAGCACCGCGTTCTTGGCTTCGATGTGGTCGAGCAGCCGCCCTGGCGTGGCCACCAGCACCTCGACACCCTTTTTGAGCTCGATGGTCTGGGGCTTCATGTCCATGCCGCCAAACACCACGGTGCTGCGCAGCTTGGTGTACTTGGCGTACAACGCGATCTGCTGCGCGACCTGGTCGGCCAGTTCACGCGTGGGCAGCAGCACCAGGGCGCGCACGGGGTGGCGGGCGGGAGAGGTCGAACTGCTCTCGTGCTTGAGCAAGCGCTGCAGCAGGGGCAGGGAAAACGCCGCTGTCTTGCCGGTGCCCGTCTGGGCTGCGCCCATCACGTCCTTGCCGGTCAGCACGACCGGAATGGCCTGCGCCTGGATAGGCGTCATGGACTCGTAGCCCATCTCGGCCACGGCGCGCGCCAGCGGCTCGGCCAGCGATAAATTGGAAAAGGAACTTGTCATTTAGCCTGCTATTGTCGCACTGCGAGGCAGAAATGGGGCTTTTTTGCATTCGGACACCCATTGCCCGGCCGTACACCCCGGCAATGGACGGCTAGTTTTGCTATTTTTTTAATAGCTTTTGGCGCTTATTTTAAAAGGGCCAAAGCCATTTTTTGCTGAAATCATTCCAGCACGGCGCGCAACTGGCGCGTGGTGACGGCCAGACGCCGTGCGCCCATCTGGGCCAGGTTGTTCATCAGGTGCAGTGCCGCCCCGGGGTGCTGGCCCGCCCACGCGTCGAAATGGGCGCGCGACAGGCGCACCAGGCGTGCAGCGCCGCGCTCGGCCCCGGCACTGGCGCTGCGCGGGGAGCCATTGAGGAAGGCCATCTCGCCAAACACCATGCCCGGCCCCACGGTCGCCAGACGCAGGCCCTGTTCCGGCGGCCACTGGGTCACCAGGGTGATGTGGCCTGACAGCACGATCAGCAGGTCCTGGTCGGTGTCGCCCGCATGGAACACCACACCATGCGAGGGCACCGTCTGGCGCACCAGCAGCGCCTCCAGGGCGGTGCGGGCGTCCTGGGGCACGCCCTCTCCGATCTCACCCAGCAGCTCGCTGCCCGCCCGAGGCGGGCGCTGGTGCACCGGGCGCTGCGCCAGGATGGCGGCTTCGGCCCATTCCAGAGCGCGGTCGAGGTCGGCAAAGGCGCGTACACCCTCACCGGCATGCGCCGAGGCCAGCGGATCCAGCCCGGCCACGGCGGCGGCGACGCCCTGCTGCTCCAGGTCGCGCACCAGCGCACGCAACTGGGCCATCGCCGTGCTGTCCCAGGCGGGCACGCGGGCCGAATCGAGAATCACCCAGCGGTGGCGCGGCTGCAGCAGCAGGCGCACCTGTTCGGCCATGTGGGCCGCCACGCCGAACGACATCACGCCCTGCAGCTCGAACACGGCCACCTGGTTCATGCGCGGCGCGATCCAGCCGTCCGACGCCGCGCGGCGCAGGCGGCGCGAGCGCAATTCGCCGTCCAGCCGCACGTGGCGCAGCACCTTGGCGGCCGAATCGTGCAGCAGCACGAAGGTGGCCACCACCAGCCCCGCCACCAGCGCGCCCACACCTCCCAGCACGGCAAAGACCAGCGCCACCAGCCAGCTCTGCGCCCAGGTGGCACTGGAACTGCGGGCGTAGCGGGTCGACCACATCAGGCCTGGCACCTGCATCAAGCCCGCCAGCACCAGCCCACCGGCCAGGCACGCCATGGGCACCCAGTGCAGCCACCACGGGCCGGTGAGGGCCACCCCCAGCATGACGGCCGCATGCCAGCGCGGCGCATCGCGCGAGGGGCCCGCCTGGGCCAGCACGATGCGCGAGCGCGAAGCACTGGTGGACGCCGGAATCATGCCCGCCAGGGCGCACAGCGCGCCGAGCAGGCTTTCGCGCCGCAGGGCGGCGTTGGCGTTGCCGCGCAGGCCGTGGTCCAGCTCCAGCTCCTGGTTGAACACGAGAATCTCCAGGCTGTTGACCAGCGCCATCAAGAGCGCCAGCACCACCAGTGGCTGGCCATGCTGCTGCGCCAGCGCCAGCCAGGGAATGCCGGTCCAGTCGGGCCACATCGGCCCGGCAAAGGCGCTGGGTGCCACGGCGGCCGCAAACACCGTGCCCAGGCCCGCGCCCCACAATCCGGCCAGCGCCACCGCCAGCGCGACGGCGGCCACGGCCGTCAGCAGCCCCGGCATGCGCGGCCAGCGTCCGCGCAGCCACCACGCCAGCGCCGCCACGCTGAGCGCCGCCACGGCATGCCAGGCCATGCGCTCATCGGTGATGGCGCCGCTGCCAAAACCGTTGCGCACCTGGCCCAGCACCATCGACAGGCCCACCCCGGCAGCAAACCCGTGCGTCACCGAAATCGGCAGAAAGCGCGCCACCGATGCCAGCCGCAGCACCCCCAGAAACCACTGGAAGGCAAAAGCCAGCGCCACCGTCGCTCCCGCAACGGCCAGCACCTGCCGCGCGCTCAGCCCCAGGGCCGGCGCTGCGCCATGGGCCGTGGTCAGTACGGCGGCGAACAGCAGCGCCACCACGGTGGTGGGCGCATACACCACGCCAGCGCGGGGCGCAGCCAGCGTAAGCAGCAGCCCCGGCAACGCAGCCGACCACAGCGCCAGCGCCGCCAGAGAGTGTTCGCCCGCCAGCGGCGCGAAGGCCAGCAGCCCCAGCCCCACCGCATGGGGCACGGTGACGGCCGCCGCAGACCAGGCCGCGGCCATGGCCGATGGCGGCGCGCCGCCGCCCCCCGGCGCGGACACGGCAGGCCCGGGCCGGTGCCCCAGGGCGGATGGCACTGCGCTGTTGGGGGTGTTCGGCATGGGCTCTGTCTGCGCTGCCGGGAGTGTTACCTCAGAGCGAACGGGCTGCGAAGGTATCGCAGGCCTTCAGCTGGCCCTGCTGCATGCCGACGTGAAACCACCGCTGGCGTTGCGCACTGGTGCCGTGGGTGAACGATTCGGGCACCACGGCGCCACCGCCCGATTGCTGCAGGGCATCGTCGCCAATCTTCGCGGCCGCGTTCATGGCCTCTTCCACATCGCCCTGCTCCAGAATCTGGCGCGCATTCTGCGCATGGTGCGCCCACACGCCGGCAAAGCAGTCGGCCTGCAGTTCCAGCCGCACGGACAGGCGGTTGTATTCGGCCTGGCTGACCCGCCCGCGCATCTGGTCCACCTTGGTGCTGATGCCCAGCAGGTTCTGCACATGGTGACCCACCTCGTGGGCAATCACATAGGCCTGGGCGAAGTCGCCCGGGGCGCCCAGGCGGCTCTTGAGGGTTTCGTAAAAGCCCAGGTCGATGTAGACCTTCTGGTCGGCCGGGCAATAAAACGGCCCCATGGCTGCCTGGCCCGTGCCGCAGGCCGTGGGCGTGGCGCCCCGGAACAGCACCAGCTTGGGCTCTTTGTAGCTGCCACCGTTCTGGCGGAACACGCCCTGCCACACGTCCTCGGTGTCGGCCAGCACGGTGGAGACGAAACGCGCCAGGGTGTCGTCTGCCGGCGGGCGCTGTGCCGGGGCCTGTTGCACCTGGGCGGGCGAACCGCCGCCACTGAGCAAACTCAAGATGGTCAGCGGGTTGATGCCCAGCGCCCAGCCGCCCAGCAGGGCGACAACGATGGTGCCAATGCCGATGCCGCGCCCGCCGGGCATCGAAAACCCTCCACTGCTGCGACGGTCTTCCACATTGTCCGACTCGCGATTGCCTTCCCATTTCATGCTGCTGCTCCTGGCGCGCCCAGCGGTGCGGACGCAAGGAAACGAAGTTTACGCGTTGCGTGGGAAGGACGTGGGCGTAGGCAGCAACGAGCGTCTGCGCGCAGCCGTGCGGCGGCGCGCGCAGGCCAACGGGCCTGCGCGCTGCGGGTAGCCTCAGTTGAGATTCAGCTTGCCCAGGTTGAACAGCCAGGTTTCACCGTTGTTCTCGTCCACGCCGTCGTTGTCGTTGACCAACAGCGCATCGCCATTGGCCAGCACGGTAAAGCCCTCGATTTTTTCGACGACCAGGCCGTTGGTCTTGCGCAGGTCGGGCAGCACATCGCGCACCAGGGTCTTGGTCAGGGTGGCGCCGTTGGCTACGCCGCTCAGGTCGATGCGGTAGAGCTTTTTCACGCGGGCATCGGGGCCGCCTTGGTTGTCGCGCTCAATCACCACAAAACGGTTGTTGCCCAGCGCGGTAATTTCCGACAATCCCACCCAGCCCCTGTTGGGCGAGGCCACGGCGTCCAGCGGGTAGAACATGAACTGCCAGGTCTTGGCGGCCAGGTCATACACGCCAATGCGCGGCTGCGTCTCGCCCGCCCAGGCGCGCTGCAAGGCCACAACCAGCTTGCCGCCCGATTCGGCAATGCCCTCCAAACCAAAGCGCTGCTGCTTGGCGTTGACTTCGGCAGGCAACTGGATGATGTCTTCGATCACGCCGTTGGCCGAGAGCTTAAAAACCAGGTTGGCCGACAGCACCGGACGCGCTGAATCGCCCACCGTGCCGGCGCCTTCAGAGGCAATCCAGAAGCCACCGCCCGAGGCCAGCGAAATGCCTTCGGGGTCGAGGTTGACGCTGCCGTCGGCATTGACCAGCGCAGCCAGGTCGGTGGCATCGAAGGCGTTGGCATCCTTGGCGGCAGGCAGCACGGCGGCCAAGGCGGCAATCTTGCCGCTCGGGTCGGTAATGCGGATCTCGCGCTTGAGGCTGGCGGGCTTGGTGCTGGTGTCGATCTCAAAAATGCGGTTGCCGCGGAAGAAACTGTCGTCAATGCCATAGACGATGGAACCCGTAGGCGCCGCCGCTAGGCCCGACAGCGCCGACCACGGAATCGGCGTGCCATCGGCGCGGTTGGCCGACTGAATGGTCGGGTAGGCTGCCGGCGCGCTTTGGTACTGGTAGATGTTCAGCGCCGAGCGCAGCGTGGAGTTGGTGGCGCGGTCGTCGTTCTCGCTGGCGGCAATCAGCAGGTTGCGCGACGGAATCGCCAGCACGCCTTCGGGTGCCAGCGCTGCGGGCAGCACTTGCTTGAAGGCCGGCTGGTTTTTCTGGCTCATGTCGTACACCGCCACCACGCTGGAGCGCTCGGAGGCGACAAACAGGTAGTCGGTGCCATCAAAGCGGCCAAAGGCCACGTTCTCAGGCTCGTTGCCCTTGGCGTCCGAACGCTTGTCGTTGGTATGACCGATGCGCGCGACCAGGTGCTCCAGGTTGTTGCCGGCGTCGTAGGCCACCGTGCCATCGGTGTTGAAGATGGTGAAGCCGCGGCTGCCGCCGTTCAGATCGCCCTCGTTAGCGGTGGCGAACTGGGTCTTGGAAAACCAGGTCACTCCATCGGGCTCGCGCAGGCGGTTGGCCTGGGTTTCAGTGAGGCTGACGCTGTTGGGACGCGGGGCGTCGGTCAAATCCACCTGGGTCAGGGTGACCGCACCGGCGCTGAAATGCTTGGTGACGCTGCCCGTGGGCAAATCAACCAGCGCAATGTGGTTGTTTTCCTGCAGCGTTACCACGGCCACGTTGTCGTCGTTGATGGAGACGTACTCGGGCTCGGCGTCTTCGGGGTACAGCGTGGCCAGGCCCTTGAGTTCGACGTTGCGGGTTTTCCAGGTAGTCGGGGCGCCCACCGTGTCCACGATGGTCAGGTAGCCCGAGGGGGCCTGGGGCAGCGCGCCCTTGTTCAAGGCTTCGTCGCGCTCGTTCTCGATGACCACGGCCACATACTTGCCGTCCTTGCTGCGCGCCACCGAGTCGGGTTGGCCGCCCAGCTGGATCTCGGTGACGATGCTGCGCTTGGCGATGTCCACCACGACCAGCTTGCCCGACGCGTTGATGAAGTTGGCAGACGTGTTCACTGCCACCAGCGCATGAGCGCCCAGCACGGTGACCGAGGTGGGCTCGCCGCCCATGGTGAGCATGCCCAGTGCCTTGGGCGCTGCCGGGTCCCCGATGTCGACGAAGCCAACTTCGCCCTTGAGGCTGTTGGTATAAACCAGCGTCATGCCATCTTCGCTGGCGGCAACGATTTCTGCCGCCGTGGGCGTGCTGTCTTCGCACGAAGAACCCATTTGCGCGCACACCGCGAAGGTCGCCGTGCGGTTGAAGAACTTGCCAGGATTGCTGACCGATGGAAGATCGACCGGGCCATCGTCGCCACCGCCACACGCGACCAAAAGCCCGGTCAAGGCCACACCCAGCGCCAACGCAATCGCAGATTTCTTCATGAAAGCTCCCAAGGGACAAAAGGGAACTAATCTATGAAACGATTGTGTCAATCCATTGACAGTGCGTATGACTGAAAGGCGCGGAGCCCGGGGAATTCAAGCCCGCGGCAGCGTCACGCCGTGCTGGCCCTGGTATTTACCGCCCCGGTCCTTGTACGAGACCTCGCAGACGTCGTCCTTGTCGCTCTCGAAGAACAGCACCTGGGCGCAGCCCTCGCCCGCGTAGATGCGTGCGGGCAGCGGCGTGGTGTTGGAGAACTCCAGCGTCACGTAGCCTTCCCACTCGGGTTCGAACGGGGTCACGTTGACGATGATGCCGCAGCGTGCATAGGTGCTCTTGCCCAGGCAGATGGTGAGCACATTGCGCGGAATGCGGAAATACTCCATGGTGCGCGCCAGCGCGAAGCTGTTGGGCGGGATGATGCAGCTGTCGCCCTCGAAATCGACAAAGCTTTTTTCGTCGAAGTTCTTCGGGTCCACCACCGTGCTGTGGATGTTGGTGAACACCTTGAATTCGGGCGCGCAGCGGATGTCGTAGCCGTAGCTGCTGGTGCCGTAGCTGATGATCTTGCGGCCCTCGGCTTCGCGCACCTGGCCGGGCTCGAAGGGTTCAATCATGCCGTGCTCGGCCGCCATGCGGCGGATCCATTTGTCGCTCTTGATGCTCATGGTGCGGGTTCCTGGCCAGTTACTACGTTTTTGATAGCTGAATGCGCTGGATCATTCTGCGCTGGGGGCGTATTTTGCCTTCAATCCAGGGCTTGTGACACGACGCAGCGCTCCACCAGCCGGTCATCGCCCAGCACGATCATGGCAAACAGCAACTCGTCCAGGCTGCCTGCCTGCGCGGTGCGACGGGCCAGCAGTGGCGTGGCCTGCGGGTCGAGCACAATGAAATCACCCTCGCAGCCCGGCTGCAGGTTGCCCACCACGCCCTCCAGGCCCAGCGCCCGGGCGGCACCGGCCGTGTGCTGCCACCACAGTTGCTGCGGCGAGAGGCTCAGGCCTGGCTTGGTCTGCCCCTCGCGCCCCACGGTGTAGGCCGCCAGCATGGTGCGAAACGGCGAAAAGCTTGTGCCCCCGCCCACGTCGCTGGCCAGACCGTAGGCAAACCCGGCCTGGTCTGCGGCGCCGTAGTCGAAGAAACCGCTGCCCAGGAACAGATTGCTTGTCGGGCTGACGGCGGCGGCCGTGCGGCGCTCGCGCATCAGGGCACGGTCGGCCGCGTCGAGATGGATGCAGTGCGCATACACGGCACGTTCGCGCATCAGCCCGAAGTCGTCGTACACGGCCAGGTAACTGCGCGAGCGCGGATACAGCTCGCGCGCCCAGCGCACCTCGTCGAGATTTTCGGCCACATGCGACTGGATCCATACCTCCGGATACCGCGCCGCCAGCTGCCCCGCCCCGCGCAGTTGCTCCGGGCTGCTGGTGGGGGCGAAGCGCGGCGTGATGGCGTAGCCCAGCCGGTCCACGCCGTGCCAGCGCGCGATGAGTGCCTCGGTATCGATCAGGCCCTGCTCGGTCTCGTCGCGCACGCCATCGGGCGAATGGCGGTCCTGCAGCACCTTGCCGGTCATCAGGCGCAACTGCCGGCGTCGGGCCTCAGTGAACAGCGCATCGACCGACTGCGGGTGCGAGGTGGCGAAAGCCAGCGCGGTCGTCACGCCGTTGCGCAGCAGCTCGTCGAGAAAGAACTCGGCCACCTGGGCGGCATAGCCCTGCGCGACGAAGCGTTTTTCGTGGGGAAAGGTGTAGTTTTCCAGCCAGGGCAGCAGCCCTTCGGCGGGGGAACCGATCACGTCGGTCTGCGGATAGTGGACATGCATGTCCACGAAGCCGGGCGCGATGAGGCGACCCGGCCAGTGCGTGACCGGGTGCCCGGCGAAGCGGGATGCGAGCTGGTGCCAGGCTCCCACGGCCTGCACCCTCTCACGGCCCAGGGCATCGGGGCCGATGGCGAGCAGGCCATCCTCTTCGTGGACAGCCTGGCCGTCCTCCTGGAAGCGCAGCAGTGCAGAGCGATAGATGTGCATGGGTGCAAGCTTAAGGCAAGGCACAACCGCAACCGCTTGCGGCGCCCTGAAGCCCAGGCGCCTTACTGCGCCAGCCGCCCCTGCACGCCCTCGACCAGCCAGTTCATGCCGAGGATCTGGGCGTCGCTGAGCGTCTGCCCCTTGGCAATCACCTCATGCCCCTCGTTGTCGCGCACGGCAGCCCTGGTGGCCTGGAAGGGGTGCAGCTTGCCCGCGGCGATGTCCTTCTGGCGCGCCAGCACCTCCTGCTGCACGGCCTGCGGCACCTTGCTGCCGAAATCGCCCACGCGGATCATGCCGTCCTTCACGCCGCCCCAGACGTTGCCGCTCTTCCAGGTGCCACTCTGCACGGCGCGCACGCGCGCCGTGTAGTAGTCGCCCCACTGGTGCGTGACCGCCACGATCTGGGCGTCGGGCCCCACGCGGCGCATGTCGGAGTGGTAGGCCACGGCCAGCTTGCCGCGCTCCTGCGCCGCCGCCATGACCGCCGTGGAGCCGGTGTGGAAGGCGACCACATCGGCGTCCTGGTTGAACAGCGCCATGGCGCCGTCGCGCTCCTTGGGCGGGTCGAACCAGACGTTGAGCCACACCACCTTCACCGAGGCCTTCGGGTTCACCGAGCGCATGCCCAGCGTGAAGGCGTTGATGCCCTGCAGCACCTCGGGGATGGGGAAGCCCGCCACGTAGCCGGCCACACCGGTCTTGCTCATGCGGCCCGCCGCGATGCCCGCGAGGTAGCGGCCCTCGTAGTAGCGCGCATTGGCCGTGGCCACGTTGGCCGCCTGTTTGTAGCCGGTGATGGACTCGAACTTCACGTCGGGGAAGTCCTTGGCCACCTTGAGCGTTGGCTCCATGTAGCCGAAGCTGGGCGTGAAGATGATCTTGTGGCCCGTGACGGCGAGGTCGCGGATCACGCGCTCGGCGTCCTGCCCTTCGGGCACGTTCTCGATGAAGGTGGTCTTCACCTGGCTGCCCAGAGCCGCCTCGACCGACTTGCGCCCCTCCTCGTGCTGGCGCGTCCAGCCCGCCTCCGTGATGGGCGAGACATAGACAAAACCGGCCTTCACGGGCGCGACAGGCGTCCTGGGCGTGGCTGGGGTCTGGGAAAAAACGGGGGCGAAAAAACAGGCGGCCGCGAGCGCAGCAGCGAGGTTTTTGTACATGGTGTTCCTCTACATGGTCCCGAAAACAAAAAGCAAAAGACCGCCGGGACAGCGGTCTTTTGCCGTGGATTTTATCAGGCCACGCACGTGCGTGCGGGCCTGCCCCCGCCGGTTCAGCGTGCGGGAACGATCACCGTGGTGCCGCCGGTGCTGCCAGTGCTACCGGTGTTGCCGGTTCGGCCCGTGCTTCCGGTATTGCCTGTTGCACCCGTCTCACCGGTGGCGCCGGTATAGCCCGTGGCGCCGGTCCCACCGGTTGCGCCCGTCGCACCGGTATAGCCCGTGGCTCCCGTAGCGCCGGTGTAACCCGTGGCACCGACACCACCGGTGTTACCCGTGTTGCCGGTCGCGCCGGTGTAGCCGGTACGACCCTGGGCGCCGGTATCACCCGTGGCGCCCTGCGGACCCGCTGGGCCCGCTGGAAGCGAAAAGCAGGCCGTCAAACCCACCGTCATCAGTGCTGCAACCATCAAACGTACGTATTTCATGACATTGTCCTTGGAGAAACGTTGAGAGAACCGCCCATCTCCGTGCGAGCAATCCTCGGGAATGGAACCACGGGTCCAGAAACCCGCAACCACCATGGCAGCAAGAGTACGCACATCCCAGCCTTTGCTCTGTGCGCTACAGCGCTTAGGCAGGGGTTTTGATACCAGTGGCAGCAAAGGCACACAGGCTCTCATCTATGTTCGCCAGCGTACGGACGCCGGTGCGGTGCAGAACTACCCTTGCAACGTCCGTACCCCCCTTTCTGGCGGCATGCCTGTCCGCAGAGGGTCGCGGTCATTCACAAGCCAATACACGTCAACGACTGGAGCATCACCATGATCATTCGCACCATCCTCACCGCAGCCCTTGCTGCCGCCACCCTGCTCACCGCCACCGGCTGCGCCGTCAGCCGCGGCCAGGAAACCGTCGGTGCCTACATCGACGACGCAGGCATCACCACGGCCGTGAAATCGCGCCTGTTCGAAGACAAGCGGGTTGCCGGTTCATCGATCAGCGTCGAAACGCTGAACGGCACCGTGATGCTGTCCGGCTTTGCCAAGAGCTCTGTCGAGAAGAACGCGGCCGAAAGCATCGCCCGGCAGGTCAACGGCGTGCGCTCGATCAAGAACGAGATCGCCATCCGTCCCTGACCCTTTCTTCACGACCATCCACCCATCAACACACAAGGAGTTCGCATGAACTGGGACCAAATCAAGGGCAACTGGAAACAAGTCGCCGGCAAGGCACAGGAGCAATGGGGCAAGCTCACCAACGACGACCTCGATGTCGTCGCCGGGCGCCGCGAGCATCTCGCCGGCAAAATCCAGGAACGCTACGGCATTGCCAAGGATGAAGCCGAGAAGCAACTGGCCGAATGGGAGCGCAAAGCCAGCGATTCGTGGTTCAAATGACCGCGGTACGGCACGCCTGAGTCCATCAGGCGTGCATGGCAAAGCGGCCCCGAGGGGCCGCTTTTTTTGGGGTCATCCACCGCGGCGCATCAACGGTTGCGCGGCTCTCCCTGCCGGTTCACGGTGACCACAGGGCCCGGTGCCTGGGCCATCTGGATGCGATGCTCCTGCCCGCGGAAGCTGTAGGTCACATCCCAGTAGTCGGGCTGCTGGTTGGGCACGGTGGCGCAACGTTGCACATCCTGCATGCGCCCGCCCTGCCCGTCCGAACCCACGCGAGAGCCCACCACCGCACCAGCGACTGCGCCGCCCGCAGTGGCAATGTCGCGGCCACTTCCGCCGCCTACCTGATGACCCAGAACCCCGCCGATGAGGGCACCGGCAATGGCCCCGGGGACATTGGAGTCGCGACGATCCTGTCCCACGCGCTCGCGCTCCACCCAGCAACGCTGCTCGGGGGTTCCCACCACGGCGCGCACCGAGGTAACCTGGGCTTCGTAGAGGCGTTCGCCGTTGCGGCGGCGGCTGTCATAGTAGGGGTCGGGCATCGGCGCGAAGCGGTTTTCAGACACGCGCGTGTTGCGAGCGACTTCCCGCACCGACGAGAGGCGGTCGTTCAGGCCCATCGCAGACAGCGAAGGGTATCGACCCGGGCGCAAGACGATACAGCGCCCCCGGAACCGGACGTCTTCACAGACTTCCCAGCGCCCGCCCACGACCTGCACCGATGAGGCACGGTCATTGAATCCGGCACGGTTGAAGTTCCCGATCTGGCGCTCGGTGGTGAAGGAACGCCCGCGAAAATCTTCGTTCTCGAACAGGGTGACTTGCGCCATGGCCTGGGTGGCCAATGCCAGCATGGCCACGGCCAATGTGTTTTTCAGTAGGTGTTTCATCGAAGGCTCCTTGGGGTGAAATGTCTGCAGCGGCCAACCCGGGTCACAAACGGCCCATCACCAGCAGGATGAGGATGACGACCACCACCAGGCCCAGCATCCCGCTGGGCCCATAGCCCCAGCTGCGGCTGTGCGGCCAGGAAGGTATTGCGCCGACCAGCAACAGGATCAGCACGATCAGAAGGATGGTTCCTAGGCTCATGGGGGCTCTCCTTGAATCGGTACGTTCGGTGGATCAATTGGCGGGGGTGGACGCCGGGGGTACCACGATCACGGTGGTGCCGCCGTCGCCCGTCTTGCCGGTCGCCCCGGTGGCGCCGGTAGCCCCCTGCCCACCGTCGGTGCCGGCCGTGCCCTGCGGGCCCGCAGGCCCGGGTACGGCAACGGGCACGGCGACAGGCGTCGGAACATTGACCACCACCGGCTGCTTCTCGCATGCGGCAAGGCCCAGGGTGGTCAGCAGCACAGCCGCGAGGTAAATGGTTTTCATGGTGTTTCCTTTGAAATGCAGAATCCGGGGCACGCAGGGGGGCCCTGCGGGGTCCAGCCGATCTGACTGGGTGCGTCAATATCGGCGCCATCTGAGACTAGGCATCCATCGGCCGCACGTCGGTGCGTTACCGAACACAGCGCGCACTTTCGTCATCCGCCCGCGCCAAAGGCCTGCAGCGCCTGGGACGACCGCAAACATGCGCTCAGGAAATCAGCGTCGAATACACCGCGCGATCGGCGGCATAGCAACTGCAGGCCATAGCCGCGAGTCCACGGCGATCCAGCACGGTGACTTCGCCCCGGTGGTAGGCGATGAGGCCCTTGCGCTGCAGGCTGCCGGCGGCGGTGGTGATGCCCACCCGGCGCACCCCGAGCAGGTAAGCCAGATACTGGTGGGTGACATGAAAGCTGGGGGCGTCCGAGCGGTCCTGGGTCATCAGCAGCCAGCGCGCCAGCCTTGGGCCAATGGTGTGGAAGCGGTGGCATGCTGCCAAGCTCGTGCGCTGTGCCATCAGCACATACAGATAGCGGTGGACGCCCTCCTTCAGTGCGGGGCTGTCCTGGAGCAAAGTGCAAAACGCATCGGCCGCCATGCGCCAGGCATGCCCCGGGCTTTGCACCATGGCATGCAGTGGCTCCTGGGCCACGCCGAGCGCCAGTTGGGCCCCCAGCAAGCCTTCGCGCCCCACCATGCCCACCTCCAGGACCAGGCGCCCATCGAGCTGTGCGACCTGGGAAATGAACCCATCCACCGGAAAATAGGCAAAACACGTGGGACGGGCTGCACGGCCCAGCACCTCGGACATCACCAGCGGAACCTGCTCGCAACGCGCAAGGAAACGCTGGCGCTCAGGAAGCGGCAATAGATCGATCAGATGGTTGCTGGCATGGGTCAATGGGTGGTCCTGGATGGGTGGGCGACGTCCTTGCACCGAAGCGGGTGCACCCCGACTCACACCGCCACCAGAAGACAGCGTCGCCCGTTGACACAGTCTGCGCCACAACCGCCCTGCGCACTGTCTGCCAGCCCACATAGGCGGGCACCCACC
This sequence comes from Burkholderiales bacterium RIFCSPLOWO2_12_FULL_65_40, assembly GCA_001770955.1. Lineage (GTDB taxonomy): Bacteria > Pseudomonadota > Gammaproteobacteria > Burkholderiales > Burkholderiaceae_C > Simplicispira. The sequence continues at coordinate 37,367 of MESL01000037.1, read as the reverse complement.
GAAAACCCGTCTGCGCAGGACTATTGCGCCAGCACTACAGGAAGAAGGCGGTCGTACTCCTCCTTGACCACCGCATAGCACTCGCAGGTGCGCTGCTCCAGACCCTTGCGGTCCAGCACGGTGATATGGCCCCGTACATACCGAATCAGGTTCGCCGCCTGCAGCTTGAGTGCCGCCTCCGTCACGCCTTCGCGGCGCACGCCGAGCATGTTGGCAATGAGTTCCTGCGTCATCACCAGTTCGTTGCCTTGGAGGCGGTCCAGGCTGAGCAACAGCCAGCGGCACAGTTGCTGGTCCAGCGAATGGTGCCGGTTGCACGCCGCCGTCTGCACCATCTGCGCAATCAGCGCCTGGGTATAGCGCAGCAGCAGGTGCATCACCGGGCCGGAGAGGCTGAACTCTTCCTTGATCCGCTGTGCACTCAGCCGCACCCCCATTCCAGCGCTCTGCACCACGCCACGGCTGGGTGTGGTGCCCCCGCCCATGAACAGCGTGATGCCCACCACGCCCTCGCAGCCCGCCACCGCAATTTCAGCCGAGGCTCCGTTTTCCATCACATAGAGCAGGGAAACAATGGCCGTGGTGGGAAAGTACGCATGGCTCATCGGTTGCCCGGACTCATACAGCACCTGCCCCAAGGGCATCTCGACCGGCTCCAGGAGGGGTTGCAGGCGCTGCCACTCGGCATCGGGCAGCGCAGCGAGCAAATGGTTGTCCTTGGGGTCGATGGTCTGGGTCATGATATGCCTACGGTTGGGCGGAGATCGACCGGCCTAAAGGCCTGTCTCGCACGATGCCTGGGGCATGCTTTACTGGATGCTGCATTGTGTACGCTTTCGGACCCGCCCCTTCGTTCACCCCCCAAAATCGCACCGCCCGCGTTGTAGCAGGCACTATTTGCAGACCATTCACAGGAGTCCGATCATGCCCATGTTTGTTGATACCTCCCCTCCGGGCCAATGCATCTTCTGCCGCCTCGTGGCTGGCGAGATTCCGGCGGCCCGGGTCTACGAGGATGCACTGACCATCGCCTTCATGGATCTGGGCCAGGTCAACCCCGGCCACGTGCTGGTGGCGACCAAGCGCCACGCCGCCACCCTGCTGGACATCACGCCCGCAGAGGCAGCTGCCGTCATGCAGACCGCGCAGCGCGTGGCCAGCGCCATCCAGGAGACGTTCGACCCGCCGGGCATCACCCTGCTGCAAGCCAATGGCCGCGAGGGGGATCAGACGGTTTTCCACTTCCACATGCATGTGGTGCCGCGCCATGCAGGCGATGGCATCGCGCTGACCTGGCCCCGCAAGAACCCCGGCGCCAGCACGCTACAGGACTACGCCGACCGCCTGGCAGCGGCCATCGCGCCAGCACCCTGACCCCTCGACACCACCGCGCCGCACGATCGCTTCGTCAATCGTGCTCGACAAAGCGATCGAACGCATCCTTGAGCCGGTGCTGCCACACGCGCTTGTCGGCATCGCTGGCAAAGCTGGCCTCGAAGCTGTTGCTCGCAAGCTGGTAGGCGTGGCGTGCCGTCATTCCGGTGGCGGCGAACACCTGCGTGAAGTTGTCGTTGATGTAGCCGCCGAAATAGGCGGGATCATCGGAGTTGACGGTGGCGCACAGGCCTGCGTCGAGCAGCTGGCGCAGGTTGTGGTCTTTCAGGTCGGGGAAGACGCGCAGCTTCTGGTTGGACAGCGGGCACACCGTGAGCGCAATGCGCTCCTGCGCCAGGCGCTGCATGAGCGCCGCATCCTGGAATGCCTGCACGCCGTGGTCGATGCGCTCGGCCTTCAGCACGTCGAGCGCGCTCCAGATGTACGCTGGCGGCCCCTCCTCGCCGGCATGGGCCACCACGTGCAGACCCAGCTCACGGCAGCGAGCAAACACGCGCCCGAACTTCTCCGGCGGATGGCCCAGTTCGCTGCTGTCCAGGCCTACGCCAATGAATTTGTCCTGCAGAGGCAATGCCTGCTCCAGCGTCGCGAAGGCGTCGTCTTCACTGAGATGGCGCAGGAAGCACAGGATCAGCGAGGCGCTGATGCCCAGCGTGGTGTGTGCGTCCTCGCAGGCTCGGTGCAGGCCATTGATGACGGTCTCGATGGCCACCCCGCGCGCCGTGTGGGTCTGGGGATCAAAGAAGATTTCGGCATGCACCACGTTGTCGAGGGCAGCCCGGGCCAGATACGCGCGGCCCATGTCGTAAAAATCCTGCTCGTGCAGCAGCACGCTGGCGCCCGCGTAGTAGATGTCCAGGAAGCTCTGCAGGTTGGTGAACGCATAGGCGTTGCGCAGCGCCTCCACACTCGGGTAGGGCAGGGGCAGGTCGTTGCGCTGCGCCAGCGCAAAAATCAGTTCAGGCTCCAGCGAGCCCTCGATGTGGATGTGCAGCTCGGCTTTGGGCATGGCGCGCAGCAACGCGGGCAAGCGATCGGCAGAGACGGGGGGAACCTTGAACATCGCAACTCTCCTTCGAAAAAAGGGCCGCCCACGGGCGGCCCTTTGGCAGTGGCCCAGGGAGATGGCTTATTTCTTGTCGCCACCCGGAATTTTGCCCTCCACGCCCTTGACGTAGAAGTTCACGCCGCCAAGGAACTTGTCGTCGGCCACCACATCCTTCGGCAGAACTTCCTTGCCGTCCTGGCCCACGATGGGGCCTTTCCAGATCTGGAAGCTGCCATCCTGCAGGCCCTTCTTGATTTCCTCAACCTTGGCCTTGGTGTCGGCAGGCACGTCTTCGGCGATGGACACGATGTCGATCGCGCCTTCCTTCACGCCCCACCAGGCCTGGCCCGTGGCCCACTTGCCGTCCAGCGCATCGCGGGTTGCCTGAATATAGTACGGACCCCAGTTGATGATGGCCGATGCCAGGTGGGCCTTGGGGCCATAGGCGGTCATGTCCGAATCCCAGCCGAAGGCGCGCTTGCCTTTTTCCTGCGCGGTCTTGAGCACGGCAGGCGAGTCGGTGTTCTGGAACAGGATGTCGGCACCGCCGTTGATCAGCGAGGTGGCCGCTTCGGTCTCCTTGGGCGGGCTGAACCATTCGTTCACCCACACCACCTTGGTCTTGATCTTGGGGTTGACCGACTGCGCGCCCAGCGTGAAGCTGTTGATGTTGCGCAGCACTTCAGGAATCGGCACCGAACCCACCACGCCCAGCGTGTTCGACTTGGTCATGGCCCCCGCAATCACACCGGCCATGTAGGCGCCTTCGTAGGTGCGGCTGTCATAGGTGCGCATGTTCGCGGCCGTCTTGTAGCCGGTGGCATGCTCGAACTTCACCTCGGGATTGTCGGCAGCCACCTTGAGCATGGACTCCATGTATCCGAAGGTGGTGCCGAAAATCAGCTTGTTGCCCTGGCCGGCCAGGTCGCGCAGCACGCGCTCTGCGTCGGCCGACTCGGGCACGCTCTCCACGAAGGAGGTCACCACCTTGTCGCCAAATTCCTTCTCGATGGCCTTGCGGCCGTTGTCATGGGCAAACGACCAGCCACCATCGCCCACGGGGCCAACATAGGCAAACGCGATCTTCAGTGGTTCCACCTTGGGCGCCGGGGCCTCGGTCACCGGCGTGGGGGCGGGCACAGGGGCGGGTGCCGGCTCCTCTTTCTTGCCACAGCCCACGAGCGCGGCGGCAGCTACGGCAGACAACGCAGCCACTTTGAGCAGGGCGCGCTTGTGCAGATCGGTCATGTCGGTTCCTTCCGGGGAAATGTTGGAATACGGAAAAACGGCCATTATGAGCCGGGATAAAAAGGTTTGCCCAGCGACGCAGGCATGTTCACGCGAATCCACTCGGGGTTGCGCGAGATGAGCGCCAGCACCACGATGGTGGCCAGATAAGGCAGCATGCTCAGCCACTGGCTGGCCACCTCGACGCCCGAGGCCTGCAGGTGAAACTGCAGCATGGTCACACCACCGAACAGGTAGGCCCCGAGCAGCACACGCGTCGGCCGCCAGGTGGCGAAGGTGGTGAGCGCCAGCGCAATCCAGCCGCGTCCGGCCACCATGCCCTCCACCCACAACGGCGTGTACACCGTGGAGATATAGGCCCCGGCCAGCCCACACAACGCGCCGCCCGCCACCACGGCAGCCAGGCGGATGCGCCGCACCGGGTAGCCCAGCGCATGGGCGGACTGCGGTGACTCGCCCACCGAGCGCAGCACCAGCCCGGCGCGCGTGCGGTACAGGAACCACACCAGCGCACCCACAAACACCATGGTCAGGTACACCATGGGGTGCTGACGGAACAGCGCCGGGCCCACCAACGGGAGATCGGCCAGGAAGGGCAGCGTGTACTTGGGTAGCTCGGGCAGCTTGGCCTGCACGTAGCTGATGCCCGCGAACGCCGAAAACCCGACGCCGAACAGGCTCAGTGCCAGCCCGGTGGCGTACTGGTTGGTGCCCAGCCAGATCACCAGCCAGCCGAAGATGGCCGCCAGCAGCGCCCCCGCCGCCATGCCCGCGGCAAAACCCAACCAGGTATTGCCTGTGTGCACCACGGTCGCAAAGCCCGCGATGGCGGCACACAGCATCATGCCCTCGGCGCCCAGGTTGACGATGCCCGCCTTTTCGTTGATGAGCAGGCCCAGGGCCGCGATGGCCAGCACGGTGCCGGCACTGAGCGTGGCGCCAATGAGGAGTGCGTAGGATTCCATCGATCAGACTCCTGCCTTGACCACGCCGGAGCGCACCCAGTGCACGCGGTAGGCGATGAGCGTGTCGCAGGCCAGCAACGAGAACAGCAGCAGCCCCTGGAACACGCCCGTGAGCGATTTGGGCAAGCCCAGGCGCGACTGCGCCAGCTCGCCGCCAATGTAGAACATGCTCATGAGGATGGCCGAAAACACCATGCCCACCGGGTGCAGTCGCCCGACGAAGGCCACGATGATGGCGGCAAAGCCGTAGCCCGCCGGCACATAGGGCGTGAGCTGGCCGATCGGCCCGGCCACCTCCAGCGCGCCGGCCAGGCCGGCTGCGCCTCCGGAGATGAGCAGCGCCGTCCACAGCGCCCGGCGCGATGAAAAGCCCGCATAGCGTGCCGCCGCCGGTGCCAGCCCGCCCACCTGCTGGGCAAAGCCGGCACGCGAACGGAACAGGAACACCCACAGCGCCGCCGCACTGGCCAGCGCAATCAGCAGGCCGATGTGAACGCGCGAGCCGGCCATCAGTCGCGGGATCTGCGTGACCTTCTCGAAGGTGCGCGTCTGCGGAAAGTTGTAGCCCATCGGGTCTTTCCACGGGCCGAACACCAGGTAGCTGAGCAGCAGCGTGGCCACGTAGACCAGCATCAGGCTGACCAGAATCTCGTTGGCGTTGAAGCGGTCGCGCAGCAGCGCCGTGAGGCCTGCCCACGCCATGCCACCCGCCACACCGGCCAGCAGCAACGCAGGCACGATCCAGGCCCCCGTGTCCTTGCTCGCCAGCAGCGCCACGCCACCCGCAGTGATGGCTCCCATGACGAACTGCCCCTCGGCACCGATGTTCCAGACATTGGAGCGGAAGCACACGGCCAGGCCCAGCGCAATGAGCAGCAGCGGCGTGGCCTTGACCATGAGTTCGCCCAGCGCGTACTGCGAGCGCAGCGGCTCCCAGAAGAACACCTGCAGGCCGCGCACCGGGTCTTTGCCCAGCACGACAAACAGCGCGACACCGATCAGCACCGTGACGCACAGCGCCAGCAGCGGCGAGCCATAGGTCCACAGACGCGACGCCTGCGGCCGGGGTTCAAGTTTGAGCATGGGCGCCCCCGCTGTTGAGTTCTGCCAGTTGCGCGCGGTTGCGCGCCAGGTGGGCCTGCACGTCGCCGTGCCACAGGCCGCTCATCCATTCACCAATGCGTTCGACGGTGGCGTTGGCGCGGTCCACCGAAGGCGACATGCGTCCTTTGGCCATCACATGCATCCGGTCGCTGATATCGAACAGCTCCTCCAGCTCCTCGCTGAGCACCAGCACGGCACAGCCCGCATCGCGCAAGGCCAGGATCTCGCCGCGGATCTGCTGCGCCGCGCCCACGTCCACGCCCCAGGTGGGCTGAGAGACGATCAGCAGCCGGGGCTGGGCCGAGATTTCGCGCCCGACGATGAATTTCTGCAGGTTGCCGCCCGAGAGCGACTGTGCCGGTGCATCGGGCCCCCCCGCCTTGACGCCAAAGCGCTCGATGATGCCCCGGGCCTGCGCCTGCAGCACCGACATGCGGATCCAGCCCCCGCTGCCCACGGCGTCACTGCGCGTGAGCAGCAGGTTGTGCGCCAGGCCCATGCTGGGGACGGCGCCCCGGCCCAGGCGTTCCTCGGGCACGAAATGCAGGCCCAGCCGGCGGCGCTGGCGCGGATCCAGGTGCCCGGCGCTCTGGCCGGCCAGCTGCACCATGGAAGGCTGCGCGCGCGGGTCTTCGCCCGACAGCGCGTACAGCAATTCTTTCTGTCCGTTGCCCGAGACGCCGGCAATGCCCACGACTTCGCCCGCACGCACCTCGAACTGCAGATCCACCAGATCGACACCAAACTGGTCGGCGCGCGGCAGGCTCAGGCCCTCCACGCGCAACACGGTGTCGCCCACATGCACGGCGCGGTGCTCCAGCGCGGGCGGCTCGGCACCGATCATCAGGCGCGACAGGGACGCGTTCGACTCTTCACGCGGGTCACACACCCCCGTCACCTTGCCACCGCGCAGCACCGTGCAGGCGGTGCACAGCGCGCGGATTTCGTGCAGCTTGTGGCTGATGTACAAAATGCTGCAGCCCTCGGAGGCGAGCTTGCGCAACACCACGAAGAGCTTTTCGACCGCCTGGGGCGTGAGCACCGAGGTGGGTTCGTCCAGGATGAGCAGACGCGGCTCGGTAAGCAGGGCACGGATGATCTCCACGCGCTGCATTTCGCCCACGCTCAGGGTGTGCACAGGGCGCAGCGGGTCGATGTCCAGGCCGTATTCCCGGGCCTTGGCCGTGATGCGGCGGGTGACATCGGCCAGGGAATGGCTTTTGTCCAGTCCCAGCCACACGTTCTCGGCCACAGTCAGGGTGTCGAACAGGCTGAAATGCTGGAACACCATGGCAATGCCGAGCTGGCGCGCCTCCTGCGGGTTGCGGATGTGCACGGCGCGGCCGTCGAACTGCACTTGCCCAGAGTCGGGCCGGGTGGCACCGTAGATGATCTTCATCAGCGTGGACTTGCCCGCGCCGTTCTCGCCCAGCACGGCATGGACCTCACCCGGCTGCACCGTCAGCGAGATGCCGCTGTTGGCCACCACGGCGGGGTAGCGCTTGGTGATGCCCGAGAGCTGCAGCCGCGGCGGCGCGGTGCCCGGTGCGTCGGGGGTTGCGGTGGAATTCATGCGCGCGATTGTCTCTCAGTTTGTTTCCGTGCCCGCATGAAACATCGTTCCGGAACAAGGCCATGGAGCGCCAATAGCTATTGATTTGGAAGCACCAGAGCTGCGGTGCCCAATGCATTCAAGCACCGGAGGCATCCATGGTGAGCGTCGCGGCGCAAACCGCTCGGCGCCCTGCTTCCCGGCACCCGGGGATTCGCTGTAACCTCTCGCTCATGCGTTCTCTGCACATCATCCGTCGCGGCCAAACGGTGGCGCTGGCCCATATTCCACCCGACCGCACCCTGCTGCAACTGCTGCGCGAAGACCTGGGGCACACCGGCACCAAGGAAGGCTGCGGTGAAGGCGACTGCGGCGCCTGCACCGTGGTCGTGGGCGAGGCCGAAGGCGGCCGCGTCCGCTACCGCGCCATCAACGCCTGCATCGCTCTGGCCCATTCCATCGACGGCAAGGCGCTCTGGACCGCCGAGGACCTGGCGCAGGACCCGCTGCTCCGCCCCCTGGACGCCGCCACGCCCCCGGGCGGCCTGCACCCGGTGCAGCAGGCGCTGGTTCAGCATCACGGCTCGCAGTGCGGCTTCTGCACGCCGGGCTTCGTGATGAGCCTGTTCGCGCTGTACCAGACCGGGGTCTGCCAGGGCCAGGCCGTGACGCGCGACCGGGCCGTGCAAGACCTCTCGGGCAACCTGTGCCGCTGCACCGGCTACCGCCCCATCCTCGACGCGGCCCAGCAGATGGACCAGCTGCCACGCTGGCAGGTGGACGAAACCGCCTTGCTACAAAAACTGGAGCTGCTTGCGCATAACCAGCAAGCACTGGAGCCCAATTTTGCTTATATTTCTCCGGCCACCCTGGCCGAACTGCTGACGGCGCGCGCCGCGCACCCCCAGGCCCAGCTCGTGGCCGGCTGCACCGACGTGGGCCTGTGGGTCACCAAGCAGCACCGCCAGTTCGCCCAGGTGCTCGACGTAACCCGCGTGGCCGAGCTGTGCCGCATCGAAGAGACTGCCGACCACACCGCCATCGGTGCCGCCGTGCGCCTGGAGGATTCCTTCGCGGCCCTGGTGGAACGGCGGCCGCAGCTGCAGACCTTCGCCGCGCGCTTTGCCGGCCTGCCCGTGCGCAACGCCGGCACGCTCGGCGGCAACGTGGCCAATGGCTCGCCCATCGGCGACTCCATGCCGCTGCTGATCGCCCTGCGCGCCCGCGTGGTGCTGGCGAGCGCGCGCGGCGAGCGCACGCTGGCCCTCGAAGACCTCTACACCGGCTACCGCCAGAACGTGATGTCGCCCGACGAGGTGCTGGCGCGCATCCTCGTGCCGCACCCGGCCGAGGGCGAGTTCTTGCGTGCCTACAAGGTGTCCAAGCGCCAGGACGACGACATTTCCGCCGTCTGCCTGGTGCTGAACCTGCACCTGGCCGGTGACCAGGTGCGCGCGGCCTCCATCGGCGCGGGCGGCGTGGCCGCCGTGCCGGCGCGCGCGCGCCAGGCCGAGGCACTGCTCCAGGGCCAGCCCTGGAGCGAAGCCGCCGCGCAACAGGCCGCGCAGGCGCTGCAGGCCGAGTTCACGCCGCTGTCCGACCTGCGCGCCAGCAGCCAGTACCGGCACGCCGTACTGGGCAGCCTGGTGCGGCGCTTCTGGCTGGAAAGCCAGGGCCTGCCCGACGTGTCGCTCGACACCCTGCGCTGGGAGGAACTGGCATGAACACCACCCCACGTGCCATCGGCCAGCCCCACCCGCACGAGAGCGCCCAGGCGCAGGTGGCGGGCAGCGCGCACTACATCGACGACCTGCCCGAGGTGAAGGGCACGCTGCACGCCGCGCCCATCCTCTCGCCCGTGGCGCACGGGCGCCTGAACGGCGTGGACTGCGCCGCCGCGCTGGCAATGCCCGGCGTGCGCGCCGTGGTGCTGGCCCGGGACATTCCAGGCGATCCGATCCTGGCTGCGTTTGCACACGACGAACCCATCTTCGCCCAGGACGCCGTGCACTACGCAGGCCAGGTCATCGGCCTGGTGGTGGCCGAAACCGCCCTCCAGGCACGCCGCGCCGCGCGCGCCGTGCAGCCCGACATCACCCCCCTGCCCGCCATCCTGACCATCGAACAAGCGCTGGCCGCGCAAAGCCGGGTGCTGCCGCCCGTGACCGTGCGCCGGGGCGCACCCGAGGCGGCGCTCGCCAGCGCACCCCACCGGCTGCAGGGCACGCTGGAGGTGGGCGGGCAGGAGCATTTCTACCTCGAAGGCCAGATCGCCTACGCGCTGCCGCTAGAACAGGGCCAGTGGCACATCCACGCCAGCACCCAGCACCCCGGCGAGGTGCAGCACTGGGTGGCGCATGCGCTGGGCATCGCCCGCCATGCGGTGCGCGTGGAGTGCCGGCGCATGGGCGGCGGCTTTGGCGGCAAGGAGACGCAGGCCGGCCACCTGGCCGTGTGGGCCGCGCTGGCCGCGCGCCAAACCGGTTGCCCGGTCAAGCTGCGCCTGGACCGCGACGACGACTTCGTGGTCACCGGCAAGCGCCACCCCTTCGCCTACCGCTGGGACGTGGGCTTTGACGACAGCGGCCGCATCCTGGGCCTCAAGCTGCACATGGCGGCCAACTGCGGCTTCTCGGCCGACCTGTCGGGCCCGGTGTGCGACCGCGCCGTGTTCCACGCCGACAACGCCTACTACCTGGAAAACGTGGTCATTGAGTCGCACCGCTGCCGCACGAATCTGCAGAGCCACACGGCCTTCCGCGGCTTCGGCGGGCCGCAGGGCGTGATCGCCATCGAGACCATCCTCGGCGACATCGCCCGCGCCCTGGGCCGCGACGCGCTGGACGTGCGCCTGGCCAACCTCTACGGCACCACGGAGCGCAACGTCACCCACTACCAGATGCCGGTGGAGGACAACATCCTGAACGACTTGCTTCCAAAACTGGAGCAGTCTGCGCAGTACCGGCAGCGCCAGGAGGCTGTTTTGGCCTGGAATGCGCGCAACCCCGTGCTCAAGCGCGGCTTGGCGCTCACGCCGGTCAAATTCGGCATCAGCTTCACGGCCACGCTGTTCAACCAGGCCGGCGCCCTGGTGCATGTGTACACCGACGGCAGCGTACAGGTGAATCACGGCGGCACCGAGATGGGCCAGGGCCTGCACACCAAGGTGGCACAGATCGTGGCCGACGAGCTGGGCGTGCCGCTCGCGCAGGTGCGCATGACCGCCAGCGACACCAGCAAGGTGCCCAACGCCAGCGCGACGGCGGCCAGCAGCGGCACCGACCTGAACGGCCGCGCCGCGCAGTATGCGGCGCGCAACGTGCGCGACAACCTCGCTTCGTTCGTCTGCGGACTGGACGGCTGCGGCGCGGGCGCGATCCGCTTCGAGGGCGGCATGGTGACTTCGCCCAAGGCGGTGCGCCGCTTCGAGGATGTGGTCGCCGAGGCCTACACCAACCGCATCCAGCTCTGGAGCGACGGCTTCTACCGCACGCCCAAGATCCACTACGACAAGGCCACGCTCACAGGCCGGCCGTTCTACTACTTCGCCTACGGCGCCGCCTGCACCGAGGTGGTGCTCGACCAGCTGACCGGCGAGAACCGCGTTCTGGCCGTGGACATCCTGCACGACGTGGGCCACAGCATCAACCCCGCCATCGACATCGGCCAGATCGAGGGCGGCTTCGTGCAGGGCATGGGCTGGCTCACCACCGAGCAGCTGGTGTGGGACGACCAGGGCCAACTGGCGACGCACGCACCCAGCACCTACAAGATCCCGGCCACGGGCGACGTGCCGGCGCACTTCACGGTTCAACTCTGGCCCGAGGCCAACCGCGAGGACAACGTGGGAGGCAGCAAGGCCGTGGGCGAGCCGCCGTTCATGCTGGCCATCAGCGTCTACGAGGCGCTGCGCAACGCCGTGGCGGCGGCGCGTGGCGGGGCAATCGCGGCGCCCGTGCGTCTGACAGCGCCGGCCACTGCGGAAAACCTGCTGCGCGCGCTCGGCACGCTGGAGTGATCTACTGAAGCAGCGCGGGCCGCTGCACCGCGCGGCGCACCACCCGGTTGCGCCCGGCGCGCTTGGCGTCGTAGCAGGCCATGTCGGCAGCGTGCAGCACGCTGGCCACATCGTGCAGGCCCTCTTCGAGCACCACCATGCCGATGCTCACCCCCAGGGTGAAACTGCGCCCCTGGTACACGGGCTCCCAGGCCTGGACGGCCACGCGCAGCTGCTCGGCCACGGCCAGGCCGTGCCCCGCCGTACACCCCGGCAGCACCACGGCAAACTCGTCTCCGCCCAGCCGCGCCGCCCAGCCGGCCTGGCGCACCTGGGCTTCCAGCACGCGCGCCACATGGCGCAACACGTCGTCGCCGGCATCGTGCCCCGCCAAATCGTTGATCACGGTGAAATGGTCGAGATCCAGGAACAGCACCACCCCGGGGATGGCCTCACCCTGTCCATCCAGGGGGGCCGGGGCGCTGTCGGTGGCCTGGCCCAGCCCATGGAGCAGGTGGCGCAGGCGCTGCTCGAACCCCTGGCGGTTGTCCAGTTGGGTCAGAGGGTCATGCGACAGCACCCAGGCGTCCTGGCGGCGCTCCTCGTGGGCCGCCGTCATCTCCTCCAGTATCCAGACCGTGCCCGTTTTCGGCTCTGCCGGATTCACTGCACGCCCCTGCACTCGGGCCCACACCGGACTGCCATCCTTGCGCCGCAGGCACAGATCGCCGTCAAAAACGCCCTGCGCGGCAAAAGCCGACTGCACCCGGGCGCCCAAGGCATCGCAATCGGCACCGGCCGCGCAGATCATCCCGGTGGGCTGCCCCTGAAGCTCCTCGGGCTGGTAGCCCAGCATCTGGCAGGCCTGGCGGCCCAGTGCCTCCAGCCGCGCCCCGCGGCTGATGATGATGCCCACCGAAGCGCTGCTCAGAATGGCCTGCAACTGCCCTTCCAGTGACAGGTGGCGTTGCTGCTGCTGTGCCTGCTGCCCCTGCAGGCCCTCGAACACCTGCACCAGGTCGCCCACCTCGCCACTGGCGCGGGGCCAGGGCATGGCAGCGCAACGGCTGCGGCCCTCGGGCGCCAGCTGGTGCTGCGCCCGGTCGCGCAGGCGCGCCAGGGGCTGCAGCAGCCACAGCAACAGCACGGCCAGTACCGCCACGAGGAGCGCCGTGGCTCCCGCCACCTGCCCCCAGGCCTGGCGCTGGGCTCCTTGCAGCGGGGCCAGAACCGCCTGCGAATCGCTGACCCGCGCGACCATCCATTGCGGCAGCGGCATGCCGGCCATGCTCACGACATGCCCCGGCAGCACCTGCGTGGCGGCCGGCCCCATGACCGGACTGTCCTGGGCCAGCCACTGCGAGAAAACCTGAGCCAGCCCCGGCTCGTCGCCCACCCGGCCCATGACACGGGTCGGATCGGAGTGAGAAAGAATGGTGCCGTCGCGCGTGAACACCAGCAGCCGGGTGTCCGGGCGCGGCGGCAGTGCCATCGACACGGGCAGCACGCCCTGGGACTGGAGCCGCAGCACGCCCGCCAGCACACCCAGCACCGAGCCGTCCTCCCGGTGCAGCGGCATGGTGAACATGATCCGCGCGTCACTGGACCGGTCGGCCACCAGATCCACCACCATCGGCTTGCCATCGACCAGCGTGCGGCGCAGGGCGTCGCGCGCCGAGGGAGACAGTTGGGCCGCCTTCTCGAAGCGGCCGTTGTCCAGATTCACGCGCAGCTCGCCATCGTGGCGCACCACCAGCATCGAGTCAAAAAACTGGACCGCAGGCAGTCCCTGCTGCAGCAGCCATTCCAACGTGGCGGGCAGGTCCAGCATGTCCGGGGTGATGCCCGATGCCACCGTGCGCAGCACTTTCTGGCTTTGTTCGATCTTGCTCGACAGCAAGCGGGCGAAGACCTCCACCTCATCGTTCTGCTGGTCCACCATGCGCCGCACGGCGTCCTGCCCCGATGCCTGCGCCACCAGCCACCCTGCGACGGCCCCCGACAACACCACCACCAGCGTGGCCAGCACCACCAGGCGCAGAGCCAGCGAACCCGGCCAGGACCAGGAGTGCGCAGCGCCGTCGGCCACTGCCGCCGCAGCATCCGTCGGCGGAGTCATGTGCGCCCCCTGCCATCCCTTCGGAGGCAGAAATGTCGCGTCGCTGAAGCAATCAGAGGTGTTTGCATAGGGGATGCGTTGAATATACGCAGCCCCATCCCACCCCGGCTTGGGTGGAACCCTCAGTGATCGACGGGGAAAAACCCTGAGCGCGCGGCGGGTGCCAACGGCCCGCACCGCCCGTGCCGCACTGTGCGGTGCGGGCGGTGCGCTGCTTCAGAACGATGCGCAGCGGCGAGGCTAGCAGCCGCTGGCCACCAACTCCAGCGCGCCAGGCTCCGGCAGTTTGAGCACATTGCCCGAACCCATGATCAGGCCATGGTCACGCAGGTTGCGCAGCACGCGGGAGAAGGTTTCCGGGGCAATGCCCAGTTGCGCCGCAATCAAGCGCTTGCGCTGGCTCAGGGTGACGCTCAGGGCGCCATTGCCATCGTGCTGCGCGTGGCTCAACAGCCACTGCGCGCAACGGGCCTCCGCGTCCTGGGCCAACCGGCTCACCGCCAGTTCGGTTTGCTGGCGATAGCCCACCGCCATGTCATGCAGCAGCAACTGCGCCGACTTGGGCAGGGCTTCGACACTGCGCAGGAACGCCTCGATGGGCTGGCGGCGCAGCTGCACACGGGTCTCGGTCACCATGTCGACGGCACAGGGCAGGCCCAGCATGGCAGCGGCGCCGTCGAGCCAGAAAGGCCCCTCCACCACGCCGAGCTGGTGGCGCATCTGGCCGTCTTCGCGGATGCCCAACAGCACACGGCCGCTGACCAGATGCAGCACCGAGGTGAGCTTTTCCTGGCGAACGCGCAGCACTTCGCCAGGTGCCACGACCTCGCACTCCTTGGGCATTTCTGGGGAATAGTTAGGCAACATATGGAAGGCACTTTGCAGTGCGAATTCATGCCGGGTTTTGAGGCACATCAAATTCAGGGCGCGCGGCCCCGGCAGTCGCCGCCGATTTGCTCTGAATCAAGAAAATTGCCGTCCGCCCTTTCGATGGCACCACAGGGAAGACCCTGAAACGTGACACCCGGTAACAGCCATGTCACAGACAAGCCCTAGGGTTAACGCTTGGTAATACCCTTGATCCACACACCATGCAACTCCGCAACGCCGAACAACGCAGCCACGTGGTCGCAGCCCTCTCGCCCGCCATGCGCACGGGCGCGGGCCCCCTCGCACAGCTGATCCGGGAAGGGGGATTGCATTGCGTTTTCCAGCCCCTGGGAGACCTCCGTGCCGGAACCGTTTTCGCCCACGAGGCCCTGATCCGTGGCCCCGAAGGATCTCCCCTGCACCGTCCCGACACGCTGCTGGACATGGCTCGCTGCGAACGCATCCTGCCGGACTTTGAACTGATGTGCGTCTATATCGCCCTGCAGGACTGGGCCGCCCTGGGCGCCGCAGGGCGGCTGTTCGTGAACATCAGTGCCGATGCGCTGGTCCGGGGTGTGGCGCTGTGCGGCGCAGGCAAGCTGAGCGCGACCCTGCGCGACTTCGGCGTTTTGCCCCGGATGCTGGTGCTGGAAATCACCGAACACGACCGCGTGACCGACATGGTTCCGCTGCGCCAGGCCGTCAAGGCCGTGCACGCCGCCGGCATGCGCCTGGCGCTGGACGACTTTGGCGACGGACGCTCCAGCCTGCGGCTGTGGTCGGAAGTCAAACCCGACTACGTGAAGATCGACAAATATTTCATACACGACCTTGTCGAACAGCCCGAGAACCTGCAGATGCTGCGCGCCATCAAAGGCATTGCCGACATGTTCGGCACCCAGCTCGTGGCCGAGGGCATCGAAACCCAGGACGATCTGCGCGTGCTGCGTGACCTCGACATCCCCTACGGCCAGGGCTGGCTGCTGGGACGACCCGCCCTGACCGCCCGGCCAGCCCTTGACGGCCCGGCCCTCGAAGTGATGCAGGACCGCCGCGTGGCCGTGCTGCCCCACCTCACGCAATCGGCGCGCCCCGGGATCCTGCGGGGTCTGCAGGTGGTGCAGGCCCCCACAGCCACACCCGACACCCCGAACGACGCCGTGGCCCAGCTGTTCATGCACCACCCCGAGCTGCATGCCATGGCCGTGGTGGAGGACGAGCGCCCCGTGGCACTGATCAACCGCCAGCAGTTCGTGAACCACTACGCCACGCTGTACTTCCGCGAGGTGCATGGCCGCAAGGCCTGCATCGCCTTCGCCAACCCCGCTCCCCGCATCGTCGAGCTGGACTGCGACGTGGACCAGCTCATCGGCATCCTGACCTCGCAGGACCAGCGCTACCTCAGCGACGGCTTCATCGTCACCGACAACGGCCGCTACATCGGCCTGGGCACGGGCGACAAGCTGGTGCGCGCCGTGACCGAGGCGCGCATCGAGGCGGCACGCCACGCCAACCCGCTGACCTTCCTGCCCGGCAACATCCCCATCAGCATGCACATCGAGCGGCTGCTCGAAAGCGGCAATGGCTTCGTGGCCTGCTATGCCGACCTCAACCACTTCAAGCCCTTCAACGACCAGTATGGCTACTGGCGCGGCGACGAGATGATCCGGCTGGTGGCGCGCCTGGTGGTGGCCCATTGCGATGCGCGGCGTGACTTCGTCGGCCATGTGGGCGGTGACGACTTTCTGATCCTGTTCCAGAGCAGCGACTGGCTGGAGCGATGCCGCAGCATCGTGGACGAATTCGCGCTCGAAGCCCGGAGCCTTTTCGATGACACGGCCCGCCAGGCCGGCGGCATCCATGCCGAAGACCGGCATGGCATTCAGCGGTTCTTCCCGTGCACCACGCTGTCGATGGGTGCCGCGCGCATTCCGCCGGGCCTGCTGCGCCACGCCGAAGAAGTGGCCAACCTGGCCGCACAGGCCAAACACGAAGCCAAGCAGGCCGCCTGCGGCATCGTCGTGCTCGATGCTGCCACGGGTCGGGCCGTGTGCAGCCAGCAACCCGGGCCTGGCGTTCTGAACGAGACGGTGGCAGTAGCAGCCTGACGGCTCAGCCGCCTGTCCGGTCGGTCTGCCCTGGAGGCAATTCCCAGCCGCCGCCCAGCGCCTTGTACAAAAGCACCTGGTTCTGGCGCAGCGCCAGCCGGGTCTGCACCAGCGCCTGCTGGCTGGCGAACAGCGCTCGCTGGGCATCGAGCACTTCCAGGGAACTGGCGACACCGTTGCGGTAACGCAGATCGGCCAGCCGGAAGCGGTCGGCCTCGGCCTCGGCCTGGGCCTGCTGGGCCTGCCACTGGTCGCCCAGGGTGGCGCGGCCTGCCAGCGCGTCGGACACTTCGCGGAACGCAGTCTGGATGGCTTTTTCGTACTGTGCCAGGGCTATTTCGCGTCCTGCCAGGGCGGAATCGAGCCCCGCCTGGTTGCGCCCGGCGTCGAAAATCGGCAGCAGGGCCTGGGGTGCCAGGGTCCAGCCCCAGGAGCCGTCCTTGAACAGGCCCGAGAGCGCGTTGCTGGCCGTGCCCGCGCTCGCGGTCAGGGCAATGCGCGGAAAGAAGGCTGCGCGCGCCGCACCAATGCTGGCGTTGGCGGCCATCAGCAACTGCTCGGCCTGGCGCACATCGGCACGTTGCGCCAGCAGGTCGGACGGCAGGCCTTCAGGCACCGGTGCAAACAGCGGATCGCTGCCGCCCTGGCTGTCCAGGAGTTCAGCGGGCAAGGGCTGGCCGGTCAACAGGGTGAGTGCGTTCACGTCCAGCGCCCGCAGACGTTGCTGCTGCGCCAGCGCCACGCGCGCTGTCGCCACCAGCGACTCGGCCTGGCGCAGGTCCAGGGCCGAGGCCACCCCCTGGTCAAAGCGCAGGCGGACCAGTCGCAGCGAATCCTCGCGCGTGACCAGCGTGCGCTGGGTCAGCGCCAGCAACTCGTCGTTGGCCTGCAGGCTCAGCCAGGCATTCGCCACGGAGGCAATCAGGCTGGTCTGCACGGCACGCCGGGCCTCCTCGGTGGCCAGATACTGCGACAGTGCGGCCTCCTTGAGACTGGCAATGCGGCCAAAAAAATCGATCTCCCAGCTCGCCATGGCCAGGCCCACGGTGTAGGTGCTGCTGATGCCGCCACCCGAGGCAGGCTGGCGGTTCCCGGCGGCGGCCAGGTTCAGCGTGGGCGTCTGGTCGGCGCTGCGGATCTGGTACTGGGCGCGCGCCTGCTCGATGGCCAGCGCGGCCATGCGCAGGTCGCGGTTGCCGGCCAGGGCCTGCTCGATCAGGGTGCGCAGGCGGGCATCGACCACAAACGCCTGCCAGGGCAGATCCCCGGCCGCGCGGGCCGTGGCATCCGCCGGCAAGGCAGCGCCCAGGGTGGGCCACTGCGTCGCCACGGGGGCGGGCGGGCGCTCGTACACGGGCATCATGGAGCAGCCGGCCAGCAGCAGTGCGGCGCAGGCGGCCGCCAGCGGGGTGCGTGCAAGGGCGCCGGAGCGCGAAGTCACAGTCTGCAGAGTTTTACGCATGGTCGTTCCCCGCGCCGGTCTGGTGCGAATGCTGGGCATCAAATTGCCGCTGGCGCGCGCTGCCCTTGAACAGGCTGCGCACCACGACGAAGAAAACCGGCACGAAAAACACGGCCATCGTGGTTCCCACCACCATGCCCGCGATCACGCCGGTGCCAATGGCCCGCTGGCTCGCCGAACTGGCACCCGAGGCGATGGCCAGGGGCAGAACCCCCAGGATAAAGGCCAGCGAGGTCATGACGATCGGACGGAAGCGCAGATGCGCCGCGGCCAGCGCCGACTCGACGACGCTCTTGCCCTGCGCCTGCAGGTCTTTGGCGAACTCGATGATCAGGATGGCGTTCTTCGCCGACAGGCCGATGATGGTGATCAGCCCCACCTGGAAGTACACGTCGTTGGCCATGCCCCGCAGGCTCACGCCCAGCAGCACACCCAGCACCCCCAGCGGCACCACCAGAATGACCGACAGCGGAATCGACCAGCTTTCATACAGCGCGGCCAGGCACAGGAACACGGCCAGGATGGCGAAGCCGTACAGCACCATGGCCTGCGAGCCGGCCAGTTTTTCCTCGCGCGACTGGCCCGTCCATTCGAAGCCGAAACCCGCGGGCAGCTGCGCAGCCATGCGTTCCATCTCGGCCATGGCATCGCCGGTGCTGTAGCCGGGCGCGGCCCCACCGGCAATGCGCATGGCCGGGTAGCCGTTGTAGCGCACGGTCTGCATGGCACCGGTTTTCCAGCGCGTGGTGGCAAACGCCGACAGCGGCACGGCCTTGCCCTGGCTGTTGATCGCCGTCAGCTTGAGGATGTCATCAGGCTGCATGCGCGCCCCGGCCTCGGCCTGCACCACGACGCGCTGCAGCCGCCCGGCGTTCGGGAAGTCGTTGATATAGGCTGAGCCCAGTGCGGTGGAGATGGCGCTGTTGATGGCGGCAAAACTCACGCCCTGCGCGCTGGCCTTGTCGCGGTCGATGTCGACCTGGAGCTGCGGTGCGTCTTCCAGCCCGTCGGGGCGCACGCCCGCCAGAATCTTGCTCTGCCGGGCCATGCCCAGCATCTGGTTGCGGGCCGCCACCAGCGCATCATGGCCATTGCCACCGCGGTCCTGCAGGCGGAAAGTGAAGCCCGAGCTCACCCCCAGCTCGGGAATGGCGGGCGGGCTCAGCGCGAAGATGAACGCATCGCGCACACCCGACAGCGCGCCCATGGCCCGGCCCGCAATGGCCTCGGCCGTGTGCCCGGCACCGGCGCGCTCGGACCAGTCCTTGAGCGTCACGAACGACAGGCCGGCATTCTGCCCCTGGCCCGAGAAGCTGAAGCCCAGCACGGCAACCATGTTCTTGACTTCGGGTTGCTTGAGCATGAAATCTTCGACCTTTTCGACCACGGCCTGGGTGCGTTCCAGCGTGGCGCCCGGCGGCAGCTGGATGTTCACCAGCAGGTTGCCCTGGTCTTCGTTCGGCAGGAAGGAGGTCGGCAGGCGCATGTACAGCACGCCCACGGCAGCGATCAGCGCGACATAGATGACCATCATGCGGCCGCCACGGCGCAGCAGCTTGGCCACCCAGCCTTCGTAGCCCTTGGCGGTGCGGGCAAAACCGCGGTTGAAACCACCAAAAAACCCCTTCTTGGCGTGCCCATGCCCGGCCTCGACGGGCTTGAGCAACGTGGCGCACAGCGCCGGCGTGAGCGACAGTGCCATGAGGGCGGAAAAGGCAATCGACACCCCCATCACCGCCGAGAACTGGCGGTAGATGTTGCCCACCGAGCCGGCAAAGAACGCCAGCGGCAGAAACACCGAGATCAGCACCACGGTGATGCCGATGATGGCGCCCGAAATCTGGCCCATGGCCTTGCGCGTCGCCTGCAGGGGCGGCAGGCCCTCCTCGTTCATGATGCGCTCGACGTTTTCGACCACCACAATGGCGTCGTCCACCACGATGCCGATCACCAGCACCATGCCGAACATGGTCAGCACGTTGATCGAAAAGCCCATGGCCAGCAACGCACCAAAGGTGCCCAGCAACGCCACCGGCACCACGATGGTCGGGATGATGGTGTAGCGGAAGTTCTGCAGGAACAGGAACATCACCAGAAACACGAGCGCAATGGCTTCGAGCAGGGTCATGGCGACCTGCTTGATGGAAATCTTGACGAAGTTGGAGCTGTCGTACGGAATGGTCCAGCTCACGCCGGACGGAAAGTATTTTTCCAGCTCGGCCATGCGGGTCTTGACTGCTGCGGCTGCCGCCAGCGCATTGCCCGAGGGCGACAGCTGCACCCCCATGCCGGTGGCCGGCTTGCCGTTGAGACGCGCAGTGGTGGCATACGACTGGGCGCCCAGTTCGATGCGCGCCACATCCCTGAGGCGCACCGTGGAACCGTCGGCATTGGCACGCAGCACGATGTTGCCAAACTCCTGGGTCGAGCTGATCTGCCCCGGCACCACCACGGTGGCCGAGATCGTCTGACCACTCAGGTTGGGCAACTCGCCCAGGCTGCCGGCCGACACCTGCGCGTTCTGCGCCTGGATGGCGCTGGCGACATCGGCCGCCGAGAGGTTGAAGCCCTGCAGCTTGGCCGGATCGACCCAGACGCGCATGGCGCGCTCTGCACCGAACAGCTGCACCTGGCCGATGCCGGGCAGGCGCTGCAGTTCGGGCACCACGTTGCGCGCGGCGTAGTCGCTCAGCGCGTTGACGTCGAATTGGGGGTCGGACGACGACAGCATGGTGAACAGCAGGAAGTTGCTGCGCGACTTGTCCACGCGCACGCCCTGCTGGTTCACCACCGCCGGCAGGCGCGGCGCAGCGCGCGACAGGCGGTTCTGCACCTCGACCTGTGCCAGATCGGCATTCGTGCCCGGCTCGAAGCTCAGCGTGAGGGTGCCGGTGCCGTTCGCCTGGCTCACGGCCTCCATGTAGGCCAGGCCGGGCGCGCCGTTCATTTCGCGCTCGATCACGGCCAGCACGCTGTCTTCCAGCGTTTGTGCCGAAGCACCGGGATAGGCGGCACTGACGACGATGGTCGGTGGCGCCACCGAGGGGTATTGCGACACCGGCAGCTTGGTGATCGACACGGCGCCCAGCACCATGATGAACAAGGCAATCACCCACGCGAAGATGGGGCGGTCAATAAAGAACTTGGCCATGGGGCTGGCTCCTTATGACTGACCGGCGCTGGCGGCCGCAGCAGGGGCACTGGCAGCGGGCGCAGCCGCGGGTGCGGCGGCGCTGCCGGGGGCCTGCCAGGGCACGGCCTTCACCGGCGTGCCGGGCGGCATCATCTGCAGCTTCTGGAAGCCATCGACCATGACCTGCTCGCCCGCCTTCAGGCCCTCCAGCACGATCCACTGGTTGTTGCGGGCTGCACCCACCTTCACCATGCGCGGGCTGGGCTTGCCGTCGGCGTCCACCACGGTGATGCGGTCACCCTGCTGGGTGCGTGTGACCGCCTGCTGGGGCAGCGTGATGGCGTTGGACACCTGGGCCTGCTCGAGCCGCACGCGCACATACAGGCCCGGCAGCAAATCGCCCTTGGGGTTGGGCACCTCGGCGCGCAGCGTGATCTGGCCCGTGCTGGCGTCCACCGTCAGGTCGGAAAACAGCAGCTTGCCGGGGCGGGCGTATTCGCTGCCATCCTCCAGCACCAGGCGCACGCTGGCCGCTTCGCTGCCCCCGGCGCGCTGCAACTGGCCCTCGGCCAGGGCGCGGCGCAGCTTCATCACCTCGCCGGCCGACTGGGTGAAATTGACATACACCGGGTCCACCTGCTGGATGACGGCCAGTTGCGTGGCCTCGCCCTGCCCCACCAGCGCCCCTTCGGTGACCAGGGCGCGGCCGATGCGGCCCGAAATCGGCGCCGTGACACTGGCGTAATTCAGGTTGATGCGGCCCGTCTGCACCGCTGCCTTGCCGGCGGCCACCTCGGCCTCCGCCGCCTTTTGCGCCGCCACGGCATTGGCGTATTCCTGCTGGCTGACGGCGTTGGCGGCCACCAGCGGCTTGTAGCGCTCGGCCAGCGCCGTGGTCTGCGTCAGGTTGGCCTGGGCCCGCGCCAGCGTGGCCTCGGCACTCTGCAAAGCCGCTGCGTAGGGCGCAGCGTCGATGGCAAACAGGGGCTGCCCCGCCTTCACGTCACTGCCCTCGCGGAACAGCCGTTTCTGCAAGATGCCGGCGGCACGCGCCCGCACCTGCGCCACGCGCGAGGCCTCCAGACGGCCGGGCAGCTCGGTGATCAGGCCGACATCGCCCGGCTTGGCCACCACCACGCCCACTTCGGGCGGCGGCATGCCGCCACCGGGTGGCGCGGCGGGCGCATCGCCCTTGCCGCAGGCCGAGAGCAGCAGCGCCGCGCCCAGGCAGCCAACGGCGAGGGCCTGCCGCTGGCGCGATCGGGGGGATGCTGGGGACAGGGCAGAAACAGTCGGGGCTTGGCGCAAAAGCATGGGATTCCTTCGGAAAAGTCCGTCCGTGGCGTGCACGAAAGCAGGCAGTCTAGGTTTTTTCTGTGAAACGTGCGTACACCCGCCATTAGCGGATGTGGAATGCTGGA
Source organism: Burkholderiales bacterium RIFCSPLOWO2_12_FULL_65_40 (assembly GCA_001770955.1). Taxonomy (GTDB): domain Bacteria; phylum Pseudomonadota; class Gammaproteobacteria; order Burkholderiales; family Burkholderiaceae_C; genus Simplicispira. Next base: position 14,945 of record MESL01000037.1, on the reverse strand, counting down.
GTATATATACATCCTTGAATGTATGTATAGTAAAGGGCTTGCCTCCAGGAGAAATGCCCATGGCCCGTCGCACCAAAGCCGATGCCCAGGCAACGCGCAACACCTTGCTCGATGCCGCCGAACGCCTGTTTGAGGAAAAAGGGGTGTCGCGCACCTCGCTCAACGACATCGCGATGGCCGCCGGTGCCACCCGGGGCGCGATCTACTGGCATTTCAAGGACAAGGCAGACCTGTTCAACGCCATGATGGAGCGCGCCACCGGGCCGCTGGAACAACTGATTGCGCAGCCGCCACCGGGGGCGCCCGCCCCGGGCATGGACCAGGTGTATGCCGCCATTCTCGAAGCGCTGCGGCACATCGCCACCGATGCATCGCTGCGCCGCGTGATGCAGATCGGCACGCACCGCGTGGAATACGTGGCAGAGCTCGACGCCGTGCAGGCCCGCCACCTGACGCTGCACCGCCAGTGGCTGGCGCGCAACCGCAGCGCTCTGGAGCATGCCTTTGCCCAGCGCCCCTGCCCTGCCGCCGTATCGCCCGACATGGCCGCCCTGGGCCAGCAGGTGCTGGTCGAAGGGCTGCTGCAAAGCTGGCTGCTCGACACCGAAGCCTTCGACCTGGTGCAGGCCGGGCGCTGCACCATCGCCACCTACCTGCGCGGCCTCGGACTCGAAGTCCGCTGACGCTCAATGCACCTGTGCGCCCGCCTGGAACCAGCGTGCGATGAGCGCGCGCTCGGCCTCGGTCATCTGCGTGGCGTTGTTCATGGGCATGAGCTTTTGCAGCACCACCTGCTGGTAGATGAGCTGGGCGCGCGGCGCCACCTGGTCGGGCGTGTCCAGGCGCACGCCCTTCATCTGCACCTCGGGGCCGTGGCACTGCACGCAGCGCTGCTGCAGCACGGACTGCACTTCCTTGTAGTCAAATCCGCCGATGGCGCCCGCTGGTTGGGCGCTACCAGCTATTGAAACAGGAGCAACCGGACGCAGCCAGACCACCGCGCCCGCCAGCACCGCCACGCCCGCCAGCGCATAAGGCCAGGGGTGGCCGTTGCGCCCCAGCTTGTAGCCGTGGCGCAGTACGAAGAACTGCCGGATGGCTGCACCCGCGAACATCATGAGGATGAGCACCAGCCAGTTCTGCGGGTGGCCCCAGGTGAAGCTGTAGTGCCCGCTGAGCATGGCAAACAGCACCGGCAGCGTGAAGTAGGTGTTGTGCACGCTGCGCTGCTTGCCGCGCTTGCCGTGGAGCGGGTCCACCGGCTGGCCGGCCTGGATCTGCGCCACCACGGTTCTCTGGCCCGGAATGATCCAGAAGAACACGTTGGCGCTCATGGCCGTGGCCATCATCGCGCCCACCAGCAGAAACGCCGCGCGCCCGGCAAACCAGTGGCACGCCAGCCACGACGCGATGCACACCAGCACGAACACCAGCGCGCCGACGATCGCGTCGCCGTTTTTGCTCTGGCCGAAGGCGCGGCAGATGGCGTCGTACAGCAGCCAGAACACCACCAGAAAGGACAGTGCAGCGACCACGGCCGTGGACGGCGCCCAGTCCATGCGCGACTTGTCCACCAGATAGGTGCCCGCGCTCCAGAGGTAGGACACGGTGAACAGCGCAAAGCCGCTGAGCCAGGTGCTGTAGCTCTCCCAATAGAACCAGTGCAGGTGGCCGGGGAGTTTGGGCGGCGCGACGTTGAACTTGACCGGGTGGTAGAAGCCCCCGCCGTGCACGGCCCAGAGTTCGCCGCTCACACCCTGCTTCTTCAGGTCCTCGTCCTCGGGCGGCGTGAGGCTGCTGTCGAGGAAGACGAAGTAGAACGAGGAGCCGATCCAGGCGATGGCGGTGATGACATGCAGCCAGCGCAGCAGCAGGTTGGCCCAGTCGAGAAGGTAGCTTTCCATGTATTTCACCCTTGGCGAGAAGCCAAACGCCATTCACCACTGCGGGCGCTCTGAACAGCATGGGCCGCGCTCCAAAGCGGAGTGCACCGCCAAGGCTCCGCTGCGACCGGAGGATGCAAAGTGTATGCAAAACCCGTGCGCGGTGGCGGCACGGAATGAGGCGCCGCGCATCAGACGCCGTCCTGTCCATCGGGCGGCAAGGTCTGCAACAGCTGCGCCGCCACGGCCACAGCGATGACCTCGGGCGCCTTGCCCGCAATGCCGGGCACGCCGATCGGGCAGGTCACCTGCGCCAGTTCCGCCTCGGTGAAGCCGCGCTCCTGCAGGCGGTGGCGGAAGGTGGCCCATTTGCTGCGGCTGCCGATCAGGCCGATGAAGGGCAGGTCGCCCCGCTCACGCTGGCGGCGCAGGCAGGCAGCCACCACGTCCAGGTCTTCGGCGTGGCTGAAGCTCATGATGAGCACGCGTGCACCGGGCGCCAGGCCCGGCACGGCAGCCTGCACGGGGTCGGAATGCTCGCAGGCTACATCTTGCGGAGCATCCTGCGGGAAGATGCCGTCGCGGCTGTCGATCCAGGTGAGCTGGAACGGCAGCGGCGCCAGCACGCGCGCCAGCGCCTGGCCCACATGGCCGCCGCCAAACAGCGCCACCGGATCGCGCCGGGGCGCCAGGCGCCGGGCCAGCGCGTCGCGGTCCTCGGCCCCCACCCCCTCGAAACGCAGGTGCATGACCCCGCCGCAGCACTGACCCAGGCTGGGGCCCAGCGCATGGCGCAGAACCGGTGGCCCGCCCGCACCGCCCAGCCGGCGGCGCGCCTCGGCGATGGCCTGGAATTCCACATGCCCGCCGCCGATGGTGCCCACCACCTGGCGGTCAAAGACGGCCATCCAGGCGCCGCGCTCGCGCGGCACCGAGCCTTCGGTGCGCTCCACACTCACCAGGCAGGCCGGGGCCGTTTCAAGGCCCTGGAGGAAAAGGTGCAAAAATGCCACGCTATCGGCCTCTCATCAGGTCACCATGGCCCCGGGCACGGGGCGCTTCCTGCAACTTACCGACCGCTCGCATGGACCCGAACCCTTCGCCCCGCTCCAAAACGCGGAGCTCCTGGCTGCTGGCCGGACTGATGGCCGCCATCACCGCCGTTGTATCCGCCTGCAAGTCCTCCGCACCCGACAGCGCGGCGCCGCCCGACAGCCGCGCCGCCGGCACCGACACGCCCAGCACCACCGGCACGGCAAGCAGCAAGCGGGCCACACCCACGCCCCCTGCGGCCCCCGAGCCCTCGAACGCCCGCACACCACGCGACTATCGCAAGGACGCCGCCCGCCACCTGTACGGGCAGAACGCCGAGCGCATCTTCAAGGGCAAGCTGCAGCCCCAGCTCTACGCCATCGGGGTGCTGGAGGTGGACATCGACCGCAAGGGCAGCGTGACCCGCGTGCACTGGCTGCGCGCACCGCGCCATGCCCCCGAGGTGGTGGCCGAGATCGAGCGCACCGCACGTGCTGCCGCGCCCTACCCTGTGCCGGCCCGCATGGGCAAGGTCACCTACACCGACACCTGGCTGTGGGACAAGAGCGGCAAGTTCCAGCTCGACACGCTGACCGAGGGGCAGCTCTGAAAAAAGGAGCGTGCTGCGCTTTATTTCAGGCGTTTTCATGCACTTTTGATATTCAAAAGATTGCGAATAGAGCGCAAGCAGCTCATATTTTCATAGCACCTCACGACCCCCGGTAGGTCGAATAGCTCCAGGGGCTGACCAGCAGCGGCACGTGGTAGTGCTGGTCGGCATGGGCAATGCCGAAATCGAGATTCACCTGATCGAGGAACGGGGGCTCGGGCAACTGCACGCCGCGCGCCTTGAAGTAGCCCGCCACATCGAAGCGCAAGCGGTAGGTTCCCACGCGCAGGCTGGCATGGTCGAACAGCGGGGCGTCGGGGCGTCCGTCCTGGTTCAGCACCAGACGCTGGAGTAGCGTGGCGGACTCGCCCTCGGTGGCATACAAGGCCACCGCCATGCCGGCGGCGGGGCCACCGTGCATGGTGTCCAGAACGTGGGTGCTCAAGCCCATGGGGAATCTCCTGGTGAAGGGCCGCCGGAAATGGCCGCCTGATGAGATCCGGAGTGTATGCACTCCGCCCGTTCCTTCTATCATCGCGGCATGCAAGCCGAGCCCCGCCCACAACGCTCTTTCCCCGGCCCCCCCCGCATGACCTACGACACCACCGCCCCCTACCCCCGCGACCTTGTCGGCCACGGAAGGCATCCGCCCCACGCCCGATGGCCTGGCGGCGCGCGCATCGCCGTGCAGTTCGTGCTGAACTACGAGGAAGGGGGCGAGAACTGCGTGCTGCACGGCGACACGGGTTCGGAGCAGTTCCTCTCGGAGATGTTCAACCCGGCCAGCCACCCCGGGCGCCACATGAGCATGGAGAGCATCTACGAATACGGATCGCGTGCGGGCGTCTGGCGCATCCTGCGCGAGTTCGAGCAGCGCGGTCTGCCGCTCACCGTGTTCGGCGTGGCGAGCGCGCTGCAGCGGCACCCCGATGTGACGCAGGCGTTCATGGAACTCGGCCACGAAATCGCCTGCCACGGCCTCAAGTGGATTCACTATCAGGACGTGCCCGAAGACATCGAGCGTGCCCACCTGCAGGAAGCGATGGACATCCTCCAGCGCATGACGGGCGAAAGGGCCCTGGGCTGGTACACCGGGCGCGACAGCCCCAACACCCGGCGGTTGGTGGCCGACCACGGCGGCTTCGCCTACGACAGCGACTACTACGGCGACGACCTGCCGTTCTGGATGCAGGTGCGCCGCACCGACGGCAGCGTGGTGCCCCAGCTCATCGTGCCCTACACGCTGGACTGCAACGACATGCGCTTTGCGCTGCCCCAGGGCTATTCGCACGCCGACCCGTTCTTCCAGTACCTGAAGGACACTTTCGACGCGCTCTATGCCGAGGGCGACCCGGCCGGCCTGGACCGGCCCAAAATGATGAGCGTCGGCATGCACTGCCGCCTGCTGGGGCGCCCCGGGCGCATCACGGCGCTGCAGCGCTTTCTGGACCATATCCAGCTGCACCGCCACGTGTGGGTAGCCCGCCGTATCGACATCGCGCGCCACTGGACGCAGACGCACCCCTGTACCGCCAACCAGGCTTGAACCATGGCAATGACCCTTGAGCAACTCAACACCGCCGCCCTGTCCGATGCCCTGCGGGCGCTGGACGGCATCTATGAACACTCGCCCTGGATCGCACGCCAGGCCCTCGCACAGCGCCCGCTGCGCTCGCTGGCGCACCTCAAATCCGTCATGGCCGCCGTGGTGCGCAATGCCGAACCCGAGGCGCAGCTGCAACTGATCCGCGCCCACCCCGAACTGGCGGGCAAAGCCATGGTCGGCCAGCAGCTCACGGCCGAATCCAGCCAGGAGCAAAGCGCAGCGGGCCTGACGCACTGCACCCCGCAGGAGTTCGAGCGCCTCCAGCAGCTCAACACGGCCTACAACACGCGCTTTGGCTTCCCGTTCATCCTGGCGGTGCGCGGCCCGCGCGGCACCGGGCTGACCCGGCAGCAGATCATCGACACACTGGCCCGCAGGCTGCACAACCACCCGGATTTCGAGCGCGCCGAGGCACTGCGCAACATCCACCGCATCGCCGAGCTGCGCCTGAACGACCGTTTTGGCGCCGAGCCCGTGCTCGGCAACGAGGTCTGGGACTGGCACGAAGCCCTGGCCCGGTACAGCGACCCGGGCTACGCCGAGCAGGGCCAGCTGACGGTGACCTACCTCACCGAGGCGCACCGGGCCTGCGCCCGGCATCTGCGCGACCAGATGCTGGAATGCGGCTTTGACGAAGCGCAGATCGACGCCGTGGGCAACGTGGTCGGCCGCTACCATGCCAGCGCGCCCGGCATGCGCACGCTGCTGATGGGCTCGCACTATGACACCGTGCGCAACGGCGGCAAATACGACGGCCGCCTGGGCATCTTCGTGCCCATGGCCTGCGTGCGCGAGCTGCACCGCGCGGGCAAGCGGCTGTCGTACAACATCGAAGTGGTGGCCTTCGCCGAGGAAGAAGGCCAGCGCTTCAAGGCCACCTTTCTCGGCTCCAGCGCCCTGCTGGGCCAGTTCGACCCGGCCTGGCTCGACCAGAAGGACGCCCAGGGCATCAGCCTGCGCTCGGCCATGACGCAGGCCGGCCTGCGCATCGAGGACATCCCCCGCCTGCAGCGCAACCCGGCGAACTATCTGGGCTTTGTCGAGGTGCACATCGAACAGGGCCCGGTGCTGAGCGAACTCGACCTGCCCCTGGGCGTGGTCACCTCCATCAACGGCAGCGTGCGCTACCTGTGCGAGATGGTCGGCATGGCCAGCCATGCAGGCACCACGCCCATGGACCGCCGCCGCGACGCCGCCGTCGGCGTGGCCGAGCTGGCGCTGTACCTGGAAGAGCGCGCCAACATCGACGGCGACTCGGTGGCCACCGTGGGCCTGCTCAACGTGCCGGGCGGGTCCATCAACGTGGTGCCGGGGCGCTGCCATTTCAGCATCGATCTGCGCGCGCCCAACGATGCGCAGCGCGACGCGCTGGCCCACGACGTGCTGACCAGCCTGCAACGCATCGCCGAGCGCCGGGGCCTGCGCTGCACCGTCGAAGAAGCGATGCGCGCATCGGCGGCGCCCAGCGCCTACGACTGGCAGCACCGCTGGGAGCGCGCCGTCAACGCCCTGGGCCTGCCCCTGCACCGCATGCCCAGCGGCGCCGGCCACGACGCCATGAAACTGCATGAAATCATGCCCCAGGCCATGCTGTTCGTGCGCGGAGAAAACGCCGGCATCAGCCACAACCCGCTCGAATCGACCACCAGCAACGACATGCAGCTGGCCATCGAGGCCTTCGCCCAGCTGTTGCGCCAGCTCGCCTAGGACTCTGCCATGACCCACTACGCCGCGCTGGACGCCTGGATCGACCAGCATTTCGACGAGGAAGTGCGCTTTCTCCAAGCCCTGGTGCGCGTGCCCACCGACACGCCCCCCGGCAACAACGCACCGCACGCCGAACGCACGGCCGAGCTGTTGAATGGCCTTGGCTTCACCGTCGAAAAGCACGCCGTCCCCACTGCCGAGGTGCAAGCCTATGGCATGGAGTCGATCACCAACCTCATCGTGCGCCGCCCGTATGGCGACGGCGGCCCCACCATCGCCCTGAATGCCCACGGCGACGTGGTGCCGCCTGGCGAGGGCTGGACGCACGACCCCTATGGCGGCGACGTGGTGAACGGCACGATGTATGGCCGCGCCACGGCCGTGAGCAAGAGCGATTTCGCCAGCTTCACCTTCGCCGTGCGCGCCCTCGAAGCCGTCGCCCGGCCCACGCGGGGAGCGGTGGAGCTGCACTTCACCTACGACGAAGAATTTGGTGGCGAGCTCGGGCCCGGCTGGCTGCTGAAACACGGCCTGACGAAACCCGATCTCCTGATCGCGGCGGGCTTCAGCTACGAGGTGGTCACGGCGCACAACGGCTGCCTGCAGATGGAAGTGACCGTGCACGGCAAGATGGCCCATGCCGCCGTGCCCCACACCGGGGTGGATGCGCTGCAGGGTGCAGTGCACATCCTGAACGCTCTGTATGCGCAAAATCGGCTTTACCAGCAAGTCACGTCCCAGGTGGCGGGCATCACGCACCCCTACCTCAACGTCGGCCGCATCGAGGGCGGCACCAACACCAACGTGGTGCCCGGCAAGGTCAGCTTCAAGCTCGACCGCCGCATGATCCCCGAGGAGAACCCGGCCGAGGTCGAGGCGACCCTCCGCCGCGTGATCGCACAGGCAGCGGGCGAATGCCCGGGCATCTCGGTGGACATCCGGCGCCTGCTGCTGGCCCACGCCATGACGCCGCTGCCGGGCAACCGCCCGCTGGTGGACGCCCTGCAGAAGCACGCCCAGGCGGTGCTGGGCGAACCCATCCCCGCCGTGGGCACACCGCTCTACACCGATGTGCGCCTGTATGCGCAGCACGGCATTCCCGGCGTGATCTACGGCGCCGGCCCGCGCACGGTGCTGCAATCGCACGCCAAGCGCGCCGACGAGCGCCTGGAGCTCGAAGACCTGCGCCGCGCCACCCGGGTGATCGCACGCGCGCTCAGCGACCTGCTGGCCTGAAGTGAAACAACACCCCCCTGAGGTGCTGCGCGCTGCGGGCAGGGGGACGCCGCCAGCGCGGCGGGGCGGCCCTTGCGCGGCGGCCCTGGCCTGGGGCGCGCCAGTTTCATGCGTCGCGGGTGCCGCGTTCGCAGAATGGAAAACTGAAAAGAAGCCAGCTGGTAACTTATTGTTTGCCAGGCCATAGTGCCCACGGCATACTTGTTTTGCGGCCTGCCTGACGGCCCTGCCGCACAGCCCTCCCCGAACCCGACGGCAAGCCATGGTCTGCATGCGCCTGTCAGCCCATGGCTTGCTCCCACTGCATGGGAATAGACATGAGCAACCCCGCAATTCCCCCCGCACCGGGCGCCGACCGGCGCAACGTACCCGACCGGCGCTCCGGCCGGGACCGGCGCCATGCCGAAGTCGGCCCGCCCACGCCCTACGAGCGGCGCCGCACCATCGAACCCCGCCAGCCCGAGGTGGCCGAACTCGATCTGTCGCCCGAAGAACTCGAAGCGCTTGGTTTCACGCGCGCGCCCGGTGACTCCGCGCCCTGATCTGCGCCCCCTCTTTTTCGGCTCTGGAGGCCCCACTCCATCCATCCGTCCGCGAATCCGGTATCCTGCGGGCCTCGATCACAGCCGTGGTCCTGAACGTTTTCTTCAATGGCGCCAGCCGCGACACCTCCGCCGCTGTCTCCGCCGCACGCCAGGCCGATGCCCACTCGCGTCGCACCCGCGCTGCCCCAAGAGCCCGATTCACGGCCACGCCTCCACGGTGGTGACTGCCCCGCCCCAGCCCCTGGCCTGGCGGGGCAGCGCTTTTTGCAGGCCGCCCGGGCCTCCTGCAACAAAAGGGTTCGCCGCAGTGGAGTAAGCTCAATTTGCCTACCGTTGAGGATTACCGAATGACCCAAGAACTGTCCGCCGCCGAAGCCGCCCTGCGCGATGCCGCGCGCGAGTACCACCGCAACCCCAGCCGGGGCAAGATCTCCGTCACCCCGACCAAGCCGTTGTCCAACCAGCGCGACCTGTCCCTGGCGTACTCGCCCGGCGTGGCCTACCCCTGCCTCGACATCCAGGCCGACCCCAGCAAGGCCTTCGACTACACCTCGCGCGGCAACCTCGTGGGCGTCATCACCAACGGCACGGCCGTGCTGGGCCTGGGCGACATCGGCCCGCTGGCCGGCAAACCGGTGATGGAGGGCAAGGGCTGTCTGTTCAAGAAGTTTGCTGGCGTAGACGTGTTCGACATCGAACTCGACGAGCGCGACCCGGACAAGCTGATCGACATCATCGCCGCGCTCGAACCGACGCTTGGCGGCATCAACCTCGAAGACATCAAGGCACCCGAGTGCTTCTACATCGAGCGCGAACTCTCCAAGCGCATGAACATCCCGGTGTTCCATGACGACCAGCACGGCACGGCCATCATCTCCAGCGCCGCGCTGCTCAACGGCCTGGAGCTGGTGGGCAAGGACATCGGCGCGGTGAAGATCGCCGTCTCGGGCGCGGGCGCCGCCGCCATTGCCTGCGTGGACGTGATGGTGGGCCTGGGTGTGAAGGTCGAAAACGTCTACATGGTGGATTCCAAGGGCGTGATCTACCAAGGCCGCCCGGGCGGCTACGACGAGTCCAAGGCCCGCTACGCCCAGAAGACCGAGGCCCGCACGCTGGCTGACGTTATCAACGGCGCGGACGTGTTCCTCGGCTGCTCGGCTCCCGGCGTGCTCACGGCCGAGATGGTCAAGACCATGGGGCCCAAGCCCATCATCCTGGCGCTGGCCAACCCCGAGCCCGAGATCCGCCCCGAATTGGCCAAGGCCGTGCGCCCGGACTGCATCATCGCCACGGGCCGCTCGGACTACCCGAACCAGGTCAACAACGTGCTGTGCTTCCCGTACATCTTCCGGGGCGCGCTCGACTGCGGTGCCACCAAAATCACCGAAGCCATGAAGCTGGCCTGCGTGCGCCAGATCGCCGACCTGGCCAAGGCAGACATCAGCGAAGAGGTAGCCAACGCTTACGCAGGCAAAGAACTTACTTTTGGCCCCGACTACCTGATTCCCACGCCGTTCGATACCCGCCTGATCCTCAAGATCGCCCCGGCCGTGGCCCAGGCCGCCATGGATTCGGGCGTGGCCACGCGCCCCATCACCGACATGGAGGCCTACAAGGAGAACCTTGGGCGCTTTGTGTACCAGACGGGCATCCTGATGCGCCCGGTCATCAACGCCGCCAAGGCCCTACCCGACGCGCAAAAGCGCGTGGCCTATGCCGACGGCGAAGACGAGCGCGCCCTGCGCGCCGCACAGAACGTGGTGGATGACCGCATCGCCCACCCGATCCTGATCGGCCGCCCGGCCGTGATCGCGGCACGCATCGCCAAGGCCGGCCTGCGCATCCAGCCCGGCAAGGACGTGGAGATCTGCAACCCCGAGGACGACCCGCGCTTTCGCCAATACTGGGAGCACTACCACCAGCTCATGAAGCGCAACGGCGCCACGACTGAAATGGCCAAGGCTGCCGTGCGCCGCTCCAACACCATCATCGCCTCGCTGATGGTCAAGCTGGGCGACGCCGACGCGATGATCTGCGGCCTGGTGGGCACGTTCGAGACGCATCTGGAGCGCATCCACAGCATCATCGGCCATGAGGCCGGCGTGGCCGACTACGCCACCCTCAACGCGCTCATGACCGACCGCGGCCCGCTGTTCATCGCCGACACCTACGTCAACGAAGACCCGACAGCGGAACAGCTGGCCGAGATCGCCTGGAAGTCGGTGCAGGAAGTGCAGCGCTTTGGCCTGCCGGCGAAGGTGGCCTTCTTGTCGCATTCGAGCTTTGGATCGTCCAAGCGCGCTTCGGCGAAAAAAATGCGCCTGGCCCGCGACCTTTTTGTGGCGCGCCACCCCGAGATCGAGTGCGACGGCGAACTGCATGGCGACGCGGCGCTGGAGCCCAACATCCGCGCCACCTACATGCAGGATTCAACGCTCACCGGCTCGGCCAACCTGCTGATCTGCCCGAACATCGATTCGGCCAACATCCTCTACAACGTGCTCAAGACCACGACCAGCGGCGGCGTGACCGTGGGCCCGATCCTCATGGGCGCGGCGGCCACGGCCTACATCCTGACACCGGCTGCCACGGTGCGCCGTGTGCTCAACATGACGGCCCTGGCCGTGGCCAGCGCGGCATCACGCGCGAAGTAGCCGCCACGTGCATCCGCCACCCGCCGGGGTGTGCGGATGCACCTATTTCAGGTATTTCGCTACAGTTTCAGTAGCTATTAGCGCTTACCCATCAAGGAACACAGGCCTTTTTCACTTTGCAAGAGCTAGCGCGATGCCACGAGCAACTGCACGAACATCTGCACCTTCTGGCGCGACACGTCGTCCAGCTCGGTGAACTCCAGGCCTGCCACCCAATGGTTTTCAACGGCCTGGATCTTGACGATGCGCGCGAACACGCCCACCGCCCGGTGCTCCACCAGCGCCAGCGAAAACTCCATCTGCAGCACGTTGCCCGGCTCGATGCGCTCGGGCAGCTCCATCTGCAGGCCGTGGTAGCTCACGTCCACGATCATGCCGTGGATGATGCGCGGCTGCACATCGTCGCCCTGCACCAGCTGGCACAGGCAGGGCACATGCGTTTCGGCCCGGTGGCTGCGCCGGAACTCCTGGCGCGGCACCTTGAGCTTGCGCGCCGGAATGGCCACCAGCTCGCGCATGGCCACCGGCTCGGCCTTGCCCTTCACATACACCTGCATGGGCGCCGTGGCCGACACCAGGCTGCCGCAGCGCTGGTAAGTGGTCTCGCTCATCAAGATCTGCCCGCGCAGGCTGAACGCCTCGATGCGCGAGGCCAGATTCACCTCTTCGCCGATCACCGTGTATTGCGAGAACAGGTCGGAGCCAAAACGCCCCGCCACCACCGTGCCGGTGTTGATGCCGATGCCCAGGTACACCTGCGGCAGACGCTCGCGCAGATGCTCCAGGTTCAGGTCGCGCATGGCCAGCTGCATCTCGACCGCGCAGACCAGGGCGCGCTCGACGTCGTCCGCATGCGACTGCGGCGCGCCGAACAGCACCATGATCGATTCGCCCGTGAACTTGTCGATGGTGCCCTGGTAGCGGTACACCACCTCGCTGAGCCGCGCGAGGCACCGGTTGAGGGCCATCACCACCTCACCGGCGGGCCGCGTGGCCGACAGCGCCGTGAAACCGCGCAGGTCGGCCAGCACGATGGTGACCTCCCGCTCGGCCACCTGCGCCACCTCCGGGGCCACGGGGCGTGCCGCCGCTGGCCCGCCGCCCAGAATGGCCGCCATCTCGGCCTGCACCGATGCCCCCAACGGGGCGCCTGTCTCGCGCTCTATCAGCGCCTGCAGGCGGCGCACGGTATCGTTGGTCGATGCATTGGGCATGGAAAGCGTTCCCCTTTGAAGCCCCCCAGAATAGGTGCGCCCCCTCTGCCGGTCAAGCCGTGCAGCAGAGAAAACAACAGCCGCACGCCGTGGCAGGCCGCCACCCGCTGCGGGATACCCGGCGGAGGCGACTGAGCCACTGCCCTGCCCCGTTCCGCCCACCCTCCAACACCCCTCGCCCATGTCCTGGCACGCACGCCTCCAACTTGACTACACCCTGGAAGACGCACGCACCGTGGCGCGCTTTGCGCACGACGGCCCGCTGCGCATCCTGCAAAGCCTGTACCCCGAGGGCGGGGGCATCTGCCACAACGTGCTGGTCCACCCGCCGGGCGGCCTGGTGGGGGGCGACACGCTGGAGCTCACCGCCACGGTGGGGCCGGGCGCGCATGGCCTCGTCACCACGCCGGGCGCCACGCGGTTTTACCGATCCAGCGGCGAGCAGGCGCTGCAGCGCACACGGCTGACGCTGGCGCCGGGCGCCCGGCTTGAATGGCTGCCGCTGGAAGCCATTGGCTACAACGACTGCCAGGCCGAAAACCACCTCACGCTGGAACTGGCGCCGGGGGCCGAGTTTCTGGGCTGGGACGCAACGGCCCTGGGCCTGCCGCACGCCGACCAGCCCTTTGCGGTGGGCCGCTTCCTGCAGCACATCGAAGTGCCCGGCGTGTGGTTGGAACGCGGCCGCATCGACGCCGCCGACCACCGGCTGCTGAGCAGCCCGCTGGGGCTGGCCGGGCAGCGCTGCATGGCGTCGGTCTTTTTCATCACCGGCTCGGCACTGGAGCGCACACGCCGCGACACCGCCCTGGACCTGGCGCGCGCCGTGATCGCCGCCCACCCCCTGGCAGCCACCGCAGGCGCCACCAGCCCCCACCCGCAGGTGGTGGTGGTGCGCGCCCTGGCCCCGATGGTGGAGCCCGCCATGGCCCTGCTGCAACAGGTGTGGGCCGCGTGGCGGGCGCATTTTTGGCAGTTGGAAGCACAGAGGCCGCGTATTTGGGCGATGTGATGGGGGGCTGGTTTCGACCCTGAGCCGACGTTGGGCAACACGATCCAAAAGCGGCAGTTCAGCCGCTACCCGCTGCCTGACAGTCCAAACGTGCTGTCTGAGTGCGCGGTTCTTGTCTGGTAGCGAGCTATAGTTTGCCTCGTTGACGCCTGCCGGGTTTCGTGAGTATTTTATACATGGATGTTTAATCAGGCAGCCGCCTGCAAACCTATGCTGCAAGCCACTTCCAGGAGAAACCAATGACCAGAATATTCCGCACGGTCCAGTTTATCCCGCAGGTTTTGCGGGATACATCACGTTAAATTTCACGATGGTCATTCTTGCGATTTCCACTGCTGGACTGCAGGACGCTTTGCGGCTAGCGGAGGGCCGCGACGCCAACGTGTGGTGCGGCGCCGACGCCATATCCGAGGCGGAATACGCAGCCTTGAAGAACTCGCGCTTGTCTCGCTTTATCTATCCCCTCCAAGGACAAGAGCCGGACGTTCTTGCGGGAGCAATTGACACAGTCGAAGAGCACCACCCAGGCGAAACGTTGTGGATCGAAAAAAATGCTCCTGAGCTTTAACTTGTCAATATACACGGACCCACAACAGCAGGTGGCGGCTCCGCCGCTCATGTTGGTGGTCCGGTCATTTTTACGTTAAATTGCTGTGCCGCTCTACACCTATATCGCCGCATTCAAAGGAGCGACTTATGCCTCTCAGGGCAGCTACAGCAACTTCAAAGGTTTCGTCGCAGCGTGGTCAGACTTGCCAGCAAATGCACTTCCAGGTCTCACGCCTGCATTGAAGAAAGAGCTGGCGCACAAGGCGTATCGTGGTGAGTTTCTTGAAGTGCCTAATAAGAAGCACCTTTGGCGAAAATCAATTGACCTCAATGGAGATGAGTTCGTTGTCTATGCTGTCCAAACGCAAATTTAACTGGTTGCTCCATCGGATGGCTTCGCCGCCCGCTGAGCGTAAACGTTAGAGCGCAATGTCCGCTTGGTTGCTCCTCGTTCTCACCTGCGCCTGCGCGGCGCTGGCAATCGACGCCTTCCGAATGGGTGAGCCATTGCGTGAGACACCGTGGCGCTTCTGGCCTACGGAATGGAAAAAGGGCCAAGGCCACCTTTCCCTCGCGCAACAGGACGAACTGCAGCGCCAATCCAGCGCGAGTCATTGGTCATTTCTTGGTTTGGGCTGGTTGGCGTGGTGTTTCTCCCTAATGACCGTTCTCCTTGCGGTTCTCACGGTGAGAGCCTTCGCGTCATGAGGGTCCGGCAGCCTCTCGTGGAGCGCTCTAACAGGTTGTATATGGACTCCCCCACAACAGCAAGAGCCTGACCGATTGGGGACCAGGGGGTAAGACACCTGCAGTCGTATATCCGGCATCTGTAGTGGGATCGTGAATGTCCCGTGCCGACATGGAATCTGCGTCACCGCTTCGCCACACGTTACAAGC